>JAFTSQ010000004.1 GCA_017467205.1 Clostridia bacterium | reverse complement strand
GGAAAGTAAACTCTCCGGCGTAGCACACACCGATTTTATCAATGCGGTATGGTACACAAGATACATAGATATTCCTGCAGAGTGGGCAGGGAAGAGAGTTCTTCTTCATATTGATGCCTGCTATCACACGAGCACCGTTTTTGTAAACGGCAAGAGAGTTGGCGAGCACTTCGGCGGATACACGTCCTTCGCTTTTGATATCACCCAATATCTTACGGATGAAAAGAATCGCGTTACGATTTACGCGGAAAGCGACCTTCAGTCCGGAAAGCAGCTTTCGGGCAAGCAGTCGAGAGTTCTTAACTCCCGTGGCTGCTGCTACACGAGAACTACGGGTATCTGGCAGACTGTTTGGCTTGAGGCTGTAAATGCGGCTCACGTTACCGCATATAAGACCTATCCCAACATTAACGAGCCCTCGCTTAACCTTGAGGTGCTTATGAGCGAGGCGTCGCTCGGCGGCAAGCTTACCGTTGAGGCGTACTACGAGGGAAGACTTGTTGGTACGGGGGCGTGTGAAGTTTTTTCGACATCTACCTGGCTTGCAATAGCTCTTTCGGAGCGTCATCTTTGGGAGGTTGGCTGCGGCAGACTCTACGACCTTGTCTTCAAGCTTGAGAAGGACGGGGCAACTGACGAGATGAGCGGCTACTTCGGTCTTCGCGAGGTGTCTCTTTCGAAGAAGGGCGGTCTTCAGATAAACGGCAAAACGGTCTTCGGCAGATTCGTTCTCGACCAGGGCTTCTATCCCGACGGAATTATAACCGCACCGAGCGACGAGGCACTTATCTTCGATATTGAGGCTTCTGTGGCTTGCGGATTTAACGGTGCAAGACTTCACCAGAAGGTATTTGAGCCGAGATTCCTCTATCACGCAGACAAGTACGGTTATATGGTATGGGCGGAAACCGGAAACTGGGGCTTTGATCCCACCATTGATACGAACCTTTATTATATGCTTCCCGAATGGCTTGAAGAGGTCGAGCGCGACTTCTCTCACCCGTCGGTTATCGGCTGGTGCCCCTTCAACGAAACCTGGGACAGAGATGGCAGACGCCACTCCATACCGCTTATCGATACGGTCTACGACGTTACTAAGGCAATAGATAAGACTCGTCCGGTTATCGCGGTAAGCGGCTGTTGGCCCACCACGCGCACCGACGTTCACGACGTTCACGACTACGAGTCCGACCCCGAAAAGCTCGCTGCCAATTACGGCGAGATAGATAAGGGCATCATTCGTGACCAGCTCTTCCGCAAGGACCCGCACAGACAGGTTGCAAAAACTCACCTTCCCATCTTCATCAGCGAATACGGCGGAATAAAGTGGGTTGAGGGAGCGACCGGCCCTTCCTGGGGCTACGGCAAGGACGTTACGAGCGAGGAGGAGTTTATGGCTCGCCTTGAGGGACTTACCGACGTTATTCTTGAGAACCCCCACATCTTCGCATATTGCTACACCCAGCTCACCGACGTTGAGCAGGAGCAGAACGGTCTTCTTACCTACGAGCGCAAGTTTAAGTTCGAAGCCGAGAAGTATCACAGAATATTCTCCAAAAAATCGGTAATCGAGGACTAAAGGATAAAATGATGGCACCCCGTGTCGCTTTTTGTGGCGGCACGGGGTGCGTTTTCGCACCTTGGAATCTTTTTATTAAAATCGCGCAAGGGGGCTTGAAATGGGGGCGGCGGGATGGTATAATAAAACAAAAAACTCCGAAAGGACAAAGGTTATGAGCATGATACCAAGACAGGAACATCCGCGCCCCGACAGAAAAAGAGAGGCGTGGCTTTCGCTGAACGGCGAATGGGATTTTGAGATTGACAACGCGAAGGTTGGAAAGTTTAAGGATTTTCAGAACCGCGAGTCGCTTGACGGAAAAATTACCGTTCCGTTCTGCCCGGAAAGTAAACTCTCCGGCGTAGCACACACCGATTTTATCAATGCGGTATGGTACACAAGATACATAGATATTCCTGCAGAG
>JAFTSQ010000027.1 GCA_017467205.1 Clostridia bacterium | reverse complement strand
GAAATTAGGGTATTCAACACCATAACTATTTAGTGGAGTTTGCATTTTTACCAAATCCCAAAAATAGTTATGGCTAAAAAAGAGTATAATATCCCCATATAGAGAAAAATACCGCTAATTTCAATTATTCAGTTTTATTCGGCATTATTATTATACCACTTTTTTATGAATAAATCAAGATATTTCGGCTTATTTATAAGTTTTTGTTTAAAAATCTTGTATCGAAAACAAATTTGCAAATTAAACACATAAGTTCAAATCCATACGAAAACTCTCAACAATATCTTTTTATCGTCCCTTCACAAAAAAGACGACTGTACCATTGTGGTACGGTCATTTTTTATTCAAGCCACAGGCTTGATGTGTAAAAGTGATTTCAAGCAAAATTTAACCCACCCTCGCAGCTATTGCCGCGAGGGTGGGAGTTTTTTTAGAATTTGCCAATCTTTGTTCGGCAAATTTATTTAGGCAAAATTACTGTGCAGTATATACCTCGGTAGTACCGTCGCCATAGGTTACAGTTATCTTGCCGTCTGCATAAACTGCGGTTGCTCCATTCCACTTGGTTGCCGAAACATCTTCAGACCAAGTGAACGTGATTGCGCCTGTTTCATCATCAACAGTATAAGAGAAATCGTAATAATCGCCATACGTTCCGGCTGTGCTATCATAAACGGAAGACTCTGCTCCGTAGAAGGAAATTGCATACGTGCTGTATCCTTCGTTAAGACTTGCGGAGTTCCAGCTGTATACGGATTCAAGCGTTTCAGTAAGGCTAACCTCTTCCTCGCCGCCTGCAGCACCAAATACTACGGTGTACATACCGATAGTTCCAACCTTAAGGGTATGCTCGCCTTCGAGAGTAATTCCGATGATGGTTTCGCTACCTGCTGCCATATCCTTTGCGATAATGGTGTAGAAGGTGCCCGTGTAGGTAATAACGAACTTATCGGTTACTTCGCCGCCAAGGTATACGGTTACGCTGTTATCGCTACCGATAACGTAATTGTAAGTGCCACCGTGTGAACCATTGATTGCAGTTGCAGTGAAGGAGCCGTCGTAGGAAACTGCCTTATCGAGAGTGAAGGTTCCATAGTTATTGGTAACAACGAGCTTACCGTTAACTATAGTAACGGTAGGATCGGCAATTTCGGACTCAACCTTTGTAAGCACGATCTCGCCTGCGTCGTATGCGTAGTCATATGTTCCACTACATTCATAGTCACCCATATCGGGCATAAGCGCGTTGAATACAACAGTACCGGTGAGTGCGCCTTCGCTGTCGGGAGTGAAGATAGCATTTACGATGTGGTTAACGGTCTTGTCGCCGTTATAAACGTGAGTTCCGTTAAGAAGAGCTGCTATGTCCGAAGAGCCCGTGTTGCTTCCGCTGCCCTCTTCAACCTCGAGGTCGAAGGAGTATACAACGCCGTTAATTGTGAACTCAACGGTCGTGGAGGTAACAACGTTAACGCCTGTGAGAATATCGTCACCGGAGGTGTGAGCAAGGTAAACAACTCCAAGATACCACTCATATGCGTAAACGGAGGAATTCTCACCAACATTTACGGAAAGCGAACCGGTAAGTGCGCCCTCCTCGGTGGGAGTTACCACTACGCTATCAACAGCGATGGGAAGAACGATGGAAGTGAGCTCTGCGTTGGTATAGTCAGCAGGAACCATAAGCTTAAGCATTCCGTTCTCTACAGTTACTGCAGAAACGCCCTCGCCGGAGGTAAGCGACGTTGTGAATACGCCGTTTGCAAGAGAGTAAGTAAAGCTATCGTTTACTGCGGTTCCCGAATACATCAAGCCTGCAACGGTAACAGTACCGGTGGTGGGATCGGTAGTGTTTGCAACGAAGGTTACGCTATAATAGTTATTCTCGCCATAGCTTATTTCGTAGGTGTCGTTGAATATTTCCGAGAGGTCGGAGGATTCATAGAGGTAGGTGCCGTTAAGGGCAGCTGCTGCCTTTTCTTCGTTAGGAGTTTCCTGAGTAAGAACGTATGCATAGCCCCAAGTATCGTCCGTAGCAATAGAAATGGTAGTTCCCTCTACTGTAAACACAGCAGAGCAATCCACGCCTGAAACGAGAGCGCCGAGAACGAACTCGCCGTCAACTACGGAGTAGGCGTATACTGCGCTATAAGACTCGCCCCAGTGATAATAGTTAACGGTTACAGTACCGTTAAGCGCACCCTTGGATGTGGGAGTGAAGACTACGCTCGGTATAGTGTAGGGGGCTTCGCTGGTGAAGCTGCCGTTGAAGATCTTTGCAAAGTCTCTCGAAAGAGCTATATCAGAGCCGGAAGCGGTGATAACAACACTTGCCTTATCAACAATCTTAACGCTGAAATCGGTAGAGTCAACGGTTACAGTGTGGTTATCGAAGGTGTAGCTTGCGGTAGCAGTATTACCGTTTCTGAGGTTTACGGTAACGGTGCCTGCAAGGCCGGTAGCGTCGGGTGCGAATACAACCGACTCAATGGGAGTGTCAGTGCCTGCTACGTACTCGCCGTTAAGAAGCTCTTCTGCATATCTGTAATCAGCCTTTACGGTTACGGTTACAGTTGCAGTGAAGGTTGCATCTGCCGACGAGGTAAGCTTAACGGTGTAAGTACCGGGAACGGCGGAGGTGAAGACGTATCCGCCAACGATATCGGTGTAAAGAAGGGTTGCATCCACCTTGTTATCAGAGGTGAGCTCTGCTACGAAGGAGGCGTCTGCCTTATTGTTAACCTGAACGCCTATAATAAGCGCTTCATTCTCGTAGATCTCTGCATTGTCCGTAACGGTAGCGGAGTAATCATCGGGAAGAGTTACGGTGCTATCGAAGGAGGTAAGCTCCGGAGGAATTGCATCAAACGCAACCTCTACGGAATAGAGAGTGGAGGATACGAGGTAAACCTGCGTTCCGGAATTCTGGAGTCTGATATTGATAACGAATCCGTCCTCATACTCAGAAACGGTAGCGAGGGTTTCCCAGTATGCATCCCAGTAATCACCTTCGGTTGAGTAGAGAGCAATCTTGTCAATGAAAAGACCGTCAAAGACGGGGTTGATATTCTTAACGTAAAGGTTGATGGAAACGTCGTCACCGGTCGAAACGGGAGTAGAGATAACTGTGTTCTCGTCTACCTTAACCATCTCGCCGTTAAGCTCGTAATAAACCTCGAAGGATTCTACTGCGAGTCTATCCGGGCCGTAGATATCGTTGGGGTTACCGTCAAACTGTTCGAACTCGGTTGTCCAAACGTAGCCTGCAGCTACCTTATCGCCAACCCACTCGTAGCCCACGAGAGTTCTGTCGTTATCGTCGTCAAGGATAAGGTTGCCCTGATCATCTTTGAGCCACTCAACAGTCAGCGCATCGGTGGTAACCTCGCCGTTTTCGTCGAATACATCATAGCCCTCAACGTCAATGGTGAGTTTGTTGATGTAATAGAGCTCGGGGTCAAGGGTGAACTCAACGGTATACTCATAGAGATACCATACGCGAGAGTGAGCGAAGGTGAAGGAATAAACCTTATTACCGTCGTCGTCAACGTATGAAGCGTCGGTTGCGGGAATGGGAGCGTTGAGCGCGAAGGTATAGAGATTCTGAACGTAGTCAGCAACGCCGTAGCCGATAGCTGCACCGTTTACAAAGCTACCGTCAAAGTAGTAGCCTTTGGTGTTGCTTACAGAATACTCGTTGGGGTTAAGCTCAATACCGTTACCGTAGCCAAAATCAACGAGAGCCCATACCTGATTGTCCTCGGTGAGATAGTAATAGTAGGTTTCGGTGCCATAGTTGGACTCAAGCGTGTAGTAAACGAAGCCGGGCTCTACCTCAAAGTAAACGTCGTAGCCGTAGTCAGCGAGAACGTTCTGCTCATCGGACGTACCGTAATCAGCATACTCGTTTCTGTAAAGACCGAGCTTGAGAGCGGTATCAAAGTCGAGAGCGTTTACGTCAAGCTCTTTTGCATAGCCGCAATCCTTACATACGTTTGCAAGATCGAAATCGTGCTCGTACTTGCCGGAAATTACGCTGTGTCCGCAAAGAGATTCGTGCCAGTGATGAGTTTCGCTCGTGGTGAACGACTCACTGTACACGTGGTCGTGACCTGCAACGTGTGCGCAAACGTCACAGAAACCGTCGTTATCCGTGTCAGCGTGCTTTGCCACGTCTTTAGGTGCTATCGTGCATCCGCAGGTTGCTGCGTGCCAGTGCTCAGCAGCATTATAAGTCCAAGCGTCTGCCGCCTGATAAGTGTGAGTATGATTGTAATCATATTCACAAACGTCACAGATTTTGTTGTTGTCCAAGTCAACGTGATCTGCGGAATCTGCAGTTACCTCGCTATGCTCGCAAGTAGCTGCGTGCCAGTGACCGTTATCGTCTTTTGACCAGGTATCACTGAATTCGTGCTCATGGCCGCAAGCCGTAAGGCAAAGAGCGAGTACCATGATTACTAAAACCAATAAAGAAACCTTTTTCATAGTTGCCTCCTATTTATATTGTTTTTTGGTTTATCAAGTTTGGTTGGGGTTGTGCGCGGTGCGCCTGACGAGGACAATGCGGCGGGCGCGATTATGAATTGGAGCTTTTGATTAGTTCCAATCGTAGAAGCCGCAGGCAAAGAGCCACTGATCTCCCTCCGCGGCGTTATACGTAGGTTCGGCGATTCCGTATCCGTCCTTGAAAATCATCTGAGATTTTGCATAGTACAGAAGGAAATCGTGAAGCTCCTCGGTAACGGGTACCATTCCGTCCGAGTTAGCTACGTCGGCATAGCCGTACTGATAATAAACCTCTTGGGGCACTTGACGGCAGTCAAGCGAGCATTTATTGCACCCTTCAAGGCAAGCGCCCTCGGCATACGGGTTGCCGTCCGGCGACATACAGATAATGTCGGGAAGATCAGCCCACTTTGCATAGTCTGGGTGGTTTTTATTGCCGTGAACGCGGCAAGGGCAGCTCGCCGTGCAAAGATACGGCTGCAGGTCGACACCCGGGGGGTCGACAAGCAAGGCGTCCCAGCCCTCAATAAAGAGCTTATAGTTCCATCTTTCCGTCTTGCCGTCACCGTCGAGGTCGAGCCTCAAGGTCAGCGCCGAGCTCTGCGCCTCAACTGCGGTCAAGGGCGTGCCGAGCACGGGCGATGGAGAGGAAATATATGCATAAAGGATAGGACCGAAGCCGTTGGTAGCGGCGTACTTTGTCGCGTCGTAGCGGTGGTAGAAGCCGGTTTCGGGATTAAGCTTATAGTTTTTAGAGTCAAAGCGTCCCGTGCCGAGATCGGCGTAGGTAAAGGTGGTGTCGGCTTTGCCGTCACCGTACCTGTCCTGGACGGCGTACCAGCTCTCCCAATAATAATTCACGGTTATCGAGAGATTCGGAATAACTGAACCGGACTTATGCTCAAGCTTCAGGCTTTCCGTTCCGTCATAGGTAAATCGGTAGGTTGATGCGGCAACGTCGGTAACCGACGTACCAAAGAAGGTTTTTGTGTTATAGACTATCTGTACCTCGCCCGTTTTTGCATTACCTTCATTATGGAAGGTAACAGAGTAAAGGTGGTCGGGTGAGTAAGAGCGGAAGCTACCCGAGAGAAGATCGGTTATGTAAGCCGTTCTCCTCGCCGTCGACATCTCAAGCGTATATGACTTACCGCTTGCAGAGAGCGACATAAAGTTCGCCTTTGGCATATCGTTCGGCAGGTAGAAGGTTGAGCCGGTAAGGTTCGGGTCCTGCCAATAGGTAACGTAGCGAACGTATACGTCGACGTATACGGGATTGTCCTTCGAGATAGTTCCCTCGCGGAGCGTTGCGTGAACGCCGAAGCAGAAAACTACGCTTCCCTGCCCGCTGAGATTTGCTTTGTCAACGAGGGGGGTGAAGGAAAAGTTCTTGGTGTAGGTCGATGAATATCCGCCGTCGTTATAGACTACCGGGGTTGGATTCTTATAGGCTACCGAGCCCTGATGGAAATCGCAGATGGGGTTCACGGTGTTGCTCGTCGTGTCAACCCAGGACTCAATTACGTAGCTTCCCGCAGAGAGCGGAACGAACTGATAGTACACGGGCTTGGAGCTCGTGAGCTTAACGCGGTAGACACCCATTTCACTGATTTCAATAACGTCGCCGTAATAGTTCGAGCCCGATGCACTCGTCATAGGATAAATGACCTCAAACACCTCGATTATTATGTTGCGGCGAAGGTTTGATGCGGTGTGCGCATTCGGATCGTAAGCATAGGCGTCGCCGAGTCCCGAAAGGGTGACGTTGTAGTCGCCGTCAAGCCCCTTGGCAGTGGCAACTCCGTTTTCGTCAACCTTTGCGGTAACTACCTGATTTTCACCCGTCCAGCGAACCGTTACTTCCCTTTTGGGAATGAAGGCTTGACCGTTCAGAACCAAGGAAACGGTAAAGTCGGTCGAGGACGTGTCCTCTCCGCTACCGCCGCCCGAGCTCTCGCCTTCATTTTCATTTCCACCGTTTTCGTTTCCGCCGGAGTCACCCTCCGTGTCGCCGCCCGTGCTATCGTTTGCGGGGGGCTGATATGTGCCACAGCTGAAAAGAGAGATTACAAGGAGGATTATCAGGGCATTAAAGAGAAATTTTTTCATTATACCTTACCTCCTTTGTAAGACGACCTCTTGAATAGACCGGCAATGTCGCGCCAGCGCAGCTTGCGTATGATTATATCAACGACGTAAAGGCATACCGCAGCCGCCATAAGCGGAACGATAAAGGTTATAACGTATACTCCAACCTCGTCGGCGTTGTTCTCGAGCTTGGGGATTCCCGCCTCGCTGACGCTTCCCCTATCTCTCATTACCTTTTTGATGGTGGAGGGCGAATAGCTTTGGAAGCTATCGTACTCCGAGGGATAGTTGACGTTGAATATATGCGTTGATACGTAGGTCTTTTCGGAATATGTGTAGGTAAGCTTCATCTGATACTTACCGAGAGTGGGTGTTTCGAATGAATAGGTATATTTCGAGGAGTCGAATACGAGCAGCTGCTCGGTCACCGTACCGTCGGGGAGAGTTATCTCGGCGGTAAGGGTGGCGTCGGGATTAAGAATTACGGGAATTACCTCAAGTGATGAGTGAATTCCGTCGTAGTCGTGATTCACCGTATAAGGATAATCGATTTTTACCTCCGGCGTGTTTGCCGCGAGAATATTTTGAAGGAAGAGCTCTGCGTAATAGTCGCCCTCCCACTCGGACATCCAATCGCCCCAAAGCGTTGAGGAGAAGGAGGAAACTCTGCCGTTTCCGTAATTCCAGGTAGCGTAGAGCGCCGACTGGGTGTAAACGCCCTCTTCGCGCTCAAAATCAACCGAGAGTATAACGTTAGCGCTCGCCTTCGGCTTTGCGTAGATATAACCGTTAATATCGGGCAGAACGTTGACGCCGTCGAGCACCTTATCGTTGTCGACCTCAATGTTGACCATCGTCTTTTTCTCAACCACGTCGTCTACCATATCCTCGGCAACCTTATCAAGTATGGTTTTGTTTACGGTTTCAAGGCTTTCGATAAGGTAATAATCGCCTCCACCGCCAACGGCAATAGATTGAAGTCGCGATACAGCTTCGGAATCCGTCGTTCCCATATTCATACTGGAAACGGTGATTCCCGCACCCTTCATTTTTTGCGCTACACTATAAGCACTCGTCTGCTCAAGTGCACCCTCAAGACCGTCGCTTATGAGAATAACCTGCTTATCCTTGAAGGGCTGGTCCTTAATATGCGCGTAGGCGTAGTTGAGAGCCTTTCCAATGGCAGTTCCCTGCGTTCCCTCAATAGCCTTTATTGCCGACCTTGCCGCCGCGCGACAGCTACTGACCTGTGCTGATGGCTGGGCAAGCACGGTGTCGCCTGAGAAGATGATTACCGAAACGTAGTCATCAGCCGACATAAGCTCAAGGAGCGCGAGAGCCGAATCGCGAGCCATGTTAAGATGGTCTGCCTGCACCATACTGAGTGAAACGTCAATAACGAGGGTATAAAGCTTAGGCTCGCGGTCGTCGTTTCCATACTTTACGGGGAGCATATCCTCAAGCTGACGGAGGACCTCCTCTGTGTTGTTCTGAATATTGGTGTCACCGATAGTTACGAGGCTCTTGCCGAACTTTGATACTACGGTATCTATCGCGTCAATAAAGGCGGTATAGTTCTGAAGGTCGCGCACGTCGGTGTTGACGATCATTACCTCGTCATACCTGCAAAGGTCCTCGACAATGCAAGGGATTGCGGTATCGTTGAAATGGAAGGTGGCGTTCTCAAATCCGGGATAGCTACCAAACAGGGATTCGGCAGTCTTGCGGCGGTAATCGTCACCATCGTTGAGGTAGATATCAAGCGAGGCGTTCTCGCCGTAAAGATTCATTGCGGCGATAACGTCATTTTTATTGGTTGCCGCCAAAAGCACGCTGATGCTTCCAGTGACCTCCTGATGAAATTCGTAGGAGTTATTATAGGTCGAATAGTCGTCGCCCGAAAGAATGGGAGAAACCTCTATTCTGTAATCGAACGAGCCCTCCTCGTCAGTCGGGAGAGTGAAGTTCTCGATATAGAAGCCCTCGGAAAGATCGACGACGTGGGGGTCGCCAACAACACTATCGCCCTTAAAAAGCGTAACCTTTACGGTCACGTCCCTCGACGAGCGAAGAAGAACGTCGGCGGTGGTTTTGTGATTAAGGTAGGTCGACGGTGTAAAGTCGACTCCGGATATCTGAACCTCCCGCTCTCCCTCGGCAAGATTGCTGTCAAGGTAGACTGCGTCGATGTATATATTCTTCGCGTAAAGGTTCTCGATAGCCTGAACGAGCCTCGTTTCCGCCTCCTTGGAGTCAGAGCCCGTCTGCTTTCCGTCGGTTATCAGAACTATTCTCTTTATAACGTCGTCGCTGAAGAGCGTCGAGGTATAGTTAAGAGCGGATGCAATATCGGTCGCCGAGGTGTCCACCTTCGTGCCCTTCACCGTCGTGAACTGCGCTCCGATTCGGGTGCTGACGGTGTAGTCCTTACCAAAGGCGACCACGCCGTAGCGCGAGTTCTTGGGAAGCTTATCGTCTATCGACTTTATGTATTCGTCTATTGTATCAAGCCGCTTGTCTGCCGAGTAGGATACGTCGGCAACAATGAACACCTCGGTCTTCGTCATAACCGTCGTGTGCTGCATTCCCGCAAGAGCGAGAGTGGTTAGGGTGACTATGGCTATATGAAGGGCGAGGGATATAGCGGTAGCGGCGCTTCTGTTAGTCTTACGTATGGCGATTACGTGAGGGATTATAACAAGAAGCAATAAGGGGATCAGAATCAGGAGAAGGTACGGATTATCGAAGCTGATATTTTTCATAACAATAAACCATCCAATCTGCCAAGAACAATACGGCGAGGCATATGAAGAATATCATAATGTTATCATAATATCCGTCCATGCCCTCCGTGCCTGCTTCGCCCTGCAGGCCGATTTTCTCGGAGCTTGGCATCGGCTCGCTTTCCTCTGCCACTGCCTCCGAGAAGATATTTAGAGTTTGCACCGAGTCCTGCGAGGTGAGAGTGATAGTATAGACGCCTGCCTCGGTAAGCGTGAGCTCTGCCACCGCAGACGCGGTGCTCAAGAACTCAACATTTCCAAGAGGGGTATCCACCTGTATCGTTTCGCATCCTGCAAGGACGTTAACCTTCAGCACCTCTCCGCTCTTGTAGTCGGTCTTCTCAAGAATCGGCGGGAAGGAATACTGAAGAAGGTTTGATACGAGGAATCCGAAATCGGCAGTAAGCGCAAAGTTCGAATCGTGTATATCAAAAGCAAACACGACCTCGCGGTTTCCCGCATCGGTGCTGCCGCTGAAGATTATCGGATTTCCGTTATAGGTAAAGAGATTCGTGTAGTTATTATACTGACCGCACTTAACGTAGCGCGAGATATAGATATCCGAGCCGTCAAGATTTTCGGTCAGCTGACGGGCTAACGTCGAGGTAGACGAGGTCATAACTATCCTATCGCCGCCCTCTATGAGATTTCCCTCGCTCTTGACCGAAAATCCTGCGCCGTCAACGCTGGATACGGGGTTGATAAACCATACCGCACCGTCGGTCGGCAGCGTTTGCGGAGAGAAGGAATCGAATATATAAAGACCGTATCCGCCGCCCTTATATTCGGAGGGGGATACCACCTCAACGTCGGCTGACGTCATAGTTGTAAGGACGGATTTAAAGAAGAAGGGATAATCCGAAACCAAAAGGGTTTTATAGGAGTTCTCGCTCTCGAGGTTATAAATCATCGAGGTGTTGTCGAGCGCGTATGCGTCGGACTCTACTATCTCAACCTTTATCGAATCGAACTCACGAACGGGAATATTGATATAGAAGCTCGACTCACCGCCAGCCTCCACGTATTCCTTTTGGGTGGCTATAACCTCTGCTTCACCGTCGGTGTAGGCGCGCAAATTTAGCGTCACACCCGACTTATACGACCTGAGCTTACCGTAAACCGTAACGGTGTCACCCTCATCCACATAGGTGAGGTCGGATATAGAGTAGTTCTCAACGTCGGTTGAGACGTTAATAAGCGTTATTCCGTTAAGCGTTTCGTACTCGGTGTCGGTCACGAGGTAGGTCGCAAGAGAGTTGTTTTCGTTAAAGAGGCGCTGTGCTGTGGCAATTGCGTCGGAATAATTAACGCCGCTGTGCTCTGCCGAAAGCGCGTCAAGAAGAGTTATGGCGAGCTCCTTGTCGGCAGTTTTCGTGAATACCGACGAGGTAGTGGAGCCAACGTAAACGAGCGAATATTCGCTTCCGTCGGTTGATTCGGTAATTATCTTTCTTATCTCGTCCTTTCCGCGCTCAAAGCGGCTCGTGCCGTCAGAGTCCATATTCATACTGCCCGATCCGTCGAGGATGAAGCAATACTCACGCGCCGAATCCGGCACTGTAAAGATGGGGTGCGCTATCGTCAAGGAGATAGCGGTAACCGCAAGTAGCTGAAGAATGAGGGCTATAAGACCCGTAAGCTTGCTGAGGGGATTTCTGCGCTTGAGGAATTTTTCGCTCAGCGTCCAAAGATAAGTGGATGCTACCGTTTGCTCGGTGTATTTGCTTCTTATGATATAGACGATTATGAGAATCGGTATACCTATAAGTCCCAAAAGGCCGAGTGGATATTGAAACGTCATTATTTAAGCACCCCCATATCCGTAAGCTTTCCGAAGAAGATATCGAATACCGAGTCCTCTGCCGATGCAAACAAATAATTTGCACCTCTGGCGTCGCAATATCCGCGCATACGGTCGACCACGTACTCAAGCGCACGCTTGTATGCGTTTATTATATCGCGGTCAATGTTCTTGCGATAGAATTTGCTGCCGTCCTCGGAGTCAAACAGGTGGTTTTTACCCTTGAATTGCGGATTTGTTTCCGACATAGAGAGCACCTGAACGCAGAAGACGTCCCTTTTCTTATTGACGAGATGGTCTATTGCCGCCTCGTAATCGTTATCGGTAAGATAGTCGGAGATAATGACCGACATACCGTCACCGTATCCGACCGATTCGGGCAACAGCGCGTCGCTGATATTGCTGTCACCGTCGAATTCGATCTCATTCAGTTTTCCTATAGAGCTTATATATGAGTCCTTGCCAACCATTCCGCTGATGACCGACTCGACGGCACTGTTTCTTATCGTGTAGATAGAAACCTTATCCATCTCGCCGAGGGATATATAGGCAATAGCCGCGGCAATCTTTATTGCCTGCTCTGCCTTCTTTCCGTCACCGTACTCCATTGAGCGACTCGCGTCGATATATATCCTTGTATGCATCTGTCGCTCGTCAAGATACAGCTTCATATAAAGCTGGTCGAAGCGAGAGTATGCGTTCCAATCTATCTTCGTTATATCGTCGCCGGGGGCGTAATCGCGATAATCGGCAAACTCGCAGGATGAGCCGAAGACCTTACTTTTTCTGTTGCCTCCGAACATTCCCGCTACGTTATTCTTGATAATCGACTGCAAGGTCTCAAGCTGTGATATAAACTCCTCGTTTATCACAAACTTATTTCTCATAAAAATGCAGAATTACCTCTTCGTTTCCTTGATGAGCATATCAATGACGTTATCGATTGTGAGATGCTCGTTTACCGCAGTGTAGTTAACCTTAACTCTGTGTCTGAATACCGGCTTTGCAAGCGCCTCGATATCCTCGTAGGACACGTTATATCTGCCGTTTATGAGCGCGCGAACCTTTGCGCACTTGATAAGCGCCTGTGCGGCTCTCGGAGATGCTCCGTACTTTATGTATTTCTTTGCAACCTCACTCGCGCCCTCAATCTCCGGGTGCGTTCCGGTTACGAGATTTACCGCATAGTTAAGAACGTCGTCAATTACCGGAACGGTTGCGGCAAGCTCTCTCATTTCAAGAATGCCCGCGCCGTCTATTGCGGTTTCTGCCACCTCGTCCATCGTGATGCCCGTCATCTTAACGATATCGGCAAGCTCGGCGGAGGTCGGGAACTTCATTATAAGCTTGAAATAGAAGCGGTCCATCTGCGCCTCGGGAAGAGGATAAGTACCGTCCTGCTCGATGGGGTTCTCGGTCGCGATAACGAAGAAGGGCTCGTCTATTTTATAAGCCACGCCGCCTACGGTAACCTTGTGCTCCTGCATAACCTCAAGCATTGCGGACTGGGTCTTGGGGGTCGCACGGTTAATCTCGTCGGCAAGAACGAGATTTGCGAAGATGGGGCCCTTGCGGAAGCTGGTGTTCATCCTGCCGTTTTCGTCCTTCTCAACTACGTTCGTACCTGTAACGTCGGAGGGCATAAGGTCGGGGGTGAACTGAATTCTCGAGAAAGGAAGGCTGAGTACCCGTCCGAGAGAACGGACAAGTCGGGTTTTTCCGACTCCGGGAACGCCCTCAAGGAGCACGTTACCGCCGGAAATTATCGCGATGAGAACGCTATCGATTATCTCCTCGTTACCAACCATATCCTTGCCAAGCTCTCGCTTTATATCAGCGACCTTCTCGCTGAAATGCTTTACCTTTTCCATATTATCCATCGTTTTATCCTCTCAATTTTGTTCCTTATTTTCTGTCTGCAAGCCGTTGGCAAGATTGGAGAAATACTTGAGAAGCGCCGCCTTCAAGTTCGGGTCCATATCCTCGTCCTGCGTAATTTCGATAATGATTTTGTAGTAGTCGTTAAAGACCTCGCCGTATTTTACGTATTCGCCGCGCTTGTAATCGAATATCTCCTCGTCGCTTCCGTAAAGCAGCTCGCCGCCTGCCGCGCCTCCCTGCTGAGGTCCTTGATCCTTCTCTTCGTCATCGGGGTCGACGGGGTCGGTTTCACCCGTACCAAGCTCCGAATCATCGGTGTCGGAGTCTATCAAATCCTCCTCGGTTATCTCAAACATCTTTTTCAGCTCGGATATGACGTAGTTCGTCGTATCTCTGTTGACCCGCTGAAAAAGAAGCACCTCGCTCATAACCGCGCTCGCGGCGGATATCGAGCCGTCAAGCTCGCCGTAGTCATCGGCGGCAGTCATCTTGCTCATATCGGCAGCAAGCATCATTAGAGCGGCACAGAGGGTGTCCTCAAGTCCTACGCCGGAGTTTCTGATACCCGCCTCAAAATCGTTGGAGAGTATTCTCGCATCATCCTGCGTTGCCGACTTCAAAAATCTCGAAATTGCGGTAAGCTTCTTTTTCGAATCAGAGCCTACCATACTGTAAAGCGCCTCGCCAAAGTCGACCACGCGCTCGTCAAACGCCTTTTGCAGCTCCGCACCGAGCTTCGCCGCAGTATTTATCTCGTCAAGCGCCTTATCAATGCTCATTACCGCGGCTATCGCGGCTGCCTTGATAACGCTTTTTTTATCGGTCGCCTCAATAGCGGAAACGAGCCCTTCAAGGTCGTTTACCACGCTCTCTTCAAGCGAAGGGGTAAGCCCGTCCTGCTTCACCCTTGATATGAGTGCCTTGATTTTTTCTATCCAAAGGAGCTTCTGCTCCTCGTCGACCGGCTCTTCAACCTCGCCCTCGCCAATCTCATCCTCTGCTACTGCGGGAATAACCAGCGAGCCGACGAAAAGCGAAAGCGACATAATGAGCGCTATCGCCGTTACCACTACCCTTTTCGGCTTCACGAGCGACAGGGGTGCTGCGAGCAGCTTTTCGTTCGTATCCTCTCTCTGCACTACAGCCACGTCTGCGTCCGAGCCGAGAAACTCGACGTATGACTGGGCACGCTCGGAAAAGCCAAGGCTCTCGTCAATGCGCTTTGCCACCATCTTATCAGAGGGATAAAGTATCAGCCACAAAACGCCGAACGTAGCCGCGCAAGCACCAACGCCGACAAGCAGATACCAAAGCACTGCAAGCTGACCGATATCAAGCCTTGCAAGCTTGACGGCAGCTATAAAGACGGCGACGGCAAAAAGAGCGGCGGACAGCGCGCCGACTATGCACTTGATGAGTGCTTCAAGTCGGATTCTTTTGCTGAATTTTTTGAAACCTTCTGTCATTATTTATGCCTTTCATTTATTTCAAAGCGCAGAGTTCGGCGAAAAAAAGAAACCGAAAAGTCTACCTAATAATGTGAATACGCGCGTTAATAAACTATATTCTACCAAAATGCGCGCATTTTGTCAATAGGAAATTTTTTCTTTGCAAATTGTGCATAATTAAAATTCACAGGCTAATAAAAATGCGGCCGAACGCACGGTTCAGCCGCAAAGCAGAAATGACGGTATGTGATTTTCAGGCGGGTGAGAGGGTCTTCTTCAACATTTTCCGCAATTTTCCGATGCCGAGATTTATCTCCTCGCGACCTGCCGCAACGAGCGTTACGGTGCCGTAAATCATCGATATTACGGTGAAGGCAAGCCCGTCGGAGTCAGCGCCCGACAGCTCTGCGTACGCCTTTACCGCCGAAATTATCGGCTCGTCGAAAAGCGACATTTCGCGATGGCGAACCTCGTCCGCCTCGCTCTGCCCCGTAAGAAGAGCGGCTCTGAAGCTGCCGTTGCCGATCCAGAATCTCACCGCTGACGCGCTGAGCTCAACTATCCTGCCGAGTGGGTCGTCGGCATAAACGGACTCGATATTCTCTGCAAGCAGATTCCAGCCTTCCCTGACGTGCGAAATCACGGCAAGTATCAAAAGCTCCTTATCCTTAAAATGACGGTATGGTGCGGCGCAGGAAAGCTCGGCTCTCGCCGCAACGCGACGGAGCGAAAAGTCGCGAATGCCGTATTCCTCAAGCTCTGAAAGCCCCGAAAGCACGAGCCGCTCTTTAACACCTATCTCGCCGTTTTTATATTCCATAATCGCAAAAGCCTCACAAAGTTAACACTGTTTACTTGCATTTTACCATATGTTTACAAAAAATGCAATAGCTTTTCAAAAAAACTGTTGACAATCGGAGATTTTTATGTATAATTGTTATAACACTAAGGACTTGTTAACGGTGTTAACATCGTTTTTTGCAACGTTCATATATTTGTGAGGTATTGTTATGTCTAACCGTTTGGATGAGGCAAGGCAGATAATTAACGAGGTCGATAAGAAGATGGCGGAGCTCTTCGTCAAGAGGATGAGGGCGGCAGAGATAATTGCGGAATACAAGCGCGAGCACGGGCTTGAGGTTTTGGACGAGCAGCGCGAGGCTGAGGTCATAAGGCGCAATTCGAGCCTCGTTGAAAACGACGAGCTGCGCGCGTACTACGTCAACTATTTGAAGAACACTATGGCGGTTTCGCGCAGCTATCAATCGAAGCTGCTCGAGGGAATGAGGGTTGCGTACTGCGGCACGGAGGGCGCGTTTGCGCACATAGTTGCCTGCAAGCTCTTCCCTACGGCAATCAAGGTTGCTTACGAGAGCTTTGAGGCGGCTTACGCAGCGGCGGTCGACGGTGAATGTGACGTTGCGCTTCTTCCTATGGAAAACAGCTATCAGGGCGAGGTTGGTCAGGTAACAGACCTTATGTTCTCCGGCTCGCTCTACATAAACTCGATAGCCGAGCTTCCCGTAAGCCACGATTTGTTAGTCGTAAACGGTGCAAGCGCTAAGGATATAAAAACCGTGGTCAGCCATCCGCAAGCGCTCGGTCAGTGCAACGACTATATCAAGGCGCACGGATACGAGGTTATTGAATATTCCAACACGGCGCTTGCCGCAAAATACGTTGCCGAGCGAGGCGACGTGACGGTTGCGGCTATCGCGAGCGAGGAGGCGGGAAAGATTTACGGACTCAAGCTCCTCGATAAAAATATCAACTCCGCAAGAAACAACACTACAAGATTCGCCGTTTTCTCCCGCTCTATGAACACTCACAGCTCAAAGGAAATGGGAATACACACGGTCCTGCTTTTCACCGTAAGGAACGAGGCGGGAGCGCTCGCAAAGGCAATAGACATAATCGGAAAGCACGGCTTCAATATGAGAGCACTTCGTTCAAGGCCTATGAAGGAGCTGCTTTGGGAATACTACTTCTACGTTGAAGCAGAGGGCAACATAAACACAAGCGAGGGTCAGACGATGCTCGTAGAGCTCGCACAGTACTGTGACAGGCTCAAGGCGGTCGGAACCTTCACGAAGGCTAACTGAAAAACTGAAAAAGGTGTTAGATGCTGATATGAAAAAACTGCACGTTGAGCTTGGCGAGCGCGGATACGACGTTCTGGTCGGAAAAGACTTGCTTGGCTCTGTCAATGAATATTTCAATCTTAAAAGAAAGGTGCTCATAGTGACCGACGAGGGCGTTCCGAAAAAATACGCCGAGGCAGTAAAGGCTGCGGCACAGGACTCGGAGATAATGACGCTCCCTATGGGCGAGGGCACGAAGAGCTTTAAGTGGCTTGAAGCAATACTCGGAAGAATGGCGGAAATGAATATGACCCGTCGCGACGCGGTAGTCGCCGTGGGTGGCGGAGTTATCGGTGACCTTTCGGGATTTGCGGCATCCTGCTATATGAGAGGAATAGATTTTTACAACGTTCCCACTACCCTTCTCTCGCAGGTCGATTCCTCGATCGGCGGAAAATGCGCTATTAACCTTAACGGAATAAAAAACATTGTCGGTGCTTTCCACCAGCCGAGGTGCGTGCTGATTGACACCGCTACCCTTGCAACACTCCCCGAAAGGCATTTTTCGAACGGACTTTGCGAGGCTATCAAAATGTCGCTTACCTCCGACGAGGAGCTTTTCGAGAAATTTGAAAAGTACACTATGGTAGAGATAAAGGAAAACATAGAGGATATAATCGCCTCGGCACTTATGATAAAAAAGCGCGTCGTCGAGGAGGACGAGCGCGAGGGAGGAATTCGAAAGATACTTAACTTCGGTCATACCCTCGGTCACGGAATAGAAGCGGAGGGAGAGCTTGAAGGACTCCTTCACGGCGAATGCGTTGCGCTCGGAATGCTTCCGATGTGCCACCCGAGTGTAAGGGAGAGGCTCGCAAGCGTTCTTACGAAGGCTTCGCTCCCGACGGAATATTCGGGAGATATCGACAAGGCTCTGTCGTATACGCTTCACGACAAGAAGAGCCATTCGGGAAAGGTCGACTGCATTCTCGTTCCCTCTATTGGAAGATACGAAATACGCGCCCTTACCACAAACGAGCTTGCAGAGCTTTCAAAAGTGCTTGCATAAAGCAAATAATTGTTTACATTAATCCCTATAATGCCCTATGGCGTGTCAATTTTAAGGAGAATTTTCTCGAAATGAAAAACACATTCGGTTCAAGCCTCACCGTCACGCTTTTCGGCGAAAGCCACGGCGAGATGATAGGCGCAGTTCTTGACGGGGTAGCCCCGGGAATCAAGATTGATAACGAATATATTAGCTCAAAGCTTGAGCAAAGAAAGCCTCACGGCAGAATTTCGACACAGCGGAAAGAGGCGGACGAATATCGGATTGTCAGCGGAGTTTTCGAAGGGTATACGACGGGCACTCCAATTTGCATCCTCATCCCCAACGCCTCGCAGAACAGCAATGATTATAAGGAACTGAAAACCACCCCCCGTCCGAGCCACGCCGATTACACTGCGGGCTGCAAATATCTTGGATACCAGGACTATCGCGGCGGCGGTCATTTTTCAGGCAGAGTCACTGCGGCGCTCGTTGCAGCGGGTGCTATTCTGTCGCTTGCTCTTGAAAATAAAGGCATCAAAATCGGCACTCATATATCCCGCCTTCACGGAATTTCGGACAGGCATTTCGGCGAGTATGAGAGCGATATTGACAAGCTTAATTTTTCTCTCTTTCCTGTCCTTGACTCAACTGTAAAGGAGCGGATGGAAGAGGATATAACGACCGCCGCACAGTCTGGCGACAGCGTCGGAGGAGTGCTTGAAACGGCACTTATCGGCCTTCCCGCAGGAGTTGGCGAGCCTTGGTTTGACACGCTTGAGGGAACGCTTTCGCATATTCTCTTCTCAGTTCCCGGAATTAAGGGCGTGGAGTTCGGTGCAGGCTTTGCGCTGGCGGATATGCTCGGCAGCGAGGCTAACGACGCTTTTTCGCTCGACGGTGACAAGGTAGTTACGAAAACCAACAACAACGGCGGCATTAACGGCGGTATATCCAACGGTATGCCGATAGTTTTCAGATGTGCGGTGAAGCCCACTCCCTCAATTTTCAAGTCACAGAGCACGCTTAACCTTTCCACAATGAAGGAAGAGGAGCTCGTGATTCACGGCAGGCACGACCCTGCTATAATTCACAGAGCCCGCGCGGTAGTTGACGCGGTGTCCGCTCTTGCGGTAGCCGACCTGCTCACCGTCCGCTTCGGAACGGATTTTTTCTCCAAAGGCGGTGAGAAAATATGAAATACGGATGTATAGGCGAGCGGCTCGGACACAGCTTCTCAAAGGAAATACACAACAAAATCGCAGATTACCCATACGAGCTTTTTGAGGTGGCGCGTGACGAGCTTGACGCCTTTGCGACAAAAAGAGATTTTATTGCCATAAACGTCACAATTCCTTACAAAGAGCTGATAATGCCCCACCTTTATTATATTGACGAGCACGCAAAGCTCATCGGTGCGGTAAACACCGTTGTTAACCGCGACGGTCGGCTTTACGGCTACAATACCGACTTTTTCGGTATGAGCGCACTGCTCGCACACGCAGGCATATCGGTTAAAGGTAAAAAGGTTGCCATACTCGGCTCGGGCGGCACTTCAAAGACCTCGTTTGCGGTCTGCCGCGCGCTCGGTGCTCGCGAAACAGTTAAGGTGTCGCGCACGGCAAGCGATGATGCTATCGACTACAAAGCTCTCACAAGCGAGCATACGGATATCGAAATCATAATTAACACCACCCCCGTCGGAATGTTCCCGAATAACGAGGGCGTGCCTGTTGACCTTTCGGTTTTTCCACGTCTTTCGGGAGTGGTTGACGCGGTGTACAACCCCCTTAGAACCAAGCTTATCCGCGAAGCAAAAAGAAGAGGAATCCCCGCCGAGGGCGGTCTTTATATGCTTGTTGCGCAAGCGGTCAGGGCGTCGGAGATATTTCTCGATAAAAAGTACGACGACGCGCTTATCGAAAGGGTGTATTCGGACATAGTTCGTGAAAAGGAAAATATAGTCCTTATCGGTATGCCCGCATCCGGAAAAAGCACGGTCGGCAAGCTTCTTGCGTCGCTCACCTCTCGCCCCTTTGTCGACACCGACGAGGTTATAGCGAGCGAGGAGGGCTCTAAAGTTCCCGAGATATTTGCCGAGCACGGCGAAGGATATTTTCGAGAGAAGGAAGCCGAGGTTGCAATGAGATTTTCAGAGAAAAACGGGCAAATTCTTGCTACGGGTGGGGGGATAGTCTTAAATCCCGACAACGTCGACCGCCTCTCGCAGAACGGCAGAATATTCTTTATAGACAGACCCCTCGCCGATTTAGTTCCCACATCCGACAGACCCCTTTCCTCAACAAAAGAGGCTATTGAGGCAAGATACAAGGAGCGATATCCGCTCTACGTCAGCGCCGCCGATAAAATAATCGACGCGTCCGCCGACGCTTTGACGGTTGCAAATACGGTACTTGGAGAATTCGAAAAATGAAAATATACGTTTTGAACGGACCAAACCTTAATATGCTCGGTGTAAGAGAGCCGGAGCACTACGGAAGCGAGAGCTACCCCGCGCTCGTCGAGCGCATTAAGGCGCATTGCGACAGCCTTGGTATTGAGGCTGTTATCTACCAATCGAATCACGAGGGCGACCTCGTTGACAAAATTCAAGAGGCATATTTTGATAAGGCTTCGGGAATAGTTATCAATCCCGGTGCTTACACCCACACGAGCATTGCCCTGCTTGACGCGCTGAAGTCCACTCGTCTGCCCTCTGTTGAGGTGCATATTTCAAACCTCGCGGAGCGCGAGGAATTCAGACAGATAAGCTATGTTTCCCTCGCCGCTACGAAGAGAATTATCGGACACGGAACTGACGGGTATATCGAAGCTGTCGATTTTTTAAAGGAATATTTAGGTAATTAATAATGCGAGTTATAATCACACCCGGCAAGGCCGCCGGTCAAATCACGGCCCCGCCGTCGAAATCTATGGCGCACAGGCTTCTTATCTGTGCCGCTATGTGCGACGGTGTCAGCACGGTCAGAGGAATCTCCTCCTGCGAGGACGTTTCTGCAACCCTCGACTGTATGGCGGCGCTCGGCATCAAGGCAGAGGTCACGGACGACTGCGTTACCGTATACGGAAAAAACGCGAGGAACGTTAGCCCCACCGCCCCGCTCTTCTGCCGCGAGAGCGGAAGCACCCTGCGATTTTTCATCCCGATAGCTATGCTATGCAGCAAGAACGTGACCTTTACGGGCGCAAAATCACTTATGTCACGTCCTATGGACGTGTATGAGAAGCTCTCGCGAGAGCTCGGACTCGGTTTTCTCTCCGACGGCGAGAGCATTACCGTTAAAGGTCCGCTCAAAAGCGGCAGCTTTACGGTAGCGGGAAACGTCAGCAGTCAGTTTATAAGCGGTCTGCTTTTCGCGCTCCCCAATCTTAAATGTGACAGCAGAATAAAAATCACACCGCCGATAGAGAGTCGCCCGTATATTGATATGACGATAGAGGCGCTGGGACTCTTCGGAGTACGCGCATTCTGGGAGGACGAGAGGACGATTTTCGTTCCTGGCGGACAAAGCTATCAGCCGTCCGAGGTCGAGGTTGAGGGTGATTATTCCGGCTCTGCCTTTCCGGATGCGCTTAACCTCTTCGGCTCGGACGTTAAGATAAGCGGTCTTAATCCCGATAGCATACAGGGAGATAGCGCATACCGCCGATTTTATGCCCAGCTTGACCGCGGAACACCCACTATACATATCGGCAACTGCCCCGACCTCGGCCCGATACTCTTTGCCGTCGCGGCGGCGAGGAACGGCGGCATCTTCAGCGGAACGAAAAGGCTTCGTATAAAAGAGAGTGACCGCGCCGCCGCTATGGCGGAGGAGCTTGCGAAGTTTGGTGCGTCTGTGACCGTGCACGAGGACAACGTAGTTATCTACCCTGCCTCATTCCACGCGCCGAGCGAGCCACTCTGCGGGCACAACGACCACAGAATAGTTATGGCAACTGCAATTCTTGCAACTCTGACGGGTGGCGAGATACTCGGTGCTGAAGCGGTGAAGAAGAGCTATCCCACATTCTTCGACGACCTGAAAGCTCTCGGAATAGGAGTGACGCAATATGAAGATTAATAAGAACACGAATATACTTATAGTCGGTCTTGGAGTAATCGGCGGCGGCTACGCAAAGGCGCTGACCAGTGGCGGCTATAAGGTGAAATGTATAACCAAGGAGCAGCGCGACATCGATTACGCTATTGAGCACGGAATTATCGAATACGGCACGACCGAGCTCGACGAAAAAATCATAGCCGATGCAGACCTTATCGTTTTTGCGCTTTATCCGACCATCTTCATTGATTGGATAGAGAAAAATCAGCATCTGTTCTCACCGGGTACGCTCATAACCGACGTTACCGGCGTTAAAACTCAGGTTGTCGGAAAGGTGCAGTCTATTCTGCGCGACGACGTTGAGTTCATTGCAGCGCACCCGATGGCAGGCCGCGAGCGAAGCGGCGTTGAATACAGCGACCCCGCGGTCTTTTGCGGAGCAAACTATATCGTGACACCTACCGAAAAGAACACGAGAGAGGCTATTGAGTGCTGCAAGGAGCTCGGGCAAATTCTCGGATTTGGCAGAATAAGCGAGCTCTCGGTAGAGGAGCACGACGAGATGATAGCCTTTCTCTCCCAGCTGACTCACGTCATAGCCGTGACTCTTATGACCACGAACAACACTCCGAATATGGAAAAATACACCGGTGACTCCTTCCGCGACCTTACGAGGATAGCAAAGATAAACGACAGAATGTGGAGCGAGCTCTTTATGATGAACCGCGATGCACTGCTCACGGAGATGGACGCCTTTATTTCCGAGGTCAACGAATTTAAGGGCTATCTTGAGCGCGGTGACTCCGAGAAAATGCGCGAGAAAATGCGGCGCGCAACCGAGCGCCGCTCGCTGTTTGACAAGCCGGCGAAATAAGTGTACGAAAGGAAAAGAATATGAATAAAAATTTGGAATTTTACAGAAAGCTGCCTATCCCGATGGAGATTAAGGCGCAGTTCCCCGTTTCGCCCGAGTGCGCAGAAATGAGGCTTCGCCAGATAGACGAGATGGCGAAGATATTTGAAGGAAAATCCGACAAGCTGATCCTCGTTATCGGCCCCTGCTCTGCCGACAGCGAAGCTCCCGTTCTCGATTATATATCGAGGCTTCGGAGAGTTCAGGAAAAGGTCAGCGATAAAATAATGATAATCCCGAGAATATACACCAACAAGCCGAGAACTACGGGCGAAGGCTACAAGGGTATGCTCCACCAGCCAGACCCCAACGCCGCACCCGATCTTCTCAAGGGTATTCTCGCAATAAGAAGTCTGCATATCAAGGCTATGAGCGAATGCGGCTTCTGCTGCGCTGACGAGATGCTTTACCCCGAAAACTACCGTTACCTTTCCGACGTTCTCGGATACGTTGCAGTAGGCGCGCGCTCGTCGGAAGACCAGCAGCACCGTCTTACCGCGAGCGGAATCGACGTCCCAGTAGGAATGAAGAACCCAACGGGAGGCGACATCTCGGTTATGATGAACGCCATCAAGGCGGCGCAAAGCTCGCATATGTTCCTCTATCGCGGTTGGGAGGTTAAGAGCCACGGCAACCCGCTCGCTCACGCTATTCTGCGCGGATACGTCGACGATCAAGGAAGGTCGCACCCCAACTATCACTTCGAGGACCTTTACCACCTCTATGAAACCTATATGGCAAGCGGACTCAAAAATCCCGCTGTAATAATCGACACTAACCACGCAAACTCCGGAAAGAACTATCTTGAGCAGATAAGAATTGCAAAAGAGGTTCTTCACAGCTGTCGCTACTCGCCCGAGGTCAAGAGCATCGTTAAGGGTCTTATGATAGAGAGCTATATTGAGGACGGCTCGCAGAAGATATCCGACTGCGAGGTCTACGGAAAGTCTATAACCGACCCCTGCCTTGGTTGGGAAAAGACGGAAAAGCTTATTTACAATATTGCGGATAGCTTATAATTTATCGCCCGCCACGGCATTTTTTTGCCGTGGCGGGCATTACTTATTTGAATTGATATTTTGTGAATACAATGTAAAAACTAAAGTTGGCAATTGACAACATCACTTTAATGTGATAAAATATTTCTGTATACACGCTTGTTATTAATTTAAGGAGAGAGTATAGATGAAGACCACATTTAAAAAACTGATCTCCCTTCTTTTAGCTATCGTTATGATTATGACGCTCGGCGTTCAGCTCGTAGCCTGTGGTGGAACGGGCGATGGCGGCGAGGGTAACGGAGGCGAAAATGAAGGAAACGGTGGTGACGGCGGAAGTCAGACTCCCGGCAAGACCACCTACACTGTTGAGGTCACGACCTACGGCAATATGCCCCTTGACGGAGTTATGGTATACGTTCACCAGGGCGAAACCGGCTTCAATATGAAGGGCAGAGGCGAAACCGACGAGAACGGTCGCGTTTCGATAGAGCTTGACACTGCGAGCGATTATTATATCGAGCTTGACGGCTACCCTTACGGATACGTCGTTCAGGATAGATACAAGATGGATGCGACGGGCAAGAAAATTATGCTCATGTCCCAGCCCATTGACCCCGACGAAGAGGAGCTTTGGGACGTTGGCGTATACGAGCTTGGTGACGTTATACACGATTTCACTCTCACCGATATAGACGGAAAAAAATGGACGGTTTCCGACGTGCTCAAGGAAAACAATCTGCTTATGCTGAACTTCTGGTATAACGGATGCACCTATTGCGCCCTTGAGTTTCCCTACCTCATTTCCGCATACAATCAGTACGACGACAAGATGGAAATCTTTGCTATCGACGACTATGCGGGCAACGTTGAAAGTCAGGTAAGAAATTACGTGGTTTACGACGATGCAGGCAATGAGATTCCGATGAATTTCCCGAAATTCTACCTTCCCTCGAGTCAGAATATGATTGGCAAGTTCGCATCGGGCGGTTATCCCACCTCGGTATTCATTGACCGTTACGGCGTTATCTGCTTGATAGAGGTCGGCGGTATTACGAACGAAAAGCCCTTCCTCAAGGCGTTCGAGCACTTCACTGCCGATAACTACGAGCAGAAACTTATCGAGAGCATAGGCGAGCTTACCCCCGCGAAGCTTCCCACGGAAGATATGCCCTCAAGCGAGGTTATATCCGAGGCGTTCGACGGCGGACTTTTGGACGCTACGTACAGCGAGTACGACGACGAGTACGCGTGGCCCTTCGTTAATACCGTAAAGGACGGTGTCACCTGCCTTAAGACCACGAACTTTGACGAGGATTCCTCGTACGCCGCACTTATGGCTACGGTTCGTCTTGAAGCAGGACAGGCGCTTATGTTCGACTATCTCGCGTCCTCGCAGTACGGCTACGACGTTTTGACCATCACGGTTGACGGAAAGGACATTTACAGCATTTCCGGCACCGAAGATGAGGATGAATGGAAAACCTGCTGCACCTGGGTTGCGGTTGAGTCCCGTGAGTACGAGATTGCCTTCGTTTACGTTAAGGACGGCTCTGGCTACGACGGCGACGATACCGTTTATCTTTCCAACCTTCGCGTCGGCGAGATTTCCGACATTCCTGTTGAAACCTACATTTTCCGCTTTGCCGCGCTCGGTCTTAACGAAACCGGCGACGGATATAACACCTACGCAAGCGTCGTTCTCAATCCGAACGACGGATTCTACCACGTAGGCTCGGAGAACGGTCCTCTGCTCTTCGCCGACCTGCTTGGAAATTACACGCAGTATGAATCCGGTCAGGACGTAAGGCAGACGGTATTCCAGAGGCTTTACGCAACTGTTGGCGACGATCAGACGCCTACCCTTATGATTGGCGACGCAAACGTCTTCTCGAGCTTTGAAGCTTACGGCTCTTACGCGATAAATTCCGACCTTCCAGGCTACGTTCC
Source organism: Clostridia bacterium (assembly GCA_017467205.1). Next base: position 39,451 of record JAFTSQ010000027.1, on the reverse strand, counting down.
GGTTACCCAAGAGCTTGCAGAGCAGCTTCAGGCATACGCCGAGCTCTTCCGCAGGGACGTTGGTAAGGCGGCAGACGAGAACCTTTGGCTTCAGCTTTGCTGCTACTACGACGCGTACGGCCCTGGTGCAAAACACCTCGAAGACCCCACCAAGGGTCTTACTCCCTTCAATGCATACGAAGCCGAGCTTGGTGTTAACACCGAGGACACTGTCGTAAACGAGGTTAATTATACGAAGATAATAGTTCCCCGCGGACTTCTTTATAAGTTCACTCCCAAGACCTCCGGCGTTTACAGAGTTACCTCTAACAGCGACTCCGCAGTTGTCGGTTGGATATTCGAGGGAACGGATAATACCCATTCCGACTGGGCTGAAAACGGCAGATACAATCTTACGAACTCGGATATGCACGTTGAGAGATTTGCAAACGAGCTGCTCTATATCAGCCACTACACAGTAGTCTGCCCCGAATGCAGCACTACTCTCGAGGTTGGACTCACCGATGAGTCTGTTGAATGCACGGACACGGGCTGCGACACTACCGTTACCGACCTTTCCGCAAAGGAGGAGGTCTATGCGATAGATTACAATAACGTATCTCTTACCGCTTATATGGAAGCGGGCAAGGAATACTTTATTGCTATCGCATTCCACGACACCGAGAAGACCGGAAGCTTCACCTTTGACCTTACCTACGTTGGCGAAACCTTCGACCGCTTCATTGCGGCATCCCCCGGTCCCTTTACCTACGAGCTTAACGCTTCGGGCACTATCGGCAGCACGATAGCAGGTGTCTACGACGTTGATTACAAGCTTTGCGATAAGGAAGGATGCGAGGAGTGCGCTCACGCGGCAGAAACCGTTGGTGCGGCGGCAGGTACAAAGTACTACCACGCGCTTAACGCCGACGGCTCGCTCGGAAGCCTCATTTATGCAGACTTCTATATGTACACCTCAACCTTCCCCACCCAAAACCTTCAGGACCTTTACAGGCTCGGTGCTTTCGGAAGCAGTAATGCAGATGCGGCAAAGTGGTACATTGACCACCTTCTCAATGAGGACGGTTATCCCGAGCGTCAGGGCTGTACACCGGTTGACGAAAGGCTCGCAGACCTTCTTCAGAGTATCATCCACAATCACGTATTTGAATACGTTGAGGGCGGTTGGCTGAAGTTCTGCTACTACTACGACAGTCTTGGTTGATACGACATACAGTAACAGGAGATTTCAAATATGAAAAACAAGAGATTTAACGCTCTTCTCCTCGCTCTTTTGCTCACGCTGTCCTGCTTTATCTTGACAGCGTGCGGCACGCCGAGCGAAGATAATAACGGCGAAAACGGCGGCGAAAACGAGGGCGGCGAAACAGGCGGCACGAATGAAAATAGCGGCAAGACCTACACCGTTACGTTCGTTGACGGTGATAACGCTCCCATTGCGGGACTTACAGTTAAGTTCGCACACGACGATAACGAAACCGAAGCAGTTGTTACCGACTCAAACGGTAAGGCAAGCGCAACTATCTCGACGACCGATACCGTAAGCGTCGTTATGGTTGAGCACGAGGGCTGGGATTCGGTATCCTCGAGAAAGCTTAAGTTCGGAAAGTACGATACCGAGCTCACCGTTGAGCTTACCGCTATCGTCAGCATTGAAGTTAAGGTAAGACTTGTCGGCTCGGACGGCGCAAGTCTTTCGGGCGTTAAGGTAATGGTCTGCGTTGATACCACCTGCGCTCCCGAGGTTACCACCGACGAGCGTGGCGAGGCAATAATCAACCTTCCCATCTCCGGTGCTATGAAGGTTAAGCTTCCCGACGGTGCTCCCGTAGGCTACCTCACTCCTGAGGTCGATGAAAACGGCTACGCCTTCTTCTTCGACGAGGGCGAGACCGAGCTTGTTATCACGCTTCAAGCAGAATAAGCTCCCCCTTTAGAATAAAACAAAAATGGCAGTGAATTTTCACTGCCATTTTTGTTTTATTCAGCCTCCTCGAGCGCCCACTCAACAACCTCCGTAAGATCGTCGAGAGTGACGTCGGTCATAAACTTTTCTATAATGATTCCGTTTTCGTCAAGGACTATCGTGATAGGATACGTACCTTTTCCACCCAAAAGGCTGTAATAATACTCGCCCTTGCTACCCGCAGAATCCTTGCCAAAAAGCATCTTGCTTTCGGTATAGTTGAAGCTCTCAATATCTGATATCCAAGGGTAATCGTCGCCAACGGTAAGCTTCGGGTCGGCAAGATAATCCGCGGCGGTGTCGAATTCGTCATCGGTATGAATAGCTATAACCGTAACGCTGTCAGCATACTCCTCAGCTATCTTATCGAAGTACGGAAGCTCGTGCTTGCAAGAGGTACACCACGTGCCCCAGAAGTTAATGATAGTTATCTTTCCGTGATTCTCTGCGGGGTTGAAGGTGGCACCCGTGTAGCCGTTTTCGTCAAATAACGGTAGGTCGTAGCCGTAACAGAGGTCATCGTAATCGTTACCCATATCAGCGGTTATACCGTCGCCTGTCGGGATGTCGTCAACCTTATCGACGAAGTTGTAATATATCAGCGCCGCTGCAAGAAGAGCGGTCATAAGCGATCCTGCAACTATCTTAAGTATCTTGTTTCTGCGATTTATACGAGCGCGCCTTTCCTCATTCGCTTGCTCGAGGGCGCCAAGCTCCTCTTCGCTCATATCCGGGCGCTTATTCTCTATTTCGTTTGGCGGAAGAATTATCTTCGAGCCCTTCCAGCTTATCGCATTCGTAGGACAAACCTCGACGCACTCGCCGCAATTAATACACTCATGGTCTGCAACGTGGCGAATATCCATTTTGCATTTTGCGGTACAGCGTCCGCAATTGACGCACTTGTCATCTTCAAGGCGAATTCCGAATACGGAGAACTTGTTAAACAGACCGTAAAGCGCTCCGAGAGGACAGAAGAATCGGCAGAAGAATCTGAAAATGAATATCGAGCCGAGGATAAAGGATACCATCAAGCCGAATTTCCAGGTAAAGAGCGGTCCGAGCCTTGCAAGCTCGCCCTCGTTTACCGAGTTCGAAAGCAGTCCTAACGCACCCTCAAGCGTTCCCGCAGGACAGATGTATTTGCAAAAGGCGGGGAGCGGCAGGTCCTTTACCGCATACATAAGTGGCAGGATGATTACGAAGAAGACGAGGATTACGTACTTAAGATAAGAAAGGATGCGGGTGAACTTGTTTTTCTTGATTTTCGGTGTTTTTATCTTATGTAAAAGTTCCTGAATGAAGCCGAATGGGCAAAGGAATCCGCAGATGAATCTGCCAAATAGAATTCCGTACAAAAGAAGCGTTCCGAAAACGTAGAAGAGTGTGCTTTTATTCGAAGAATAAAGCGCGTTCTGGAGCGAGCCGAGCGGACACGCGCCCGACGCACCCGGACAAGAATAACAGTTGAGTCCCGGCGTGCAGATATTCTTCAGGCCGCCCTGATATATTCTGCCATTGAAAAATCCCTTGATATTGGCGTTAAAGAGAAGCGCGGCGTATAGCTGAATCCACTTTCGCCTCGTCGGCAGATGCTTTTTTATTTTTTCCAAAAAGTTTTTCATAATATTTCCGTTCCGTCAGAAATTTATCCAAGACCTATACATTCGGTACAAATTTTTATTGCCTTTGCAAGCACGTCAGCCATTCCGCCAAGTGTGACACCAAGCACTATCAAGCAAAGTGCTAAGGATACGAGAGATATTTTCGCTATCAGCTCCACTCTCTTTCGGTTCCTTCTGAAGAACGCTTTTATCTTCGTATAGGGTGAGCTCGCCTTTTCGGCGTTTTCAGCTGTTATGCCATTCTCCTTCATCTCGGCGAGCGCCGACCTCAAAAGGCTTATTTCCCGCTCACGCGAGCGAGTGTCAAGAAAAATCCTGACTATAGAAACCGCAAGTGCCGGTAGGAAGAACAGCGCGATTAGAGCGGTTGCCTTGATAACACTTGCGTTATAATCTCCCGTCATGCTTGACGGCAGGAAAACGTAGACAAGCGATATGCCTGCTGCGATAACGGTCAGAGAAAGATTTGCAATAAGCAAAGAGGCGCGAAGCTGCCTCTCGCGCAAAATTCCTTCCGAAACGGTGTTGCTGACCGAGGTAAGCACGACTCTTTTCGACATTGAAGCAATCTGAAGCGCTTTATCATATTCCGGCTTGAGCTTTCCATTCTCCGACGGGTAAAGAAAATGAATAACTACGCCCGCGATTACCGCAAGAATTGCAAGTATTACGGGGGCTGATATATACTTGAAGGTTCTGCCGATGCTCTCATAGGTATAAGGGTTATCTCCGCTCGCGTATATCGCGCACGCTCCTGCGATAAATGAGATAGCACACACAACCAAAAGAGCTGCGGTAACTATACCGCATATCAAAGAGAGCCTTTTCGTTTTTTCAAAATTCATAAATACACCTTTCATAGTTTTTAGCTACAACAATAAATTATATCACACAGAAAAAGCAAAGTCAACCCCGCGAGGAGTGCGGTTTAACGAATTGGGCAAATCGCGGTTTTTGAATTTCCAAAGCTTCCGTCTTGCATTTGGTTAACAAAAAATTTACAATTAACACGTCTTCCCTTCACCTTTTTCTTTCGCGTTTGTCAGCTTCGTCAATATGCTTAAAGTGTGAGAGGGTTTATTGTCGAAAGTGCGCACAAAATATTAATAAACTTATAATTATTTACTATTTTGGAATTTCACTTGAATTTTCGCGCGCGTTATGCTAAAATATATAATGCGCGCTTGTACGCACTATATATTGTTGTGTAGTGTTCTGACAAATGCAAATAAACGAAAGGCTCCCCAAAATGAAAGCAAAAACAAACAAAAAAAGATTTGCAACAAGCTTGCTTGTAATCGTCATGGCGTTCGTTTTGCTGTTCTCGGTGACCGCTGATGCGGCGACCAATTATGCCTATTCCGACTCGGGATACGTAAAACAGCTCGGCTCTATTGACCTGAATCACAAGCAATATCTCGACAGCTCAGTTATGTACCGACTGCCCGAGTCGATTTCGGATAATCAGCACATCTCCGTTATCGTAATGCTTGACAACCCCGCCCTCATCGACACCTACGATGCCTCGGGCAAGTTGACGTTTTCGGAATATCTGAAATCGGAGGAGGCTGACGCCATTCGCTCCGATATGAAGACCGAAAAAACAGCTATAACAGAAAAGCTTAACGAAAAGGGGGTTAAGTACTCCCTCGGAGCAGAATATTCGAACGTTCTCTCCGGCTTCGAAATCGTTATCGCCGCTCATTACTTTGACGAGCTTTGCACCTCCCTTACCGCAAACGCTCTTCCGGTAATAAGCGAGGTATACAAGAAGGCTGAAACACAGCTTGTCGAAAACGACGTTAACGTATATGAAACGGGTATATTCGATAGCTCCTCCTTCAAATACGACGGTTCGGGAATGGTTATCGCAGTGCTCGATACCGGTCTTGACTACACTCACAGCGCCTTCTCGACCGACAACTTTACGAGCAAGGTCCTCGGACTTACCAAAAGCGAGGTTGCCGCAGTGCTGAACAAAACCAACGCTTACGGCTCTGTCAGCGGTCTTCTTGCCGATGACGTTTACGTAAGCGACAAGGTTCCCTTTGCATTCGACTATGCCGACGTTGATTCCGACGTTTATTCGATACATAACAACCACGGAACGCACGTTTCCGGCGTTATCGCGGGTAAGGACGACGTTATAACCGGCGTTGCTCCCAACGCGCAGATAGTATCGATGAAGATATTCTCGGATACCTATGAGAGTGCTTACGCATCCTGGATACTTGCAGCTCTCGAGGACTGCGTTGCCCTTAACGTTGACGTAATCAATATGTCGCTCGGTACTGCCTGCGGCTTCAGCCGCGAAAGTGACGAGGAGATTATCTCCGGCGTTTACGACAACATCCGCGAAAAAGGTATCAGCCTCGTAGTTGCGGCATCCAACAGCTACAACTCGGCACACGGCTCGGAGAAGAACGGTAACCTCGGTCTTACCTCCAACCCCGATACCGGTACGGTAGGCTCGCCCTCCACCTATGACGGCGCGCTCTCCATTGCCTCCATCAGCGGTACGAAAACTCCTTACATCCTCTACAACAACACTATCGTTTACTTCCTTGAGGCAACCGACAGTGCGGGCGAGGAAAAGAACTTCTTTGACCAGATACTCCCCAAGGGTACTGATAAGATGGATATGGAGTACGTCGTTATCCCCGGTGCGGGAAGACCTGCGGACTACACAGGTCTTGACGTTACGGGTAAGATAGCGCTCGTGCGCCGCGGCTCGACGACATTCGAGGAAAAGGCTAACGCCGCTTACGAAAAGGGTGCGGCAGGCGTTATCATTTACAATAACACCTCGGGTGAAATCAGAATGAACGCGGGTATTACCGGCATTCCGATTTGCTCTATCAGCCAAAACGACGGTGAAATGCTTGCATCCGTCGGCTCGGGAACTATCACGATTAGCAAGACGCAGGCCTCCGGCCCCTTCATTTCCGACTTCTCCTCCTGGGGTCCGACACCCGACCTCGGTATCAAGCCCGAGATAACCGCTCACGGCGGAAATATTCTTTCGGCAGTTACCGGCGGCGAGTACGACAGACTCTCGGGAACGTCGATGGCTTGTCCTAATATGGCGGGCGTTGTTGCACTGCTCCGTCAGTACGTTATAGAGGAATATCCCAACAAGGCTCAGATAACCAACGAAAACGGCACTTATGACTACGTTGAGATAAACGCCATTGTCAACCGCCTTATGATGTCAACGGCGGATATCATCTATAACAAGAACGGTCTTCCCTACGCGGTAAGAAAGCAGGGCGCAGGTCTTGCAAACCTTACAAGCTCTGCGGAAACCGCAGCTTACATAATCACCTACGACAGAGCCGACGGCTCGGTCAGCGACAAGTCGAAAATCGAGCTTGGCGACGATCCCACGAAATCCGGCGAATACACTCTTAACTTCTCTGTTTACAATTTTGGGACTTCTGCACTTTCTTACGATATATCTACCATAGTTATGACCGAGGGCGTATACGAAACCCTCACACACAAGGGTGACACCACCGTTACCGAAGAGGGCTATCTTCTCGAGGGCGCTACCGTTACAGTCAGCGGCAATTCGGTAGCTGTCAAGGACGGAAAATCCACTCTTACCGTTGCCGCAGGCGCTACCGCGTCCGTTACGGTGAAAATCAAGCTTTCCGATGCGAATAAAAAATACCTTGACGATTCCTTCAAAAACGGAATGTACGTTGAGGGCTTTGTAGTACTTGAGGCTGTCGGGGGCACGGAAATAGATATGAGCGTGCCCTACCTCGCGTTCTACGGCGACTGGACCGTAGCTCCGATGTTCGACCTTGAGTACTACGAAACGAGCGCAGACGAGCTCGACGATTCTATCGAAACGCTCGATAAGACTCTTCCCGATGCTTACGCTACCCGTCCTATCGGCGGAGTCGAGAATGACTACATCAACTACCTCGGCTCTTACTACTTCATTCAGAACCCGAACGACAAGATAATTTCGGCAAGCAAGGAATACATTGCAATATCGAACGTTGAAGGAACGGTGCATTCGCTCCGATTCGTTTGGGCAGGTATGCTCAGAAACGCGGCGAAGATTGCCATCACCATCACCGACGATGCAACGGGAGAGGTCATACTCGAGAAGGTTGACGAAAATATCAGAAAATCTTACAGTGACGGCGGCTCTTACATCTATCCTGCAAGCATTGATATAGAGTTTGACGCGAAGGAATATAACCTCAAGAACAACGCAACCTACACGGTCAAGCTCGTCGGCTACCTTGATTACGGCGACGGCGGTCTTACGACCAATGAAAACAACACCTTTGAGTTCCCTCTCACAGTCGACTTTGAAGCTCCCGCCCTTACCGACGTGGAGTTCTTTACGGAGTACGACAAGAACGCAAAGAAGAATCGCCTCTACGTAAAGCTTGCGGTTTACGACAACCACTACTCGATGGCGATGAATCTCGGATACATTACGGAAGCTCCTGAGGATAGTGATTACGACACTATTATGAACAGCTTCTCGACCTATCTTACCCCCATCTATTCCACCAAGGACTCGACGACCTACGTGACGTACGAGCTCACAGATTATATCTACGATATCAAGGGCAACTCCATCTCCGCACAAACGACGCCTAACCGCAACACCTTTGCGGTTTCGCTCTACGACTATGCGATGAATAACGCAACCTACGAGGTTCCGCTGCCCGATGAGTATATCGACTTCTTCTTTGAAAATCAGGAGATAACCCTCAGTCCCAACGAGGTGTATTCGCTCTCCGCGCTCGTTTATCCCTCGGACAAATGGGGTGAATTCCTTGAATACACGGTTTCCAATCGAAAGGTAGCAAGAGTCGTTAACGACAAGCTCGTTGCGATAGCTCCCGGCAAGTGCACAGTTACGGTTTACAACCCCGAAGACCCGAACACCAGCGAGGTGCGGCTCTCGGTCACCGTTCTTGCAGAGGGCGAGGACGGATACAGGAAGATTTCCAAGCCCGTAGCTGATACCTTCGACGTTGTCGGATACGAAACGTTGAAGGCTTACTACCAGTTAGCCGGCGAGGATCAGGATATCGGCGAAACAGGCGATATCAGAGTGTTCAACAACTCCTATTACTCGCTCAAGCTCTTCCCCTCCGAATCGGTAGAGCTTGCGCTCAGAAAGGCGCTTTACTTCCCCGATACGACGAAGGTCGTGTTTGAATCGGGTAATGAGAAGGTAGTCAAGGTCGACGAAAACGGAGTTATCGTTGCCGTTGCAAAGGGCTACGCTTCAATAACCGTCAGACTCGTTATGGACGGTAAAAATACAAACTATGCTAAAACGATAAGCATTGAGGTCAAGGACCCGTACATCAGAACGGGTGCTCAGCTCACCCACTACTTCGGTGCGGGCGGACAGGTCATTATTCCCGACAACCTTCTGTTCACCGAAATAGGTCAGTACGCATTCTCCAACTTTAACTACGTTCCCAAAGACCTTTCCGCAGGTGACGTTATTACGAAGGACGACCCCGACACGACCAAGATAATGTACATCGGTGACTCGACTATCACCAAGGTCGTTATCCCCGAGGGCGTTGAGAAGATAGGTCCGTACGCATTTGCAAACCTTACGGCGCTCACCGAGGTCGTGCTTCCCAAGTCGCTCAAATACATTGAGTACGGCGCTTTCTACGGCTGCTCGAAGCTCACCTCAGTCAAAGGACTTGAAAACGTCGTTACAATCAACAAATACGCATTCTTCGGATGCGACATCAAGGGAACTATCTCTCTTGACTCGGCTCACGCTATTGCAGACGATGCATTCGGTATGAACCGTAGCCTCAAGGGAGTGGTCATTTCCGAAACGCTCCGCTCCATCGGCGCTTACGCATTCTACGGCAACGAAAAGCTTGAAACGCTTACAATCAAGGCGGCAAAGATTAAGCTCGGCGATTACGCATTTGCAGGCTGCGCAAGCCTTACGGAAGTAAGAATTAACGCAAACGTAATTCCCTCCGGTGCATTCTATTCCTGCAAGAAGCTTGAAGAGGTGACTATCGGACGCGACGTTAACGCTATCGGTGAATACGCATTTGCGAGCACAGCTATCAGCTCCTTCACGGTTGAGAGCGGAAACAGTCAGTACGCCTCTCAGGAGAGCGGTAAGTACCTGCTCAACCGGGCGGGCGACACCATTCTTGCGGTAGCTCCCGCAGTGACGGGCATCTTCGAGATTACAAACGACAAGATAGTCAACATCGGCGAGGGCGTGTTCTCAGGAAACGAGGCTATCACGGCGGTTATCATACCGAGCGTCAAGTCCGTCGGCTCTTACGCCTTTGCGGACTGCACGAGCCTCAAGACCGTTACCCTCGGTGCTCTTGAGGATATCGGAAGCTATGCGTTCTTCAACACCGCAATATCCGCCACCCCCGACATTTCGGGCGTTGATACAATCGGCGACTACGCCTTTGGCTACACCGACATCACGAGCGTTACGATACTTCCCGGCGTTACCGTCGGTGAGGGTGCATTCACCGAGTGCCAGTCGCTCGCGACTGTCGTTATCGGCGACGACGCAAAGCTCGGCTTTGGCGCGTTTATGCTTTCGGTCAACGCAGATCACACGAGAACCGGCAAGAGCAACTGGAAAATCACGAAGCTTCCCGGCGAAAAATACTTCTCCTACGAATACCTCTCTCCTCTCACGAGCCTGACTATCGGCGACAGAGTTGAGATAGGAGGCTCGGCGTTCTTCGGTGCGGCAAAGCTGACCACCGTAACGCTCGGCGAGGGAGTTATCATAGGCGAGCAGGCGTTCTACAATGCGGCAAGCCTTCAGAGCGTTGTGAACCTCGGAAAAGCGAAGTCGATAGGACGGCTCGCATTCTCCGGCGACGTAAACTATCAGTTTGCGGACAACAACTTTGCAAACTACGCGATAGAGGGCGGCTACTACGTTTACAAGTATTACACCCCCACCTTCACGGCGATTGATATCTCCGGTCTTGTCGACGAGGGTGAAATAAAGGCTCTCGGCAACGAGGCGTTCCGCTACTGCAGAATGCTTGAATCGGTAACACTCGGCGACTCGCTCACCACCGTTCCATATATGGCGTTTGCCGACTGTATCTCCCTTAAGAGCATCAATCTCTCCAAGGTTAAGGAGATCGGCGAGGGTGCGTTTTCTGCGACAGTGCTTGAGTCGGCAGACCTTTCGGCTGCGACGGTTGTCGGAAACTATGCATTCGTAAACTGCGAAAAGCTCGCAAGCCTCAAGCTTAACGCGGAGGGCACGGATATCGGCGAGGGCGCGTTCGCATATTGCACGTCTTTAGTTAATATCGAAAATCTCTCCAAGGTTAAGAATATCGATAGCTACGCGTTTGCATACATTCCCTTTGCAAATCTCGATCTTTCGAGCGCGGTATCTATCGGTGACCTTGCATTCATCAAGGAAAACGTAACTCCCGTAACTCTTAAGCTCACCGAGAGCATTAAGAGCCTCGGCGATAACCCCTTCGCTATGTGCGTTATCGCACCCCTCACCTCTACGGTTGTTGAGGAGTTCAACGGAGTTAAGTACGAAAGCACAACCTACACCTTTGATATAAGCGAAACGGTCAAGGTTATCGACGGAGCTATTTACGCCACCGTTCCCTACGGCCTTGAGCTTATTACCTACACAGGACACAACGCATCCCACCTCATCCTTCCCGAAAACACGGTAAGGATATCCGCTATGGCGTTCGCAGGCTCGGATATCGTTATGGTAACTCTTCCTCACGCGCTCAACTCGATAGGTCACAAGGCGTTCTTCGCCTGCCACAGTCTTAAGACGGTGGTCTTTAAGAGCTACGAAGCGCCGAACCTTGAGGAAGAATTCGATCAGGCGTACTACGAGTCCTACGAAAACCTGCCCGCTACCGGTGTTTACTCATTCCAGTACTACGACGGAACGCAGGTTGACCATCTCGGACTTGAGGTTGTTCCCTTCTATATGATTGACGCCTACTCCCACCCCTCGAACACCTATTACGGTGCGACCTTCGTTGACAATATCGGTCATACGAGCGGCGGTCTTATTATGGTAAGACCCTGCAACGGTCAGTACTACGACACCTTCATTTTCGGTCAGTACTTCGACGTGGTTATAGACGGCGGTATAGTTGCCGATGACATTACTATGGCGGCTATCGAGGCAATAAACGCACTTCCCACCCCCGTTCAGCTCTCCGATGAGGCTCTCGTTATTGCGGCAAGAGCGGCTTACAACAAGATTGCCCTCGCAGAGCAAAGAGCTCTCGTTACCAACTACGGCGTGCTCCAGACCGCAGAGGCAAGAATTGCGGCGTTCAAGAACACCGGTGCGGGTGACGAAAACGACGGACCGGTTGATGAGCCTATCGAAACCACTCCCGTAAGGGTTATAGTTCTCACGGTATTCGTTATCGTTGAGGCTGTCATAATCCTTCTCGGTGCGGCGGCTGTGGCTTACTACTTCCTCGTTTACAAAAAGCGCGGTAATACGCTCCCCGAAGCCGAAGAGGCGGAGGGCGACTCTTCCGAAAGCGCAGAGGCGACAACAGAAGAGGCTGATGCAGAGGACGTAACTAATACCGAAAACGAAAATGAGCCCAAGGCAGCCGATACGGAAAGCTCCGAGGATGGCACGCCCGACGGCGAAAGCGACGACAGAAAAGAGGTTTAAGACAATTTAATATGAAAAAAGGGTTAAAAGCAATACTTTTAACGGTCTTTCTCCTCGCGACCGTTATGCTGGCGACCTCCTGCGGCTCACCGTCGACACCGTACGATGAGTACAACAAAGAGGGATACACCGTTAGCGTTGAATTCAACGCTAACGGGGGCTTCTTCACGACCGACACCGATATCATCAGAGATACCTACAATCTCTCCGATATCAAGACGGACGGTAACGGAAAGAAGAGCCTGACTCTTATCTCTCCCGAAAACACCGTTCGCGGTCAGGGTAACTACTTTACCCCCTCCAACAGCGGATATTTCCTTGCAGGTTGGTATGAAAAGGATGAGAACGGCAACTACTCTCGCTGGGATTTCAGCGAGGATAAACTTACCGTTGACCCCTCCCTCTCATATTCCGCCGACACTCCCGTGCTCACGCTTTATGCGGCGTGGGTACCCGAATTCTCCTTTGAATTCGTTAATATTGAGGATAACACTCCTATCGGTGAATATAAATTCAACCCCATAAGAGTAAGCAACACCATAAAGATGCCCACCTGGAACACAGAAACGGGCACAATCGACAATAACGACTTCCCCAAGGTATACGGCTACACCTTTGAGGCGGCTTACCTTGATGCAGACGGCACTCTACCCGTCGGAGAAACGCTTACGCACAGCGGCGTTTTCAATAGTGAGAACGCTACCGCGAAGGACTCGAAGATGACGGTTTACGTCGACCTTCGCGAAGGTAACTGGTACAGAATCTACACGGCACAGCAGTTCATAAAGAACGCGACTATCGTCGGCTGCTACGAGATTATGGCAGACCTCGATTTTGCCGAGATAAGCTCCTGGTCAAACGGTCTTATGCACGGTGATTTCTCCGGCAAAATACTCGGAGGCGGACATAAGTTCAAGAATATCACCGTTACCCAGACGAACAGCGGAAAAACCAACACCGGTCTTTTCGGCAGAATATCCGAAAAAGCCGTTATTGAAAACATTACCTTTGAGAACGTCAACCTTACGATAAGGGGCGGCTCGAGAACGAACGGCGCGACCTTCGGTCTTCTTGCCGGCACTATCTCGGAGGGGGCAACACTTACAGGTGTTTCGATAAGCGGTAAGATACTTATATCCCCTGCTATCTCCTGCACCTTCCCGAACTACTTCTCAATAGGTCTTGTTTGCGGATACGGCGACTGCGATGGCTTTGACCTCTCTCTTATAGAGTACGGAGTTGCAGAGCCTCAGAAGAACGACACCGTCAACAAAAACCAAGAGCTCGTTATTACGGCAGACGGAAACGAGCTTACGCTCTCGTGGCGGGCGGTCACCAACTGACAGTCGGCTTCAAGAGCAAATTATCCCAAGTTTATTAAAAAATGAATATAAAGGAGAAAAACAATGAAAAAGATTATCTGCCTGATCCTTTGTCTTGCAATGTGTCTTAGCACAGCTCTTGCTCTGACCTCTTGCGGCGAAACAAAGGCCGACGCGCTGGTAATTATGACGGAGAACCTTGACGGTTTGTTCAACCCATTCTTCTCCACGTCAGCAACAGACAGCACTATCGTAGCTATGACTCAAATAGGCATGCTCTCTTCCAAGTACGTTAACGGCAACGCAGAGGTTGCATACGGCGAGGACGAAGCGGTCGTTACGAAGGACTTTGCCTTCGAAACCAACACGGAGGGTACTGAAACCGTATACACCTTCGTAATCAAGAACGGAATCAAGTTTTCCGACGGCCATCCTCTCACGATAGAGGACGTGCTCTTCAACCTTTACGTTTATCTTGACCCCGTTTATACCGGCTCTGCTACCATCTATTCTACCGATATCGTTGGTATGAACGATTACAGAACCCAGCAGGAAGGTACGACTAACGACGATCAATTCGAAATGAACGCGGAGCTTGCTTCTTCCAGAGCTATTGCTCGTATCAACGAGCTCGTAACGCTCTTTATGACCGAGGGAGCTAACTACGGAAGCGGCGGAAACGTTACGTACAGCCTCACTTACGAGAAGATGTGCGAGGCTATAAGAAACCACACCTTGAGTTCCGACTACAAGAACGCTCTTGCAGTTCCCTCAAAGCAGGGTGATATCACCACGACCCAGCTTCAGAAGGACTACGACTACGCGCTTGAAAAGTTCAAAAAGGAGCTTGAAAGCGATTTCGCAGCAGCTAAGGACTCCTACGTTGACGAGCCCTACAAGTCCCACTCGGAGTTTGGCGACGAGGTGTTCTGCTTTATGTTCGCAGAGGGCTACGTTGAGGTTGAATACGAGAAGCTTGCGGGCACTAACAAGGATGACAAGTCCAAGATTAAAAAGCTTACCAAGCTTTATACCGACGCTGCAGTTCGCGACAAGGCGTCCGCTATCGATTTCGTTTACAACGACAAGATTTCAACCGAGCTTCACATAGTTCTCTCGGCTTGGGCTACCGCACAGGAGCTTCAGACCGAATATGCCGCTAAGGCGAAGGAGGTTATCCTTCACGAGCAGCTTGAGGACGGCGAGCTCCTCGTTGACAGCATCAGCGGAATAGTATCCCTCGGACACAACACCACTACCGAGTCGGTTACCGTTAACGGAACGACCTACAAGGTAGCAAAGGAGCATAACGAGGACGGTACTCCCAAGAATGCAGACGAGTACGACGTGCTTCAGATAACCATCAACGGAATAGACCCCAAGGCTCACTGGAACTTTGCATTCACCGTTGCTCCCCAGCACTACTACGGCGAAGGCGCTAACACCAAGGTCGATATCGCCAACAACAAGTTCGGCGTTGACTACGGCTCGTTCGACTTTATGAAGAACGTAGTTCAGTCCACAAGAAACATCAAGCTTCCTATGGGAGCAGGTGCTTACAAGGCAACCGACCGCGCTAACAGCGACACTCCCTCGCAGAACGACTTCTACTCCAACAACGTGGTTTATTTCAAGGCTAACACCAACTTTGAAACCGTTGGCTCGGGCCTCAACAATGCACATATCGAAAAGGTGCGCTATCAGGTAGTCAGTGCCAACAACGCTATTGCGGCGCTCAAGGACGGCACAGTTCACTACATAACTCCCCAGCTCACCGACGATAACTTCAGCAAGATTGAAGAACTCAAGAATAGCGGCGTAGAGTACCTTCTCACCGACCAGCTCGGTTACGGTTATATTGGTATCAACGCATCGCGCGTTCCCGACGTTAATATCCGCCGCGCTATTATGTGCGCTATGAACACCACCGAGGCAGTTAAGTACTACCGTCCCGGCACGGCTTCGCAGATATATTGGCCGATGTCCAAGGTTTCCTGGGCATATCCTCTCGGAGCTGACGGTCAGCCCAGCGTTGACAACGGCGGCGACTATCCGCAGATGAACGGTACCTGGAACGTTGAGCTTGCAAAGCAGAATATCGAAAAGTATATGACCGCGGCAGGCGTTTCCGCAGGTGACCCCTCGCTTGAGTACACCTTCACTATCGCAGGCTCGAACCTTCAGGACCACCCCACCTACATCACCTTCAGAGATGCTGCGGCACTCCTTAACGAGATGGGATGGGATATCACCGTTGAGCCCGATACTCAGGCGCTCACCAAGATAAACACCGGCTCGCTCGACGTTTGGGCAGCGGCTTGGGGCTCTACTATCGACCCCGATATGTATCAGATCTATCACAAGAACTCGACTGCTACCTCCACTAACGCTTGGGGCTACGCATCAATCAAGAACAGCGGCTCTCAAGAGGAAAAGGATCTCCTTGACGAGCTCTCGGATCTTATCGACCAGGCTCGCGAAACCAACGACAAGGCAACCCGTACCGAGCTTTACGAGCAGGCTATGACTAAGGTGCTCTCGCTCGGTATTGAGCTTCCCGTATATCAGAGAAGCACCCTTTACGCTTACAACTCGAAGGTTATCGATTCCTCCTCACTTCCCTCTCAGAACGAGATGAATCCCTACACCTCGCCCCTTGATCGTATCTGGGAACTCAAGTTTGCCGAATAATACGGAGTAAAAAATGCTTAAATACATACTTAAACGACTCGGACAGTCAATTATCATACTGATTGGTGTGTCGCTCATAATCTATTGCCTGATAAGGCTTATGCCTGTTGATTTCATTCAGGATAAGATTAACGCGATAAACCAAGGTGGCGCAACTGTCAGCGAGGACACGCAGAAGGCCATGTATGAGATGTACGGTCTTACTGACAGAACGTTTATGGGTATTCTTAAGGGTTATTTCAACTGGCTCGGAAGCCTTTGCCGATTTGACCTCGGCACAAGCTTCGTTTACGCCGTTCCGGTTGCAGACAAGATAGCAAGTCATATGGGCGTTTCCTTTGCGGTTGCGCTCATAGCGACTATCTTCGAGTTTATGATTGCAATACCCCTCGGAATAACTGCGGCAACGCATCAGTATTCCATACGCGACTACGTGGTTACCATCATCGTTATGATAGGCATTTCCCTGCCCTCATTCTTCTTCGGTCAGGTCTTGAAGGACCTCTTCGCCAATAAGCTCGGCTGGTTCCCGTCCTCAGGTCTTGTAGACTCGGGCGGCTCGCAGGTCGGAATTGCTATGCTCCCCGATATGCTCTGGCACCTCTTCATTCCCATCCTCACCGTCGTTATTTTGAGTATCGGTGCGCGTATGAGAATGACGAGAACCAATATGCTCGAGGTCTTGAATTCCGACTACATCCGAACGGCGAGAGCCAAAGGCCTTTCCGAGAGGAAGGTTATCTATAAGCACGCCTTCCGCAACACCCTCATTCCCATCGTTACTACGCTTGCGGGTCTTTTGCCCTCGCTCTTCTCGGGTGCTATCATCACAGAGCAGGTCTTTGACCTTCCCGGTATCGGTAACGTTGCACTCGAGGCAATGCAGAAGGGTGACATTCCCTTCATAATGGGATACAATATGTTCTTGGCACTCCTCAGCGTTATAGGAGTTCTTCTCTCCGACCTGATGTACGTTCTGGTCGACCCGAGAGTAAAATTGGATTAAGGAGGCAGGTATGGAAGAGCTTAACAATACACTTAATACCGAAGAGCTTGACGAAAGCTCTGCCTCAAAGTCCCAAGTCGAAGATATTACCACCGCCGACGAGGACACACCCCTTGATAAAAATATCAAGCTTATGTCCCCGACGCAGATGGTGCTTCGCCGATTCTTCCGCTCAAAGCTCAGTATAGTCGGTCTTGTGATGGTCGTCAGCCTCTTTCTTTTCAGCTTCCTCGGTCCTGTGGTTTACAGGCAGTGGGGAGAGATACAGCCGGACGACTCCGGAAAGATAAACTACACGACGACGGTGGTTACCGTGACCGACGAGAACGGCGAGAGCTATGAGATAAAGCAAACCATACAGACGAATCTTCTCTACAACACCCTCGCCGCCCCCTCGGCAACCCACCCGCTCGGCACGGATAACGAGGGATACGACGTGCTCGTAAGGCTTATGTACGGCGGAAGAATATCGCTTATCGTAAGCTTCCTTGCAGTATTCGTTATCACCATCCTCGGTGTTATACTCGGCGGTATTGCGGGCTATTTCGGCGGTATCGTTGACACCGTCATTATGAGAATATGCGACGTTCTTATGTGCTTGCCGGGAGTTCCGATTCTTCTTATCATATCGACCCTGCTTGACGCGGCAAAGGTCGAGGGTAAATATAAGATTTACTGGCTTATGCTCTACCTTACCCTCTTCTCCTGGACGGGTACTGCAAGACTTGTGCGAGGTCAGATACTCTCGCTTCGTGAGCAGGAGTATATGGTAGCGGCAGAGGCTATGGGATACTCCACCTCAAGAAAGATATTCAAGCACCTCATTCCCAACGTAATGCCGCAGCTTATAGTTCAGATGAGCCTTAGCCTTGGTAGTATGATACTCTACGAGGCGACCCTCTCCTACCTTAACCTCGGCGTTCCCGCACCGCACGCGGCTTGGGGTACTATGATAAACATTATTTCCACTAATATGGACATTCTTCAGAACCACCTTCTCGTTTGGGTTCCTGCGGGTGTTTGTATAGTTATCGCAGTTTTGGGCTTCAACTTCGTAGGCGACGGTCTGCGTGACGCCCTCGACCCCAAGATGAGGAGATAATTATGAGCAAGCTTGAAAAAATTAAGAATCTTCTCGGCGTGAAAGGCTCCGAGGAGAAGGGCACTAAAAAATCCGCCTCTTACCTTACGGGTAAGGAAATAAAGGCAATTGCAAAGGAAAACTCCAAGATTATGCGCGAGCTTGAGGCTTACAAGAATCGCCGCGCTGACGAGGAGGAATTCCTCACAGAGATGAAGGATCCTACCAATATTCTTGAAATCGACGACCTGCATACCTACTTCTTCACAGATCAGGGTGTAGTTAAGGCAGTAAACGGCGTTTCCTTCGCTATTCCCAAGAATGCGACGGTCGGTATCGTCGGAGAATCCGGATGCGGAAAGTCGGTTACGAGTATGTCGGTTATGCGTCTGCTTCAGGGCCCGCAGGGACAGATATACTCCGGCAGCATAAGATTCAAGGCGTACGACTACAAGAGGGATTCGTCGGGAAATCTCATACCCATATACGAGCTTGACGAGAACGGAAAGCCCGCTCTTACAGAGGCGACCGACAAAAAGGGCCGCCCCATAATGAAGGACGGCAAGGCTGTGCTCGTTCCCAAGCAGCGCGTTGACGAAAAGGGCGCGCCGATGTTTGAGACCGAGGAGAAGATTTACGACATCGCAAAGATGCCTATGAGCGAGATATATCGCATCCGCGGAAAGCAGATTGCTATGATATTCCAAGAGCCGATGACCTCGCTTAACCCCATCTTTACCATCGGCGAGCAGCTTGACGAGGTTACCTTCATTCACACACCCGGCGCAACGAAGGAATCTGCGAAGGCGCGCTCGATGGAGATGCTTAACCTCGTAGGAATTGCCGCTCCCGACAGAGTTTACAAGGCGTTCCCTCACGAGCTTTCGGGCGGTATGCGACAAAGAGTTATGATTGCAATGGCTCTTGCCTGCGACCCTCGCCTTATAATTGCAGACGAGCCTACCACCGCGCTTGACGTTACCATTCAGGCGCAGATACTCGACCTTCTGCGCGAGCTCAAGGACCGTATCGACGGCTCTATTATGCTGATAACCCACGACCTCGGAGTTATCGCCGAGATGGCAGACTACGTCGTGGTTATGTATGCCGGCAGAGTTATCGAGCAAGGAACGGTGCGCGAGATTTTCCACAATCCCCTTCACCCCTACACAATAGGTCTTCAGCAGTCGAAGCCTACTATGAATTCCGACGCTGATACGCTCTTTAGTATTCCCGGTAACGTTCCTAACCCCGTTAATATGCCGAGCTGCTGCTACTTCAAGGAAAGATGCTCAAGGTGCACCGAAAAGTGCAGCGGTGATTATCCCGGTATGGTACAGGTGAGCCCCACTCACTTCGTTGCCTGCCACTTATACGAAGAGGAGAAGCACGATGGCAACTGAAGAAAAACTCAATAAAATCGACGAAGAGCTCACGGTTGCCACCGAGGACGGCGGCACGGGGTACGACGACGAGAGAATAATCCACGAGTATCAGGCGGCGCGCGAGGCAGAGCGTGAGGCTGATTTCAAAAAGCCCTACGACCCCGAGGCACTGCTTGAGGTAAGGCATCTTCGCAAGGCGTTCCCGATAAAGAAGTCGGTCACAGGAAAGGTTCTTCAGGAGCTTATCGCGGTTGATGACATATCCTTTACCCTTCGCCCCGGAGAAACGCTCGGTATCGTTGGTGAGTCCGGCTGCGGAAAGACGACTCTCGGCAGAGCTATACTCAAGCTTCACCAGCCGACAGGCGGAAGAATAATCTTTGACGGCAAGGATATAACAGACTATAAGACCTCCGAGATGCAGAAGATCCGCACGGATATGCAGATAATCTTCCAAGACCCATACTCCTCCCTTCCCCCGAGAAGCACGATAGGCGACATTCTCTCCGAGCCGGTTGCCGTTCATAAGATTGTGCCGAAGTCGGAAATCAAGAGCTACGTTCTTGAGCTGATGGACAAGTGCGGTCTTCGCGATTATTATTACGAGAGATATCCCCACGAGTTCTCCGGCGGTCAGCGGCAGCGTATTTGCATTGCAAGAGCTCTTTCGGTCAATCCGAAGCTCGTCGTTTGCGACGAGCCGGTATCGGCGCTTGACGTTTCTATTCAGGCGCAGATAATCAATCTCTTAAAGAGCCTTCAGCAGTCGATGAACCTCGCCTACCTCTTCATATCGCACGACCTTTCGGTAGTCAAGTTCATTTCGGATAAGATAGGCGTTATGTACCTCGGTGCAATGGTTGAGTTCGGAAACAAGCGCGAGATATTCGACAATCCCCTTCACCCCTACACCAAGGCGCTCTTCTCGGCTATCCCGAACCCCAACCCCGACGAGAAGATGGAGCGCATTCCGCTTGCGGGAGATATTCCATCCCCTGCAAATCTGCCCAAGGGCTGCAGATTCCACACAAGATGCCCTCACGCAACCGAGATATGCAAGCATATACCGCCCGCCTACCGCGAGTACGAGAGCGGTCACTTTGCCGCGTGTCATATGCTGGAGAATGAACAATGAGCAAAAAGAAGAAAAAGGAAAAGGTAAAATATATCGACGACGGACGGCGAATTGCCGATATGTCGGCATTTGGCGGCGGGGGATCTTACTCGCCGAGAAAAAAGCTGACAGGTCGCGAGCTCAAGAGCCGCGGTATTACCTATCTTGAAGCGGTTAAGATGATGTTCGGTCCGATGATGGTGACTATCACCGTGCTCGGTCTGGTATTCCTTATCGGCTGGCTTTTACTTTTCCTTTTCGGATAGGAAAAGAGCGGAGCTTTCACACGCGTGAAAGCTCCGCTCTTGCTTTATATATTACTCTACCGTCGGTTCTTGGAAGGTTAGGTTAAGTGCGCCTATACCGCCCTTTAGGGTAACGTGATTCTCGCCGTCGCCCGAGCTGCCGAAATCGGTTACCTGCTCACCGTCAACGGTGATACTGCCGATTCCCTTCTCAAGCTCAACGCGATAATCCTCCTTGTTGCCGACAAGGGTGAGATTTGACTCGCCAATTCCAAAGGTGAGGTCTGCCTCGCCGAGAAGAGATGAGGTAAGATTGAGAGCTCCGACGCCCATCTTAAGATTAAGATTATTAAGAGCTCCGTCGAGAATAGATATCTTTCCCGCGCCGCCCTGAATATCGGCGCTCTCCTTGGCATTTAGAGCTTCTATTTTGACCTCGCCTGCCCCGAGATTCAGCCTAACGTTTTTTGCAGTAAGCTTATCGACCGTAAGCTTTGCAGCGCCGGTGGTAATGCTCACGTCATCGAACTCGATACCTGCCGGTATATTAACCGTCAAGACGGGGCTTATGTAATTTGCGTTATTGCGCGCTTCGTCAATGATATAAAGTGTACCGTCACCCTCTACAACCGAGAGAAATTTGAGATTGCTCTCGACAGAAAACTCCTCTGCCTCGCGTATAACGAAGTCGGCGGCGTTAACCGATATTTTAAGCGAATTTATCTCTCCGCTTACATCAAAGGTGCGGGACTCGTCAAGGACCGCAGACTCTCCAACACATCCAACCTGCAAAAGCGTAAGCATTAAAATCAAACAAACAGCAAAAATTCTTTTCATACACTACCTCTAAAGCTCCAGTATTTTTCTCAATTAGAAGGAGCACTTATTTCTATATCGATGACATCTCCCGCTCTGTTGACAAAGCTTGAGCGGATACTAGTCAACGGGAAAATATCGTTTTGTGCTTCTACCGTCAAATCTGACTGTATGCCGGCAAAATACCGCAAAAGCACGGTAGCAGGACCGCCCGTCCACGCGTGATTGCGAGTGCCAAGGTGGAAGAAATCCTCCCAAAGCGTAGTGTTCTCGTTTTTAATCAATGGTTGATAGCGGCACATCATTCTCCTAAAAGCATCTGCCTTATAGCCCATCTCGCACAGAGCAATCAGCACGTAATTTTCCATATACGGCGTGCTGTTAAATACGGAGAGCAGCGGGAAGCGTAGTTGCGGATATTTTTCCTTTTCGCAAAGACCGGAAAGCACAGCCATAGCGTTCGCACGGTCATCCACAAAATCTCCGCTTGCATAAAAGCCTTTAGTATTCCAATATCTTGCATTGAAGTTATCTTCAATCGCCTTCATTCTTTCGGCAAGAAAATCATTATATGACTCGTCATTCAGCTCGCTTGCCATAAATTTAGCAAAGCGTAAAGCAGAATAGTACCAACAAATACCGAGCACTATTCTATCTACATTTAAGAGATGGTCATACCATTCCCAACCACCGCGGCGAGTCAAAATCACCCCATCCTCATCGGTTTCCCATAGCATAAGATATTTGACGGCGGGCTCGAAAGCCATAGATAAAATACTCTTATCGCCGGTAGCCTTATAATAAGAGGCTATCATACCCCACTCGCTGATAGCGTTCAGGCTTTGAGAAGGCAGCTCGGAGGAATGGTCGCCAGGTACGTTTCCAACCAAAACGTCGCCCCGGCGCAGATTTATGAAATCACAAATAGCCTTGCGGAGAAGCTTCAAGCCTCCATCATCGAGCAAATACACGACCTGAGGTGATTGCACCGACACGTCGCCAATCCACTGTCCTCTTTCCCTGTCGGGACAGTCCATATAGTTCTCTCGCATACAAACCTTAAGCGTTCGTACGCATTTTGAAAACAGCTTATTAACGTCCTCATCGTTGCAAGAGAAGGTTGTTGTGACTTGAGCGTCATAACCGCTCTCACGGTAGCCAAGCTCTATAACCTCGACGGTATTCGGAATTGTAAATATGATATGCTCGCCGAAAATCCAGTCCAACATCTCAAAGCTCTGCTCACCGTTGCGGCAAACATATTCGGCACGGTGACCGTGATAGCGGCCTTTATCGCCCGGACCGCCGTTGACGTCATATCGGTCAGTTCTGATATCTATTATCTCGCCGCCCACAGCCCTCAACCTGATATAGGGCGAAAGATGCATTGCATAAGGCAAATCAACTATGTACTTATCGCCCTTCTGTGTGGCACTGCAGGGAATCCTGTCTGTGAAAAGCAAAAGAGGAATAGGCCGCTCAAGCAAGAGACCCCACGGCTTGTCGCCGTATTCGCCTAAAACCTTAGCAGGATGCGCGCCGTCAATTTTGGGGCAAAGAGAGTATGTACGCACAAGCGAATTATAAGCCGTGTGGTCGCCGCCGTAAAGGTAACTCGGCTTTTCGCTTTGCGGCAGATAATATGCGTCATCCACGTAGCATAGGGTGTTTTCACTACTGAAAATATTCAGTGCTTGGCATTCAACTATAAGTCCTGCTCGCTCGCAAAAGCTGTTATTTCTGCCGCCGTTGCCGTAATACCAAACGTGAATTGCCACTTCGTTGCGCCCACGCTTAAGATACTTCGTGATGTCGACGCTATCGAAATAGCCGCATCCGCGTATGCTTTCGCGGAAAAGTCCGCCGTCAAAGACGACGAGCGTGCCGTTAACGAAGAGCCAATATTTCGTTTCACAGCCAATATTTAATACCGCCGTGCCCTCTTCGGCGTGATAATCCGCTTCAAAGAAGAAATCAGCTCTCTCATTCCTTACCGATTCTTCCGTCGGCCAAATCCATTTTGACATCTCAAACATAGCTTTGCCATTCACCTTTCATTTTACATTGTGAAAAAACGTTCAAGAGTTCTCCAAGTCCTCAATGATTTTCTTTATTGCGGACTCACGAGCCGGCACGGTTACCCTGTCGGCTATTTTCTTAAGGCTCTCTATCGCGTCACCGACAGCGTATCCGATATCAGCCGCTGATAAGAGCGAGGCGTCATTTTCAAAGTTTCCGACTCCAACGAGCAGCCTTGCGCCCGTCATTTCCTTGAGCGCCCTCACCGCCTCGCCCTTAAGGCATTCGCGCTTCAGTATCTCGCCGTAGCAAACCGAGCTTCTTACCATAGTGTAGTCCCCCGTAAGATGCTCTCTTGCGTATGCCGCCATCATCTCGCCCGACTCGCTACCGTTTGCCGAAAGGGATATTTTATATATATGAAGGCTTTTGAGCTCGCAAACGGCTTTTTTGAACTCCTCCGGAGTGTAGTGAAGGATATTATCCACCTCGCGCGTGAATACGTTGACCTGCTTTATATCTGCGCCGCAGTCGAGCACGGAGCACACCGCAGAAAACACGCCCTCGTCTGCGCATCGCTCGCGCACCACCGCGCCGCTGTCGATATCGGCGAGCAGACATCCGTTCATACAAGTGGCATAGGTATTCGGCTTAACGAATGCCGCCATCTCGGATAAAAAGCTCGGCTTTCTGCCGCTTGAGATGGTGAAAAATCCGCCCTCTGACTTGAAATATTCTATTGCCTCGCGGTTCTCAAGGCTCACCTCACCGTCGACGTAGACGGTGCCGTCCCAATCGGTTGCGATAAGTATTCCGTCAAATTTTCCCATAGCTTTCACTCACCTCTCAAATTTCGGGAGCTTTTGCGCGCGGACTCTTCTCCACGAGGAAAAAGTACGGAGAGGTCGGCGAGTTGAGTATGCGGAACTCCGAGGCGCATATTTTGAATCGGCTGAGGGTTGAAAAATACTCGCGAAGCATATCACCCTCAAGCTCGCCCTCAAGGTGCCCCGGATATATGGCGATAATGAGCGCGCCGTCGGGTGAGAGGAGCTCTATTGCCGCCTCTACTGCGGGCATAGTGGTTTCTCGCATAGTGGTGACACCCTTTTTGCCGCTCCTTGGAAGATAGCCGAGGTTGAACATTCCAGCCTTGATAGGACACTTGACGAACTCCTTTACCCTATGGTGAGAGGCGCATATGAGCTCGAAATTATCGGGCGCTCCGCCCTCTTCGAGCGTTTTTTTGGTAGCTATGAGCGCCTCCTCTTGAATATCGAAGGCATAAACCTTACCAGACTCTCCTACGGTTTTTGAGAGAAAGAGGGTGTCGTTTCCGTTGCCCATCGTGAAATCAACGGCAACGTCGCCTTCTTTGAGGTGCTCGAGTATAAAATGCTTATGAAGTCCTATCAGGTCGACCATTTATCTATCCTTTCAGCCTTATCGCTCGGCATTTACAAGCGGCTCGGCAATTGCCGGGTCGACGAATGCCGTGTAGTTCGTCTTATAGGTAACGAAGCCCGGTTTTGAGCCTGACGGCTTGCGTATATTTTTGACACGGGTATAGTCTACCGCTACGCTATCGCCCTTTGCCTTGGAGTAATACGCGGCGATGCTTGCCGCCTCGGTATAGTCGCGGTCGGACGGCTCTTTCCCCTCCGTTTGCAGTATGACGTGCGAGCCGGGGATGTCCTTGACGTGAAACCAGACGTCGTCCTTATCCGCAAGCTTCATTGTGAGATTATCGTTCTGGATATTGTTTCTGCCGACGAGGACGGTAAGACCGTCGCTCGTTTTGAGCCTGGTGGGTGCGCTCTTCAAGGACTTTTGCGGTTTGTAGTTCCGCATCTTTGAGGAGTATCCCGCGCGGTAGAGCTCCTCTCTTATCTCGGTGAGGTCTTGCTCACTCTCCGCCCTATCCAAAAAGTCGCGAACGGTATCGAGATAGACGAGCTCGCGCTCCCATATTTTTATCTGCTCGGTAAGAACCGCCTTTGCGGTCTTGCACTTATTATACTGCTTATACATCCTCTGCGCGTTTTGCGCGGCAGACAGGCGGGTATCGAGCGGTATTTCAACCTCGGGGTAGCTCTCGTCGTAATAGTCGGTTACCACGACGCTCGCCGCTCCGCGCTGAATCTTATAAATATTCGCGGTTATAAGGTCGCCGTAGCGCTTAAAGCTTTCGCCTCGCTCGCTCTCTATGAGCGATTCGCGCTGAATCGCAAGCTTACGCTCGGTTCTTGCCTCGGCGTTCGAGAGAAGGTTTATAAGGTCGTGCGCTCTTTGGCGAATTCTCTCGCGCCTGTCCTTCTCGGCAAAATACTTATCAAAAAGCGCGGCAAAATCCGAAAAGCTCTCCAGCCTTACGCTATCCGAAAGGTAGCTTATCGGCATATAGGAATAATCCTGCGGCACCGATTCCCGACTGTATGCAACGGTGGGGGTGTATCGCTCCTCAAGGAGCAGACTTTGCCAATCAAAGAACACCGAGGTAAGCGAGTCGAGCTTTGCCTCGGAAAGAGGGGTATCGACACCGCCGGTTGCGCGATAGGTGAGCTCGTGAGCTATCTGCGTTGCAATGCCCGCATAGTTCTCCGTGATGAACTTCTCTACCGTTCGCTCGCCCGAAAACGCCTCGAAGCGACTGACGAAGTCCTCGCGAGTAGCAAGAAGCGGAGAGCACTTATTCGGCGCTTTCGGTATCTGATAGCGAAGCCCCGGCAGTACCTGACGAACTGTGCTTGCCGCAAAGTCTATCACCTTAAGGGCGGCTATAATTTTATACTCGCCGTCAAGCAGAATAATATTGGCGTACTTGCCCATTATCTCGCATATCAGCTTTTTATCGGTCGGGAATCCCATATCGTCGTATGCGGAGATGTTGAACTCTGCAATTCTGTCAAATCCCATCTGACGAACAGCGGTTATTCTGCCGCCCTGGATATGCTTGCGAAGAAGCATACAGAACATAGGAGCTTTTAGAGGGTTCTCCTTTGCTATATCCGAAAGCTGAATACGCGGGGCGTTAGGTCCTGCGTTCAGAACAAGACGGCGGCTCGCCTTACCCGAATGGATTACTAAATCTATCTCGTCGTTTTGCGGCTGGAGCACCTTTTCGATTTTCGCGTCGGGAAAGCCTCGGCTTATCTCGGAAAGGACTGCTCGCATCATACAAGCGTCAAATGCCATATATATCACCCAAATGTTATTATTTCTAAAATATTTTAGCACAAAGTGTTAGAATAGTCAAGCACGCTAGAGTATTATTGTATTGGATAAAAACAAAAGCTCCCGAAGAGGCTTTACACACCGCTCGGGGAGCTTTGAGTTTTATATTCGTCCTGAGGATATCAGCTTTGGGGTAAGGAGAAGCCGCGTTTTCCCGAGAAGCTCCACCCGCTCGCCCATAAATTCAAATGCCGACGGCAAGGGTGCGCCACACTTACGCGCGGCGCACAGGACAAGAGAGAGAGCGCGACTGTTTGATAGGTGCTCGTAGCCCTCTTCTGTATAGACGGTAACTCTCATTACTCCGTCAAGAGATTGAGAGAAGAAGACCGCGGCGTGAGCGTGCGATACGCGGCAGAGCGACTGTCCGATTTTGGCAGTATCAGCAAGCGCGATATCGCGGCAAGAGTGGACGGCGTAGCGCTCGTCTTCCGTACTTTCATAGTAGTTAAGCTCTATCGCATCCGGCAAAACCGCGCTTTTTGCTATCAATTGTTTACATTTCGGCAGTTCTACGGCAATTTTCGCAGGTTCGCGCTCTATAATTTCGGCGCGTGCGCGTTCTTTGCCTATGAGTATATCAAGCCTCTTTTGAGGGTATCCCGAAAGGCAGGCGAAATAGTACGCAACTGACGCCGCGACCTCACAGGCGGCTCTTCCCTTGCGCAAAATCTCTGCCGAAAAATCCGCCGTAATATCGGCAGTCAGACGGACCGGGGTGGTTCTCTTTCCAAAAAGATATGAAGACAAAGCTACATCACTCACCGCCCCGTCAAGCGATAGGACGGTGTAGCTATTCCCAAGACATTCTATTTCGCATAGTTTCATATTCCGACGTGTCGTTTCCGAGGATGAAAATACGAGGGCGAACGAATCCGCCCCCGCTATCAGTTTATGAAATTCAAGTGTTTTTTGCAACGAAGGATATAAGCGCATCGCGCTCGTTTGAAATCTCCCCTTCGATTACCGAAGAAAGCAGGCGCGAGAGCCACTCTCCGATAGCCTGCCCTCTGACGCCGAGAGCCATAAGCTCCTCGCCGCCGATTTTAAGCTGTGATATCTCGTACGCCTCGCCACTCTCTTTAAGCCGACTTAAATGAAGAAGCGGCTCTTCCTCATCGATACCGAGAATATAGCGAAGCCTCAGCGCCGACTCTGCGACCTCGTAGCCGAGGCTTGATGCTATTCGCTTTATAGCCACGTAACCCGTCACCTCGAGCGTTCTGTACGCCGAGAGCACCCGCTCGCCAAGGGTGCGGGATTTTGCGTCGGAGTGCATACGGTACATAAGCGAAGAATACTCGTCGCCCGACAGGTGCGAGAAGAGCGCAAGGCTTGCAAGACGGGCATCCGCGGCAAAATAAGCGTCCCACCGCTTTACAGAGAGGCTCGGCGAAATTTCGGGCAGAACGACCGAGAGAGGCTCGTAAAACCTTGATATTACCTCAAATACCCCCCTACCCGTGACGAGTTTTTGCCATTCTGCGTATATTCTCTCGACCGAAACGAGCTTCAAAAGGTGCGCCTTTTCAAATATCGCATCGGCGGTGGATTTTTCAATTTTGAAGCCGAGTGTAGACGAGAAGCGAAGAGCTCGCATAATTCGAAGCGCGTCCTCGGTGAAGCGAAGATAGGCGTCACCCACCGCTCGAATGCATCCATCCTCAAGGTCCTTCATACCGCCGAAAAGGTCGGTGATGCCGCGCTCCTCGCTATACGCGATTGCGTTTACGGTAAAATCCCTGCGAGATAGGTCGTCGGCAAGATTTTTCGTAAAGCTCACGTCCTCGGGATGACGGGCGTCGGAATACTCGCCGTCGATACGGTAGGTCGTTACCTCTATCGGCACAGAATTCACAATTACCGTCAGAGTTCCGTGCTTTATGCCGGTTTCAACAACGCGCATACCCGAAAACACCCGCTTCATCTCATCGGGTGTTGCATCTGTCGTTATATCATAATCAAATGGCTCTTTTCCAAGCAAAAAGTCGCGCACCGCGCCGCCGACGAGGTCGGCACAAAAGCCGCACGCATTCAAGCGCGACATCACCGCTTTTATCTCTTCCGGCAACCTGAAATCTTTCATTTCTACTTCCTTGAAGTATATTTGCATATTCATTATAGCATTTTTCCTTTTTATTGTCAAATCTATTGACAAATTTTTTCGCGCGCATTATAATGTAAGCGTAAATCTACAATCTTAAAGGAGATTCCGCTATGCTTTTAGATGAAATGCTCAAATCAGTTAATCCCCCCTCCGCTCTTAAGGTAGGCAGAAAAAAGATTAAGACTGCTGCCGACTTTGAGGCAAGCCGCGAAAAAATCAAGAATATGCTTCTCAAGGAGCAGTACGGTCAGATTCCCGCAGCGCCCAAGCACGTAAGAGTTGAGGTTACCGAAACCGATAACATTCTCTTTGCAGGCAAGACCGTTTACAAGCGCTACAATCTTTATGCAGAAACCGAGCGCGGCGAGCTCTCGTTCCCCTTCGCATCGATAGTTCCGAAAACAGAGAAGCCCTGCCCCGCCTTCATACATATCAATTTCGACCCCAACGTTCCCAGCAAGCGTATGCCCTCCGAGGAAATAGCAGACCGCGGCTTTGCGGTATTCTCCTTCTGCTACACCGACGTTGCAACCGACGATAATAATTTCAGAGCAAAGTGCGCAAAGTATCTTTCGAACGGAAGAAGACGCTCGGATGCTACGGGAAAGATTGCTATGTGGGCTTGGGCGGCTATGCGCGTTATGGACTACGTTATGACCCTTCCCGAGATAGATAAGGACAATATTGCGGTTATCGGTCACTCCCGTCTTGGAAAAACCGCACTTCTCACCGGCGCGTTTGACGACAGATTCAAATACGTTATTTCGAACAACTCCGGTTCGTCGGGCGCGGCGCTTGCTCGCGGTAAGGTTGGCGAGAGCATAACCGCTATTACCAACACCTTCCCCTTCTGGTTCTGCCCGAAGTTCAAGAAGTATCAGGGCCGCGAGTACGAGCTTCCCTTTGATCAGAACTCGCTTCTCGCTCTCTCCGTTCCCCGTCACGTAATCGTCGGAAGCGCTATTGAGGACCAGTGGGCCGACCCGAAAAACGAGCTGCTCTCCATCTATTCGGTCAACGAGGTTTACGCCCTCTACGGAATGAAGGGTGTTATCGTTGACGACGGTGCACTGAACGCTCCCTCTACCTATATTGACGGAGATGCAAGCTATCACGTAAGGCTCGGTAAGCACTGCCTCAGCAGGTACGACTGGAACGTGTATATTGACTTCATTCTCAAGACTATGGGCAAATAATTACAATATTTTCCACAAAAATCCCGACCTCTAAAAATTAAAAAATATTTTCCGAAAAGGTATTGACAAATCAGCCACGCTCTGCTATAATATTAAACGTTCCGGTTGCTAGTGTGGCTCAATGGCAGAGCAGCTGATTTGTAATCAGCAGGTTGTTGGTTCGACTCCGATCACTAGCTCCAGGGGGAATTCCCGAGCGGCCAAAGGGGGCAGACTGTAAATCTGTTGTCACTGACTTCGCTGGTCCGAATCCAGCTTCCCCCACCAGTGAGAAGACCTTGTCGGACGACGAGGTCTTTTTTCCCAAAACGATTGTGAAGTCGAAAACGCAACAATCGGAACATAAAAAAGGATGCAGAAAAATCTGCATCCTTTTTTCGTTATTTGGTTTTCTTTATCAGAAGAATACGTCGCGAGCCTTTTCCTTTATCTCCTTCGAGGCTATGAAGGGGATTCTCGTGGTGTATCCGTTCTTTGCGGCAACTATCATCTTGGTAGGCCACTCGAAGATTTCCCTGTTCCACGCGTTGATGGTATCGTTGTAAAGCTCTCTTGCCGCGGTTATCTCGCGCTGAAGATACATATTCTGCTGCATTGCATCCTCTATCTCGCGGTGAGCCTTGAGGTCGGGATAGTTCTCAAATGCTACGTTAACGCTGTTTGCCACTGCGTCAAGCTTGCCTGCTATCTCGTTTCTTGCCTCCTCGGTCATAGCGCCGCTGCGGTACTTTGCTATGCTCTCGAAGGTGCTCTTGTCAAGGTCAACAGCCTTATCAACAAGCTTTGCGCAGTTCTGCAAAACCACAACTCTCTGCTCAAGATAGTTATCTATCTGCGATGCGTTCCTCTGAATCTTCTGCTCAAGCTGGTTGAAATACTTTTGAGCGTTGATCTTCTTGAAGAGAAAGACTACGCCGGGGATGATAAGAAGCACCCAAAGCATTACCTCGAATATCTTTGAGCCCACGCCCACCTTTACGGGTATCTTCTTTGCAATTACGTTCGTGTCAAGTCCCTCTTCTCTTATTTCGGGATTGAGTTCGTCAAGCATATTTGCCATTTTTCGTTTCCTCCTTGGAAATTATATGTATTTTTTGAAATACTCGTTAATTTTGCCGATATTGTCGTCGGCGTTCGGGATATAAGCCATAAGCCCGTGAAGATAAGCGGAGAGGTCGGCCCGTATACCGCCTGCCTTTTCGTTGAACTCGCGCTCGGTGTGACCGAGGGATTTTACAGCCATATCTGTGGTTCTTTGTATCGGGATATATTCAAGCCATGGAACAGGTACAGCGTGCATTCTGCCGTCACCGCCAAGGACGGGTATGAGGTCAACTCGCTCCTCCGCCCTATAAGAATAGGCGGTTACCGAAACCCTATCAGTGCCGTCGGAGCTTTCGGCAATGCGCGTTTTGAGTATCGAGCGCGTGCTCGCGCCGAGCGGCTCAAAGGCACTCTCGCCTATCGCATTTGCCAGCGCCTCGTGCTCGTACGAGGTGTAGCAGCTCTTCTCAAGCCTCGGCTCTTTCATTGAGTGGACGGGCTCGTCCTGATATGCAGGCACTGCCATAAGAGGTGCAAAGTCGAAGAATACAGACTTGAAGTACTCCTCGTTGAAGGTCATAAACCTCTCGCGAGCGATATCTATACTGTACGAGCGGTAGCGCTCTGCCGAAAGATTCATATCCCACTTTTGCGCGTGGTTGCTTTTTATTATGTTGTAGCGATTTTGCTTTATGAAATTGAAATCGTCGCCGTATCCCTCCTTCGAGCGAAGAAGGTCGACGGTGTTGTTTTGCGCAAGGGGCGTGTACATCACGCGGAACTGCACCTCGTGGTCGCGGTCGTGCGCGCCGAAGAGAACGTCAAACTCCGAGTTTGCCATCTCCTGAAAGCTTCCGCCGGTGCTGATTGCCTTTGCCGCGCGCTTCTTGAGCTTCCTCTCGCCTCGGCGTATGCGCCTCGCAAGCGCTCTTTCCGAAAGCTCGTCTGTATCCGACTCGTTACGGCTGAACGAGAGGTCGGGGGAGACGAGCGAGCCGTAGCCCAAGTGCGTGTTGGTGAAGTAATAGGGCTTCGGCTTTGTGACCTGCGCGTGAAGCACCTGCGTTCTGCGCCTCGTGCGCGACCTTCCCTTGCTATCCCTGTAATATTCCGTCCAACTGATAGTAAGCGTGCCGTGATAGGTGTGCTCTCCCATTACGTGCGAGAGATACCTTTCAAAGAGGAAGGGATTTTCAAACAGAGTTCCCGAGAGGCTATCTATTACCGAGGTTTCATCGTCGGTCATATCGATATAGTCGTAGTCCTCGATAAGCTCACGCTCGCGCTCGTGCGAGTAGGTGAGGTCGAACTTTACCTCCGGCATAGTTTTTTCTATAAGGCGAAGGGTGTCAAGGTTATCGAAGAGCGCGTTCAGGGGCGCCATTTGCGCGTTTGCCTCCGAAAGCAGCTTCTCTGCTACATCAAAGTGCTCGTCGTACTCGCGCTCGGCGGCGCGTATCTTGGGGCGAACTACTCGGAACGCTACCAAAAATCCAACAAGCGCGGCAACAACTCCGCCCGCTAAAGTCAAGCCTCCGACGAGCGCGTCGTAGCTGACCCAAAGATAAATACCGACTATCGCGGCTATAATGCCGATAACGGCAAGCGCGATAAGAAATCCGAATCCTACCTTATACCCGCTTATCCGCTTTCTTATCTTGGTGAGTATCGCACACTCCGAGTCGTACTCGGCGACAGTTTTCCTGTTAGCCTCGGCGTCAACTCCCGAGCGCGAGTGAAGCGAGTCAAAGTGAGAGGCAAGGTTGCTCTTATGCTTTTCTCGTGCAACGGTGGTATAATACTTTAACGGTTCAAGTATAAGTCCATCCATATGAGCCCTCCTTTGATGCTTGTATCGTCATTTATATTTTACTGGAAACTCACGCGCGTGTCAATAAAAAATTTTTGGTTTTTCAAACCTTTATAAACTTTCGCCTATACCACTTGACAGAAATCACTTTTTGTGTTATAATGCTTTGGTATTTAATAGGGGTATAGCCAAGCGGTAAGGCACAGGACTTTGACTCCTGCATTCGCTGGTCCGAATCCAGCTACCCCTGCCAACAAAAGAAGGCACCCGTGTGGGTGCCTTCTTTTGTTGGCAGGGGTAGCTGGGGCGGTCAGCCGAGCGGCATAGCCGCTCGCTGTGCCGCATACCGCAGGCACGAAGCTATCTTGAGGCACTCGGCTTTCGCGGTATCTTGCGTAACGCGGCGTTCAAGCTTCTCCCTAACACTCAAGCGGAACAATCACCGCCTACGCGCCCCCCGCGTAGCAATACCCAGCGGGATATACATGCCGCAGGCTTGATGCCATACATCACTTCGCGATGATTCCATTCGGCACTTCGTGCCAATTCCATACCGCAACAAGTTGCGGATTCCATACACGCCTTTGGCGTGATGGGGACGCGCTCTCCCTCAGTCGCCTGTGGCGACAGCTCCCTCCCGGAGAGAGCCTTTAGAGGAATCGCTTGCGAAGCGCTTGAAATGCCTGTAAAATAAGCTTACAAAAAACGCCTAAAGCCACAGGCAGCGTCCTTTCAACTGCAATATTTTTTCCATAGATTTATGGATTCTTTCCATTGCCCGTGCCAATGTGAGATGTTATAATGGATTCAAGGAAACACTCAATTTTTTGGAGGACACAAAATGAAAAGAACTGTTAAATTCGGCGTTTTCGGACTTGGAAGAGGCGGCTCGTTTTACAATTCTATTCTTGCCAACGACGGCGATATTGTTGCCGTTTGCGACATCAATCAAGAAAAGCTCGATAATGCAAAGAAGATACTCGGAGCTGACCTTGCCACCTATACCTCCTTCGACGATTTTATAAATCACGAGGGACTTGAGGCTATTTTCCTTTGCAACTATTTCCACGAGCATACGCCGTACGCAATCAAGGCTCTTGAGCGCGGCATACACGTGCTCAGCGAGTGCGCAAGCAACGCGACGATGGCAGACGGAGTTGCGCTCGTCCGTGCGGCAGAAAAAAGCTCTGCTTACTTTATGATCGCGGAAAATTATCCCTTTATGAAGTTCAACCTTGAGATGCGCCGCGTTTATCAGTCGGGCGTTCTCGGAAAGTGCCTCTACGCAGAGGGCGAATACAATCATCCGTTAGACCCCAAAAATCACGGGCTTGTCAAGCACCTTCGCCCGTATCTTAAGCACTGGAGAAACTTCCTTCCCCGCTCCTATTACGTAACTCACGCGTTAGCACCCCTTATGTATATGACCGGTGCTACGCCGAAGCGCGTTACCGCACTTCCCGTTTACGCACCCTTCCCCAAGGGAACTATAACAGAGCTTTGGCCGGTTCAGGACCGTGCGGCTATTATCACGAGTATAAACGACGACGACTCGGTCTTCCGCTTTACCGGCTGCGCAGCCTTCGGCTATGAGGAAAATTCCTACCGCATTTGCGGAGAGCGCGGACAGATACAGAACGTTCGCGGCGATAGCGAAAAGGTATCTCTTATATTCAACAAGTGGGACGTTCCCGCCGACAAGGAGATCGTCAACACCTACACGCCCTCCTGGAAGGATAAGGACGAAAAGCTTATCGAAAAGGAAGGACACGGAGGCGGCGACTTCCTCGTTATCCGCGAGTTCTTCGACTGCATTCGCGAGCAAAGACGCCCTATGTTCGACGAGTATTTTTCAACTACTATGGCGTCGGTTGCTATCCTTTCGCACCGCAGTATGCTTGAGCTCGGTACTCCCTACGATATTCCCGATTTCCATAATGAAGAGGACCGCAAGAAATACGAAAACGACCGTATTTCCCCCTTCTTTGATACAAACGGCGGCGAGCCCACGATTGCTTGCTGCTCGCATCCCGTGGAAATTACCGACGAGATGTGTGAGAGATATGATAACTTTGGCAAAGGCTAACCAAACCAAGCCTCGCTCTGTGCGAATAGCAGAGCGAGGCTTTTGTTAATGCCATCGGCAATAGGCTTCATTGACAATTCGCACAGCATATGGTATGATATATATGGTATGATATAATAAAGCTTAAGCTTGGAGGATGGAATGAAATACACCGAGGTGCTGCTTTGGATTCTCGACAGTATGGACGGGAAAAACTATGATGAAGAAAAATACAGAAAAAATATAGAATTCGTCCATTCGCTTGGGCTGAGGTGCGACTGCGTCGGTTGGTGCAAGCTCAATCTGTCAGACTCGCGCGCAGACGAGATTCTATTCGAAATCGAGAAATTCTGCAAGGCGAACGGATGGGGAGCGCGAGGCATTTACTCAAGGACTTATTCCGATTACGAAAGCCTTTGGTATGAGTTAGTTCCCGAACAGCTCAAGGACACAACTATCGCCGACAGCCGCAAATGCAAGAGTGCGGTTGGTGGGAGCGTTGAGGTTTTGAATATACGCGCCCATCGGGAAATGAAGGCTTCACCAAAATGCTACGGCGACTTTGTTCTCGTGCCCGAGCGTTTCAGAGATGCCTGCATCCGACACGGTATCTCTGACGTTGACTTCTGTTATGCAAGCGACTTGGGCAGATATGCCGCCGAGCAATACTTTCATCTCTACTCTAACAACCAAATTCCAAAAATCGCAACTGACAGAGGGATAAAGAGCGATAAACGAAGAATTGCCGCCCTTGGCGGATATCTTCCCAAAATCGCAAAAATATTTTACGACATTCAAGGAATCGATTTGCAGGACTGCTATCTTGAGTCGGATATGCCAAGCTGTAATATTGCTCACGCATACTTGCCGGGGCGCTATTCCTTCGTCGGCAAAAATACTTTTTTGATTCACAAGGACTTTGCCGACATATTGATTCGTGAAAAAGCACTCCCCAAAAGCGCGCTCCGCCCTGCTCTGACGGTCAAGGACGCGCCATTAGGATACGCCGTTGATAACACGGCGGTTATGGCTCGACCTGCACTCTCTTATATAAACGAGAGCATAAAAGAGTACGAAAAGCTGAAGAGCACGCCGCGCCCCGCGCGAGCCGTTTCCGAAAAGGATGCGCTGAAAATTCTGCGGAGCGCAAAGCGTGAGAGAAAAGAGGATTTCAAAAGGGCTATGCCCAAGGCATTTGCCGAAAAAATAGCCGACACGAAATACGCACCGCTCCTCCCCTACTATTCTGTTGCAAACGGCGGATTTCTTTCGGATGAGTACGAGCTTTTTTCATACGAAGATGCCGTAGCGGAAGACCGCATATTTTCAAAAGAGCTTCAAGCCGAAGGCTTGCTTGAAAAAAAGATTGACGGCGCGGTGATTGCAAAATGCGCTGACGGCGATAGGATTTTGCTTTGCGAGGACGGGGGCGTTATACGCATAAGCCACGAAGAGCCTGCCGCTGTTGAGGAATGGGAAGGCTTATCACAGTTTATCGCAGATACTACCGATATATAAAACACAGTAACGCTCTGCGCTATTCGTTTTCTCCGAATAAATCCACGGCATCGGGCACATTTTTCAAAAAAAACGATTTTTTCGCTTGAAATTTTCCTCAAAAAATGCTATAATTATATTGTAGAAAACCTACCACGAGAGCGATGTAGCCTATTCGTATCTGCGGCAGCCGGATGCGTCTAAACTATACGTTTCGCAAATCCTCTCTGTATTACGATTCTGTCGGCTCTGCCCGAACCGCAACATCGAGAGAGGAGGAATTTTTAATGAAGCGTGTAAAAGCAGGATGTATCAGTCAGACGCTCGTCTTTTTGCAGAAGGAAGACTGCGGATTCAGCCTTGAATCTCAACTCGCGTACAATCGCCAAGAGGTAGAAAAGTACAAGCGCGAGCTCGAGAAAAACAAGACCCGCTACCTCATAGTTTCTGTCGAGGAGCAGGCGGATGCGTCAATTATAGTTCGCGTTAAAAAGCAGCTGAACGACAAGGCGGACGTCAGCGAATATTTTGGCTGATAGGTGAGAGTATGATTACGATAGACGAAATCAAGAGTGCTATCAAGCACCTCTATGAAACAAATCCAAATATCCGCGTTAATATAAGATTCACGCGCCCGAAGATAGTGCTCGACGGAGTCAGAGCTGTTATTAAGGCGGTGTACCCGAACATTTTCATAATTGAGGAGTGCGAGGGCGGTTATCCGAGATCCCACTCTGTTCAGTATACCGACGTGCTAACCCGTCAGGTAGAAATTTTAGAGATTTAACCTCTATTCGTCATCAAAACGGCAGATTTGCAAAAAATCTGCCGTTTTTTATTTACAAACGCGCCCGTTTGTGTTACTATAATTACATTAATACCCTTTGGGAGAATATGAAATTATGAAAATCTTATTCCGTTTTTTATGTAAAACTCTTTTATCTCTTTTAGTCATCGTAGTTCTTGTCATCGGAGGACTGAACGTTGCCAAATTCGCAATCTACGGAGAATACTACTCTATGGAAAAGACGCTCTGCAAGAACCCAGGTCTTTCCGACGGATTCGTTTGTCAGGGCATTTGCGTTTCTGAAGAAAACGAAGTAATTCTCGTTTCCGGCTATATGCAGGACGACAGAAACAGCCGCATCTACGTTACCGATTTTGACAGTAATTCCTACTACGTTGAGCTTACCTCGGACGGAAAGGCGTATACCGGCCACGCGGGCGGCATCGCTACCACCGCAGACGTAGTTTACATCTCTAATGCTAGCAAGCTCTTTATAGCCTCGCTTTCGGACATCCTTGCCGCTGAAAACGGCGACACCGTTGATATCGGCTCGGGCGTTGAGGTCAACTCTGCCGCATCCTTCGTTTTTGCAGACGAGGAGTTCGTTTACGTCGGTGAGTACAACGACCCCGCCGGCAAGCAAAAGGAGCATATTTACGAAACGGAAAGCGGCACCAACCACGCGATAGTTGAAAGATATTCGCATGACGACCTTGAAAGCCCCGACAAGATATATTCGATAGGCAACTATGCACAGGGCGTTTGCTTCACTCCCGACGGATATATGGTGATTTCCACCTCGCATGGACTTACGAGCTCGGTATACTACGTATACAGAGAGTGGGAAGCGAGCGATTCGGGAGAGGTGCTTGACGGCGCGCCGGTTTATTTCCTCGATAAATGCGTAAAAGAGGTAGAGGGCCCTGCTATGGGAGAGGACCTCGACTGGTATGACGGCAGAGTTATTACTCTTTCGGAGTCGGCTTCGAACAAGTACATATTCGGCAAGCTCTTCTTTGCCGACGATATCGTGGGACTTGAATTTGATGTAAAATAAAAGCGATAGAAAACGGCAAGATTCTGCGGAATTTTGCCGTTTTTAGAAACCATAATTGTAAACCGAGCCACTTCTTTTAACACGAAAATTTGATATGCAATAGCAAAGAAAAGACCTTGCGAAAAAAGTTGGATTTATTTTCGAAAAAGGTATGGACTTCCTCTCTCTTCTGTGGTATGTTGTTGTGCTAACAGGAGGTGCAACCTATGAAAAGTACGATAAAAGAACCGTGGCACGGAAACATAATACCGCAAGAGGACAGCAGAACCAACTCAAAAGATATGAAGGAACTCCTCGGCTATATGTCAAGGCATAACAAGGAGCTCAAAAAAGCTTCACCGACGAGCAGAAGGAAACATTCGAAAAGTTCCACAATTGTTGGAGCGAGTATATAAGCCTTGCCGAAGCAGCCATCTTTGAGTATGCTTTCAAACTCGGCACAAGGTTGGCGATGGAGATGCAGACAGATACAGAATAAAGCATAGCGGCAAGGACAAAAAAACCCTTGCCGCTAAATATTTAATGATTGTTGTAATCCAAATAGTGCTTCTTTACTGCCGTGAAGGATTTGTCTCTGATTACGCGCTAGATACTGAAGGCATCCTCTGTTGCGGTTTCCTCATCAACGCCTAGAGCTATAAGCATCTTTGTCAGTACGTTGTGGCGTTCGTATAGATGTTCGGCAAACGCCTCTCCCT
>JAFTSQ010000026.1 GCA_017467205.1 Clostridia bacterium | reverse complement strand
GGTTTCCTCAACCGCCTCAACGAGCTCAACTGCCTCCTTCATAGTCTGGCAGGGGAGCACCTCGGAGAAGACGTGCTTGCCCGCCTTCATTGCCTTGATGGCAAAGGGCGCGTGCTGATGCGCGTAGTTTGCAAGAACCACCGCGTCCATATCGTGAGTCAGGAACTCGTCATAGTCGCGATAGAGCTTGACGTTCTTCGTGTCATCCCGCTCTTTCAGACGGTCGAGCACCCAGTCGGCCTTGTCGCATATAGCAACGACCTCTGCGTTTTCCGCCGACACGCAGTATTTAATCATATGAAGGCCGCGGTAGCCTCCTATTACGCCGATTTTTACCTTGCTCATTTGAAATTCTCCTTTGTCGGAATTTATTTCTATCATTATTATATCTTTTATTATGCGGCGCTGTATACCAAAAAATCCATCAATTCGTGGATAATAGTCATTTTGTTATTGCATTTTGGCGCGGCTTGTGTTAATATGAAAAAAGAAAAATTCGGAGGTGGCTCTTATGACACAGGACGGCAACGTATGTATGTTCATACCGTACAGAAAGGATTATTTCGCTCTGCATACGGTGAATTTCGTTCTTGAAACTGCGGCGGAGGACGCCGCGCGGTGCGATTCGGTCTATAAAATGCACTACGTTTTCACCGGTAAGGGCAGAATACGTCTCTATGACGAGGAGTACGAGCTCTCGGCGGGTGACGTTTTCTTCACCTTCCCGTCAGCCACCTATCAAATCCTCTCGGACGAGGGATTTTCCTATATGTACATAAGCTTCATCGGCGCGCGCGGAAATATGTTGCTCGATAGCTTTAAGATAAGCACTCGCAAATTCATTTTCAGGAATTTTTCTGAGGTTGGTGACTTTTGGCGCAAAGGACTCGACACGGGTAGCGACTTTATTGACATTATGAGCGAGAGCATTCTGCTTTACACCTTCTCGGTAATCGGCGCGTCTATCTTTCCCGAGCGTTACAGCACCGCAAGGGGCGAGAGCTTCTCGAATATCAAGAAGTTCCTTGACGATAACTTCACGAGCTCGGATATGTCACTCACCTATCTTGGCAAGGCGCTCGGCTACAACCCGAAATATATATCCACTATCTTCAAAAAGAACCTGCACATCGGTTTCTCTGCCTATCTTAATATGATAAGGATTCAGTACGCTTGCACGCTTATAGAGCAGGGTCACACCACTGTGACCGACATATCCTATCTCTCGGGCTACACCGATTCGCACTACTTCTCCCGCGTCTTCAAAAAGGAGATGGGAATTTCCCCTCTGACCTACATCAATCATATAGGCAGACAGGGCGGGGCAATAAAGGGCGGTCTTATAAAAAATAATACCCCCTCGTCCTCTTGACTCCACACCTACGGTGTGCTATAATGTAGCGGTGCGCAGCTGATGCTGCGTTGAAAGGAATTGCTACTAAAATGAAGATAAGTCAGAGCGCTAAGAAGGCTATCCTCGTAGGATCGCTTTGCTCTATTTCCTATTTTGCAGTCTACATATCGAGAAATATATTGGGCGCAGTTACCCCCCAGATGATTGAGGCGGGATTTGAGGAGGGCTATATTGGAACGCTTTCCTCGCTCTACTTTATATTCTACGCTGTCGGTCAGCTGATAAACGGCGCAATAGGCGATAAGATAAAGGCAAAGTGGATGATAAGCATCGGCCTTTTCGGTGCGGGCGTTGCAAACCTCGTGTTTACCCGCGTAACCCCGACGCCGTGCCTCGCGGTTGCCGTTTACGCACTTGCCGGATTTTCACTTTCTATGATATACGGTCCTATGACCAAGGTCGTGGCGGAGAACACCGAGCCGCTCCACGCAACTCGCGTCAGCCTCGGATATACCTTTGCGTCCTTCTTCGGCTCGCCCGCCGCAGGCTTTCTTGCATCTCTGTTCGTTTGGGAGAGGGTGTTCGATATCAGCAGTGCGGTGCTGGTCGTTATGGCGGTTGCCGTTGTTGCATCATTCAGTATACTTGAGGGTCGCGGAGTTATCAAGTACGGTCAGTACAAGACCGAAAAGCGCGGCGTTCAAAATATAAAAGTGCTCCTTGAGCATAGCTTCGTTAAGTTCTCGCTTATCTCGATTCTGACGGGCGTCGTGCGTACCGCCGTGGTTGCCTGGATGACCACCTATTTCGTTCAGTATCTCGGCTATACGAGTGAGGAGTCGTCGGTTATTTACACGGTAACCACCCTCTTTATTTCGCTCTCGTCCTTTATTGCGATATTCCTTTACGAGCGGCTCGGCTGCAATATGAACCTTTCGGTTCTATTGTTCTTCTCGGTGTCGGCGTTCTTGTTTGCGCTCTTGTATTTCGTAAGTGTGCCCGTCGTAAACATAGTTATTATGGTGCTTGCGATTATGGCGAACGACTGCGCGGCGAGCATTCTCTGGAGTCGCTATTGTCCCAGTCTTCGTGACACGGGTATGGTGTCGGGCGCTACGGGCTTCCTTGATTTCCTCAGCTATATGGCGGCGGCAGGCGCGTCAGCCGTTTTCGGGTTTGCAGCAGAAAACAGCTTCGGCTGGGATAAGCTGATACTCGTTTGGTTTGCGCTTATGCTCGTCGGCGTTATAATTTCACTTCCGTACAAGAGGAAATCAAAGGCTGAAAATTAAGATTTGAAGCCGAAAATCAAACTGCAAATAATAAAAACAGGTAAAAGCGGCGGGAGGAGCAAGCCCCTCCTCTACAAGACGTACGCTTTTACCTGTTTTTATTGTTTGGTGGATAAGTATATCAAAAGCACGCTTATATCCGCGGGATTAACTCCGCTGATGCGCGATGCCTGACCGATATTCATCGGGCGAATTTTGTCGAGCTTTTCGGCTGACTCAAGGCGAAGACCGGTTATTGAAAGATAATCGATATCGGGTGGCAGGAGCTTATCCTCAAGCCGCCTTTGCCTCTCGACCTCTAAAAGCTCGCGCTTGATATAGCCGTCGTACTTTATCATAACCTCCGCACTCGTGCGGACGCGGCGGGGAAGAGTGGGTCTATCCTCGTCGAGCGGTGCGAGGCTTTCGTAGGAGAGCTCCGGCCTCTTTAGCAGCTCGGAGAGCCTTGCTCCCGTGGTGAGAGGCGACGAGCCAAGAGATATGAGATATTCGTTGTTTTTTTCACACGGGGTGACTATAACGCCCTCAATTCGCTTGATTTCCGCCTCGGTTGCCTCGCGCCGCTCGGTAAAGCGCGCGTAGCGCTCCTCGCTTATAAGTCCGACCCTGAAGCCTATGTCGGTCAGGCGCAGGTCGGCGTTGTCCTGCCGCAGAAGCAGGCGGTATTCGCTACGCGAGGTCATCATACGGTAGGGCTCGCGCGTTCCCTTGGTTACAAGGTCGTCGATAAGCGTTCCGATATAAGAGGACGAGCGCGGAAGAATCATTGGCTCAAGTCCTCGCTCGGCAAGCGAGGCGTTAATACCTGCCACCAAGCCCTGTGCCGCCGCCTCCTCGTAGCCCGACGTGCCGTTGAACTGACCTGCACCGTAAAGCCCCTTGATTTTCTTGAATTCAAGGGTTGGGAGCATCTGCGTCGGCTCTGCACAGTCGTACTCGATAGCGTAGGCGTATCGCATTATCTCGGCGTGCTCAAAGCCTTTTAGCGTGCGGAGCATATCGTACTGAATATCGGCGGGGAGCGAGGTGGAGAAGCCTTGAATATACATCTCCTCGGTATCAGCGCCGCAGGGCTCAACGAAGAGCTGATGGCGCTCCTTGTCCGCAAAGCGAACGAGCTTGGTTTCAATTGAGGGGCAGTAGCGCGGGCCCGTGCCGACTATGTTGCCGGAGTACATTGCCGAGCGCTCTATGTTATCAAGAATTACCTTGTGGGTATCGGCATTCGTATAAACTATGTGGCAGGGGATAGATGGGATTTTCTCGAATTCACTATCGTCCGTCAGAGAAGAGAAGGGCACGGGGTCGCATTCGCCCGGGTGCTCCTCAAGCTGCGCGAGGTCTATTGAGCGACGGTGAACTCTCGCGGGAGTGCCGGTCTTAAAGCGCATAAGCTCTATTCCGAGCGAGCGAAGCGACGCCGAGAGCCCGCGCGCGGGCATCATACCGTCAGGGCCTGCGGAATATACCTTGTCGCCAACGAAAATCTCGCTTTCGAGAAACGTGCCCGTCGCGATAATAACTCGGCTCGCGAGCCATACCTCGTCAAGCGCGGTTTTAACGCCCAAAACGCGCACCTCGCCGCCAAGCTCTTCTGTGAGAATATCGGTTATCTCCGCCTGAACGAGCCGAAGATTTCTCTCGCCCTCAAGCGTTTTTTTCATAATTTCCTTGTAGCGTGCTCTGTCGGTCTGCACCCTCTTTGAGTGCACCGACGCGCCCTTGCCGAGATTGAGGGTGCGCGACTGCAGGGTAGTGCGGTCTGCCGCCCTGCCCATCTCGCCGCCGAGAGCGTCTATTTCAAAAACCAAATGTCCCTTCGCGCTTCCGCCTATCGAGGGGTTGCAGGGCATATTTCCGACCGCGTCGAGATTGGTGGTGAAAAGCACGGTATCCGTGCCGCATCTTGCCGAGGCGAGCGCCGCCTCTATTCCCGCGTGGCCTGCGCCTATTACGGCGACTTGGGTTTTAAGCTCTTTCATAAATGTCCGTTCCTAAAACGAAATTCTTTTTACTGCCGTGACTCTGCCAGAGGTTGTGTTGAGCTCGAAAATGACTCCGTCAGCGACGGGCGCACCCTCTGCGACCTGGAATTTTATCGGTAGCCTTGTCCTCATTCGCAGAACCACCGCCTCGCACCTCATACCGAGAACGCCGCCCGACTCACCGCACATTCCGACGTCGGTAATATACCCCGTGCCGTTCGGCAGAATTTTGCCGTCAGCGGTGGGGACGTGGGTATGCGTGCCGAAAATTACATTGATTTTACCGTCGTAGGCATAGCCTATCGCGAGCTTTTCGCCGGTTGCCTCCGCGTGAATATCAAGGACGGAAAAGTCGTACCTTCCCGCCTCCTCCTGAAGCACGCGGTCAATGTATGGATAAGGGTTGTCGAGGGTCGGCTCTATATGCACGTTGCCGAGCGCGTTGATAACGAGAATGCGATAGCCGTTTGCATCGGCTATCGTGTAGCCGCGACCTGCGGCGGAGCTACCGAAGTTTATCGGGCGAATGAGCTCCGGGCACTCCTCGAGCATAGTGTACGCCGCACGGTTTTGCATCGTGTGATTGCCGCCG
Source organism: Clostridia bacterium (assembly GCA_017467205.1). The sequence goes on along the minus strand of JAFTSQ010000026.1, from coordinate 4,056 downwards.
GTTATAACGTCAGCGCCCGAGAGCAAGAGCTGCTTTGCGCCCTCTTCGGAAATTCCCGTGATGAACGAGGCGTTCTCGCCGTTTACCACGCAAAAGTCAATAGCGTGCTCTTTTCTTATTCGCCAGAGGTTCTTTTGAAGATGGTCTATGCCGCCCTGACTCGTAACGTCGCCTATAACTAAAATTTTCAAATTGTTATCCTGATTTCTATCCGCTTTTCGCGGTTTTCTTCATTAAAGTAGTATCGCGCGCCCACGCCGCGCGTGCGTAGAGATAAAAAATCCGCCCTGCAGGGAGAGGCGAAAAGCCTTCCTTAATCGGCAGGGCGGCGAGAGAGCGCTCGCTTTAGCCGAGTTTTTCAAAGCACGGGGCTCTATCGGCGAAGCTTCATCGCGAGCGCGACTCGAAAATTATTTTGCGTAATCGACAGTGCGGCTCTCGCGAATAACGCTTACCTTTATCTGACCGGGGTAATCGAGCTCGCCCTCTATCTTCTTTGCGATATCTCTTGCAAGAATCTTCATCTTGTCGTCGCTGACAATCTCGGGCTTGACCATAATTCTGACCTCGCGGCCTGCCTGAATGGCAAAGGTCTTTTCAACACCCTCGAAGTCGCCCGCAACCTCCTCAAGCTTCTGCAAGCGCTTGATGTAGTTTTCAACGTCCTCGCGGCGCGCACCGGGTCTTGCCGCGCTGATTGCGTCTGCCGCCTGAATGATAAAGTCAAGCACGCTGACTGCCTCAACATCGTTGTGGTGAGCCTCTATTGCGTGGATTATATCCTTGTTCTCGCGGTACTTGGTCGCAATCTCAACGCCGAGCTGAATGTGCGAGCCCTCAACCTCCGCGGTAACTGCCTTACCGATATCGTGAAGAAGTCCTGCTCGGCGCGCCATCGTAACGTCAGCTCCCATCTCGTCGGCAATAACGCCTGCGAGCATAGAAACCTCGATAGAGTGGCGAAGCGCGTTCTGACCGTAAGAGGTACGGAACTTCATTCTTCCGAGCAGCTTGATAACCTCGGGGTGCAGACCGTGAACGCCGGTTTCGAATACGGCGCGCTCGCCTGCCTGCTTGGTTACGTTGTCAACCTCGCGGCGAGCCTTCTCAACCATCTCCTCAATTCTTGCGGGATGGATTCTGCCGTCGGCGATAAGCTTTTCAAGCGCAAGCCTTGCAACCTCGCGTCTTATCGGGTCGAAGCCCGAAACGGTGATAACGTCTGGCGTGTCGTCAATAATGAGCTCAACACCCGTAAGGTTCTCGATAGTTCTGATGTTTCGTCCCTCACGGCCGATGATACGGCCCTTCATCTCGTCGCCGGGAATCTGAACGGTGGATATTGCTATCTCGCTCACGTGGTCTGCGGCGCAGCGCTGAATGGCAAGGGAGAGAATGTCCTTTGCGCGCTTGTCCGCCTCGTCCTTAAAGCGCTCCTCGTATTCTGCTATCTTGAGGGCGGTTTCGTGCTGCATCTCGGAATCGAGCTTCATAACGAGCTCTGCCTTCGCATCCTCACGCGAGAGTCCCGCGTTCTTTTCAAGCACCTTCATCTGCTCCTCGAGAGTTGCGCTTACCTGCGCCTTCAGCTCGTCTGCCTCCGTGTGCTTTTTGGCGAGAGCGGCATCCTTTTTCTCAATAGCCTCAAGCTTTGCGTCAAGAGCCTCCTCCTTCTGAGTGACTCTGCGCTCAAGCCTCGAAACCTCCTTGCGACGCTCCTTAACGTCGAAGTCGGCCTCCTTTTTCATCTGGAATATTTCTTCTTTAGCCGAAATAATGGACTCTTTTTTAGCACTCTCGGCATTCTTGATAGCATCCTCAAGAATGTGGCGAGCCTGCTCCTCTGCCGAGCCAAGCTTTTTTTCGGCAACAGATTTTCTTACGAAAAATCCTATAACTCCTCCGACGACACAGCCGCCGGCGAGTCCTATACCAATGCTTAACGGATCCAAGTTACACCTCCTTCTGATTACTTTGTAACCTATATCTTAAACTTGAATGTAGCTTTAATGAATAGACGGCGCGCATGAAGCCTTTGCGCGTGCGAATAATCATACATCATATATTATATAATAATTCATAAGCAAAGTCAAGAGCAAATTATTAACACTTCCGCGCCCGTCGCTCCCACCTGTCGAAAATTTACCGCAAAATTTGCTAAAGATCGAGAAAAAATTAGCACTTGGCGCAAGTGACGGGGAAATATTAACAAAAAATTCATAACTAATTTTGCGGATTGTCTTGACACGGGGCGAAAAATGATATATATTATAGTCGTACCGATTAGCACTCGGCAGCCTTAAGTGCTAAAAACGAGAAAAAGGAGAGAGAAATGGAAGATCCGCGCCTGACACCGCGAAAGCTTGAAATACTGAAAGCTATTGTTGACGCTCACATTGCAGGCGGCGAGCCCGTCGGCTCGAAATATCTGTCGCAGGACGCGGGAATATCCTGCTCCTCCGCGACTATAAGAAACGAGATGGCGGAGCTTGAGAATATGGGTTATCTCATTCAGCCGCATACCTCCGCAGGTCGCGTGCCGAGCGAGCTCGGCTACAAGGTTTACGTTGATACTTTGGTTAAGAAGTATTCCGAAACCAAGGTGGAAATCGACGAGATAAACGAGAGGCTTCGCTACAAGATAACCGAAATGGACGGTATTCTTGACGAAATATCACGCCTTGCCTCCTCCTTCACCGATTACACCGGTATAGCCTTTAAGACTGATGCGGTTAAGGCGAGGGTGACCCGCTTTGACGCGCTCTGCCTTTCCTCGCAGGACTTCCTCCTTGCGATGACCTTTGGCGCAGAGGCAGTGAAGGCGAAGAAGGTGCACCTGCCCTTTGCGGTTGGTGAGGCAGAGGTTCGCCGCCTCGTCGACGCATTTAACCTCTACCTCGTCGGTCTGACGAGTGACGAGCTTTCGATGCCCGTCATAGCGAAAATAGAGGCGATTATGGGCACGGGCGCTGCTATGGTACAGTACGCGGTTCGCACGGTATACGAAACGATGTGTGAGATAGACGGTGCGGACGTTAAGGTCGAGGGTGTCAACAAGCTCCTTCAGTATCCCGAATACTCCAACGTCGGCAGGCTTCGCAACCTCATCGGCGTGCTTGAGGAGAAGGATAAGCTGCTTGACATTATTTCCTCGAACTCCTCGAATGACGACGGTATAAACGTCTATATCGGAACCGAGAACGAGTCCGACGCGATGAGCAACACGACCTTGATATTCAAGAGCGTCAACGTCGGCGGTAAGAAATTCGCGGTAGGCGTTATCGGCCCGCGAAGAATGAATTACTCAAAGGTCATTGATATGATAAGCCGCCTCGCAGGCGGAATCGATAAAATGTTCTCCGAGGACACGGGTCTTCTCGGTGACGGAAATAAACAGTAGCTTTGAAAGGTTATGCTATGGCAAAGAAAAACGAAATGAACGAAGAGTTCGAGGAGCTCAAGGAGTCTGTCGATATAGAGGACAGCACCCCCGAGGAAGAGGGGGGCGAGGATATCGCCGAGGCTTACGAGAATCTCGTTAAGGAAAACGAAAGGCTCACCGCGGCAAATCGCGAGCTTGAGGATAAATATCTTCGTATGGCTGCGGAGTACGACAACTTCAGACGGCGCTCGCGCGACGAGAAGATAGCGCTCTACGACAGCGCGGTGGCGGACACCGTAACCCAGATACTCCCGATGATAGACAATCTCGAGAGGGCAGAGCTCTTTGAGGACGGTGCGGCGGTTAAGGACGGTCTTGTGATGATATCCAAGTCGACCTCCGAGGTGCTTGAGAAGATAGGCGTTACAAAATACGGTGAGGTGGGCGAAACCTTTGACCCCAACCTTCACAACGCAGTCCTTCATATAGAGGACGACAGCTACGGGGAGGGCGAGATAGTCGAGGTCTTCCAGCGCGGCTACAAAAAAGGCGATAAAATAATCCGTTTTGCAATGGTCAAGACGGCAAACTAATAAACTTATATATTTTTGGAGGAAAACAAAATGGGAAAAATTATAGGAATTGATTTGGGTACTACCAACTCATGCGTTGCC
>JAFTSQ010000025.1 GCA_017467205.1 Clostridia bacterium | reverse complement strand
TAGTAAACTATAGCCTCGCCGAGGAGCTTGTAATCAATCAGGCGCAGTAAAATGACTGTAGCAAAGCGAATAACAACATTTATATTGTGCCTCGCTTTAGTCTTGATAGTGGGCGGAGAGGCGATTCTCTCCGCCTTTGCTTTAAGGACCGAAGCGGCAACAAGCAGTTATTCTAACGTGCTTGATGACCTTGAGAAGGATGATAGTTTCAATCCCGACGATTACCCGGCAATAGCAAACGACTACTCTTTGCAGGTCATTACTATAGCCGAAGGAGAGAATGGTGAGCTGTTCGTGTATGTGTATCAGCCGAGCGATGCAACGAAGGATTTAAGAGCAAGCTATATAAATATGTCTTTGCAAGCTCCGGAAAACCGCAACCCTACTTATGGTCTGTATTCGTTAACATGGCTTAACAGCGACGGTGTTTTTGACAAGTATATCGTAAATGATTTTACTGTTTCTAACAATTTGTATAGATATTATGATATAGCGACAGTTTACCGTGCTTATGATAGCAGTATTGATACTTCGTCAACGGCTGTAGATACTACTCAAGGCGTAGGTTATCCTGTGGGGCGTATTTGGTGTGCTTACTATTATAATGATATGCTTATCTATGAAATGGAAGAAGTTGATGTAGTAGATATAAACATTCAGGCTACTGGAAGTATTCGTTATACCGAGGGATTTAAACTTTACATTGATAAGTGCGACAGCCATTATGTTGCCTTTTCTATAGGAAACTATGATGTGGATAAGATATACGATGCAGACATAACTTATACTATTCGCGAGTATACTTATTATTATTTTACTGCGGGAAACGATTATAAAGAGCCACAAGGAGAATCTTATTTGGATTCTTGTGTTTTAACCGAATCAGATACTGCATCTAATGACGGGGATGGCTTATTGGGAAAAAAATACACATGGAATCGAATACAAGATGTAAGCACATTTATTCAAGAGGCTACCAATGATGCTAATGAGGAATTCAGTGAAGAAGAACTCATTGCATTGAATAATTCTGAATTTGTATTTCGCTTTTTGGAAACGGATTATACTTTGGTTCCTTATGTAGACGGAAGCGGTTACTATGTTAATTATTGTGAGACTGAAAATGTGGGTGTTTTGAGACTTAAATTTTTATCTCAAGGTAAAGTATATAATCTCGGGTGTGTAAGTGAGCTCGTTGGTACTGATAGTATTCCGGAGCTTGAAGTGTCTATCGCTGACAATATTGAAAATTCTGAATGGTGGCAAAAGATAATGATGGTATTAGGACTTATACTTATTGTAGTATTAATACTGTTAGCTTCTGGACCGCTTGGTTTTGTTTTCAATATTATATGGACTGGGATAAAGTTTATAGTTAAGTTTTTATTTGCTATATTAACATTTCCGTTTAAGGTTATAGGTTGGTTGTTTAAATTCAAATAAAAAAAGAGCGACATAAGTCACTCTTTATATTCAGTTGTCATAACACTTCAAATTCATTTTTTCCATTCAGGTATAAATCCATAATGTTTTTCTGCGATTATTCTTAGGTCGCGAAGTAAATTTGCTTTAAAGGTGAGCGTATCTTGTTTGGGTTCATCTGCTTCTATTCCAATATACGGAATGTTGTGTTTTTGATAGAGTTCTTCTTTTTCTTTGCGTTCTTGTTTGTATTTTGGCGTGTTCATTCCCCAATATTCAATGTAAATTCCTTTACCATTACTTATGGGAATAAACCAGTCGCATTTCTTTCTTCTTTCCGTTATTTCGGGAATGCTAATGCCGTATGCGTGCAAAATATAAGAATTGTAAAGAACATCGTCTATTCTGACTTCCATATCTGAATCTACATTGTGACCATCTTGAGCTGTATTTACTTTACTTTTGTTTGCATCGTTTTCTTTGCGTTCTTCCTCGAATTGCGTGTTTGTCAGTGGAGCTTGTTTTCCTTTTATGAGAGCTTCTACATCTTTGTAAACTTTGTTGATCAGAGAAGAATCATTGTTATAGTCATTTGCAACCATGGCGATTGCAATTAATTTATTACATTGTTTTTGTGCTTCTTCAAGGCTTTTTATGATAAAGATTCTTTCTTTTAGATTGTAATAGTAATCTCTTGTTTTTCTTGAGTTACTATTTTTATCAAGTATATCCATAAAATCTTTAGTTTCATAAAAACAGGCTCTGCATTGTTGCTTACCGTTCGATGGTTCGCCACATATAATACAAGTTGATTCAGAAGCATCATATTCTTTTGCCGGTTCTTTATCAATTGCTTTAGGAGCAGATTTTTGGCAAGTACAAGTCTCTTTAGTATCATTCCAATTACCGCAGTACTCGCATTGAATAAGTTCTCCTTTGTTGGCGAGCATACCATGTTTTCTACAAAGGCGGTCTCTACGAGCATTTCCCATGTAAACATTTGTAGGTTCTCCGCAGATAGGACAAATGAAATTGCTGGTTTTCATAAAATACCTCATAAAGTTTTATATTCAAGTAATTTTTAATTTAACATTTTCATTTTTTAGGTTTTTGTTTTTCAAGTTCTTTTACTGTTTCTTTTAGTTTTTCTATTTTATAGAACATAATCAAACCGCCGAAAATGATTGTTAGCAAAAGTATAAATGATATAATGCCCAAAAAGACTGATAAAGCTTCGTAATCAATGCCAGATACAGTAAGTTCGGGTTTACTATCTGTGCCTGCCATAAGCAACCAATTAAACATAAGTATCACCTCAAGGAAACAAGATACCTAATTATACACCCATGGCGGAATTTTGTCAAGAGAAAACCGCCCTTAAATGTGTTAAGGACGGCAGCATCCGTATGTAGATAGAATTATAGAATCAGGATTTTTGCTATTTCGTAAATCGTTTTAACAATTTTGAGTGGTAGTAAAACGATTTCAAATATCAGCTCTAAGGTTAATAGAGCGATATTTAACGCTTTGTGTTTCATAGTAGCTCTCCCTTCCTTGGGCGAGCTTACGCAAAAGGAGCGAGAAAAAGAATGCTATATACGGATGCAGGAATATTATATCTCCTGACGAGAAGCTTGTCAAGGGAGTAAAAGAAAAACCACCCAGCCGGGTGGCTGCATACATACTTGAGATTCTTTTAATTGAGAAAGAATTTCCAAATTGCTTTCAGAACTTTGGACAGGACGGAAAGCAGCTCGGAAACAAATTCAAAAAAGCTATTCAGTAAATCAAGCATTTTTATCAGAAGTTTCATAACAATCTCCTTTCCGGCGGTTCTATATATTCAATGACGGAATGTATATGGCAGGAAGAAGAACGTTATGCATGTATGCAAAAATATTATATCCCCTGACGAGAAGCTTGTCAAGGGTACAAAATAAAAAGTAACCGCCCGGAGACGGTTACCTTGCGGTTTAATTTGAAAGAATTATCTTTGTAATATCAAAGACCGCTTTTCCAACCTTGAACGGAAACGATACAACTGTAAAGATGAGTTCAAGCATGATACAGATAATATCTACCGTTTTGTAAAGCAGATTCTTCATAGAAAAAACCTCCTGTTTGAATTTACCTCAAACATTTCGCCTTTTCTTTTGCAACATTCGCTCTTTTATCAGCCTCTTCGTTGACTTTTCTCTATAGTCAGCCTCACATGAGATTGGTATAAAGAGCATTATAGCATAGAAATGTGGCGAAAGTGTGACGGTAAAGCTGTATCCGGGCGATTATGAAAAAAAGGAGTTCGTTATGGACGAGTTAATAACACTTGTATGTACCACGGTGCTGGTATTTATAATACAACAAATATTATTATGGGGCTTGAATAAGCTCCGAAATAAGAAGAAGCGAAAATAAAAAAAGAAACCACTCCCGAGGGAGTGGTCTATGAGAAGTCTACCCGTTTTAAGCCAAAGATTCTTCTCTGTCGCTGCGGAGTTCCCCAAGCGCTACCCTGTTACATAGGGCGACGGCACTAACACAACGATGTTAGCAAAAACATTATAACACAGGAGTTTGAAAATGTCAAGCGTAAATTATTCATTAAAGCATAAGGGTGTAAAGTTGATTTCTTCCGATAAGGCATGGACGAAAAGTAAGAGCGGAAAGCGAAAGTTGAATTCAAAGTATCAGTTTGTCGGTAAGATTGATACGAAAATGCCTAATCTGATTATTTCGGCAGCTGAAGGTAAGCCTAAGTATAAAGGAAATACCCACGACCTTTGCGCCCCTGCGAAACGCCAAATCGTTGAACATTTTTTTGACGATAACGGTAAACGTAACCGCAAAACCGTTGCTTATTTTGGCATAGAGAAGCAAAAACAAATCACAAAGCGAGGAAAAAACTGATGGCATATAAGACAAAATTCGAGAAACAAGCTTATCGTACCGGGCTTTTGAATGGTTTGAAACGTAAAATAAAAAAGCGTAAAGATTCCGCTGACCAAAAAGCATGGCGAAAGAATATGCTCGTTTGGGAAAAGAATGGCAAACCATATAATCCTCCTAAATCTTCAATGAAGCGCGCTTCCCGGCATAAGGTGGTGAAGCGTAGGCTCGGACAAGCTGCGCGAAGCGACAACCCTTTTGGCATGACGTATGCTCAGATGCTGCGAGAAGAGGAATTGCGCAAGCGTGACTTTCTTGGAGACTTCGATTACGACAGCCGAGGCAGAATTAAAGGCACATACATAGACGGAAAATTCGAGCCCGATTAAGCAACCTGCACAAAAGAACGTCCGCAGCTCCCGGCTGATGAGCGAGGAACTCAAGCACATGAGCGTGCCATCAGCGCCGGGCGCGGTGTTCTGATTCGTTAAAATGCACAAATAGGAGAACAAAAAAATGCTTTATACAGTTTTATATTACGATACGGAAATATCCGAGGACGAGCTTCAGGAGTATACGGTAGAAGCCAATGACGCGAGCGAAGCGGAACGACTTTTCAAAGTCTTTGCTCGAGGCGAACCCGGAATAACGATTTATTCTATCGGTGAGATTGCCGTAGATCATGAGGAGTATGACGCCCATAGCTGCCGCGCTGAAGCTGACGAGTTCGGTTTTTGCACTGTATGCGGTGCCATCGTTCACGGAACATCAGCAGACTACGAGCTGCATAGTTACGATCCGCCCGACACTTATTAAGGCGGTGATTCCTGTGCCGTTCTACATAGAGAAGATAAATGTCTTCGAGTGCGATAACTGCGGCTTTACGGCAAAGCTTAAGCTTGCAAACAACCGTGAAGCTAGGAAGCACGGTTGGGCAATATCGAAGGATTATCAAAAGTGTTATTGCCCCGGCTGTAAAGACTTGTATACCAGTGTAGGCTGTCAAGGAACGCCGCAGTATTGGCGAAGACAGTACAATAGATAAAGCGTTTAGATCCACGTCTAATGGTGGTACGGCCAATGACTACCATTTCCCCCGGGAGAATGGTAGATAATCGACTGACCACCATTTGCTCGAGCAAGTGGTGTCAAACGTTTTACACGATTAAACGTTGAAAGGAGAAAATCATGTTCGGAAGAAAAAAGAAACAGTATTTCATACCCAAAAAAGCCTTTGAGGCTCCTCTAAAGTATAGGTTTACATTTGTTCCTGAAGGTTGGACCTATTACCAGGGCTTTTCGGTTCAAGTCTCAGAGAAGGTCAGCACGCAGAAAAAAGCGTTTTTTATTGCGTGCGAGGTATTCTGCAGGGAGTATCCGGATAAGGCTCAAAACGGAGTAGCAGTATTTTGCGGTGATGTTGAAGCTCCCGACTGTAAAGATGTTCTTTACGGAGCTTATAATTTGTTTGATAAAAGAAATAAGTGAGGTAAATTAAAATGACTATAGCGATAATTGCAGATATAATGATTGTTGTTTGGGGAGCATTAATGCTTCTCTCTTTGATAGGTTTGATTATCATTCGTTTTTGTTTTAAAGTGCCTATGCACGAGAATGAAATGGAAGATAAGTTAGATGAAATAATTAAGCTCATGAAATGCTATGCTTCGGATAGTTTTGAACGCAAAAATCGTCTTGAGGGAAACAACATGAGTGAGGATAATACTGATGAAGTATAAGCGGTTGATTTACATAATCGTTTTTCTGCTTTTTATGTTATTAGCCGGATATTTTATCTTTACCGGCTGTCAGTTAAGCGAGGTGAATAGCTCGTGAAGGATAAGCTTAATAGTATCTTATCACGGGATTACCGGCATTATATCTGTATCGGAATAACGCTGCTATTCCTCGGGCTTGGCTTTCTGTTTCCAAACGCGCTGCCAAGAGTAGGAGAAGCTTTTCGGGACCTTGGTACAAGCTTGGTGTACTATTTTTATGGGCTTTTTGCAGATAATCCTGATGCTTGTCCCATAGCCCCCACTGTCATTCAGCTTCAGGTATGGAAGTGGGGAGAATCGCCTTGGGAGCCGTTACGTTTATTCCCTTGGTCCTGGGAAGAGTTCAAGGTTCTTTGGCAGCAGTATTGGACTTTGTGGGCAACCGGGGAGAATGTGCAGAATTATATTTGGTCAATGTCGGATATTCTTGAGGTAACATCAAAGGTTTTGATTTTGGTATTACCGTTGGCGCTGCCTTTGTGGCTTAAGGCGAAGAAATATACAGAGGAGCAGGAAGAGGACGACGAGGGGGCAGAGGTAAAAACGTCAAAGAAAAAGCAAAAGCCGGTTGAAGATTCAAAATATCTCAAGCGCTTTAAGCGGCTTCTTTTTATAACAGTATACCCGGTTGTAAGGTGGTGTAAGAGCTTCGTTGAGTTTATACGGGAAAACAAGATGTATTATCAGACTTGGCTTTTCCTGTGGCTACTTTATTTCAATGTTATTTCTGTCGGAGTTGCCTTCATTGCCTTTTATCTCTACTTTGTTGTGTCCTTTGATTTCATCGGATTGTATATGCAGCTCGTGAAGCTTCTCTCTGATCTTACGCCAATGATCCGTTTTATACCGGGCATTGTGTGGTTTGTTATCGGCTATTTTCTTTTGGACTACTTTTGTAAGGAAGCCGGTTATTCTAGATTAGAGCATAATGAGCGCAAGAACCGCGGTTTTTTGAATGAGCGCGGAGTTGTTACTGTCATCTACGGTAATATGGGTACAGGAAAAACAAGAATGCTGACGTCTTTAGCGCTTTCGGCAGAAAAGCAGCTTCGTGATCAGGCACTTGAGATCCTGCTTGAAACCGATATGAAATTCCCGAATTTTCCTTGGGTAAATCTCCGTTCCGAGGTCAAGCACCGTATGGAAGAGCATACGATTGTCGATATATTTTCTATCCGACGTTGGATTCGAGCCTGGAAGGACGAATATCTTTACCTTGAGGGTAATGATTTACTTCGCTGGTATCAGCGCCGCGCCAGGAAAGGCAAGCTCAACCGAGATATAACCTTTGGCTATGATATAGAGCACTACCGTACGACTTATAATGATAATCTTACTATTACCCACATCTATGACGCTATAGAAGACTATGCACAGGCGTTCTTTGTTTACTCGATACAAACGTCCCTTGTCTTCTCAAACTACGCAATACGCGTGGATTTCGACGTCACAGATAACGGTCATTTTCCCCTCTATAACGATGACTTTTTCAGAAGAAATCCAAAATACCAAGATATGTATTCAAAGTACTGTCATATCATTGATTTTGATATGCTGCGTCTCGGGAAACGCATGCTTGAGGATAATCCAAATAAGAACGCCCTGGGGTTCGGTGTCTATGTCGTTTCGGAGATTGATAAGGAGCGCAAGAATGAGCTTGAGATCCGTAAGCAAGCGAGTGCTCGAAAGAAGAGCCGTGCCGGTGAGCTTGATGAAGAGGAGTGTACCCAAAATAATGACCTGTTTAACGCCTGTTTGAAGATGATAAGACACGCAACCGTCATCGCAAACCGTGTCTTTGTAAAGGTTCTCTGTGACCTTCAGAGACCCGAGGATTGGGGCGCAGGCGGCAGAGAGGTCGGAGAGGTTGTCTTTATTGAGGACAAGGGCGAAAAAGCGCCTGTACTACCTCTTTTCTCTCCCTATTGGCTTATTAGCTGTATGTATGTTGTTCACCGTCTTTTCTTTCGTTTCTACCTCCGTTATATGGGAGTCCGTGACGACGATACGTTGTTGCTTTATCTCTTTAAAAATACGACGGCGCTTTATGCACAGTACATAGATCGTACTGAGAAGCTCTTCGGCTGTCAAACGTTTAAGCTTGAGGTTGAGTCCGGGCGTATGGACGGTAAGTCGAAGCAACGCAAATTTTACGGAATGGATAAAAAGGATTTTTCCAGGCGTTATAGTACAGATGCCATGTCTTCCATATTCGACCTTCCCAATACCGTCAGCATAGCAGATTTTATAGAATATTCCGATATTATGGCAACTAAAGCTGAGCGAGATAAACAACTAAGCCATTTTCAACGGGACATAGACCGCTACGTTTTTTAAAATCCTTCACTTGTTGGCTTTCATTGCCGTCCTATGCAAGACGGCATAGTAAAGCGGTCGGGCTCTTCGGAACCCGAGCCGAATGCGGAGCGAAGGCAGCATTTACGCCCCCTCTGAAGGTTTAGAGGGGGAAGGGGGAGTCCCGTCAATAACATATCTTTGTTACTTTTACTTATTTATGGAGAATAAATATGAACGCACTTGCATTTGAATATGTAAAGCCTAACAGTTCTTTTCCTTGGTTCGATGATTATTCTAAGCATAATACCTTTTGCAAGGTATATAACGACGGCAGCTGTTATATTGCCGTGCCATCGGATACATCTTTACGCCCTAAAAAATCACGCTCTTACTGCCGTATGCCAATTGATGATTTGTTCGATCAACTCTACCTTCAGGCAATCAAGGATAACATAGCAAGGAAGGACATTGCTGAATACATATTAACCGGTATTTGCGAACAGTATCCGGATAAATGGGGTCTTACAGAATATGTCGATAAAAAGCTCATAAGTGTATATCGCAATCTCGCAGCTCGGAAGAAACGCTTCAGAAGAAAGGCCTTTCTCAATCCCTGGAATTATTTCGTTACATTTACATATAACAACGAGCTCCAGGATGAGGAGAGCTTTAAGAAAAGGCTTCGTAAATGCCTTTCTAATCTGCATACTCGCCGCGGTTGGTTGTACATGGGCGTGTTTGAACGAGCCCCGGAAACCGGGCGCCTTCACTTACATGCTGTAATGTACGTGCCTGAAGGGCAGATGATTGGCGAGATCTACGAGCGCCGGGATTATTCAACCAGGAATCATAAGATGCAGGTCACGCACTCGAATACGTTCTTTGAGAGGAATTTTGGAAGGAACGATTTTGAGGCACTGTCAAACGCCGAGTTGCGCCGGGGAACGACGATGAATTATCTTCTCAAGTACCTGGAGAAGTCTAACGAGCGTATCATTTATTCCAGGGGGATTCCTTCAGAGTTTTACAAAGAGATAAACGATAATGATGTTATTTGTGAAATGGTAGATTTTGTAACAAAATATGTCCTTTTCAATGATGTTGTAGACTATGAAACAGACGTAAAGCATATAAGACGCGCGCCCACGGTCTTTTACATAGAGCCTCTGCCGTCATAGAAATACGGAAAAATATACATTTTTGCCTCTGCACCACAGAGGCTTTTTCCGCGTACAAAAAAACGTAAAATGCGGCGATTTTGAGCGGTTTAGCGCCAAAACGCCGCATTTTCGGTTAAAAAAAGCCTCAAAATTTGCTGTTCGGTCGGTGAGGCACCTTGACCGCCGCGCGTCAGCGCGGCGCTCGTATAGTCAAGGTGCCGTCTAATACTCTCTCCCTAAAATAATATGGTCCACTAAAAAACTACACAATTCCGACCTCTTGGTTAGGGTGTGCCGTCGCAATGGAGGACTTGACAAAGCCGCCCCTGCTGTGATATAATATCAACATCAGAGGCGGAGGGGTGCAATTATGCGATTTGCATAATCACGATTGCGAGCAACTCAACTAACATATTGCCGTATGTAGTCAAGAAGCAATTGAGATTAAAAAAGAGCATATACGGAACACCTCCCCTCGTTGAATTACCACCCCTGCTATCACGGCAGGGGATTTTTGTCAAATGGGTGGAGGTAGGAATTCAGCCGGCTGAACGCCAAAGGAGAACAATATGCAATACAGACATTACAATTCACCATATACGCCGAGGGAGAAATTGAGAGCCTTGACGCTCTGGCAGACGAGCAGTACGGAATTTGTGTGTCACCGTTACCATTGTACCGACCGTTCTCTTCGCCGGTGGCGCAGTCAATACGACGGAACGCTTGAGAGCCTTGAGAACAGATCCCACCGTCCCTTAACTCCGCATCCGAAGGAGCAGACCGCCGAGGAGAAGCGTCACATACTCAACCTGATACGCAGGACCCCGGATATCGGGCTTAACGAGCTTTACGGCAAGCTGCGTCTGAATTACGGTTATACCAGAAATCCGGTAACGCTTTATCGCTATCTTAAGCGCCAAGGCTTCTATGCGAATCGCCCGAAGAAGGAAATCTACAAGCCGAAAAAATATAATACCCCGGAGCAGCTTGGGGAGAAGTGGCAGCTCGACGTTAAGTTTGTGCCGTTTGAGTGCCGGACTTACGCCGTCCTCGCTGACCGCAACTTCTTTCAATATACAGTCATAGATGAGGCAACCAGGGAACGCTTCATCTACCCTTACGAGGAATTGAGCGCTCATAATACGGTAGACTTTCTCTGGCGAGCCTTTCTGTATTTCGGGTATAAGCCGAAGATTATACAGACCGATAACGGAACCGAGTTTACCTACACACGGCAGACGAGTACCGACAAGCTGCACCCCCTTGATCGGCTTTGCGCCGAGAATGGTATCGAGCATAAGCTGATAAAGCCTAGGACTCCCCGGCATAACGGAAAGGTAGAGCGCTCTCATCGGAACGACAATGAGCGTTTCTATAGAACTCTTAAGTTTTATTCTTTCGCGGACCTTCTGAAGCAGATGAAGGCATATCTACGCAGATCTAACAATATTCCTGTCAGCACGCTGACGAGCCGAGACGGTAAACGTAAGTGGCTCACGCCTATGGAGAAGCGCAAGGAGTTAATGTACCTTGATTTCGGTGTCCTGGAATAGCAGATTCAGCCGGCTGAACGGAATAAAACGACCCAAAAAAGATCGCCAAAATACTGACGGTCCTTTTGCCATGCCCAAAAACGCCGAAAAAGCCTCATTTTCACCGTCTCTCCGCCCCCTTGGGGGCTACGAAACGCTGAAAACGAGGCTTTTTGCAACTTTTTTCAAAAATTCTCAAATTTTTTTCGGAAATGTCATTGACAAATCATCAGTGTTCTCATTTATAATACCCCTTATCTCTCTTTATTCTTTATAATCCTGTGAAAGGTCACAAGATTCAAGACCAACGCTGTGGCGTTTGATATCATACCAAAAATGTCAAAAATAAGTGCAGAATAGACGGTCCATACCAAAAGCAAAACGGCAAGTCCCGCCTTCAGCGTTCTGATGCTTTTGGCACTGTAGGAGACAACGGAATAAAAAATTCCCGCTGCCACCGGCAATAACCCGACAATTCCCGCGCTGTTAAAATAAAAGCCGAGAAACGCGGTGACAGAAACAAGTATAAGCATTGCCGCCCTGCCGTAAAGATCAAAGCATATGAGGAGATTCCGAACACCTGCAACCGACATCGAGACCGCGCCCGCACCTCTGCCGAAAACCAACTGCGATACGGTAAATACAGCGCACTGGAGAAGCTGAAAAAAGTGAACTCTCTTCTTAGTTTTAACGATACAGCTTCCGAAAAGAAAAATTGCACCGATAAAGGATATTATATTTCCGAGAACTATATTGTTCATTATTTATCTCCTCCGCAATAACATTATTTTTTGCCGAGTTAAAAATAATATTCCTTAAATACCGCTTCCTTATTGACTTTAGGTGTTTTTTAAGTTACAATATAGAAAAAACAAGGAGACACAAAAATGAAGCTTTCCATAAAAGATATAAGAAAAATAACCTTTGGAGCACTCTCGGTAACAGAGGAGAACGGAGTCTTTACCTTCCACCGATTTACAGACGAGCAAAAGTCTGTATATGCAACGGAGCATCCGGAATTTCGCAGAAGGAGCGACTCAACGGCATCGGTAATACTCGATTTTCTGACCGATTCGGATATTCTCAGCTTCGATTACGAGACAGAGTCTAAGGTCGGTCCTCACAGAGATTACGCCTTTTTTGATATTTGGGAGAACGACGTTATGATAGCCCATAAGGGCGCTTATTTCGAGGAGCTGAGGCAGGATTCCGTCAGCATAAAGCTATCCTCCGGGAAAAAGCGCGTAAGAGTATTTTTCCCGAATCTATTCAAAATGACAGTCTCAAATTTTACGCTTTCCGACGGTGCTGAGCTGATACCAATAAAAAAGAAGCTTCGCGCCCTTATTCTCGGCGATTCGATAACTCACGGCTACGAGGCGCACTTCCCTTCCCTGACGTACGCAAATACGATAATAAGGAATTTTGAGCTTGATGCAGTAAACCAGGCAATCGGAGGCGAGATATTCAGACCGTCGATACTCGGCTCTGCGCCGCTCTTTGACCCCGACATTGTCACAGTCGCCCTCGGCACCAACGACTGGTCGGGCGCAACTCTCAGTCTTGAGAGATGCCGCGTGTACTTTGAAACCTTGAAAAAATTCTATAGCAGAGCAAGAATTTTCTACATATCACCCATATGGCGCAAGGATTTTGAAAGAAAAACAGATGTAGGCAGCTTTTCCGCGGCGGTATTGGCGCTTGAAAAGCTTGCGGACGAGCTTAATATAACCGTTATTCACGGTGCAGAGCTTGCACACCATACAGAGGAATTCTTTACCGACGGACTTCACCCGAACGACCTCGGATTTGCACAGTACGCTGTGGCGCTAACCGAAAAGCTAAAAGCACTCGGAGTAGAAAAATTATGACTTTGAAGGACAGCGAAAAGCTCTCAAGACTTACAAGGACCTTTGACCGAAATTACAGAATTACAAGAATGTACGCCGAGTATCTTGAAAGATACCCTGAGGTCATTACCGAAGAGATGGTAAATACTCTTACAGAGGACGATAGTATTACAAAAAAAGAAGCACTTGTCGCATTGCTCTCGGAGATTTTTGCTTTGGACTTTGAAAATCCCGAGGACAGGGTTTTGATACGTGACTATCTCACCCCATCGGTAAGAATACTTGATGCCAAAAAATACATAAACGACCCGTATTACAGGAATATAAAAATAGAAAGCTTCAAGGATGGCAGATGGGAGCTTCGCCGCGAGGCATATCTTCCCTACCGCGGAGTAATAGCAGGAGATATGATATGCACAGATGATTTTGCCGACATACCGCCCCTCGGATTTTTTACCGAAAGATTTGAGTTCCCTGCGGTGCTTGAGGACGGAAACGAATGGATGACACTCACTCCCGTTGACCTTGATACCTCTGAGGAGGCTATAGCGAAGGCACGCGGCAAGGTCGTCACCTTTGGACTCGGGCTTGGCTACTACGCTTACATGGCATCGGCAAAGCCCGAGGTCGAGTCTGTCACGGTTGTTGAAAAAAGTCCCGACGTCATAAAGCTGTTTTCCGAAAAGATACTTCCTCAGATACCGTGGAAGGCAAAGATACGCATCGTGAACGCCGATGCGTTTGAATATGCAGAGCATGTAATGCCGCAGGAGGGCTTCGATCTTGCCTTCGTGGACACGTGGCGTGACGCCTCTGACGGCGTACCGATGTATGAGCGAATGAAGTCGCTCGAGGTGCTTTCGCAAGGAACGCGATTTATGTATTGGATAGAGGGCTTTTTACGCTCGCGGCTTCGCTCCATAAAGTTTGAGGAGCTTTATGAAAAAAACGAAAAAAATCTGTGCGGTGCACCCGAGAGCTACGACGCGATAATCGATGAACTCAAAAAAATATAAAGCAATTTACGCATCGAAGTTTTAATATACCGAAACCACGAAAAAATTTTTCCGTCAATATTATTGAGAAAGGAGAGAGCTATGCAGGACTCCGAGATAATAGAGCTTTATTTTGCAAGAGACGAGCGTGCAATAACCGAGACGAGCGACAAATACGGCACATACTGCACGAGGATAGCACTGAACATTCTTGATGACAGCTTCGAGTCTGATGAATGTGTAAACGACACCTATCTTAGGGCATGGAATTCAATTCCTCCGACAAGACCGAATATTTTCCGCGCTTTTCTTGCAAAAATAACCCGCAATCTTGCCTTGGATAAGCTGAGCGCAAAAAATTCGCAAAAGCGCGGAGGGCGTGTTTTCGAGTCGCTTGACGAGCTTGCCGAGTGCGTCGGCTCCTCGGATATTACCGAGCGGCTTGAGAGCGAGGAGATAGCCGGCATCATAAACGCATTTCTCCGCTCTGAGCGCGAGCTTGTCAGAAGAATTTTCATAAGACGGTATTTTTATCTTGACTCTGTCGCCGATATAGCAAAAGCATATCGGATAGGAGAGGGTCGTGTCAAGACTGTATTACACAGAGCAAGAGGAAAACTCGCCCTTTATCTTTCTAAGGAGGGGATTTTTATATGACGGAAAATCAAAAGCTGCTTTATGCAATAAGTGAGCTTGACGAAAAATTCATTTCCGAGGCAGCGCATCCGTATAATCCGGCAGTACGGCTGATATTCAAAATCGGTGCCGCTGCGGCATCGCTGATTTTCACCTTTGCGGTAGTTCTTGCTGCTATAGGCTTTTCCGGAATTATGGATAACGCAGTAGGAGGCGACGGTGCGGGCGGTGCTGCCCCACCTATGACAGACGGCGGTGACGGTTCGACAAGCGACATACACCAAGAATCAAACGGCACTTACATTCTTTATTCCAAAGACGGTGCGCTTGCACTTACTCGGTGCGAAGCAGACAAGTTTACATTCCGCCTTGAAATTTCAGACGGACACGAGAGAATAGACGCAAGCTTTATCCTCAAGGATAAGGACGGCAATACCGTCACGGCTTCAACAAAGGACGCTGACGCACTGTCGCCGAAAATCAAGGTAAACGGAGAAAGCACCGACAGGATTCCGACCGAAAGGGGCAGCTATACCGTAGTGTTCGATCTCTCTAATCTTACCGAGCTTGGTTATACCGTATCGGATAAAATAACCGTATCACCGTTCGGCGATTTTCTCTTGACAAACGAATGAATAGACACTATAATATGAGTTAGTTAACAAATGACAGCTTCATCACGAAAGGATAAAAAATGGTTAAAATAACAGTTGGAATAGACGGTATGATGTGCGGAATGTGCGAAGCACACATAAACGATGCAATAAGAGGCGTGCTTTCGGTAAAGAAGGTATCCTCATCGCATGCAAACGGAGAGACTGTAATAATAACAGTGGTCTCCCCCGACGAGCAAACGGTACGCGCGGCAATCGAAAAGAGCGGATATAAGGTAATATCCTACAATGAAGAGCCTTATGAAAAACGCGGATTTTTCGCATCGCTGTTTGGTAAAAAATAATTTGAGGGCAGACATATGAAATTTATCTTTGCGAAAAGCTCGGAAATTCCGAATTCCGAATTTATATTCTCAATAAAGCCAAAGGCTCAATGCGATACCCTTGAGATATGCGCCGCCGATACCTATACGGTTTACATAGACGGAAAATTTATAGCCTACGGTCCCGAGCGCACCGCCGCAGGATATTCGCGAAAAAAGATTATTCCGTTAAAGAGGTGCGGGAAAATAGAAATAAAGCTTCTTGCAAGCTATGTCACAAATTACGAGTGTGATTACCAAAAGCCCTTCTTTGCAGCATCGCTTCTCTTGGACGGCAAGGAAATATACACGAGCGAGGACTTTATCTGCGAAAAGGATCTATCACGAATCCAAAGCATGCCGAGATACAGCGGTCAGCGTACATTTGCCGAGGGCTTTGACCTTTCACAAACCGGCAGAGTGAGAGTCGAGACCGAGCCGGTAGATTCACCGATAATACTCGAGGGCGTCGGAGAAATGTGCGATTACAAGCGTTGTGGCTTCACGGCTATCGGTAAAGACATTTTCAAGGGATTTGACGATATAAGAAAGCTCCCTGAAAGACCGCATCTTTTCCCAGGTATGCCGGAATTCTCTCCGGAAAATACAGTAGCACGGGCGATTGCCGAGGGCTGGCAAGCACTCGATTTTGAGCTTGAGGTCGAAAAGACCGGCTTTATAGTCCTGGATTTCAACGCTGACAGCGATTGCGAGCTGTTCTGTGCCTTCGAGGAGATAAAGCCGGAAGGAAAATGGATA
Source organism: Clostridia bacterium (assembly GCA_017467205.1). The sequence continues at coordinate 125,461 of JAFTSQ010000025.1, read as the reverse complement.
TTCAGACGCTCGGGCTGTAACGACTTTTTCTACACGAAATCGCCTGAGGGAAGCTTTTCCGTTATTTCCCGCGAGCCGTACGCGATGAAATTTATGAAGATTCTAGTCAAAGGCGAGGTCTCCGTCACTCCGTCGCTTATCCTTTATGAGAACGACCGTGCAAAAAGCCTGCCAAAAATCGGAAATCCGCTTGCCGATACGGTGCTGTCTGCGGCAAAAAACACCTTTATGCAAAATGCGGTTGATATATTCACCGACTGCCCCGGAAGAGAACGCGCGGGCTGGCTTTGCGATTCCTATTTCACAGCGAAGGCAGAGCGCCTCTTTATGGGTAACAATAATATCGAGCGCGCCTTCCTTGAAAACATCATCATTGCAAAAACTCCCGAGGTTGCACCGAAAATGCTGCCCATGTGCTTCCCCTCGCAGCACCCCACCGGTCGCTACATACCGAACTGGGCTATGTGGTTCGTGCTTGAGCTGCGCGACTATCTTGAAAGAACCGGCGACCGTTCGCTTATAGATATGGCAAAGGAAAAGGTGTACGGACTCGTTGAATTTTTTGACAGATATCTTAACGAAGACGGACTTCTTGAAAACCTTGATTCCTGGGTGTTTGTCGAGTGGAGCGTGGCAAACGACTACACCGACGGCGTGAACTTCCCCTCTAATATGCTTTATGCAAAGATGCTTGAGGATACCGCCACGCTTTACGGAGATACGGCATTGATTGCCCGTGCGGAGAAAATGCGAGAAAAAATATTCGAGCTTTCCTATAACGGTGAGTTTTTCGCCGATCATGCAACGCGGGAATGTATAGGTCTTGTGCGCCGCGATGACCATATAAGCGAAACCTGTCAATATTATGCACTGTTTATGGGTATCAAAACCGACGATAGCTTCAAGGAGCGTATGAAGCTTGAGTTTGGTCCGATGCGTACCGATAAATATCCAAAAATCGGAAGAAGCAACATGTTTATCGGAAATTATCTGCGCTTCTTCTGGCTATCCTCTATAGGTGAGGGAGAGAGAGTGCTTTCCGAATCTCTTGAATACTTCTCAAAAATGGCAGAAAAGACCGGAACTCTTTGGGAGCATGACAGACCGACCGCAAGCTGTAATCACGGCTTTGCCTCTGTGGCGGCGCTTCTTATTCTTGATGCTATGAAATAAAACATTTTAAAAAAGCGAGCTATACGCTCGCTTTTTCTTCTTTTTTGTCGGTATTTGTAATTTTTTCATTACATTTCGGTGCAAAATACGGTACTATATCCTTCTTGGCAAGATGGCTCGCCAGCGATAAAATTCCAAAAGCCACAGCGCCAGCAAGGCATACCGCCATATCAACGAGAGAATCGAGTCCTCCAAGGTCAAGGTATCCCTCAAGCTCATAAGCTCCGCCGGAATGATATATCACAGTCTTGCTTATATCAAGAAGATCAACGGTCTCGTTATGACTTCCCGAAAGAAGGTAGGAGCGTATGTTATACACCACCGTATCCTCCAACATATCTCCGTTCATAAGAGTGGTGAGCAGCCACTCAAAAAGCTCCCAAAGCAAAGCTATTGCTAAACTGAAGCAAAGCGCGAAAAGTACAGATATTAGGCGCGAGCGTACAGCGTGCTTAAGCAAAAGCCTTTCCATAAGAGAGTAGCCGAGTGCCGCAAATATAAAGCCGGATATGGTATGTAAGAGAGTATCAAAAAAGGGTATCAGCATATAAAATTCATAGCATGTACCGAGTATTCCTCCGACGGGTACGGAAAACAGTATCACGAGAAACAGATTTCCTGCGTCCATTTTGAGAAAATACTCGAAAATCGCGAGCATGACTATAAAGAGTGCCGCGTAAGCAACAGGCAAAAGTCCGTTTCTTATCTGTCCGAGTGTAAAAAAGTACACCGCCGAAAAAAGAGTAAATATAAGATATCCTATAAAAAGAATAAAACGAAGCTTGTCGTTCTTAAGCTTTCCCGTTGCGTGGAAAAATACGTTTTTAAAAGTTTTTACCATAATAATCTCCAAATCTGTTTTTATATATTTTAACACAAATAAAATCTAAGTTCAATAGAATTTTATATAAAAGATTATATATACCAACATTCATAATGATAATTTAGAAAAGCGAGGTAAAGGCATTAATAATATAAAAAGGCGGTTAAACCGCCTTTTTGTCAATCATTCTTTACATGAACATCAATTTGATTGTAAGGAATCCTAATTCCGTGCTTATCAAACTCTGCCTTGACACTCTCTATAAGGTCAAAATTAACATCCCAATAGTCGGCACTCTTCGTCCATACTCTTGCCAATATCTTTATACCGCTTTCGGCATGATCGGATACTCTTACAAATGGCTCCGGCTCGCGGAGTACCTTACCGTGTGAGCGAGCAAGCTCGAGAATAATAGACTTTGCGAGCTCGGAGCCTGTATTATAACCCACAGAAAACTTTAGATCTACGCGGCGAATATCCTTTTCGGAATAGTTTACTATAGTCCCCGACGAAAGTGTTCCGTTAGGAATGTAAACAACCTTATTATCGGGAGTTCTCAGCCTTGTTGTAACTATATGAATATCCTCGACAGTTCCCGAATACCCGGACGCCTCTATAAAATCGTCAACTCTAAAGGGACGGGTTATAATCAGTAAAGCGCCGCCTGCGAGATTGGAGAGCGCACCGTTTACCGCAAGCCCTATCCCTACACCGAGAGAGGTGATAAGCGCGGCAAAGCCGCTGGTATCTATTCCGAGATATCCTATAAGAGCTATAACGACAAGAGTTTTCAGCGTTATGCTTATGACGTATGCAAGCGTCGTGGTAATCGTTTTATCAAGCGGCTTCTTTCCGTTTGTAAGCTTTTTCCCGATTTTTCTCGACAAAAGCGTTATAACTCTGAAGGAAACTATAAGAATAACAATGGCTATGATTATTTTCATGCCTGTCGTCATTGCCCAATTGAGAAGGCTGTTCAAAAACGCTTCAAAATCCATTTTTCATCTTCCTATATTCATACATTTGTATACCATTTTTATTAAAGGTATTGACTCGCCGCAATATTTGTTATATAATTCTAATGAAACTATAATTTATATAGGAAGTATTAACTGTATGAACGAAAATTATGCACAAAAGGCCTATGCGGCATATAAAAAGACTGCAAAGAAAAGCTTTACTCAGGTTACTACGGCACAGCTTAACGTAATATATAATATTCTGTGCAGAATGAAGCGCGACGAGGAGTACCGCCGTGCAATTGAGGCATTCAAAACCGAGGAGGGCGACAGTATCGAAGCCCTTATTGAAAAATATTTCACTGGCTATAATGCACGTCACGGACTCGATATAAAAGAAAATCTTATTGAGTTTGATAACCCCGACCTTGCCGAGGGAGCATACTTTATAATTGAGACCTATAAAAAAGAAGGAGATACTCTGACAGCTTGGGAGCCTACTGAATTTATCAAAGGAGATGTGGCGCATGTTGTAGTAAGCCTTTACAGCCATGCGGAGAAAAAGGCGCTGACTGTTCCCATGCTCAAATATACATCGTTGAGCGACGATGAGGTAGCAACATCGGGAAACGCACTGAATGCTTCTTCTATTGAGTTTGATGTTACTCTCTCTCGCGAGGGATGGGTAAAATTCAAGGTCACAGCCTTAGACGAAAGTGAAAAAATCATTCTTGGCTCAGAAACAGCTTATGGCGGCATACTATTCTCTTGGCGCGATATACATCCTACAAAAATGCCACCCTCTGACCTTGTGGACTTTTGGAACAAAGAGATAGATAGGCTTCTTAATGTTGACCCCACCGACACAACCCCTGACGGCTACGTTGGAAATGTGGTATACGAATATGATATGCCAAAGGAAAATCACTACGAACTTATAAAATTCGATAAAAGCTACATAGATATGCTAAGGGAATACGGGATTTGCAATCTCGGTGAGGAGCTTCTTGAAAAATTCGATTTCTATGAGTTAAACCTAAAGGCTCCGGGCCCTTGCCACGCCGCAACTTATCTTACAGTTCCGAAAAACGCAATCGCAAAAAGTTTGCCTATCCGCGTTACCTTTGACGGTTATTCGGCGTTTCCGCCTGTACCCGAGCACAGCACCGAATATATTGACATACATTGCTCTCACCACGGATATAAGCTTCCCCGCCCCTTAAAGGATTATTATCAGGTGCTTCGTACAGGTATCCTTGAAAACTACGGAAGAGGAAACGGCAAGGTTAATTCCGACTATCAGGATCTGCATGATAACTATATACTTTATCTTCAGCTGCGAAATCTTCAAACTCTGCGCTTCGTTACAGATCCCGCACTTTCAGGTAATATCACGGGACTTCACGAGTCGTGGAACGGCGAGGTTGCAATGTTTGGCGGAAGCATGGGTGGATTTCAGGCACTGACACTCGGCGCATTGTCAACACTTTTACTAAAGAAGAGTGCGCCGTTTAAGCTCATCTCAATATCTGCCAACATTCCCGCATTCTGCAATCTGGCGGGCAGAACCGACGGCAGGGTTCCGACAAGTCTTACGAGCTATGAGGAAGGAATGGAATACTTCGACCCCGTACATCTTGTGAGGCTGATAAATGTTCCTGTAACTGTGCCAAGATGCGGACTTGGTGATGAGACCTGCCCGGCAAACGGAATAATTGCCATGTTTAACACCGTTCCTGTAGGTGTAAAAAAGGAGATCCGATTCCTCCAAAATTCGAACCACGGATATATTCCCGAGGAAGACGTACAGAAATGGTACAAGTACATTATTGACTAAAAAAAGAAAACTTAAGTTGGCAAAAATCGATGTATCTCGTATGAGATACATCGATTTTTTATAGATTCATTATAGCAGATGCTATGAAGAAATACAGCACCAGAGATATCGCGTCCACGACAGTGGTTATCAGTGGAGACGCCATTACGGCGGGGTCAAAGCCAATTTTTTTAGCAAGTATCGGCAAGGTAGCGCCTATAATTTTTGCCACTATTACCGTCACGGTAAGCGCGAGTGATACCGCAAGTGCAACGTAAAGGGTCACTGCATCATTCTGCATTATAAGTCTGTCAATGAGCATCACCTTACCGAAAGCAACGGCACCGAGCGTCACACCGCACATAATACCGACTCTTACTTCCTTGAAGAACACGCGCGGAAGATCGGAAAACCCAACCTCCATCAAAGATATTCCGCGAGTAACCGTGACAGACGACTGACCGCCAGAATTACCGCCGGTATCCATCAGCATTGGTACGAACAGGATAAGAACAGCGGGCAGTGCCGCCTCGAAGCCCGAAAGAATGGTGCTTGAAAAGGTAGCCGAAACCATCAGCAAAAGCAGCCACGGTATACGGGATTTCCATATAGAGAATACCGACGTTTTCAAATATGGGGTCTCGCTTGGAGTGATAGCCGCCATCTTGGCAAAATCCTCCTCGGATTCCTCCTTAAGAACCTCGATAGCATCGTCAACGGTAACTATACCTACAAGTCTTCTCTCGCTGTCGGTAACCGGCATAGCAAGAAAGCCGTATTTATCAAGCTTCAGCGCGACCTCCTCCTTATCGTCGTTTGTATGAACGAATATAACATCTTCGTCCATTATGTCAGAAAGCAACACATCAGGCTCGGAAAGTAAGAGCTGCTTTGCGGTAACAATACCTATAAGACATCTGTTTTTATCTGTCACATAGCAGGTATATATCGTCTCCTTATCTATTGCGACCCTGCGTATGTGCTTCAAAGCGGCCTCTACTGTCATATCAGCAGTAAACCGAACGTATTCGGTTGTCATTACACTTCCCGCAGAATCCTTTGGATAATTGAGAATACGGTTTATCGATTCCCTGTCCTCGCGTGCGGAATTACGCAAAATACGCTTTACGACTATCGCGGGCATTTCCTCAATAAGATCGACGGTATCGTCAATATAAAGCTCGGAAAGTATATCCGAAAGCTCTTTATCGGTAAATGAATCTATAAGCCTGCGCCTATCGTCGGAATCCATTTCCACAAACGTTTCTGCCGCATGCTCCTTAGAGAGGAGTCTGAAAAGAAGCACGTGCGAGCTATCAGGAATAGCGGCAAAAAGCTCTGCCAAATCGGGGGCGGGAAGCCTCTCGGCAAGGCTTTTTATTTCGGCATAGTTTCTTTCCTCAGCAAGCGAGGAAAAAATTTCGGGGGTCAGAATTTCCTCTACCCCCGACAGATTTTGAAAATTGTAGTTTTTCTCCATTTTCGGGTCCTCCTTTATGCTCGAATGACCCCGAGAAAACGCATCACAAAGAAGAGCGCGTTCCGACTATCGGGCAAACGAGCTTGATATAGTTTATTCGATTCTTAAAACAGTATGTACTTCGACTGCCGTCAGACATCGGTATGCTCCTTTCTTCATTATTTACTATATTATAATTTATTTTTCTTTATTTGTCAACAACTTTTTTATTTCACTTTCGCCGTATATACGCACACCGTGCTTAAGCAAAAGCTCTGCCGTAACTCCGTTGCCATCGGTAAGCGTTCCCGAAAAGCTTCCGTCATATATTCTTCCTCTGCCGCATGAGGGGCTTCTCTCTTTTAAAACTGCAAGCTCGCACTCGTTTTCACAAAAAAGCCTGTGTGCCTCCCTCGCACCGCAAAGGAAATTTTCAGTAACGTCGCGTCCGTCGCGCGAAAGAACACTCGCACCTACTCTCTCGCTCGGAATTCTTGGTATGGGAAGCCCTCCGATAACCTCGGGACATATTGGAATTATATTATAGAATTCCGATAGTCTTAGTGCATCTTTGTTTGTGACGCTTTTGCCGTCATATCTTGTAGCCTCTCCGAGAAGGCAGGCACTTACCAAAATATTCTTTTTCATATTTTTCCTTTTTATGACCTACTTATGCAAAATATCGTTTTTTATTTCCTCAAGCGCACCCGCTCCCATTATAATTATAACCCCGTGAGTTTTGGCATCAACATATAAGGGAACCTCGGCATCAGGGGAAAACATAGCCTGCTCACCAATCTCATAAACCATTCTAAGCGAGCTGATTCCGTCTATTGGCTCTTCTCTTGCCGGATATATGTCCGTCATAATAACATAATCGGCAAGAGATAGTGCCCGACAAAAATCCTCCCACAGACTCTTGGTTCTTGAATAGGTATGCGGCTTAAAGACAACCGTCACAAGATCGTGAGTAAGCATCTTAACGGCGTTTATGGAAGCTCTTATTTCGGTTGGATGATGGGCATAGTCGTAATAAACAGTTCTGCCAAAACGGTTTCCCACCGGCTCAAGGCGTCTCGCTATACCGCGATAACCGGATATAGCCTCTGCAATTATCTTTATATCTATGCCGTATTCAATAGCCGCAACTATCGCAGCAGCGGCATTACCAACGTTATACGCACCGGGGATATTAAGCTCAAACCTACCCATAACACTGCCAAAGCGCTCAAGAGTAAATTTAAAACCCGTATCGGTGAAGGCGGTTATGCGGTAGCGGTAATCCGCACGCTCTGCCTGCCCGTAAGTAATAACTTTATTCTTCAATTTTTTTATAACCTGCGAAAGATGCTCATCGTCAGCATTCACAACAGCACATTTTGCAGCCTTTCCGAGCGCACGTACAAAGGATTCCTTCATACTGTCTATAGAATCGAAATAATCGGTGTGGTCAAGCTCAAGATTCAAAGCTATAGCTATCGTAGGTGAAAATTTAAGAAAGGAATCCTTGTACTCACAGGCCTCATAAACCATCAAATTGCGCGAACCGACCTTAAGCGGCTCACCTATCGGCAGATCTGCCCCGGAAAGAACCGTTGGCAGTGCGCCTGCAGCGGTAAAAATGGAATCGAGCATTGCAACCGTCGTGCTTTTACCGTGCGAGCCTGACACACCTATGCGGTTTTTATAGCTTATCATAAGTGCACCCATGTATTCTGCTCGTGACACTGTCGGAATACCGAGATTTTTTGCAGCGAGAAGCTCGGGATTGGATGATGATACGGCGTGAGTATACACTATGAGCGCCGCACCGTTTACATTGGATGCCTTATGCCCGATGCTTATAACCGCTCCGAGCAGAGCAAGCTCCCTTGTATGCTCACTCTCCTCCCTGTCGCTACCGGTTACACGTGTTTTCATGATAAGGGCAAGCCTGGCAAGCGAATACATTGAAACTCCGCCAATGCCGACAAAATGAATAGTAGCATTGCCGTTTGACGTTATTTTTAACAATTTGTCAAATGATATCTGCTTTTCTGTATTTGCCATAAGCCCACCCCCTTATATAAAACGAATATAACAAAGCAACAATCATCATAATTCGAACGCTTTCCCCCTATATCTCCACAATGTTACAAATATTACATATTTTATCAAAAAAATATAACATTTATTTAAAAAAATGATTACTTATTTCGTGAATATTTTTAACATTCTTATTGTATACTATATTCGTATTCCAAAAAAAGTTTACAACACAGGAAAGGAAACACGTTTTTTATGCAGGTAACAGACATCAAAATCAGAAAATTCTTTGACGAGGGTCCGATGAAGGCAATAGTTTCGGTAACATTCGACGATTGCCTTGCGGTACACGACATTAAGGTGATTTACGCTCGCGACAGATACTTTATCGTTATGCCCTCAAGAAAAAATCCAGACGGAACATACCGCGATATCGTTCACCCGATAAACTCGGATTTCAGAGCCTCGCTTGAGGAGGCAGTCATCGACGCCTACCACGTACAGCTTGTTGCCGCCGAGCACGATGCACAGAACGAGGAGGCAGATGACGGCGCCGTAGTTATATAATCACGGCAAGGTTTATAAAAGACAAAAAACTACCGCAAAATTGCGGTAGTTTTTTTACACTCGTTTTATTTATGCGTGCTTTGGATTATTACTGGTTTGCAGTTTCCTCAGCAACGTTTTCGGTTGCGGGTGCTTCTGCTACCGCTGGTGCTGCAGCTTCCTCAACAGCTGCCTCTTCTGCTACGGGCGTTGCCTCAGCCTCTTCTACCTTGGGAGCCTTCTTCTTACGGGAGGTGTTACCCTCTGCAACATCCTTCTGCTTAGCTACGGTTGCTCTCTGCTCACGGAGAACCTGCTTCTGAGAGGTAAGTGCCTCCTTTTGAAGAGCAAGGGTCTCTGCCTGGCGCTCTGTAATCTCAGCCTGTGCATCGATATTCTTCTTATTGCCGACGATAAGAACCTGCTGAGCTGTGATTATCTCCTTCTGAGCCTGCATTACAGCCATCATGGACTCTTCAAGAGTTGCCTGGTTCTCGGTAATTACGCGCTGAGTCTCTTCCATTGCCTGCTGAGCCTCGGAGAGAGCCTGCTGACGCTCAGCCATAGCCTTCTGCTGCTCAACAAGAACCGACTGTGCCTCTGCAATAGCTATCTGATCCTGACCGATAACTCTCTGTGCAACCTGAATACCCTGCTGCTCACGCATGGTGTGGCGCTGAACGTCGTTGGTCTGCTTGAGAAGCTGATTAGCATCGCTCTGCTTACCTGCAAGCTCCATATAAGCCGCAGAAAGATCAGCCATACCGGCAGTAAGGGTCTTAAGATTTTCTATCATTGCCGAAAGCTTATCGATAATAGCCTGCTCGTCATCGAGAATAACACCCTCAAGAGCTGCTATCTCGGATGCGCCGTATGTATTGGAAACAACGGTGGGCTCTGCTGGTGCAGCAGGAGCCTCGGGTGCAGGAATATTTACGGGAAGATTTGCAACATATGCCTCTATTCTCTTATCAAAGGCAGCGGCGAACTTATCCATAGTAGCTGCTATAGCCTTTTCAACTATCGCGGATACATCGATGGATACGGGCGCAATCTTGGGCGCGGGAGTCTGCTGAGGAACGGGTGCCGCCATGGGTGCGGGCATATATGCAGGTGCTGCATATACAGGTGCCGCAAAAGCAGGATAAGGTGTATACATCGGCATGGGTGCGGGCTGGGGAACGGGTGCTGCAACTGTCTCGGGCTGATTTACTGTCTTTGCCATTTCTTCTTCCTCTTCTTCATATTCTTCTTCGTAATCTTCTTCAGATTCTTCCTCGGGAAGGAACTCCTCCGCGAGCTCTTCCTCAGGCTCTTCCGGCTCGTTATCCTCAATATCGATAAGCTTGTCGATCTCCGCCTTTATTTCATCCATTTTGGAAAGAACGGACTCGTTGTATTTATCGAACTCATCAATAGCCTTTCCCGCATTCTTGCCGTCAGCATATTCATCAAGCGATATGTATTCTTCACGAATTTCCTCAAGCGCGGCGAGGATATTCTTGCCTATTGCTCTGAAATCGGATACGCTGTCCCAAAGGTCATCCTGTGCCTCGTTATAACGGCGAGCATTCTTGGATGAGGATTTCTTTGCATACAGCTTATCAGCCGTCTTATAGCTCTTGACCGACTCCTTTATATTTTTTGCAGCCGCCTTGTAGAGACCAAGGTCGCCGGATACGTTCTTTTGCTTTTCCTGTATTGAAATACGGAGTACCGAAACTCTCGCTTTCCTTTCTTTTTTGGATATTTCTATACCTTCGCGCATTAGTTAGAACCTCTTTCTCCGCACCGCGGTTAATATATCACTATTATTATAACAAATTATATTATGGTTCGTCAATAGGTAAAACGAATTTTTTTTAATTTTTTTTGATTTTTTTTGGTAGAAGCGAAAAAAATCACCAAATATCCGAATACTCCCCCAAAATATATCAAAATGAACGCCGACGATTACAAAAAGAGACATGCCGCACATATAAATAACCGCCGCGCTTAAGCACGGCGGTCTTGTTATTTCACAAAAATCAGTGGCAAATGCACTTCTCTGTATCCTTGTCGAAGATATGGATACGAGAGGTATCGATGGCAACGGTAATCTTGTCACCTGCCTGTGCGCGAGAGCGTGAAGAAACTCTTGCGATAATGTTCTTACCGCCGGTAGCGTCCTCCATGCCGTCGAAGCCGAGATAGAGATAAATCTCAGCACCCATAAGCTCGGTAACGTCAACATCAACCTGCATTGTGGTATCAGACATTGTCTGAAGATACATGGGCTCATCGTGAATAGCCTCGGGACGAACACCGAAGATAACCTCCTGACCTATGTACTCCTTGAGGTCGGGATTGTTGGACTTCTCTGCAGGAAGCTTAACCTCGGTGGTACCGAGAGTAGCGTAAAGATCATTGTCATGCTGAACAAGCTTACCGGTGAGGAAGTTCATCTGAGGTGTGCCTATGAAGCCTGCGACGAAGAGGTTGCAGGGAAGGTCGTAAAGGTTTTGAGGAGTATCAACCTGCTGAATAATACCGTCTCTCATAACAACGATACGGGTAGCCATCGTCATAGCCTCTACCTGGTCGTGCGTTACGTAGATAAAGGTGGTCTCAACCTTCTTGTGAAGCTTTGTAAGCTCGGTTCTCATGCTCGCACGAAGCTTTGCGTCAAGGTTTGAAAGAGGCTCGTCAAGAAGGAATACCTTGGGGTTACGAACTATCGCACGTCCAAGCGCAACTCTCTGCTTCTGACCACCTGAAAGAGCCTTGGGACGTCTTTCAAGAAGGTGGCTGATGTCAAGGATTCTTGCAGCCTCTTCAACGCGTCTTTTAATCTCTTCCTTCGGAACCTTACGAAGCTTAAGACCGAATGCCATATTGTCAAATACAGTCATATGAGGATAAAGAGCATAGTTCTGGAACACCATCGCTATATCTCTGTCCTTGGGAGCAACGTCGTTAACGTATCTGTCGCCTATGTAGAGCTCACCCTCGGTGATCTCCTCAAGACCTGCTATCATACGAAGGGTCGTGGACTTACCGCATCCGGAAGGACCAACGAAGATAAGGAACTCCTTGTCCTTTATCTCAAGGTTGAAGTCGGATACAGCGGTAACGCCGCCGGGATACTTTTTGTAAATGTGTCTGAGTGAAAGACCTGCCATTTTTATTTCTCCTTAAAAAATATTTTTTAGCATAGATATTCTACCATAAAACCGCGCCCTCGCCAAGATGCAACTTAACGATTTTGAAAAATCTTTTTTGTTCTCTTTTCACAAAAAAGCCGCGCTTTTTAGTAGCATAACGCCAAACCGACGCTTAATAATTCTAATTTATTAGAAAAAAACGGACTCTTGTTAATCAAAAAAGAGCCCGTTTTTGTAGTCGCTTATGCGTTTGCCGCTTTGATTATGGTGAGGAACTTATCGCACTTGAGCGATGCGCCGCCGATAAGACCGCCGTCGATGTTCTCGCGTGCGAGAAGGTCGGCTGCGTTAGCGTCGTTCATTGAGCCGCCGTACTGAATGGTAATAGCCTCTGCTGCCTCATCTCCGTAGAGCTCGGCAATGACGCCTCTGATAACTCCGCAGGTTTCGTCCGCCTGCTCGGGAGTTGCGGTAAGACCCGTGCCTATTGCCCAAACAGGCTCGTAGGCAATTATTACGTTCTTCAGCTCCTCGGCGCTGATGCCCTTGAGGTCAAGCTTTGTCTGAATAGCAACGGTTTCGTTAGTAATTCCGTCAAGGCGCTCTTCCTTAACCTCGCCAAGACAAAGGATAACCTTGAGTCCTGCCGCGAGTGCCGCCTTGGTGCGAAGATTTACGGTAGCGTCGGTTTCGCCGAAATACTGACGGCGCTCGGAGTGACCGATAACGACGTACTCCGTGCCTATCTCGGTGAGCATTTTTGCGCTTACCTCACCGGTGTACGCACCGTTTTCAGCGAAGTGGACGTTCTGCGCGCCGATATGGATATTCGTTCCGCGTGCCGCCTCAACTGCGGTAGCAATGTCAACAAAGGGAACGCAAAGAACGATGTCGCACTTATTCATACCCTGAACGGTGGGTGCGAGGGTTTCGATAAAGCTTTTTGCTTCGACGGGGGTCATATTCATTTTCCAGTTTCCCGCGATTACTGTTTTTCTCATTTGCCTTTTCCTTTCAATCTTTAATAGGGGGTAGCTCAAGTTCAAAGCCTTAAGCTACCCTCTTGATATTTTTGAGATGGGCTGTATGGAATCTTATTTGTCCATAAGGCAGCTTACGCCGGGAAGATCCTTGCCCTCAAGGAACTCAAGCGATGCTCCGCCGCCGGTGGAGATATGGGTGATCTTGGACGCGTAGCCGAGCTGCTCGCAAGCCGCCGCAGAGTCACCACCGCCAACGATAGTGGTTGCCGAGCTTGCCGCAAGAGCCTCTGCAACTGCGATAGTGCCCTTTGCAAGAGTGGGGTTCTCAAATACGCCCATAGGACCGTTCCATACGACAGTCTTTGCCGAAAGAACCGCGTCAGCGAAGAGCTTTGCAGTCTTCGGTCCGATGTCAAGACCTTCCTTGTCAGCGGGAATATTATCAGCGTCTACGTACTGAACGTCAACAGGACCGTCAATGGGATCCGGGAAGGAATCTGCAACGCCGTTATCAACGGGAAGAAGAAGGTTAACGCCGTTTGCCTTTGCCTTTGCCATCATTTCACGGCAGTAGTCAAGCTTGGTTTCGTCAAGAAGCGACTTTCCAACGCAATAGCCGTTTGCAGCCGCGAAGGTGTATGCCATACCGCCGCCGATTATAAGAGTGTCAACCTTGCCGAGAAGGTTGTCGATTACGTTGAGCTTATCAGCTACCTTTGCACCGCCGAGGATAGCAACGAAGGGACGCTCGGGAGCGGAAAGAGCCTTACCCATAACCGAGATTTCCTTCTGAATGAGGTAGCCGCAAACTGCGGGGATATAATCTGCAACGCCTGCGGTAGATGCGTGAGCTCTGTGAGCCGCGCCGAATGCGTCGTTTACAAAGATATCAGCGTAGGATGCAAGCTCCTTTGCAAAGTCAGCGCCGTTCTTTTCCTCACGAGCGTCAAATCTCGTGTTCTCAAGAAGAACTGCCTCGCCTGCCTTGAGAGCTGCGACCTTTGCCTTTGCGTCCTCGCCTATAATGTCCTCTGCGAAGGTAACCTTAACCTCACCGAGAAGCTCGTTGATTCTATCGCATACGGGCTTGAGGGTGAGCTTCTTCTTATCCGAGGATACAGCCTTTGCAAGATATTCTGCCTTTGCCGCTGCCTGCTCGGACTCGGGGAGCTTTTCAACAGCCTTCTTTTCCTTCTTGGTAAGACCGAAGCCTTCGGTGAAGATATTGTGGGGCTTGCCCATATGAGAGCAAAGGATAACCTTCGCGCCGTTGTTCATAAGATACTTAACGGTGGGAAGAGCCTCTACTATTCTCTTGTCAGACGTGATAACGCCGTCCTTCATAGGAACGTTAAAATCGCAACGGACAAGCACTGTCTTGCCACGTACCTCAACGTCCTCAATGGTTTTCTTGTTGTAAGCAGCCATTTGTATTCTCCTTTTTTGAATTAAATTTTATTCCTTCATATATAATATCACAACTTGTCAAGATAGTCAATATTCAATCGTTAAAAAATAAACAATTTTTTAATAGCAAGAGCAACCGAAACGCCTGCCGCGCTTGACAACGGGCGGCAAAGATGGTAAAATGTACTTATCACCAAAAGGAGCGCATCCTTATGACTCTTAACGAAAAAGAATTCACCTCCGAGCTGACCCGCATCTTTGCCGCAAATTCGCTCTCCTCGCTTTTGAACATTGAGGCAAGCCAAAGATTTTACGCTCTGACGCAGCATATGCTCGAGGAAAACGAAAAATACAATCTCACGGCGATAACCGAGCCCGAAAGAATAATACTCAATCACTATGCCGACTGCGCAAGCCTCGTCCTTGAGCTGCCAAAGAGGGCGAAGATAATAGACGTTGGCTGTGGCGCGGGCTTCCCTTCTCTGCCCATAGCTATTTTGAGAGGCGACGTTACGGTCGCCGCTCTTGACTCAACGGCAAAGAGGACAAGCTACGTTGAGGGAGCGGCGAGGCTCTTGGGTCTTGATAATCTCAAAACGCTCACAATGCGAGCAGAGGACGCAGGAAAAAGCCCCGAGCTGCGCGAAAGATTTGATATAGCAACGGCGAGGGCGGTTGCCGAGCTGCGAGTGCTCTCTGAGCTTTGCTTGCCCCTCGTTAAGGTTGGCGGCAGAATGATTGCTATGAAAGGTAAGAACGCGGAGTTCGAGCTTTCCGGCGCGAAGCGCGCTATTGCCACCCTCGGCGGCAAGAACCCTACCGTTAAAACGGTCAACCTGACCGACGGCAAGGAGTCCGTCACTCATCCGCTTATATTTATTGAGAAGGCGGCAAAAACCTCGGATAAGTATCCGCGGCCATTTGCGCAGATATCAAAAAAGCCATTATAACATTAAAATTTCGCAAATTCCGCCGATGCGAATATTCGACACTATCCACCAACCAAGCGTGCTATAA
Organism: Clostridia bacterium; assembly: GCA_017467205.1. The sequence continues at coordinate 110,110 of JAFTSQ010000025.1, read as the reverse complement.
TCTAAATAAAACGCACACGGGGTGGGGTTAGTTATGAATATGTTTGAAGAAGCCACAGCTCTTTTCGGAACGATAAGAATGTGCAAGACCACGCAAGAGGAGCTTGCCGCAAGGCTCGGTATGAGCCAGTCCTACATAGCGAACAAGCTCAGGCTTTTGCGCTTCTCGCCGTATATGCGCGAGCTGATACTCGACGCAAATCTTTCGGAGCGGCACGCCCGCGCGCTTCTGCGCCTTGAGGACGAGCCGTCGCAAAGGGCGGCGCTCTCAAAAATCCGTGCAGGCTCGCTCAACGTTGCAGAGAGTGAGGCGATGATTGAGGAAATGGTGGCTATGGCGACGCCTAAAAGGCTTACCACCGCATCCCCCGCCGACAAGATAGAGCGGATATGCGATATGATAGATTCCTCGGTATTTGCGCTGAACAGCTGTGGCGTCAGCGCAGAAAAGCGACTGCGGCGCGAGGGCGGAAGGCTAATGATTACCCTAACTATCGAAGAGCCGCAATATACAAGCGCATAGAACGACCCGAGGCGAACGAATTTAGAGCAGAAAATATTAGAGAGGTACTGTGTTTCTTCACACAATACCTCTCGTTTTTATTAGGTTATGTAGCCTCTCAATCTTACTCAACTGTTACTTTACCTATTCCAAGTCCACTGTTTCCGAGCACCTTTATAATATTGATAAGAAGCTCGTTTTCCTCCTCGGGAATTCTGACGAAATCAAGAATGACTGTCGACTCATCGGGAATGCTCGCCTTAACGCGAATATAAACGTCCTCTTTGTTGAAATACTTGATAGTGGAGCTCATTATCTCTTGTATTCTCGAGGTGACGTTGGGGTCAACGGGATGACGGAAGATAAGGCGGACAAGCTTACGCACGTAGGTATACTCGACCTTCGGCTTTTCCTCTTCCTTGAATGTAAGCTCGGTGCGGCTCTTTTCCTCCGCAAGCCGCCTCTGCTCTGCGGCAATAGCGGCGCGGGTTTCCTCTTCTCTTCTCTGAAGAGCGAGCCTTTCCTCCTCGGCTTTCCTCTGACGCTCCTCTTCTATTCGGCGCTCCTCCGCCTCGCGCATTATGCGCTCGGCTTCCAGACGGCGTGCCTCCTCAAGACGAGCTCTTTCTGCCTCGCGGGCAAGCTCCTCCTGGCGCGCTCTTTCCTCTTCGGCGCGGCGAAGAGCCTCCTCTTCCTCGCGCTTTCTGTTTTCAAGTGCCATACGAGCAGCCTCTGCGAGTCTGTCACGCTCGCGCTCCTCTGCCTCTATTCTCGCGCGGAGCTTTGCTTCTTCGGCAAGACGGCTCTCCTCTTCTGCACGGCGCGCGGCTTCTGCACGGCGTGCCGCCTCTGCAAGACGACGGTTTTCCTCTAAAAGCGCCTGTTGCTCAAGGCGAAGGCGATGAGCCTCCTCCTCTGCCTTGCGCCTTGCCTTACTCTCGTATTCAAGGCGTATCTTGGCTTCCATTTCGGCGCGAAGCTTTTCAATGTCAACCTCAGGGGTCTTCTGCGCCTCGACGGGCGCTTCTTGCTGTTCTGCCGTTTCCTCTACTATCTCGGGCTCGTCCTCAAGCTGCGGGGTGATTTCCTTGCGGATAACGAAGGGTGCGCTCGCCGCCTCTCCCTCGGCTTCGTCTTCTTCCGTGGCAACGGGCTCATTCGACTCTTCGGCTATCTCAAGCTCCGACTCAAGCTCAAGCTCGGGCGCTTCATCTGTCGGCTCTTCGGGAAGAGCTTGTGCAAGGATAGGTTCTTCCTCTGCCGTTTCTTGCTGCACGGGGGTGGGTGTACCGAGATTCGAATACTTTTCAAGGATAGCGTTGAGCTTATCGTTGATATCGGCGTCGTAAGCTACGGTTGCCTCTTCGAGCTCCGCCTTTGCCATCTCGCCGCGGCGGATAGCGCGCTTGACTATCTCACGCCATTCGGTGATATTCTTTCTGCCCATTGAGTACTGATACTTGTCCGGGTCGGTACTAACGAGGAAGCGATATTCCCTCTCGCGAATCTTGACGGGAACGTCGTCGCCTATATCAAACTCGATATCGCCTTCATCAATGTCATCGTTCACCGTGTACGCCGAAGACGAGTTCTTTCTCGTCCACTTGACCCAGAAGTCGCGCGGCGCGCTTCCCTTATCGCCGAGGAGAAGGCGGCGGTAGGTGACGTTATCGGAGGTGTGCTCCATATATGTAGCGGGGGCGAAAACAAGACGAAGCTCTATCGTGCTGTCCGCAATCCCGGATGCGCGGAAGCTCTTTTCTATTTTCTCGGTAAGTGCCGACGCCATAGCGTCAACAAAGCTCTGCGAATACTTACCGCAAAGAGCGACGGGCGACGGGTAAACCGAGCTTACCGCCATCTTGACGGTTTTTTCGGAGGAATATATCTTCTTTCCCGACATTTTTTCCTCAAATTCCTTCGGAACGTCGGTCGCGAGGGATATTTCAAGATTATCCGAGCCTACGTATGCAAAGGGCGCTTCGTCACGAAAATCGTCAGAGGGCAGAGTTCTCCACTTTATCCAGCGTATTCTCGCCTCGCCGCCAACGACGACGGTGAGTGGATAATAGAACTCACCGCGGCGGACGAATCCGTCGCTTATATGGTCATCATACATCTGCACGGCGCTCAAAAGCTCGCCGTACTCGCTGACGAGTGCGGGAGTTATACTCGCCTCAAAGCAATCCTTGAATTTGCCCGTAACGGTATCTGCGATTATCCTGTTATGAGTGAAATCTACCATCATAAAATTTCCTCCGTAGGCTCAAATGATAAACAATAATTCTCTGTATAACTTATTTTAACACACCGCGCGCGAAAAATCAATATTCCCCGGCAGAAAATTAACGCAAAAATCCCGATTGTGCGAAATATTTTTCAGCAGAAAATGGGGAATTCGTCTTGACACAGCAGCAGGACTACGTATTCTTGAATTTGCCCGGCGATATTCCCTTGATGCTCTTGAAGGTTTTTATGAAATAGCTAAGGTCGGAAAAGCCGCAGCAAAAAGCAATATCGGTAACGCTCATATCGGTGCTTCTTAATTTATGCGCCGCCCTTTCCACGCGGTATTCGTTCAGGTATTCTATCGGCGTTCTTTCGGTCATTTTTTTGAAAAAACAGCCTAAATATTTCGGCGACATTCCGACGGTGCTTGCTATCTCAGAAAGCGTGATGGGCTTATCGTAATTTCCTCTTATGAACGAAAGAATCTTTTTAAGCTTCGCTATGCTCTTGTCGGTCGAGATGGTGTTCCCTCCTATATTCCGTGAATATAGCTTTTCCTCGTATACGAGCGCAAAGAACTGATAAAAGGCGGATATTACGCGGAATTTATAAGCCAAGCCTTTAGCCGTCAGGGAATCAAAGATGAGGTTTATTGCTCGGTTGATTTCGTTATCACCGCACGGAAAATACTCCTTCACAGAGCACTCACGGTCAAGAAGACTCTTTATAAAGCCGTGACTGTCATACCTTTCCGTATGCAAAAAATCCGCGTGAAATACGATACATTCGTACACGCACCCCCTCGGTGTGCCCTGATGAACCGTTTCGGAATTGACGAATATTATATCGCCCTTGCCTGCGATATACGAGGTGTTGTTCAAAAGGATATGCAATTCACCCTCCAGTACACGTATAATTTCAAATTCCGCGTGCCAGTGAGCAGACATATTGTATCTTGAATGCTCGAAGTCGAGGTGAAAGTATGCGAAGGGAAAATCGGCAGTTCCACGCTGCTCTATCTCGTGATAAGCCATATAAGCTCTCTTTTCTGTAAATAATTATACTTTCTATCATTATAACACAAGAAATCGGCAAATTTCAAGTGTATAATTGTATTAAAGCAATTTATATACTTTACAAAAAAGGAGAGTTAATTATGGCAAAATCAAGACTCATAGGCGACTACCCCGTAATCGGCATTCGCCCGACAATCGACGGAAGGCGCGGTGTGCTCGGCGTTCGCGAATCGCTCGAGGAGCAAACTATGAATATGGCAAGGAGCGCCGCTAATCTCTTAAGGGAAAATATTAAATACTCAAACGGCGAGCCCGTCAAGGTAATTATCGCCGACACCACCATCGGCAGAGTCGGCGAGGCTGCTATGTGCGCGGACAAATTCCGCAAGGCAGGCGTTGATATCACCGTTACCGTCACGCCGTGCTGGTGCTACGGTGCTGAAACGATGGATATGGATAAGAACACCATCAAGGCTGTTTGGGGCTTCAACGGAACCGAAAGACCCGGTGCTGTTTATCTTGCCTCTGTTTTGGCGACTCACGCGCAAAAGGGTCTTCCCGCCTTTGGCATTTACGGTCACGACGTTTGCGATGCTGCCGATACCAAAATTCCCGATGACGTTGCAGAAAAGCTTTTGCGGTTCGGTCGCGCCGCCGTCGCGGCAGCTACTATGCGCGGAAAATCCTATCTGCAGATAGGCTCTATCTGTATGGGAATAGGCGGCTCTATCATAAGCCCCGAATTTATCGAGGAATATCTCGGTATGCGCGTTGAATCGGTCGACGAGGTGGAAATTATCAGACGTATGAGCGAGGGTATTTACGACGAGGCGGAATACCAAAAAGCGCTGAAGTGGACGAGACAGCGGTGCATCGAGGGATTTGATAAAAACCCCGAGAATTTACAGAAATCCAGAGCCGAGAAGGATGCAGATTGGGAATTCGTCGTCAAGATGATGGTGATTATCAAGGACCTGATGAACGGAAACGCAAACCTTCGCCGCGGACACGAGGAGGAAATGGTGGGTCATAACGCTATCGCCGCAGGCTTCCAAGGTCAGAGGCAGTGGACTGATTTTTACCCGAACTGCGATTTCGCGGAATCAATGCTCAACACCTCGTTCGACTGGAACGGTGCGCGCGAGCCGTACATCCTTGCGACCGAAAACGACGTCCTCAACGGCATTGGTATGCTGTTTATGAAGCTGCTCACCAACCGCGCTCAAATGTTTGCCGACGTGCGCACCTATTGGAGCGAGGATGCCGTCAAGGCGGCGACGGGCTATTCTATCACAGGAAAGGCAAAGGACGCGGGTGGATTTATTCACCTTATCAATTCGGGCGCTTGCTGCCTCGATGCAAACGGAGCGGCAAAGGATGCGCTCGGCAATCCGACGATGAAGCCGTGGTACGAGGTAACCGAAGCCGACCAGGCGGCAATACTCGAAAATGCTACCTGGAATTACGCAGACCTCGGTTATTTCAGAGGCGGCGGATATTCCTCAAGATTTGAAACCCGATGCGAGATGCCCGCAACTATGATAAGGCTCAATCTCGTAAAGGGACTCGGTCCTGTGGTTCAGATAGCAGAGGGCTGGACGGTGGAGCTGCCCGAAGAGGTTTCGGACACCCTTTGGAAGAGGACGGACTACACCTGGCCGTGCACTTGGTTTGCGCCGAGATGCACGGGTACGGGCGCTTTCAAGTCCGCCTACGACGTTATGAATAACTGGGGCGCTAACCACGGCGCTATCTCCTACGGTCATATCGGTGCTGATATCATCACCCTCTGCTCTATACTCAGGATACCCGTTTGTATGCACAACGTCGACGAGGAAAAAATCTTCCGCCCTGCCGCTTGGAACGCATTTGGTATGGACAAGGAAGGGGCTGACTATCGGGCTTGCGCGGCGTACGGTCCGATGTATAAGAGCACCTGCAAATAAGGCGAAGGGGGAAATGTTTATGCTAAAGGGTATACCGAAAATCATCTCACCCGAGCTTATAAAGATTTTGATGGAGATGGGTCACGGCGACGAGATTGTGATAGGCGACGGCAACTTCCCCGGAGAAAGCATTGGAAAACGGTGCGTAAGATGCGACGGTCACGGTGCTTTGGAGTTAGTCGAGGCTATGCTGACCCTTTTCCCGCTCGACACCTATGCAAAGCCCGCTTATATTATGGATAAGGTCGCAGGCGACAGGGTTGAAACTCCTATTTGGGAGGCGTATGAAAACCTGATAAAGCCCTACACCGACGAAAAAATCGAGCGACTTGAGAGATTTGAGTTCTATGAAAGAGCAAAAAGCGCCTACGCAGTAATTATGACGGGCGAATCGGCACTGTACGCAAATCTGATTCTTAAAAAGGGCGTCGTGACGGAATAGGTCTAAATACAAAAAACGAATAGCGAGGTACAAAAATTATACCTCGCTATTTTTTGGTTATGGTAGACCTCTAAATAGAGCTCACTTTCTTACAAGATGGATGGCAAATCCGCAAATCTCATCCTTGAAATATACGAACTTCGGCTTGCCTGCATCGTCATAGGTAACGCTTGCCTCGTCGAACTCAAAGCCCATTCTCTTGAAATAAGCCATTGCTCTGTCAACGAAGGGAGTTCCGATACCGATATGACCGCATCTGCCGGGGCCCTTCTGGTTCATAAACTCAAAGCTGTTGCCCGCGAAGATGGACTTGCTGGTTTCGCGAAGGGGCATACCGAAGAGCATCTCGAAGAGCTTTGCTCCGCGCATAGCCTCCTCGGCGTTCTCATTGTTAATTCCGATGTGAACGAACTCAAGGCCGAGCATAGTCTTAACTGCGTTCTTGGTAAGAGCGGTAATCTCGTCCCACTTCTTCTCGCGAACAAGCTCATCCTTAACCATAAACGAGCCGCCGCAAGCTATTATCTTGTTGAACTTGAGGTACTCAAGAAGATTGTCGGCATTGATGCCGCCGGTGGGCATAAAGGTGAGCTGACCGTAGGGTGCAGCCATAGCCTTGAGCATCTTAAGGCCGCCTGCCGCTTCTGCCGGGAAGAACTTAACGGTGGTAAGTCCGAGCTCGAGCGCCGCCTCAATGTCCGAGGGGTTGGAGCATCCGGGGAGCATAGGCACGCCCTTGGAAAGACAGTAGGAGGTTACCTTGGGGTTAAGACCGGGGGATACGATGAACTTTGAGCCTGCGGCAATTGCGGCGTCAACCTGCTCGGTCGTAAGCACGGTTCCCGCTCCTACAAGCATTTCGGGATATGCGTCGGTAATATTCTTGATAGCCTCAGCCGCGCACTTGGTTCTGAAGGTGATCTCGGCTGCGGGGAGTCCACCGTCTATAAGCGCTTTTGCAAGCGGAACGGCATCGTCGGCATTCTCGATTTTGATTACGGGGATAAGACCTATCGAATAAAGGGTTGAAATCATGTTGTTATCCATAACAGCACTCCTCTTTTTTATTTTTTCCATCTACAATTATACTACATATCTTATACGTCAAACAATTGCAAAAATTGCTCTCGGCATTGTAAAAATTGCCATTGCTTGACAAATGACGAAAACGGTAGTATAATGATTCTAATAAATTAGAAACCGAGGCGCTTTATGGAACGCGTTTGCATAATTACGGCTGACAAATATTTATATCAAAAGATATTTCTCGAGCTTTCCGAGGAAAAGGAGCTTCTCGTCGTTGACGAGCGGCAGGGTGGTATTGACGTATGCTTTTACGACTGCGACTCGGCGCTTGATTTACCCCTCGCAAAGCGCGTGATAAGAATGAGCCGCAAGGAAGAGTGCGACCTCCCTCTCCCCTTCCTCATCGGCGAGGCGATATCTCTTGCGCGCACAGCGCCCGTCGGTGCGGCTCTCTCGCTTTCCGAGGACGGTCGCGCCGCTTTTCTGCACGGCGAGAGGATAAAGCTCACCGAAACCGAGTTTTCAATCCTTTCCGCTCTCGTCTGCCGCGGCGGCGAGTTCTGTTCAAGAGAGGAGCTTTTACGCTCGGCGTTCAAAAAAGGGGTGGCAGGAGGCGCGATAAACGTCTACATTCACTACCTGCGCGAAAAGCTTGAGTGCCACGGCGAGAAGGTCATAATCTCGTCACGGCAGTACGGATATAAGATAGACGAAAAATATTTGAAGGGGGCGGACGTATGATAAAGATAATCACGGGCGGCTTTGCCTCCGACCTCGACGCGCGGATAAACGGCGCCGTCTTGCGCGTTGCCAATGCAGGCGCGCGCGGCTTTTTGATAGTACCCGAGCAACAGACGGTTACTGCGGAGAGGTGGGTTTCAAAAAATCTGCCGCACGACGCGCCGCTCTATTTCGAGGCAACGAACTTCACCCGCCTTGCCGATACGGCGTTCCGCGCCCTCGGCGGACTTGGAACGGAGCGGCTGACGAGCGGCAAGCAAGCGCTCGTTATGTGGCGCACGCTGACCGAGCTTTCGGGGCATACGGCTTATGCCGCCTCGTCAAAAAGATGCGTTGGCGCGGCAAGCGTTAAGCGGCAGATAGCGGCGGTTAAGGAAATGCGCTCGCTTGCCATATCACCCGAGGAGCTTGCGGCTGCGGCACAGAGCGAGCGGATACTCGGCGAGGGCAAGCTGAAATCAAAGCTTTCCGACCTTTCCCTGATAATGACCCTTTATAAATCTCTGCTCGGTGAAAGATACACCGACTCCTCCGACGAGCTCTCCCTTCTCGAAAGAAAGCTTGCCGAGAACCCCTACTACCTTTCGGGCTACGAGATATTCTTCAAGGATTTCACCTCATTTACCGAGGAGCAGTACAGGATAATTTCCCGCCTTGCCGAGAGGTGCAACCTGACGGTGTCGCTCTTACTTCCGAAGAGCGAGCGCGACTTTTTCGAATACACCGAAACGAAGAACACAAGAGAGCGGCTCGTTCGCATAGGCGCTAAAGCGGACACCGCCGTCACCTTCGAGGAGGCGAGCGCCGACTTGCCCACTCCGATAAGCGAGGCGGCAAGGCTGCTTTGGCGCTCGGAGGGCGAGATGTCCGACGTGGATATCGGAGAGGCGATACGCATTTTCGAGGCAAGGAATCCTTACGAGGAGCTCTCTTTCGTCGCATCGGATATTTCAAGGCGGGTGCGCGAGGGTGCGAGCTATTCGGATTTTGCGGTGGTGATGAGAAGCACCGAGGGCTACGGCGCGGTTTTGGAATCGGCGTTTGCCGACGCGCGCCTTCCCCTCTTCATTTCCAAGCGGCGCGACCTCTCCTCATTTGAGGCTATAAAGCTTATATACACGGCGTTTGCAGTCCTGCGCGACGGCTTTAAGCGAGGCGACGTTATTTCCTATATAAAATGCGGACTTTCCGGCGTTAGTCGGGAGGCGTGTGACGAATTTGAGATGTACGTCGAGAAATGGCAGATAAGCGGACGCCGCTTTACCGACGGGGTTATATGGAATATGAATCCCGACGGATACACCGACAGAAAGAGGCACGGTGCGGACGAGCTGCTCGTCAGAATCAACGAAACGAGAGCGAGCGTTATAGCTCCGCTCATAAGCCTTTCGGAGAAGGTGTCGGTCAAGCGGACGGTAAGACACTTTGCCACCTCGCTCGTCGAGTTTTTGACCGAGATAGGTCTTGAAGGGTCGCTGAAGCTTCGCGCGAGCGAGCTTTCGGCGTCAGGCGACGTGACCGGAGCGAAGGAAACGCTTTCGCTGATAAGGCTTATCTACAAGGCGCTCGACGACCTCGTCGAGCTGCTCGGCGAGATGGAGGTAGGCGTTGAAGGCTTCCTTGAGCTGATAAAGATAATTCTTGAGGATGCGGATATCGGCAGAATTCCCGCTTTTACCGACGAGGTTATTGCGGGAAGTGCGGATATGATTCGCCTCTTCGGCAAGCGACACATCTACCTCGTCGGCGTCAATTATGGACACTTTCCCGCATCTGTCGGCGAAAGCTCCTATTTCACCGAAAAGGACCGCGCACTCCTTTCGAGCATAGGTCTTACGATAGAGCCCGAGCTCGAAACGAAGAGCGCTCGCGAGCTGTTCATTTTCTCGCGCGCCTTCTCGGCGGCGAAGGAGAGCGTTACCCTCACCTTTGCGGACTCCGACCTTGCATTTTCCCCCATTTCCCGCGCGGAAGTGATAGACAGGCTTTGCGAGGTGAGCTGTGGCAGACTTGCCGTCAAAAGAATTTCGGATATTCCCGTAAGGGACAGGATATATTCAAGGTCCGCCGCCCTCTCACTGCTCGGTGAGGCGGAGGGCGACCGCGAGAGCATCAAAAGAGCGCTCGAGTCCTCCGGCGAGGATGAGCTTTTGAGAGTCAGCGAGGGCTCGGCAACGAACGAATCGCTCACACTCACCGAGGATGCACTCACCGCGCTTTATCGCGCTGACCTCTCGCTCACACAGTCGCGAATTGACACCTATAAGTCCTGCCCTCTTTCCTACTTCTGCAAATACAATCTTAATCTGTCCGAGGGGGAGCGTGCTGAATTTAACGCGATGAACGTGGGTACTTTCATACACGCAATCCTTGAAAAATTCCTCGCCGACGCGAAAGCGGCGGGCAAGAGAATATCGGATATGGACGAGGGTGAGAGAAAAAGAGTTGTCAGCGAGGTAGCGAAGCGCCACCTCGACTCGCTCGCGGACTCGCTCGAGGTGCACGACGCGCGGCTTTCGGTTATGCTAAAGAGGCTTGAGCGCGCCGCAATGCCCATAGTCGACAATCTTTGCAACGAGTTCAAAGATTCAAAGTTCGAGCCGAGCTTCTTTGAATTGAAGATTGAAAGCGGCAACCCCGCATCCCCTGCCCCCTCGGTCTTCAAAAGCGGCGATACGACGGCGCTCGTTTACGGAACTATCGACAGAGTGGACACCTTCTGCCACGGCGACGACGTTTACGTCAGAGTGGTCGACTACAAGACGGGAAGCAAGGTGTTCTCCCCCTCGGATATCGAGGAGGGCAAGAATTTGCAGATGTTCCTCTACCTCAAGTCGATAACCGAAACCGACAACGAACAGTTCCGTCGCTCCCTCGGCGCAAAGGAGGGCGGAAGAGTCCTGCCCGCCGGCGTGGTTTATATGAATGCGGCAATAGCCGACGCCAAGGTCGACTCACCGAACGCCGAGTCGCAGAGGGCGGCAATAAGCGCCGCGCAGAAGCGCAGCGGAATGATTCTCTACGACCCCGTGTCAATTTCTGCAATGAATCCCGACTATCTTCCCGTCAGCTTCAAGAAGGACGGCGAGCCCTACGCAAGCTCAAAGGCACGCCTTTATACTCTTGACGGATGGGGCGAGCTTTGCAAAACGCTCTCGGACGTGGTCGGTGATATTGCCGAAAATATTCGCCACGGCGACATCAGCGCAAAGCCGATGAAATCAAAAAGCTTCTCGCCCTGCGAGCGATGCGCGATGAAGCCTATCTGCAGGAATACACATAGAAAATAAAGTTTCACACAACAAGAGGCTGCTTGATTTAGAGCAGAAATCCCCGTTTTCGACCCGAAGTCGTATGAGCATACGCCGAGTGGTCGAGAACGGGGATAAAACGCAAAGAGCGATTGACTCGTCGATGAGTCAATCGCCCTTTGCGTTTGTTTATGCCTAAAGGAAGCAGTCTATTAATACATTCCGTCCATTCCCGCAGGAGCTGCCGCAGGCGCAGGCTTATCTTCCTTCTTGTCGCTCACTACCGCCTCGGTGGTAAGAACGGTGGAGGCAATGGATGCCGCGTTCTGAAGAGCGAAGCGAGTAACCTTTGCAGGATCGACTATACCGCACTCTACCATATCGCAGTATACCTCGCGATATGCATCAAAGCCGTAGCCGTCCTTGCCGGACTCAAGAATCTTGGAAATGATAACCGAGCCGTCAAGACCCGCATTCTCGGCAATCTGACGCATAGGTGCGGAAAGAGCCTTAACGACAATCTTCGCGCCGGTCTTCTCGTCACCCTCAAGCTCGTTTGCAACCGCTTCAACTGCGCCGATTACGTTAACGAGAACGGTTCCGCCGCCTGCTACGATACCCTCTTCAACAGCCGCCTTGGTAGCGTTGAGAGCATCCTCAATGCGAAGCTTCTTTTCCTTCATTTCAACCTCGGTAGCCGCGCCAACCTTAATAACGGCAACGCCGCCCGCAAGCTTTGCAAGGCGCTCAAGGAGCTTTTCCTTGTCGAACTCGGAGGTAGTAGTTTCAATAGCCGCACGAATCTGCGAAACTCTGTCAGCAATTGCGCCCTTATCGCCTGCTCCGTCAACGATAATGGTGTTCTCCTTGGAAACCTTTACCTGTCTTGCACGGCCAAGCTCTGCAATTCCGACGTCCTTAAGCTCAAGGCCGAGCTCGGAGGTGATAACCTCACCGCCGGTGAGAGTTGCGATATCGCGAAGCATCTCCTTGCGCCTGTCGCCAAAGCCGGGAGCTTTAACGGCAACAACGGTAAACGTGCCGCGAAGCTTATTGAGAACGAGGGTGGTAAGAGCCTCTCCCTCAACGTCCTCTGCAACTATGAGAAGCTTCTTTCCCGACTGAACTATCTGCTCAAGAAGGGGGAGAATCTCCTGTATGTTGGATATTTTCTTGTCGGTTATAAGGATAAGGCAATCGTCAAGAACCGCCTCCATCTTATCGGTATCGGTTGCCATATAGGGCGAAAGATAGCCGCGGTCGAACTGCATACCCTCAACGACCTCGCTATAGGTTTCCGCACTCTTCGACTCCTCAACGGTGATAACGCCGTCGGAGGTAACCTTATCCATAGCGTCTGCTATGAGATTTCCGATAGACTCGTCGCCTGCCGAAACCGCGCCGACACGCGCGATATCATCTCTTCCGCTGACCTTTTTAGCACGGCGGTGAAGCTCCTCAACTGCCGCGTCGGTCGCCTTGAAGATACCCTTACGAAGAATAATGGGGTTAGCGCCCGCGGTTACGTTCTTCATTCCCTCGTGAATGAGAACCTGCGCAAGAAGGGTTGCGGTGGTAGTTCCGTCACCTGCCGCGTCGTTGGTTTTGGTTGCTACCTCGCGAACGAGCTGTGCACCCATATTTTCAGGTGCGTAGTCAAGCTCTATCTCCTTTGCGATGGTAACACCGTCGTTTGTGATGAGGGGTGCGCCGAACTTCTTGTCAAGAACGACGTTTCTGCCCTTCGGTCCGAGAGTTATTTTAACGGTGTCCGCAAGCTTATCAACACCGCGAAGAAGTGCGGCTCTTGCCTCTGCACCGTAAAGAATTTCCTTTGCCATTTTAAGCTACCTCCAAAAATTATTCAACTACCGCAAGAATATCGGACTGACTTACGATAGTATATTCAACACCGTCGATTTTGACGGTCGTTCCGCTGTACTTACCGGTGATAACGCGCTCACCCTCTTTAAGAGTCATAACGACCTCCTTGCCGTCAACGAATCCGCCGGGGCCTACCGCAACTATAACCGATATCTCGGGCTTCTCCTTTGCCGAATCGGGAAGAATAATTCCCGCCTTGGTCGTTTCCATAGCCTCTACTTTTTTCAAAACCACCTTATCAAGTAATGGTTTAAGCTTCATAATAATTCCTCCATTCTGTCGCCTGTGGCGACCGCACATAATTCACGGGCGTGAACACTCAAAAACTCGAATTTGTTGAATGTTACTTCACGCAAGTGCCGCCGTGTTTTTCGGATTAGCACTCCTACGTTTTGAGTGCTAACGCTTATATTCTATACTACGCAAGGCGAAAAATCAATAGCTTTCATCAAAGTTCACAATATGTTAACATTTGGGCTTTTGGGAATATTTTTCAAGCCAGCTCACGCCTCAAAAGCTCGAGTATTTTCTTCTCCTCGCGCGACACCTTGACCTGCGTCAGACCAAGGATTTTTGCCGTCTGCGCTTGCGAGAGGTCGCGGAAATATCTGAGTGTTATAAGCTTTCTATGCGCCTCCGAGAGCTTGTCGATAGCAAAGCGTATCGCTATTTTTTCAAAGTCCTTGCCGTTCTGTTCCTCGTCAAAAACGAGGCTTCCGAGGGTTGCGCCCTCCTCGTCGAACGCCGCCTCCTCAAGCGACCGCACGCCGCTGCCCGCAAAGAAAGCGCCTGCGGCATCCTCCGCCGACACTCCGACAGCCTCCGCCACAGCTCGCACGCCTGCATCAAGACCGAGCGAGAGCCGCCTTTCGCGCTCTGCGTTAAGCACGGCGAAGAGCCGCTTTTCCTCGCGCGATACCTTTATTATTCCGTCGTCGCGCAAAAAACGGCGTATCTCGCCGAATATGAGCGGCACGGCGTAGGTCGAAAAGGCGCACTCGCGCGAAAAATCAAAGGTGTTTATCGCCTTGACAAGACCGATATTTCCGCACTCTATCAGGTCGTCCATATCAGCGCCTCTTCCAACAAATCTGCCTGCAATACTGTAAACGAGCGGGCGGTTGAGCGTGGCAAGCTCCTCGCCTGCCGCCCGATCTCCCTCGCGATATGCGCGCAGAAGAGATATGTTTTTGTCGTATACACGCTCTTTGACTGTTATTTTTTCGTTCATAGTCCTCACAAAGAACGGTCACGGGCTGAGTATTTTCCGCATCAGGACGGTCGTTCCCTTACCAACCTTTGACTTTACGGACAGCTTATCCGTAAAGCTCTCCATAACGAGAAAGCCCATACCGCACCTCTCCGTGCCGCCACCCGTGGTATAGAAGGGGCATCTTGCCTCCTCTATATTTTCGATACCGCATCCGTTATCGGATATTTCCACCGATATCTCGCGGTTTTCGTAAAGACGGACGGATATGTAGACGTAACAGCTCGCAGGGTCGCACGCTCCGCGATAGGCGTGAACTATACAGTTCGTTACCGCCTCACTCACCGCACAGCGAATATCGGCAAGCTCCTCAACCGTCGGGTCGAGCTCTGCGCAAAAGGCGGATATCACCGCACGCGCAACACTTTCGTTAACGCTGTGCGCCGGCAGGCGCAGCTTCATTTCATTTACTATTTTTTTCATCTCCTCGTTGCCTCTCTTTTCTTTATCGCTCGCCCGAAACGGTTATGCCATTCATACGCTCGACACCCGACAGGCGCACAAGCTTTGAAAGCGAGGGCGAGAGCCCCTCAAGGCGCACTCCCGCGCCTATCTCGCGCGCGACCTCAAGTCTGCCGAGGATAAGGCCTATCCCCGAGCTATCCATAAACCGAACTCCCGAAAAATCGAGGATAAGCCCCGTAGGCTTATCAACGAAAAGCCGCTCGTCGACCGCCACTCTTATCCCCCTTGCGCTGTGATGGTCAATGTCGCCCGTCAGGATAGCCCGAAGGAAGACACCGTCGGTTTCGAATTTTACACCGTCCTTCATTTTTCGACGCCCCTCTCTTGCCTCTTTGTTGTTTTTCTCAATTATAGCAAAGCGAAAGAGAAAAAAATGTCATACTTTGGATAGAGGAAAAATTTTAATCTATCAAATGCAGCTTTTTTGCAATATTGACCTTTACCTCCCTCTTTCTTATTTTATACGCCGCCTCGCTCATCGCGCCTATTTCGGATTGCGCGTAGCCAACCTTTCTTCCTATTTCATTTATAAAGAGGCACGCATCGCGCTCTCCGACTATTTCCGCCGCGGCATCGTATATCTTAAAGTTGAGATATCGGTACTCCATATCCGTCCTGTGCGACACACTCCCCACCCGCATCGCCTCCTCGCGCCGCTCGTAATCAAGGCAAAGGGCGACAACGAGGGTCTCAACGCCAGCCGCCAGATTTACGCTTTCGTAACGCATATTGCCTCGTCAAGCTCCTCCTTGAGCTCGCGCAGGGTCTTCTCAAGTGTGCGAGCACGAATGAGCAACGCGTCCGCCTCCGATATTATATCCTCCAGCGCGCGTATCCAGCGCTCCGGGCGCTCCGCGGCATACTCCGTCAGCATATCCGCGAGCAGATTTCGCACGTTGAGCATAGAATATAT
Organism: Clostridia bacterium; assembly: GCA_017467205.1. Next base: position 94,426 of record JAFTSQ010000025.1, on the reverse strand, counting down.
CTCGTCTATCCCCCGGCGGACGCGTAAAATATCCGAGCGTATCCTTGATGGCGAGCGGTACATTCTGACGCCGTCCTCCTCGCATCCCGACTGAAATCTGACCATTTTACACCACTTCCTTTCGTCACTTATTAGGCTATTTCGGACAGTTATTGTAACCTGTTACGTGACAATGATAACACAGAAGCAGTCACTTGTCAAGTGATTTTTCGAGATTTTTTCAGAAATTTCCGAAAAACTATTGCATTTTAGGTGACTTTGTGGTATAATCCAATCATAAATGCAAAAAACGAAGGGGTGTCAATTATGTTAGCTAATAAGCTCAAGGCCTTGCGCAAGGCGCGCGGAATCACGCTTGAGGAGCTTGCGCGGCGCGTCGGAACGAGCAAGCAGACTGTGCACAGATACGAAAACGGAACTATCACGAACATTCCGCCCGAGAAGGTCGAGGCTATTGCCGCCGCTCTCGGCACGACCCCATCCGAGCTTATGGGCTGGGAAGCGTCCTCGGTCGGCAATATTTTCCCGATAAAGACGAAGCGGCTGCCTATTCTCGGCGAGATTGCCTGCGGCAAGCCGATATACGCCGAGGAGGAGCACGAGAGCTTCGCGGCGGCTGACGGCGACCTTAACGCCGATTTCTGTCTGCGCGCACACGGCGACTCGATGCAGGGCGCTCGCATTTTTGACGGAGATATCGTTTTTATTCGCTCGCAAAGCTCGGTCGACAACGGCGAAATCGCCGCCGTTATAATTAACGACGAGGCAACTCTCAAGAGAGTTTATTTTTATCCCGAGGAAAGAAAGCTCATTCTCTCCCCCGAAAACCCGCGCTACGCGCCGCTCGTTTACGTAGGGCACGAGCTTGAGAGCATTAAGATAATCGGAAAGGCTGTTGCCTTTCAGAGTGTCGTTATATGAAGGTATGGAGGCAGCTTTATTCGGGCATAACCGAACAAAAAGAAGCGTAGATATTGTTACAACAATGCCTACGCTTTCTATTTATACGTTCTGAACATATTGAGGTTGAAAAACTTTGGTTTTCCTCATTTTATCATTTTTTTGTTCTACCTCCGTTTTCCGCCCTCGACATATGCTCATATGCCTCACGGGCGGAAGAACGAAGATTTATGCTCCAAATCAAACAGCCACTTCCGTTTATTACCGCAACTGTGACATAAATTGAATATTTTTTGACGAAAAATACCAAGGATATTCCTATTTTGCTATTATAATCATGATAGTGTCACCTGATATAAAAATTTCACGGAGCGACGAAAATGGAAGAACAGATACGCTTGAGTATTCCGAAAATCCCTGCGTTCGATATCAACTATTATTACGCAAGCGACGCCGAGATGTACCCGCCGAGAATTTGGCCGTTTCATCTTCACAACGAGCTTGAGCTCTATATTTTGTTTGAACCGTTTTCAAGCCACAGCTTCAGCAAAAACAACCTCATAATTCCAAGTGAGGCGGCAAAGGCAGAGCTCCTTGAGATATACGCGAGCTTGAGAATTGCCTCGCTCGAGGGCGACACTCATAAGCAATTCGGACTTATACTTATTATTCTTTCGATTATCAGACGGTTCATCGTTTCCGATTCTCCCGTCCAAGCTCTGCCGCCAATGCTTTCAAAAATACTTGAGGACATTGACGAGAATTTCAAGAGCATACGCTCGCTCTCTTATTTTACCGAAAAATACTATATCAGCCAAAGCACGTTGAACCGCCTCTTCCGCACCCACCTTCGCACCACCCCGAAAATGTATCTTGAAACCAAGAGGCTGGCAAACTCGCGCATAGCCTCGCGGCAGACCTCGGAGTCGTTAGGTGCACCCCGTGCGACAAAAGCTCGCGATCTATTATAGATCTTAAGTAGCACAATCTGAATTTATAAGAGGAGCAATTTTCTCTGGAAGGGTTGCGTTGTATTTTTCCATAATACTCCTCACCCACGAAGCGCCTCGCCATAAACGCAATAGTTAAAGCGCACGTAAGCGCGAACTGCGTCGTTTGCACCCTTGAGCACTCCCCCTTCAGCAAAGGGCTTGACGGTGTATCTGCCGTTTGAGTATTCGCAATCCAACGATACCTTTACCGTATAGTCCGCATCCGACTTAAACGCGGAGAGCTTAATTTCGCGGTTGGTAAAGAGCCGACCTGCAGTATGACAAAGAACCTCAGAGCTTTCCTTGCTCATTCCGAGATTTTCAATAAAGATATCATATCAGCACCTCGCTTCGTTCTTGTTTTTATATTATCAAATAAGGAACGGGTGTCAATGCGTTTTCAAAATTATGCCGAGAAGTGAATGAGTTTGATAAAAATGAATACTTTTATAAAAATGCGCGATGCTCCGTGGAGAGCGTCGCGCATTTTTATTATACTTTAATTGGCTCGCTGTGTTGCATCTCGTGGGAATGGTGATATTCCCTATCCTCGTGCAGCTTATAAAGCTCCTCTGCCGCGATGCGCGCCTTGGCGACGGGTATCTGTTTCGGCGGGAAGCAGTAGTAGAGCATATGCGAGTTGCCGATACAAATGATATCGCCTATTTCGTACCAGAAATAGTCGGCGTTCAGTCCGTAAGAGGCTCTTGCCGATTGGCGATATTCGAGCTTGCCGTCACAGCCCGAGAGGTAGAAGCCCTCAAGGGTATGAACGAGCCTGCCGCGACCGACCTTATAAAGTGCTTTATAGTCGGTCATTATAGCGATATCAACCGGAACGTCAAGCGCGTAAGTGCCCTCTTGAAGCTCACGGCGAACCTCGCCTCTTTGCCACTCGTACCAATTGGGAATGTGAGAAAATTCGGTTTCTCCGTCGTCTGCCGAAAGCTCGCCGAGCTCGGTCAGCGTGTAGCTCTTCTTGCAGGCGCGGCAGGTGAGCTTGATTCCCTCGCCTACCATCTCGCCCTCCTTGCCGCACCGAGCGCAACGGTAGAGTATGCGCTCAAGTCCGTCTGCTCTGAAGCTTTCGGTTATCTTAACACCCATTTCGCGCTGCCACGCGAAGTTATCAAAGGCGAAGGCGAGGGCGACCCTTGCGTCAAGCTCCTCAACGCTCATTGTGCGAACCTCATCCTGCGTCAGAAGCACTCGAACGTCGGCGCTTACTGGAACGCGTCGGATTTGAAGACCGTTATAAAGCGGGTCGCGCGCAAACGCGCCCTTCGTTTCGATAAACGCGACGGGCACGTCAAGCATCTTGAAGAGCTTGCCGAGCTTCGGCATTGCGGTAGCCTTGCCGTCGAAGGTGTAGCCTGCCTCGGGGTACATCAAAACACTCGTTTTATGGCTTATCGCGTGCTTGATGTCACGGATAAGACCAAGGTCGCTGACGAACTTTTTGGTTGGGATGCAGCCTATCCTTCTCATAAGCCAGCTCTTGCCGACCATTGCGTCGTGCGTGCAGACTATGTGGTAAGGCATCGGATAAAGCAACTTCGAGGCAATTTTAAGATCGATGAAGCTTGAGTGATTCATCAGAACGAAATATGGGCCTGCCTTCTTATCGATAGCCCCCGTGTAGCGAAAACGCGCTTTCATAAGGTCTATTTGCGAGAGCAGTCTGACAAGCGTTCTGAAGAATATCGAGGGGCGGCGAGGCAGAATATGCTTTGCCTTCGGGAGTGCCATAACCTCCTCGTAGGACTTCTCTACGGTCTTGATTTTCATAAAAAACTCCTTTTGAGCGGAGCATTTCGCTCCGCTCAGTTTTAAGTCAATTACCAGGGGAGAAATTCGGAGCCGACGAGCTTGAGGATAGCCTCGGTGTAGAAGTAGTCGCCGTAGATTATCGAGCTGTGGAGTCTTGAGCGCTTGCGCTCTGCTTCGTTTATCGGATAAAGCGCCGTGCCGTAGCCGAGGACGTGGTCGTTCGACTCGTCGAAGTCGCAGAAGTTCTCGGTAAGCGCGCGAATCATCTTAACTGCAGCGTGCATATACATACCGCCCTCGTGCTCGGGAAGTATCTTGCCGAGCTCTATAAGTCCGCAAGCCGCGATAGCACCTGCGGTAGAATCGTAGTATACAGGCTCTGCGGGAGAGCGGAAGTCAACTCTCGGAAGCCAATCGTCACAGCAGTTTGCTATAAAGTAGTTAGCAATTCTCTTTGCGGTGTCAAGGTATCTTACCTCACCCGTGTGGATGAAGGAAAGCGTAAAGCCGTAAAGTCCCCACGCCTGTCCGCGCGACCAGGACGAGCCTTCCGCATAGCCCTGTCCGCCAAGCGTTCTTACAACCTCACCTGTTTTTCTGTTATGGTCAACGATATGAACGACCGAGCCATCGGGACGGACGTGGTCGCGAATGCACATATCGGCGTGCGCCATAGCTACCTGCTTATAGCGGTCGTCGCCTATCTCACGGGATGCCCAATAAAGAAGCGGTATGTTCATCATACAGTCGACGATAGTCCTGTCGTAGTTGCAGTCCTCCTCGGGAGTAGTCTTTCCCGACCAGGTGTTCCAAGCGCGGATAAAGCCGCCGTTGAGAACGTAGCGGGAGGAAAGGCTGGTTGCCGCGAAGAAGTTGCGGATGCGCGAGTTCTCATCTCCGGTTATTCTGTAAAGAGCACCGGAGAGAATATGCCACATAAATCCAACGTCGTGGTGGAGCGTCTTGAAATCTCTGAGAGCCTCGTCGAGTTGACCCTCGATGCTCTTTGCACAAGCGAGGTAGTCCTCGTTCTTTGTGAATTCATAGAGCATTGCATTAGTTCCGCCCCAGAAGCCGCTCGTCCAATCCTGTGGAACGGTTGCAACGTGCATTCCGTTTTCGTCAACGCCGTCGGCTATCTTGTCGCGAGAGCGAACTGCCATAGCTGCCATCTTTTTGCTGAGCTTTTCAAAGGTTTCTTTTGCGAAAGGAAGGTTCTCTTCAAATAACTGCTTATAATTTTTCATTATTAAAAATCCTCTCTTTTACTGTGAACTTACCAAGGAAGGAACTCCGATCCCATGAGCTTGAGTATTGCCTCGGTGTAGAAATAGTCGCCGTATATTATAGATATGTGGACAAGGCTGTTTATTTTTTCCATATCAGATTTTGTAGCGGGATAGCGAACAGAGCCGTAGTCGAGCATATGGTCGTTTGCGGGGTCGAAGTTGCAGAACGACTTCTCCATTGCGCGAAGGATATTGATAGCCGCATTCGTGTACATTCCGCCCTCGTGCTCGGGAAGTATCTTGCCGAGCTCTATAAGTCCGCAAGCCGCGATAGCACCGGCGGTCGAGTCGTAATACACAGGCTCGGAGGGTGAGCGGAAGTCAACCCTCGGAAGCCAATCGTCGCAGCAGCTTGCAATAAAGTAGTTTGCTATTCTCTTTGCCGCGTCGAGATATCTCACCTCGCCCGTGTGAATATAGGAGAGGACGAAGCCGTAAAGACCCCACGCCTGTCCGCGCGACCAGGACGAGCCAACCGCATAGCCCTGTCCGCCACGTGTTGCAACAACCTCGCCGCTTTCTCTGTCACGGTCGACTATATGCACGACCGAGCCGTCGGGACGGATATGGTCCTCGATAGTTCTGTCGGCGTGTGCCATAGCAATCTGCTTGAAGCGGTCGTCGCCTATCTCGCGAGATGCCCAATAAAGAAGCGGAACGTTCATCATACAGTCAACGATCGTTCTTCCTTCGTTGATGTCCTTGCCGTCCTCGCCGGACCTGTTTGCATTCCACGCGCGGATGTATCCGCCGTTCAGGATAAAGCGACCGGAAAGAGTGGATGCCGCGAAGAGATTTCTTACACGGGATGCCTCGTCCCCCGTCAGTCTGTATCCGACGCCCGAGAGAATGTGCCACATAAATCCGACGTCGTGGTGAAGACTTTCGAAATCGAGAAACGCCTCGTCCATTCCCCGCTCGGATGCCTTGGCGGTTTTGAGATACTCCTCATCCTTTGTGTGCTCGTAGAGCAGATAGTTGAGTGCTCCCCAGAATCCGCTCGTCCAGAAGGACAGGCGGCTTTTTTTATGTATTCCGTCAGCGTCAACTCCGTCAACGCCAACCTTGTCGCGAGAACGGAGGGTAACAGACCTCATTTTATTGTCTATCTTCTTGAAGACACCCTCTGCCCACGCTTTGTTCTCATTTATAAGCTGCTCGTGATTTTTCATTTTTATGACCATTCCTTTCTTAGTGCGGTCGTTTGTCTTCGATTCCCGTGAGGAAATTCGTTCCATCCCTTACGGAACGAAAGACACAAACGACGAGTTTGAGAATCTATTTTCAAACTTCCTCCACCGCAAATTACCGAGCACTTTATAAGGCACTCGGTAATTTAAGTCTTATGTTATTACGGCTGCTTGCCGAAGTATGCCTGGATTCCGCCGTCTACGTAAAGGATCTGACCGTTAACGAAGTCGGACGCGCTTGATGCAAGGAATACTGCGGGGCCTGCAAGGTCCTCGGGATCGCCCCATCTGCCTGCAGGAGTTTTGGTTTCGGTGATAAAGGTATCGAAGGGGTGCTTCGAGCCGTCAGCCTGCGGCTCGCGAAGAGGTGCGGTCTGGGGAGTTGCAATGTAACCCGGGCCGATTCCATTGCACTGAATGTTGTACTGACCGTACTCAGATGCAATATTTCTTGTAAGCATCTTAAGTCCGCCCTTTGCCGAAGCGTATGCGGAAACGGTTTCACGGCCGAACTCACTCATCATCGAGCAGATGTTGATAATCTTTCCGCCGCCCTTCTTAATCATAGAGGGGATAACCGCCTTTGATACGATGAATGGTGCGTTAAGGTCAACGTCGATAACCTGTCTGAACTCGGACGCCTTCATTTCTATCATAGGGATTCTCTTGATAATGCCGGCGTTGTTTACGAGAATATCAACCACGCCAACCTCTTCCTCGATCTTTGCGATAAGAGCGTTTACCGCGTCCTCGTCGGTAACGTCACAAACGTAGCCCTTTGCGTCGATGCCCGCTTCAGCATAGCTTGCAAGACCCTTATCAACGAACTCCTGCTTGAGATCGTTGAAAACGATAGTAGCGCCTGCTGCTGCAAGTCCCTTTGCGATTGCAAAGCCGATACCGTAGGATGCGCCCGTTACGAGTGCAACCTTGCCGTTAAGAGAAAAATTCTTTTCTGCCATTTTTGTTTCTCCTTATATGTTTGTTAAAATTTATCTGAGTTCCTTGGTTTCGATATGGTCCATATCGTCGAATTCCTGGTTCTCGCCGCACATAGCCCAGATGAACGAATAGTTCTTCGTTCCGACGCCGGAGTGGATAGACCAAGAGGGGGAGATAACCGCTTCCTCATTGTGCATAACGATATGTCTTGTTTCCTTGGGCTCGCCCATCATATGGAATACCGCGTCGTTTGCACCCATATCGAGATAGAGGTAAACCTCCATTCTTCTGTCGTGGGTGTGGCAAGGCATAGTGTTCCAGTTAGAGCCGACCTCAAGCTGAGTAAGTCCCATTGCAAGCTGGCAGGACTTCATTACATCGGGGTGTATGTACTGATTGATAACTCTCTTGTTGCAATCCTCAACCGAGCCGCAGGGCACTTTACGCGCCTTGGTAATATCGATTTTCACCGTAGGATACTCGGTGTGAGCGGGGCAAGAGGTGATGTAGAACTTTGCGGGATTCGACTCGTCTGTGCTGACGAAGCGAAGGTCGCGGTGACCCTTTCCTACGTAGATACCGTCACGGGGGTTCATCTCGTAACGCTCACCGTCAATGGTGATAACGCCCGGGCCGCCGATGTTGATACAGCCGAGCTCGCGGCGCTCAAGGAAGTAATCTGCGGCAAGTTCCTTACCCGCCTCAAGCTTGAGCTCCATCTTAATGGGCATCATACCGATAACTATAATTCTGTCGGTATGGCTGTATACCATTCTGATATTATCCTTCGTAAAGAGGTTCGCTATGTGGAACTCCTCTCTGAGTCTATCCGTTGTGTAATAACGCACGTCCTTTGCGTTTGATGCGTCTCTGACTTCCATTCCTTCGTTCTCCTTTTTAAGATATTTTCCAAAAATTTCAAGCTGTGAAAGCGCCGCAAACGAGAGTGAGCCATCCTCAAGGCGCTGCTGCTTAAAGCCGGTAAGCTTTACGTACTCGGTCTTCTTCGGCTCAAATTCTACGACCTGACCCTCCGCAACGCCGCGAAGCTCTGCGTGAACTCGCGTCTTATCGGAAAACTCAATGTCGGCTTCCTTCCAATAGGTATCGTGAGGGAAATCCGCACGCAGATATATGACCGCGCGGCTGACCTCTACCTCGCATCCGAAATGAACCTCAAACTCAAGGTCCTCGCGAAGTCCGCCTCCCCAAGAATGAAAAGGATATGCTCCGTGACCGAGGTTATCGGTAATTCCGTCGATAGCGTTGCGCTCGAAGAAGCACGGGTCTTCTCTCGTTACGAAATTCGCAACAGCGTGCGGGAAGTATTTAGGCACGTTGTGCCGATCGTGCGAGTTGAGAGATATGACGCGCTCGCCGTATATCTCCGCCTCAGTCGGCTCGGCACAGATTATTCTGTGACTGTCGCCAACAAATGCGCCGGGTGCATAGCAGCATGCAAGCTCTCTGCCGAAGGGTATTTCAAAGTCAAATATTCCGTCGGGGATATGTACTATTGACTCGGCAAGCGTACTGTCAAGCTGCATCTTTACGAACTCGGTGTCCAGAAGCTCGATTCTGATTTTATCGTGCTCCTCGTATTCACCGTTAAAACGGACGTCGATCTCGTTGCCGTAAGCCTTGAACTTGACCTCGCCGTTTTCGCTGAGTATTTTCAAATTAATTATGGCAATCACCCCTTTTCACTAATAATAACATAAAATAAAAAATAAATCAAGGCTTTATCGGCATTTTAAGCGCCTTTTGCTTGACTTTTTTCACCCCAAAGGTTATAATCAAATTAAAACGAGAGGAGGTTTGACGGATGAAAAAATATTTTGTGGCAATTGCCTCGGGCTTTCTCTCATACCTTGGCGCAACCGTCCTCTTTCTTCTCGCAAAGGAGATGTGCTACTCCCTTTACATAATCCTCCGCGGATTTATTCCAAGCCTGCCTCTTTACAGCTCGGTGCTTCATAAGGAAGAGTACCTGGCGTTTATGGCGACGGTGAACGCGATAGCCACCCTGCCCTCGCTCCTCGTTGCGACCTTCGCCGTCGCGCGCTTTCAAAATAAGCGCTACGAGAGTATCACGGCAGAAACGAACGGGCTCTACACTATGAAGGCGGGCATCGCCTTTTATTTTCCGAGATACATTGCAGCCGACCTTGTCGGTGCGGCGCTTCCCGTCATAGCCTTTCACTCGGCGTACCACCTAATCCCCGACGCAGTAATTAAAAAATATCTTTCTACCCTCTTCGAATTCACCGCAGCACCCGTCGAGCTGATGGGAGAGGTACCTGCCGCAATTTTATTGACGCTTATATTCCTCATCTGTGTTCCCGTCAAGGCGCTTTACGCGCTCGCCTCTTGGCGCGCGACGTGGCTGTCGGAAGGCTCGCTTTCATAGGAGGTGGCATATGAACGATTTTGTTGCACTCCTTTTAATAGTTCTTGCCGTCTTTTGCCTGTATAAGCTCGTTATGCTGACGGTCAAGCGGATACTGCTCATACGCTCACTCTCATCTCTCAAGGCGAGCTGCGAGGCAACCGTAAGATATCTTCGTAACCCATTCGCAAGCTTCTTCAAAAAGTCAGAAATTCCCGACGTAGCAGTCGAAATTCGCGACACGGTATACCTCATTCGCATAATTTCGGACGGCGGAGTCGGCAGAAGATTTCACTTCGCGTCAAAGAATTTCACCGTCGCCTTCACCAACTTTATGTTCGTAGGCGCTCCCGTATCGCGTCGCGTCGTGGGTGCTCGCGCCTATCGCTCCGAGCCTCTGCGCCTATTCAAGCGCGTCAGAATTTATCCGGATATGAAGGTGCCGACCGAATACGAGCTTTCGGGCAAGAAGATAGCTTTGGCGCTTATCTTCAATCCCGCCCCCGGCAACGTATCCTACGTCACCGAGAATAAAACGAGCATTAAGGTCGCCTTTACAGGCGATGAAATTTACGGTCAGCGGGTATTCACCGCGTCAACCTTTGCCGCCTTTGCCGACCGCGAGGCGCACAAGACGGATGAATTTAAGTACTTTAATTATAAATAAAGCAAAGCGGAGTTGCCGAATTTGGCAACTCCGCTTTATAGTACGCTTATAGTATTAATTATTTCTTCCCTGCCTTCTGCGCTTTTTCTCGCGTATGGAGAGATAGTATATCACTCCGAGAATAGCGAAGAGCAAACCAAGTCCGAGGTCTAAAAGGTAAGGCTTAAGGATTTCAACATCAGTCAGAAAATACGGAACTGCATAGACCGACTCAACCAAATTGAGCGTAAAATCAACCTCACCTGCCGCGAACCATTCCTGATATGCGACGTATATATCGTACGCAATGCACAAGTACCAGGAAATAGCAAGGACTACAATCGTTATAATCGTAGAAAGGATAACGCAAAGGGCGCTCTCATTCTTCGTTTTCGCGAAGAAGGTAAAGCCCTTAACGGCGCAAATAACTCCGACGAGTCCGCTTATCGCCGCGACATAGCCGAACTGATAAAGCACAAACCAGAGCACGCCGCCAACGAGCGAAAAAAGGAATGCTCCTACAATACCGGCAAGGGTGTTGCCACGGTCTTCGGTGTAGTTTTCGTTCATATCAATCTCCTTCTAACATAATAAAGTCAAGATTTATTCGGTTTCTTCAAAAAGCACTCGGCGCAAATCAAGGGTGGTTTTTAGGTAATAATCACAGCCTCGGCGCATAAAGCTCTCAATTTTGGGGACGTCGTACGCCCAGCCTGCCGCCGCAAAGCTGACCCCTGCGGCACGCGCCATATCGTACCCCGGCTTCAAGTCGTCGACGACGAGCACCTCGCTCGGCTCAAGCGAGTAGCGCTTCATAAGGTCGTGTAGGGTGTAGGGGCTGGGTTTTCTCTGCACGGGTGGTATGTCCCAGCCGTAAATGATATGCGGCGCGGGGAGCATATTTGCCTCGTAATCGCGCCTTATATAGTGCGAATATGAATGAGAATCAACTGCCAATATGCCGCCGCGAGAAATGAATTCCTCCATTATCTCGCGAAGCCCGTCGTAGACCTTGGGGATGTGGTTTTTCACGTAGCTTGACCAATACCGCTCCTCTTCTGCTATCTCCTCGTCATTCAGCCCGACCTCGTCGCGAAGAATGGCGGTGATACCTGGATGGGAGTTCTTGACGAAATACTCCTCGAGAGTATAGCTTTCGGCAAGAGGCGAGCCGCGCTCCTTCAGATACTCGATAAAGCAGGGATAATGGATAGTTGCGGTGCTGTTAACGACCGTATCGTCGTGGTCAAGGACGAGGCATTTATATTTCATTTTTGTCTGTCCTCTCTCGCTCGCTCATAAGCGGGAATATAACGCGCGGAGTATAGACCGAAAGGTCACTGCGAAGGACGGTTAGCGACTTGCCGCCCGTGAGGTATTCCCATTCCTCGACACTTCCGCCGAAGGATATCTCGGCAAGTGCGTCGCAAGCGCCGAAGGCTTCCATATCCTCAATCCTTTTGACGCTCTTCGGAATGGCTATTCTGCGAAGGGAGGAGCAACCGTAAAATGCGTCAAAGCCAATCTCAACGAGCGCATACGGGAGTATCAGCGCACGAAGGGCGGTGCAGCCCTTAAAGGCGAGCCTGCCTATCCTTGCAAGGCGGGCGGGAAGGTCGACCGACTCAAGAGAGCGGCAGCCCTCAAAGGTCGAGTCGTCAATAAAGCGCATATTCTCCGAAAGCTTGACAGACTCAAGCGAGAAGCAGGACGCAAAGGCGTTGAACTCGACGAGATAGCAGCTGTCGGGAATGACTATACTGTGCAGATTGAAGCAATAGGCGAACGCCGCCGCGCCTATCGTAGCAAGCGACTCGGAGAGGCGGACGGAGGAAAGCGAGGCACATGCCTCGAACGCACCCTCGCCAATGCCCTTCACACTGTCGGGCAGGCTTATCTCGGTGAGCGACGGGCAGGATGAGAACGCCTCGTCGCCTATCTCCATAAGCCCGAAGGGTATCTCTACCCTCTTCAATCTTTTGCAGCCTGCAAAGGCTGACGCAGAGATAAGGCGAAGCGAGCGCGGAAGCGACACCTCCTCAAGATGCTCGAAGCCTTGAAAGGCGTATTCGGCTATTTCCTCTATGCCTTCCTTTATCACTATTCTGCGATTTTCGGGGGCGTCCTCGTAGCTCCCCCTGAAAACCACCTTTAATTCCTCATCGCTCGTAGGCGGTGGGGTTTTTACTATTAAACTCATTTTTCGTCCTCTGTGAGTCAGCCGAGCTTTGCAAGAGATGCAAGAAGCGACTCGCGAAGGTCGCGGTACTTTTCAAGCTTTGCGCGCTCTGCTTCAACGACGCTTGCGGGAGCTTTTGCCACAAAGCCCTCGTTCGAAAGCTTCTTTTCAAGACGGCTTATCTCGCCTGCGTTCTTCTCGATTTCCGCAGTTAGTCTTGCGCGCTCCTTCTCAAAGTCTATCACCTCGGCAAGCGGAATGCAAAGAGTTCCCGCATCGGTCGAAATTCTCACTGCGTCGTCGCGGTCGTAGCTGTCAACTATCTCGACCGAGGATGCGTAAGCGAGCTTTTCGAATATCTTGCCTGCGTGGCGGAAGGTTTCGGGGTATTTGGTAACGACGAACATCTTTGCCTTCGTCGAGGGCGGAACGTTCATCTCGGCGCGGCGCGCGCGAACCTCGGTGATGCAGGTGATTATCCTGTCAACCTCTGCCTCGTCAGAGGGATAATCCATCGTTTTTTCATACACGGGGTATGCCGAAATCATAATCGACTCGTCGGTATGAGGCAAGGACTGATATATTTCCTCGGTGATGAAGGGCATATAGGGATGAAGAAGCTTGAGTATTGCGGTGAGGGTGTGAACGAGAACTCTCTTTGCTGTGAGCGAGCTCTTCGTTCCGCTCTCGAATATGCGGCTCTTTGCCATCTCAATGTACCAGTCGCAGAAAAGATCCCAGGTAAAGTCGCATATCTCGGAGAGTGCAACGCCGACCTCGTAGTTATCTATATTGGTGCTAACGCTCTTTACGAGCTTGTTGAGTCTTGAGAGTATCCACTTATCCTCGACCGTCATATCGGACTCGTCTGGGAGAGTGAGAAGCTCCTCGTCCTCCTCCGTGAGATTCATAAGCACGAAGCGGGATGCGTTCCAGAGCTTGTTTGCAAAGTTGCGGGCAAACTCAATCTTCTCCTCGGAGAAGCGCATATCGTTACCGGGGGCATTGCCTGTGGCGAGCGCGTAACGAAGCGCGTCCGCACCGTATTCCTCTATAACCTTGAGAGGATCAACGCCGTTGCCGAGCGACTTGGACATCTTTCTTCCCTGCGCGTCCCTTACAAGACCGTGGATAAATACCGTCGAGAAGGGCTTCTCGCCCATATGCTCAAGGCCGGAGAATATCATTCTCGATACCCAGAAGGTGATTATATCGTAGCCGGTGACGAGAACATTCGTGGGATAATATCTCTTAAGATCCTCAGTGCTGTCAGGCCAGCCGAGAGTTGAGAAGGGCCAGAGCGCCGATGAGAACCAGGTGTCAAGCACGTCCTCCTCCTGCCTTACAGCGCCGCCGCACTTCGGGCAGGTGGTGATATCGGTCTTCGATACCTCCATATGTCCGCACGCGTCGCAGTAGAAGGCGGGAATTCTGTGACCCCACCAAAGCTGACGGGATATGCACCAGTCAAGGATGTTGTTCATCCAGTTGAAGTAGTTTTTGGAAAATCTTTCGGGAACGAAGCCGATAGAGCCGTCCTCAACCGCCTCGATAGCAGGCTTTGCAAGCGGCTTCATCTTAACGAACCACTGGTCCGAGGTCATAGGCTCGACCGTCGTTCCGCAACGGTAGCAGGTACCGACGTTGTGGTCGTGAGGAACGGTCTTGACAAGATATCCCGCCGCATCAAGATCCGCGACGAGCGCCTTGCGGCACTCATATCTGTCCATTCCCTCGTACTTGCCGGCATAGGAATTCATCGTCGCGTCGTCGTTCATTACCTTAATCTGCTCAAGGTCGTGACGCTGACCGACAAGGAAGTCGTTGGGGTCGTGAGCGGGAGTTATCTTAACGCAACCCGTTCCGAAGCCTATCTCTACGTAGTCGTCTGCTATTACGGGGATTTCCCTCTCAACGATGGGGAGAATAAGAGTCTTGCCGATGAGGTGCTTCATAGCCTCGTCCTCGGGGTTAACTGCTACCGCAGTATCACCGAACATAGTTTCGGGTCTTGTGGTTGCGACCTCGACGAAGCCGTCCTCGCCCTTGATGGGATATTTGATATGCCAGAAGCTGCCGGGCTGATCCTTGTATTCAACCTCCGCGTCGGAAAGCGCGGTAAGGCAGCGGGGGCACCAGTTGATTATTCTGTGGCCGCGATAGATAAGACCCTTGTCGTAAAGGTTTACGAACACCTCTCTTACCGCTCTTGAGCAGCCCTCGTCCATTGTGAAGCGCTGGCGCGACCAGTCGCAAGATGCGCCGAGCTTTTTGAGCTGACCGGTTATTCTCGCCTCGTAGGAGTCCTTCCACGCGAAGACGCGCTCAAGGAATTTCTCACGGCCGAGGTCGTAGCGCGAGAGTCCCTCGTCAACGCGAAGCCTCTCCTCAACCTTTATCTGCGTTGCTATACCCGCGTGGTCGGTGCCGGGAACCCAAAGGGTCGAGTATCCCTGCATCCTCTTGGTACGGATAATGATATCCTGAAGCGTTTCGTCAAGGGCGTGACCCATATGAAGCTGACCGGTTACGTTAGGCGGCGGAATAACGATGGAGAAGGCGGGCTTTGCCTTATCCTCGTCCGGCTTGAAATAGCCGCGCTCGCACCAGCCCTCATAGATGCGGTCCTCAAACTCAAGGGGGTTATAATTTTTTGCAAGTTCTTTTCTCATTGCACTTTTCCTTTCCTGCCGATACACTCGGCCGATGAATATAAAAAAGCCCCGAAGCGCTCACAGCACTTCGGGGCGAATTAACGCGGTACCACCCGACTTCCGAAGGATATCCTTCGCTCATAATGCTTTAACGCAGCATACGTCGGGGTCTAATAGGAAAAACCGTTCTTCCCGATTATCACCGTGGCTACCTTCACGAAAAGCTACCAAAGGGCTCTCACCTGCCGCCCTCTCTCTTTGTGGTGCTCGCCGCTACTCCTCCACGGGAGCAGTACAACAACTGCAAGGATATTCTACCATATATTATAACGCTTTGTCAAGATTTTTTTGCCATAAGCAAGAGCGAATCCGATTTAAGCTGCGTTTATCTATAAAAAACGTTACACGGGGTGGGGCTTATAGCAGACTCAGCTATGCCTTTCCTTCTTGTGCTTTTTGTTTTTTGCCTCCTCGGTTCTCGCGCTGACAGCGCCCTCCGGCTCTATTTCGCCTGCGGCAAGAAGGGCAAGCTTGGTAAGGACGGGGCCGATTATTTCATAGACGAGAACGGCGAAAAGAGTTATATTGGCAACTACCGCACCGGTCGGGCCGAGCTCCTGCGCCTTGATAGCCATTCCGAGCGCTACTCCCGCTTGGGGAAGGAGGGTTATACCGAGGTAATTGACGATGTTTTTATCACAGCCGGTGGCTTTAGCACTTGCGTACGCGCCAAGGTATTTGCCCGCCGAGCGTGCTACTATATAAACGAGTCCTACTATAACTATTGCAACGTCGGTGAATACCGAGAGCTCAAGCTCTGCTCCGCTTAAAACGAAGAAGAGGATAAAGAGGGGTGCTGTCCAGCGGTCTATTCGATCCATAATATCCTCGGAGAAATCGCAGGTGTTGCAGAAGACCGTTCCGAGCATCATACAAACGAGAAGAGAGGAGAATCCGATATGCACCTCTCCGATATCGAAGGACATCTTTGAGAGTCCAACCGTCAAAAGCACGAAGGTGACCGACATAGCAAGACGCTTTGAGCGCGAATGGAAGAAGCGCTCGCAGAAGGTGAAGATAAAGCCCATAACCGCGCCGAGCACTAACGAGAGAACTACCTCCAAAAGCGGCTCGACGATAATCGAGATTATGCTGACAGCCCCCGCCTCTATCGCGCCGGCTATTCCGAAGGAGATAGCAAAGAGGACGAGGCCTACTGCGTCGTCAAGGGCAACTATCGGAAGAAGGATATCGGTGAGCGGGCCCTTTGCCTTGTACTGCTTGACGACCATAAGCGTCGCGGCAGGAGCGGTTGCGGCGGCTACCGAGCCGAGCACTATCGCCGCGGGGAGTGAGAGCTTGTCGGACATCAAGAAATGAAGCCCTATGAGGACGCCGTCGACGAGAAGGGTTGTAATCACCGCCTGGAAGATACCTATCACCGTCGCCTGCTTGCCTATCTTGCGAAGCGAGGTGAGGCGAAACTCGTTGCCTATTGAAAAGGCGATAAAGCCGAGGGCAATATCCGAGAGGAGCGAGTATGATTTAACGTCAGCCATACTGACGAAGCCAAGCCCCTCAACGCCAAACGCGCCAAGCACGTAAGGGCCGACGAGGATTCCCGCAATAAGATATGCGGTTACCGCAGGGAGCTTGAGAATTTTTGCCACTCTTGAGAGCATAAGTCCGGCAAGAAGGGCTACCGATAAGCTTAGTAAAATTTGCATAATATCGTCTCCGTTTTTTCTTAAACTGGCGGTGCTGGGGGTCAAAAACGGCTCCGAAAATACCGCCCGGTATTTTGAACGAATTATATCATAGCACAACCAAGGCGGATTTGCAAGGGGTTTTGGAAATCTTTTTATTCTTTTACATAAGTAAAAAAGAGAGCGATATAGAGGTATACTCTATCAATTCGCTCTCTTATCTATTTATCTGTATTCGGGGAAAACAAGCTTGGTTTCGGTAGTCATAGTCGACCAAGCCTCCTCAATAAGCGCGTCGGCATCAACCTTCAAAAGCTCCGCCATCACAGCCTCAAGCTTCGGCTGCGTTTTCGGGTGGCGCGGGGTGAATACCGTGCAGCAATCCTCGTAAGGAAGAATTGATGTGTCAAACGTGCCGTATTTGCGCGCCTCTATTACTATCTCGTTTTTATCAAGACCTATGCAGGGACGGAAAACGGGGATATTTACGACCGAGTCGGTAACTCCTATTGCGGCAAGCGTTTGCGATGCTACTTGCCCGAGGCTTTCGCCGGTTATGAGCGCGCCGCACTTGTATTCTCGCGCGCATCTCTCGGCAAGGCGCATCATAAATATGCGAAGGAGCAGGGTGAAATAGTCCTCCTCGCATCTGTCACGGAGCTCTTCTTGTATATGAGTCAGAGAGATTACGTGAACGTGGATGCGGGAGCAAAACTCGCACATTTCCTCTGCAAGCGTCATAACCTTTTCTCTTGCGCGCTCGGAGGTATACGGGAAGGACTCGAAGTGAAGCGCCTCTATCTCCATTCCGCGCTTCGCCATCATACAGCCTGCAACGGGCGAGTCTATACCGCCCGAGAGAAGAAGAAGTCCGCGTCCCGCAGTTCTTATGGGAAGGCCTCCCGCTCCTGCCTCCTGCCCTGCCCTGATGTACGCAAACTCGTCGCGCACCTCGACGGTCACGGTGACCTCGGGGTTATGAACGTCGACGCGAATGCCGCGCACCTCGGAAAGAATCACGCCGCCAATCTGAGCCGAAATCTCGGGAGATGTCAGGGGGAATTTCTTGTCCGAGCGCTTGGCGTCCACCTTAAAGGTGCGCTTGCCGCGAAGCTTCTCTGGAAGGTAGGCGCGAGCGGTTGCTACTATACTCTCCATATTCTTTTCGCAAACGACGGCGCGGTTGACGGCTATTATTCCAAAGACCTTTTTCGCCGCCTCGTACATACCGTCCATATCGGCAAACTCGTCACGGGGCTCGACGTAGAGGGTGCTCTGCTTGAAATAGATTTTGAACATACCGTACGGCGACGCGCGACGGCGAAGCTCCTTTGCAAGAGTGGACTCAAAGGTCGCGCGATTATTTCCCTTCAGGACTATCTCGCCGTATTTGCAAAGTATTACCTCGTTAAATTTCATTTTTTATCTCCGTGTAGTTAGTTAATTTTCGGCGGAACTCAAGTTCAAAAATTAAGCTACTTTCAATAGCTTTACAGGATAGGGGGATTTGGAGCGAAAATTCGGGTTCTTCCGACCGTGAGGCGTACTTATGTACGTCGAGGTTGGAAAACGCGAATAGAAAATGACTTTTAATCAAACGGAGAAATTCGTAGAATTTCAACCTTAATCGTAAGGTATATTCTTATCTCATCTACCGTTTTTAAGCCTCTTCCTTATCATTCTGTCATTTTCGGTTGCGCCCAAATACACCATCCTATTATTCATCGGACGCGGACTTGCCCATTACACACTCCGCCACATCCTCCGTGTAGGTCGAGTTGAGTGAGCGCACGTACTCGTTATACTCGGCAAGATAGGGCTGAAGCTCGGCTATCTTGGCTATAACGGTTGCGTTGGTTTTGTCTATCGAGGTGGTGCGCAGGTATGCATTAAATATTGCCTGCATACGCTCGGGAGTGGTCTTTGCCCTCTCTATCTTACTCATAGCTCCGACAAGGTCGGCTACCGTGTAGGTATACTCGGTTTTATCGAAGTTGTTTTTGCCCTCGTAGTCAATGTCTGCATTGGCATCCTTGACCCATTCGTCCGACACGGGCTCCCACTCGGACATATCAACGTACTCGTAGCCGACGACCTCGTCCTCGTGCTTTATAAGCTCAAAGACGACCGCCACGTTGAATTCGGTGACGTTATCGGCGTTGATGATAAGGCGGTTGTCGGGCGAGCTCGCCTTTTCGTTGCCGCTGTTTTCCTTGGTAATCGTGTTGGGAAGAAGAGTGGTAAGTCCGCTCCGCTCAAAGCGAAGGCTCTCGTTATCCGAAATAAGAGTCATACGAAGCTTTTTCAGCTCGCCGTCCGAGTAGATGCTCGCATAAGCGGTCTTTCCGTTCGGGCTGATGTCCGCAAAATTAGTAACGTTCATAACCCATGTGAGTGAAACCTCGGAATCAAAGCTTATCTGGTCCTGCAAAACAACGGTGCCCCTCGAGTTGGTCATCATAATTCCGCGCTGACCGCTCGTGCAGTTCGAGCCGTACTGCGGCTTCATATTAGCAATTGCCACCGCACCGAGCTCGTCGTACGACTTGAAGGTGGTGAAGGTTGCGTGAGTTTGGGACTGGCTGTTGAAGACCTGACCGCCGTATTTGAAATCGGTCGAATAGTTCGGGCTTTCGCGCATAACTACCGTGTTGTGCGCTTCGGCGCTCTTTTTGTAGTAGTAGTATCTCTTGCTGTTGCTGAAATAGCTTCCGACGTTGTAGTTTTCCGAGCCCTCGTCGCCAACCCAGAGGATGCCGCCCATATGGAGATAGAAGTTTCCGGAATCGATATCTCCGTGCGACACGTTGTTAGCACCGACGTGAAGACCCGTGAAGGTCGCTCCCGCCTCCCAGCCGTCGCGCATAGTTACGGTTTCTATCGCCTTGCCGTAATAGTCGAGCGAAAGATCCTCGTCAGCGCCCTCGGCGAGTGCGGGGTCGTAATAGAGCACGTCGAAGAGAGTTACGTGGCAGTTGAAGCTCTTGAACATATTATCTCTGAAGCGGGCAATGTTCGGGTCGTCAAAGAGCTTTGACGCCATATACATAAATCCGCTTCCCGTTCTTATCGCCGACCACGAGCCGTCGTGATAATCCCAGGCTCTGAACTCGTAGTTGCAGATGTAGTTTGCAAAGTAGAAGCTATCCTGAAGTCCTACGGTATCAAGATATCCGTAGTCGGTTCCCGCCGCCATCTCAAAGACCGATACGGTGCGGAGGAAGGTTTCGGTTGCGTAGGTCCAATAGCCCGGTGACTCTATGAACGAGCCGTCGGGTGCGTACTGGAGGACGCATTTATAGGTATTTGCAAGGCAGTCGGACATTACGGACTTGCATATCTCGTCGCGCTCGGCGCTCGTTCCGAGAAGAACGAGGGAGGCGGAAATCATACCGCTGCCGCAGACCGTTTGCCAGTTGTTCGTTCTGTTTGCTATCTTCCAAGAACCCGTGGTAAGCGCGGAGTAATGGAGTGTCGTTCCCTCTATTGTGTAGTTGGTCTTGTCGCGTGAAATGCTCTTATTCTGATAATCGAGCGAATAGTAGCCCTTCATTACGCCGAGCTCGTAGAGGTAGGTGCAAAGCTCGTCGCGCTTTGCCGTGTCGTTATCGAATGCGTGCCACACCCAGTCAAGACCCATAGCAAAGTTTACCGACATATCCGCGCAGTTGAGGAAGTGACCCTCGCCCCAGTGCTGCCAGGTTCCGAGCTGCTTTCCTACAAGGTAGACTGCATCGGCGTACTTCTGCTCTCCGGTTATCTGCCAGCCGAACGCAAGGTCGCGCATTGCGTAAGCTATGGGGAGTCCTGCTTCAAGTCTGCCGCCTGCGTCGTATCCGTCGCCCTTATTCGAGCCACCGGGGGTAAGTGTTATTTCCTCACCTGATTCCGAGTCGGTATAGGTATAGGTCGACACACCTACGAGGCGATTGCCGTTTTCGTCGTAGATGTAGAAGGGATGGCGAAGGCCCTCCTCTTTACCCTCCGCCCACTGAACGACTCCGTCCTCATCAACAAAGAAATAGTTTCTGAAGGTCTTCTCCACGTTCGTGGTGTAGGAATTAATCCAAGCATAGAGCGTTGAATCTCCGCCCTCCTCTACCCCGTTCTTGTAAAGCGAGGAGAGGTAATTGAATCTTTCCTGATTGACAAAGAGGTTGGGATGCGTGCCAACTCCCGAATGCGCCTCGATATCGGCGTAAATTTCATCCCCCGTCGGATATTCGTACAAAAGATGCCTCAAATTCTCAATTTGAACATCGAGGGATGAGAAGCTCTCGGTGTAAGGAATAGAGCCGTAGGAGAGAACTACGAGTCCGATATTCTTATTCATAAAGCGCGTGAGCGTTTTGGTTGAGCCCTCGTTGAAGATTGCAAGCGCCGTTGCTATGCTGAGGTAGACCTCACCGCCGTCAAAAACGACGGGGAGAGCGAACTCCGAAGCGCTCGCCTTCCCATCAAAGCTCCAGGCGGTGCTACCATCGGTTGCAACAACGACGTGACCGTCGTCGCGGCTGACGGTTACGGTGCTGTCGGACACCTTATAGGTCGCACCCGTGTAAAGAACGAGAGCCGAAAGCGGCAGATATGCGGTCAGGCTGTTGCCCATATAGGTATAGGGGGCTGAGCCCTCGGCAAGCTCTACTCGCTCGCCGTTTACGAGAGCGACGGGAACGCCGTCAATAAGCCAGAGCTCGCTCGTGTAGTCTGCTGATGCGAGGTTTGCGCCACCCGCTATTGCAAGCGAGAAGAAGACGGAAACCGAAAGGCATACAGCGAGCAATGCCGATACAAATTTTTTCATTCTTCCATTCCTTTCATTCATCACCCTTGCCTCCGACAACAACGCCGACGACGTTTTTGCCGTAGGAGGTATTTATTCTCTTAACGTACTCGTTATACTCGGCAAGATAGGGCTGAAGCTCTGCTATCTTGGCTGTAACGGTTGCATTGGTTTTGTCTATTGAGGTGGTGCGCAGGTAGGCGTTATATATTGCCTGCATACGCTCGGGGGTATTCTCTGCCTTTTCTATTTTGCTCATTGCTCCGACGAGGTCGGCTACGGTGTATTTGAACTCGGTGGAGTCGAAGTTGCCCTTATCCTCGTCGTAATCTATATCCGAGTTTGCATCCTTGACCCACTCGTCAGACGTGGGCACCCACTCGGACATATCAACGAACTCATATCCGACAACCTCGTCCTCGTGCTTTATAAGCTCAAAGACGACCGCCACGTTGAACTCGGTGACGTTATCTGCGTTGATGATAAGGCGGTTATCGGGCGAGCTCGCCTTTTCGTTGCCGCTGTTTTCCTTGGTTACTGTGGTGGGAAGAACGGTAGTATTACCGGTTTTTTCGAACACGAGCTCCTCGTTATCCGAAAGAAGCGTCATTCGAAGCTCGTATTTCGTGCCGCCCTGATAAAGCGTGGCGCTCGCCGTTTTACCGTCCTTGGATATATCGGGGCGGCGCTGGCAGTTAACTATCCAGGAAAGCGACACCTCGGAGTCAAAGCTTATCTGGTCCTGCAAAACGACGGTGCTTCTCGAATTAGTCATCATAATTCCGCGCCTGCCGCTCGTGCAGTTTGAGCCGTACTGCGGCTTCATATTTGCAATAGCCACCGCTCCGTCGTCACCGTACGACTTAAAGGTCGTAATAGTAGCGTAGGTCTGCGACTGACTGTTGAACACCTGACCGCCGTATTTGAAATCGGTTTTGTAATTCGGACTGTCGCGCATAACTATCGTGTTGTGCGCTTCGGCGCTCTTCTTATAGTAATAGTATCTTTTGCTATTGCTGAAATAGCTTCCGACGTTGTAGTTTTCCGAGCCCTCGTCGCCTATCCAGAGGATGCCGCCCATATCAAGATAGAAGCTTCCAGAATCTATATCTCCGTGAGATACATTGTTAGCTCCCGTATGAAGTCCTGTGAAGGTTGAGCCTATCTCCCAGCCCGAACGCATCGTTACAGTTTCTATTGCTTTGCCGTAGTAGTCGAGCGAAAGCTCCTCGTCTGCATCCTTTGCAAGCTCAGCACTGTAATAAAGCAGGTCGAACTCAGTCGTATCAAAGGAGCAGTTTTCGTACATTATTTCTCTGAAATTCGCAATATTCGCGTCGTTGTAAAGGACTGCCGCAATGCTGATAAAGCCGCTTCCCGTTCTGATTGACGACCACGGTCCGTCGTGATAATCCCAAGCTCTGTAAGTTGAGTCGCAGATGTAGGTCGCGAAATAAAAGCTTCCGTGAAGTCCAACCGCGTCAAGATATCCGTAATCGGTTCCCGCCGCGCTGTTAAGAATGCCGAGGGTGTTAAAGAGCGTTCTCGTCGCGTAGCCCCAATATCCCGGTGACTCTATGAACGAGCCGTCGGGCGCGTACTGGTGCAGGCACTTGTAGGTGTTTGCAAGGCACTCGGACATTACCGACTTGCAGGTGTCCGCGTATTCGTCGTAAGACATAAGAACGAGAGCGGCGGATATCATACCCGTTCCGCAAACGGTCTGCCAGTTGTTATTGCAATTGACGATACCCCAAGTTCCCGCGCCCGATGACGGAGAGGTAAAGGTAGTGTCACCAAAGGTGCAGGTTGCGCTGTTCCAAGCGGGCTTGCCTTGGTAATTGAACTGTATCGAAAGTGCGCCCTTCGAAAGACCCAAGTCGTAGAGTATCTTCGCAAGCTCATCGCGCTTTTCGGGCTCGGAGTCAAAGGCGTGCCATATCCAGTCAAGTCCCCTTGCGTAACTTGTCGACGTGTCGGCACAGTTGAGGAAGTGCCCCTCTCCCCAGTGCTGCCAGGTGCCAAGACGGGTACCTATCATATAAAAGGCGTCGACAAACCTCTCCTCGCCCGTCAGCTGCCAAGCCATTGCGTAGTACGGCAGAACCGCCGCAAGATTTACGCTGTCGTTGAGCCTTCCGCCCTCGTCGTATCCCGTGCCCTTTCCGTTACCGTCGCAGGTTAGGGTTATCTCCTCTCCGGTTTCGGAGTCGGTATAGGTATAGGTCGACTTTCCTATGAGGCGGTTGCCGTTTTCGTCGTATATGTAGTAGGGGTGTTTTGTTGACTCGTAAGCTCCCTCTCGCCAATCGGTAACTCCGCTTTCCGAGTCGTATTCAAAATACTTGATGAAATACTTTTCCGCCATTGCAAAATAGCGGTTGATGCGGACGTAGAGGTTCGCATCCGACGATGCCGCCGCGTTCTCGGCCTGATACACCGCCCTAAGACTGTCGAAGGTATCCTGCGTTGCGTGCATCTTCGGGTAGGTATCAACTCCCGCGTGCGCCTCTATGTCGGCGTACATCTCGTCGCCCGTCGGGAACTCGTAAAGAAGGTGACGCAGAGTCTGCGTTTGCGACTTGAGCGAGGAGTAGCTTTGCGAATATGATGAGAGCGAACCGTAGGATAATATTACAAGACCGATGTCGGTATTCATAAAGCGCTGCAGAGTCGACTTCTCAGAGTTAAGATTGAACACCGAGAGCACAGCTCCGATGCTGAGATACGCCTCACCGTTCTTAATCACAACGGGAAGCATAAGGGCGTTCGGCTGCGCCGTACCGTTAAATGTCCACTCAGTGCTATCCGCCGACATAACAATCACATTCCCGTCCTCACGCGTAAGAGTCACGACCTCCTCCGAAACCGTATACGCGCCTCCTGTATAGAGCACCACCGCGGAAAGAGGCAAATAAGCAGTTAAGGAATTGCCCATATAGGTATACGGGGCTACCCCATCGTCGAGCTCAATTCGCTCGCCGTTTACGAGGGCGGCTGATATGCCGTCAATAACCCAAAGCTCGCTCGTATAAGCGGCGGAGGTTACACTCACTCCTGCCGAAATGGCAAGAGAAATAAACATTGACACCGTCAGGCAGACGGTCAGTACGGTTGAAATAAGCTTTTTCATTTATTTTCCTTTCGCGCTCTTATGGGCGGATGTGCCAAAAAAATACTTGTTCTAATATTATAAACTTTTTTCAAAATAAAATCAAGTGCGCACCTCGCGAGCGCATTAGTAATAAGGCACAAAAGAAAAGCCCCGAAAGCAAAGCTTCGGAGCTATAAATTGTGTATTTTGCACATACACAAAAATTTTACAAATTCACCCAAGCAGAGCGTCGAGTATTCGCCTCACGCTTTCGCTATCCTCGGCTATCGCGTAAGCGACGGTATTTCCGTACCGCAAAACGAACGCTCCGTCGCCTGCCGCGGCATCCTTGGCGCATATAACGCGGACGAGCTCTATTCTCTCAAGGCACACGCGGCTTGCCTCGAGGGCATCGTATGCGGTTTTACAAACGAGAATGCCGACCTCAAAATGCGACTCAAGCGAGCATAAGAGCGCCACCGCATAATCCTCAACACCCGAGGGAACTGTGGAATAAAGCGAGGAAAGAAAATCTTCGTTGGTATAGCCGCGCTCGCCCTCAGGAACGCTTGGAGAATAGACGACCGCCCCGCAGCCGTACGCCTCGCAAAGCTCGCGCATAAGAGCGTCGGCACTCCTCTCTTCCTTACAAGAGACGAGCGAGAGGATGAGCGAAAGAAGGATTGTGACGGCTAAAGTTCTTTTCATACAGCACCTCGGCGTTACTTGTTCTCGGGAGCAAAAACGAATGGCGCAAAGCTCCTTGCAAAAAGCTATGCGCCACCATTCAAAAATATGCCGTTTTAACCGTTTTTGTAATCTTTTGTTTGCAAAAACGCCTATGTTTCGTTGAGTTCTCCCCGAAGTGAGCACTCCATAAGCTGCTTGATTTTCTCAACCGAGTCGTACTTTGAGAAGAGGTAGTATAGCTTCGCTACCGCCGCCTCGGTGGTCATATCCATACCGCTGACAGCACCTGCCTCCTTGAGCGCGCTGCTCGTTTCGTAAGCACCGAGCGAAACGCTGCCCTGCGGACACTGGGAGCAAACTACAACGACGCCGCCCGAGGCAAACGCCTTTTTGATTATCGGAAGGAGCGCGCCGTCCGAGGTAGGAATATTGCCCGTTCCGAAGGTTTCAAGAACAATGCCCGAAAGCTTCTCGGTCATAACGCTCTCAAAGAGCCCGAACTGAAGACCGGGAAAGACCTTGAGAACACCGATAGGCACACAAGAGAGGGCGCGAACCGCGAAGGGCTCACGCTCGCGAGATTCTGCCTTCAAGCGCCTGTCGTACTTGATAGTAATGCCCGCCTCGGCAAGAGGGGGAAAATTCGGCGACTTGAAGGCAACAAGTCCATCGGCGCTTATCTTCGTGGCGCGGTTGCCGCGAAGGAGCCTACCACCGAAATAAAGCGCGACCTCGCGTACGACACCGTCGCCTGCTATTATAAGCGAGGTGATAAGATTGTCTCGCGCATCACTGCGAAGCTCGCAAAGCGGAATCTGCGAGCCGGTAAGGATGACAGGCTTATCGAGCCCTTCGAGCATAAAGGAAAGGGCGGAGGCAGTGTACGCCATAGTGTCCGTTCCGTGAAGTATGACGAAGCCGTCGTAGGCGTCGTAGAGCTCGCCTATCAGAGCGGCTATCTTATTCCACTCGGGAACGGAGATGTTCGAGGAGTCAAGAAGCGGGGTAAGCTCGACTATGTCAAAGCTCGGCATCCCAAGCCGACCGAGCTCGCTTATCTCGTCGAGCGCGGTTTTGAGATATCCGGGTGCAGGGGCATACCCGTGCGGCGTTTTCTGCATTCCGATAGTTCCGCCGGTGTATATTACACAGACCTTTTCAGACATTACAGTTCCTCTCAAATCTTTTACTTTTTGCCGCGGTTTACAAGCAGGTCGCGCTTGATATTCCAGAGCTTTTCGGAAAGGTCGACGTAGTAGCGGTGAGGATTCTCAAAGCGCTTAACCTCTTCCCAGAGGGTGTCGATTTCCTTCATACAGTAGTCGCGGATATCGGCGATATGCGGAGTTTCGTAAACGCACTCACCGTCCTTGAAGATAGGAACGAGCAGCTCGCGAAGAGTGTAGTTTTCGCAGACCTTCTTTTTCCAGGTTTCAACGGGGTCGAATATCTCAAGCGGCTTCGTCGTATCTATAACCTCGTCAAAGACGCACATAAGGTCGGCTATCGCCGTGCCGGTTTCGTTATCGTAGATTCTGTAAACCTTTTTGAAATGGGGGTTGGTGACCTTTTCGGGATTCTCGGAAATTTTTATCTTGGGAACGACGACTCCGCCCTCCTCCTTTGCGACGAGCTTATAAACGCCGCCGAAGACGGGATTCGATTTCGCCGTTATGAGTCGCTCACCGACACCGAAGGCGTCAATCTTCGCGCCCTGAAGGATTATATCGCGGATGATATTCTCGTCAAGCGAGTTGGAAACGGTTATCTTGCATTCGGTAAGTCCTGCCTCGTCAAGCATCTTGCGCGCCTTCTTCGAAAGATAGGTTATATCACCGGAGTCAAGACGGATACCGCACTTCGTAATTCCCTGCGGCAAAAGCACCTCCTTGAAGGCGCGGATAGCGTTGGGAACGCCGCTTTTCAATACGTCGTAGGTATCAACGAGGAGGGTTGCGTTGTTCGGGTATATCTTGCAGTAGGAAACGAATGCGTCGTACTCGTTATCAAACATCTGCACCCAGGAATGCGCCATAGTTCCCGTAGCGGGAATGGCGTAGTCGCGGTCGGAGATTGTGCAGGCGGTGGCGGAGCAGCCGCCGATATATGCCGCACGAGCGCCGAGAACCGCGCCGTCAGCGCCCTGCGCCCTGCGCGAGCCGAACTCCGCAACAGCCCTGCCCTGCGCCGCGCGAACGACGCGGTTTGCCTTGGTGGCAATAAGCGACTGGTGGTTGAGCGAAAGAAGGATAAAGGTTTCGATAAACTGCGCCTGTATCGACGGTGCGCGCACGGTCATAAAGGGCTCGCCGGGGAAGATAGGCGTGCCTTCGGGAACGGCGTATATATCGCCTGTAAAGCGGAAGGTGGAAAGATAGTCGAGAAATCCCTCGCTGAACATATTTTTCGAGCGGAGAAATTCTATATCGTCGGGGGTGAATTTGAGCGTCTTTATGTAGTCTATAACCTGCGAGAGTCCTGCGGCAATAGCGAATCCGCCGTTATCGGGAACTTTTCTGAAGAAGACGTCGAAGTAGGCGATCTCGTCGCCCTTTCCGAGCTCGTAGTAGCCGTTTGCCATAGTAAGCTCGTAGAAATCGCAAAGCAAGGTGTTATTGATGTTAGCCATTTTTGTACCCTTTCCTTTCTGTGTATCAGGTCTTAAAGCTCAAGCTTCATATCGCCCGGCTTTATCCAGCCGACGTGGCGAAGAAGCTCCGAAAAAGCAAGAGAGAGTATAGCCGGAAGAATGAAGCAAAGGAGAAGAATTCCGAATATGCTCATAGGAGTTGCGCCCATATCCGAGAGCACTCCGATAGGGCCGACGAGGCCGCAGGTTCCCATTCCCGCGCTGACACCCGTGCACTCAAGCTTGAAGAGGCAGGTTGAGATAGGGCCTGTAATAGCAGATGCGAGGGTCGCGGGTATCCATATCCTCGGGTTCTTTATAATGTTGCCCATCTGGAGCATTGAAGTACCGAGTCCCTGTGCGACGAGTCCGCCCCAGCGGTTCTCGCGGAAGGAGATAACCGCAAAGCCCACCATTTGAGCACAGCAGCCAACCACCGCCGCGCCGCCCGCTATTCCGCTGATTCCTATCATCGAGCAGATTGCGGCAGAGCTTATCGGCAAAGTCAGTATCACGCCCGTCACGACCGAGATAATTATACCCATAAGGAACGGCAGTGCGGTCGTTGCGTAGTCGATAAAATAGCTTGTCCAATAAACCGCGTATGAGGTCACGGGGCATACAAGATACGCCACACCGACTCCGACGGCAACCGTGACCGCAGGGGTCACGAGAATATCAACCTTGGTTTGTTTGGAAACGAGCTTTCCGACCTCAACAGCCACGAGCGCACAGAGGAACGCGCCCGCAGGGCCTGCGGTAACCGAGCGCTCCGCTCCGTGAAGGAAGAAGGTCGTTGCCATATCGTTGCCGCACATACCGACAGCGCCTGCGGCAAACATAACCAGCGGCGGAGCTTTCAAGGAATGGGCAACCGAAATGCCGAGAACGACGCCCGTCGCGGCCTTGCAAAAGGCGGCGATGCTCGAAAGATACCCAATCTTTATGTAGGTTGCAAGCGTTCCGAAAATCGTGCCCATAAGAAGTGACGCAAAAAGTCCGAGCGCCATCGCGCCCATCGCGTCCACAAAATAAACCTTTGGAGAAAGAGTTACGCCCTTTTTATCGAGAAAAGCGCGCACGCCCCCACCCCTCTTTACATTTTCGTCCATAACTGTACCTCGCGAAATAAATTATTTTTTCCGTTCGCGGTCGAGGTAATTTTGAAGAATTATCTCCGCCGAGAGCGTGTCAACAACTTCTTTTCTTTTCTTTCCGAAAGCTCCCGTTTCACCAAGAAAACGGTTGGCAACCATAGTGGTCATTCTCTCGTCATAAAAATCTATCGGTATATCGGTGAGCGTCGAGAGAATATCGGCAAAGGCGCGCACAACGCCCGCGCGCTCACCCTCCGTGCCGTCCATATTCTTCGGGAGCCCAATTATTATTTTCACACAGCCGCGAGAGTGCGCCACATCGGCGACCTTGACGGCAGTATTTCTCATTCCGCCGGGCTTGATAGTGCCGATACCGCCGGCTATGAGCCCCGATGGGTCGCAGTCGGCAAGGCCGGTGCGAACGTCGCCGTAGTCAACGGCGAGATATTTTCCGTGCTTTACATCCATATTATCTCCGATTTTTTCTGTATACTAAAACTCTGAAATGCGCGTCTACGTCAAGCGAGCTTATGCGCTCGAGCTTTTCTCTGTCGCGCTCGCTCGTTCTTTGTGAATAGGGGGTCATATTGAATAGCGATTTGATTTCCGTGTTCGAGGCAAGCTTGAAGGTGTACGAAAGCTCTTTTTCGTCAATAAGCGAAAGCCCCTCAAGCATAAAGTCCTCCGGCTCGTTCTCGTACGGCTCGTCATAGACGCACGCCTTTAAGGAGTAGAGGTGGCGGCGCTCGGGTATCGCCATAATGAGTATTCCGCCCTGGGCAAGCGCACGCAAGGTTTCCTCAAGCGCCAGGGGCGAAAACACGTTCATAAAGCCGTCGACGCTCCCGTCAGCCAAAGGCGTGTGGTATGCGCTCGCTACCGCGAAATCAGCACCGCGTACTCGCTTTGCCGCGCGCCGTGTCGCATCCTTGGATATGTCAAATCCCGCGACACGCCTGCCACCCTCGCCACAATTTAGCCTTCGTGCAACGATTTCGGTATAATACCCTTCGCCGCACCCTTGGTCGACGAGGACCGTGCCGCTTTTCATATATTTGTCGGCAAAATCGGCAACCGCTTCGGCAAGAGGTGCGTAATGCCCGAGCGAAAGAAAGCTGCGACGGGACTCTACCATCTCGCGACTGTCGCCGTGATTGCCCGCGCTCATAGATAAAAGAAGATTATAGTACCCCTCTTTAGCACGGTCAAAGCTGTGACCGCACTCGCAGACGGCAGAGCCGCCGCGCTCATTCAGCGCACCTTTGCATTTCGGGCAGATAAATATCATAATGACCTCGAATGGTTGAAAATGAATAATGAATGGTGAATGGTGAATAATGAATAATTTCGGTTGATTTTCGCAGTCGGCGAAAATCTTCGTTTTTCACTATTATCTATTTGCCAAAGTTCAGCTACTTGCTGATTAGGAGAAATCGTTCAAGACAAGGCAAAACAAGCAAGGGAAATGAAGCCGTAGTTACCTACGGCGATTTGACCGAGTCGAGCGGCAACGAAGCTTTAATGCGGTATCAGTCAAAGTTCAGCTGCTTGCTGATTAGGAGAAATCGTTCAAGACAAGGCAAAACAAGCGAGGGAAATGAAGCCGTAGTTACCTACGGCGATTTGACCGAGTCGAAGTTTTAACGCAGTATTGGACGATTTATACAATCAGCATCGCATCGCCGAAAGAAAAGAACCGATACCTCTCCTCCACCGCTTTTTTATAAGCATCCATAGTAAGCTCTTTGCCTGCAAAGGCACTGACGAGCATTATAAGAGTGCTTTCGGGGAGGTGGAAATTGGTTATCAGGGCGTCTGTTGCCTTGAAGGTGTAGCCGGGGTAGATGAAAATTCCGGTTTCCGCCGACATCGGAGCAATACTGCCACCCTCGTCCGACGCGCTCTCAAGCACGCGGCAGGAGGTCGTTCCAACGGCTATTATTCTTCCGCCGTTTGCGCGGCGGCGATTTATCTCATTTGCGACAGCCTCGTCGACTACGAAGTGCTCCTCGTGCATCAAGTGGTCCTCTATGCGCTCGACCTTAACGGGACGGAAAGTTCCGAGCCCAACGTGCAAGGTCACCTCGCCAAAGCCCACGCCCTTGTCCTTTATCCTCTCGATAAGCTCTTCGGTAAAATGAAGTCCCGCTGTCGGAGCGGCGGCAGAGCCCTCGGTTTTGGCGTAGACCGTCTGATAGTCGTTTTTATCCTTGAGCTTCTCGGTTATGTACGGCGGCAGTGGCATATTGCCAACCGTGTCAAGCACCTCGTAGATGCTCTTGTATTTTTCGGTATCGTAGGAAAAACGGACGGTACGATTTCCGCCCTCAACTATGCCCGTCACCTCGGCATATAGGGTGTCAAGAAAATTGAAGCGTGCGCCGACCTTGGCGCGCTTACCGGGGCGCACGAGGGTTTCCCACTCGCCGCCGTCAAGCATACGAAGAAGGAGAAGCTCGATATCCGAGCCCGTCTTTTCACTCACGCCGAGCAGGCGCGCAGGAATGACCTTTGAGGAGTTGACGACTATCATATCCTCGGGATTTAAGTAATCTATAATATCCGAGAACACCTTGTCCTCAACCGTCCCCCTCTCTCTGTCTATCACCATAAGTCTGCAGCCGTCGCGCTCGGCAGAGGGCGTTTGCGCTATGAGCTCTTCGGGCAGGTCGTAATAAAAATCGTGAGTTACAAGGCTCGTCGGTATTCTATCGTTAATAATAGTTTTTTCGAGTTTTTCCATACAAAATCTCCATCTTGTTGCCTATGGGTGCACTCGCGCGCAGCATATGCGCCAACGCGCAAAATTTTCATAAAATAATAATGTGTATATTATTATACACAAAACATTCAACTTTTTCAAGGGCATTACAGAAACAAAATGAAAAAGCAGATAATTTTCAGCGGTACTGCCACCGCGCTTATAACACCGTTTGCAAGTGGCGAGATAGACTATCCGTCACTTTTCAGGCTGATAGACGGACAGATAGCGGCGGGGATTGACGCGCTCGTGGTTGGCGGAACGACGGGCGAGGCGGCAACTCTCTCGCTCACCGAGCGATACGAGCTCTACGGCAAATGCCGCGAGCACATAAACGGGCGATGCAAGCTCATTTTCGGCACTGGCACGAACGACACCCGCTGTGCCGTCGCTCACACGAAGGAGGCGGGGGCTATCGGGTGCGACGGAGTGCTGGTCGTTACCCCCTATTACAACAAAGGAACACACGAGGGCGTTGTGCGCCATTATCTTGAAATTGCGGATGCAAGCCCCGTACCCGTGTTACTTTATAACGTTCCGTCGCGCACCGGAGTGAACCTAACCTTAAGCCAGCTTGAGCGTCTCTCAAGGCACGAGATGATATCGGGAATCAAGGAGGCGGGCGACTCAGTCGACAGGCTTGTCGAGATAGCCACGCTCGGTGAGGATTTGCCGCTTTACAGCGGAAACGACTCGCAGATATTCGCCACGATGGCGCTTGGAGGATACGGAGTTATTTCGGTGCTCTCCAACCTTTTACCGAAAGAAACGAAGAGGATAACCGAGCTATACCTTGGCGGCAGCATAGAAAAGAGCCGCGAGAGGCAGTTCGAGCTTTTGCCTATTATCAAATCCCTATTTCTCGAAACGAATCCCGCGCCGGTAAAATATGCAATGAGCCTTTGCGGGGCTTGCTCGCCCGAGCTTCGCCTCCCGCTCTCCCAGCCGAGCGAAGCGACGAAGGCAGTCGTCAGAGGTGCGCTTTCCGCCTACAAAAAATAGCATTTTCGGCGCACGCGTCGGACTTGTTACACAAAATTCCACCAAAAACGCAAAAAGCGTTCCCCACGGCCATAGCATTGGGAACGCTTTTTTTCAGAGAAGCTTTATCATATTCGAGTCCGCTATCTCTACGTACATTTGAGGGTCGAGCCTGTTAAGAATGGTGCTGAAAAAGCTCGTTACGGGATATTCGGTAAAATAGTGCCCTGCTTCGATGAGGTTTATGCCCATCTCCGCCGCCTCTTCCATCATATTGTAGCCTATTCTACCCGATATGTAGGTATCAGCACCCGATTCGAGCGCCGCCTTCACGTAGTCCTTGCCGTCACCGCCGAGGACCGCTATCGTGCTGACGCGGTTGTATCCGTCCGACACGAGCACGCCCTGAAGACCGAGCTGGTCCTTGAGTCTGTACACGAAATCCTCAAGTGTGCACTCCTCGTCAATCCGTCCTATCCTGCCGATTCCGCCCTCGCCGAAGGGGTGCGTGTCAAATAAACCGATAAGATCGCACAGCTGATCGTTCACACCGCCCGTCACCTTATCGGCGCGGGTGTGGAAGGAAAATACCGAGATATTGTTGTTTATAAGCTTTATGACCTTGCGCGCCACGTGCGAGTCCTCGGTCAAGCTTCCGAGAGGCTTGAAGATCAGCGGATGGTGCGAAACGATAAGGTCGAAGCCGTTTTCTATGGCGTAGTCGACAATCTCCTCGGTCACGTCGAGCGACACAAGCGCGCGATGAACGTCTGTCGAGGTGTCAGCCGAGCACATAAGCCCGTCGTTATCCCACGCCTCCCGAAGCTCCTCCGGAATTCTTTCAGACATCTTTTGATAAAGTTCCTTTACCGTCATAAAGAAAGCCTTTCTTTCGGCGAGTCACGCTCGCCCTTTAAGAATTTATTTTTCCTCTGTTAGCCTTTTTGCTTCGTTATATAAGGTAAGCTCCGACGGGCACCCCTCGCCGCCTAGCATCTTACCGCGCGCCGCGCGGTAAAGCGCCGCAAGGCGCTCGTCTGCATAGCCCTTTGCAAGAGGGTCGGTATGATAATATTCAAGGCTCTTTCCGAATTCAGCCTCAAGCCTCGTTTGTGTGCGCTTTTCACCGCTGTACTCTGCCAGAATCGTAACGTACCGCTTGCCACAGCTTTCGGAATAGGTTTCACGAAGCACAATAAAGCCCGACGCCCCAAGATATTCTCGAAGAGCCGACGCTCGCGACATCGGCTGGAGAATCAAGTGATATTCGGGATTTTTGAGGTATGGCGCGCCCTCGATTATTTTGGATATGAGCTCGCCGCCCATTCCGCAGATAGCATAGTCGGTTGCGCCGTACTCGAAAAGCTCGCCTGCTCCGTCGCAAAGACGGAAGCTCACCGCCTCCGAAAAGCCAGCCTGCGCCACGTTCGCCTCCGCTCTCTCAAGCGGGCCGCGGTTGATATCCGAGCAGACCGCCGCGCGTATTCTGCCGACACTCAAAAGATAGATGGGCAGATAGGCGTGGTCCGTGCCGATATCCGCAAGCGTCGCACCGTCGCGGACGAGGGCGGCGGCAGAGGCAAGCCTTTCGTCAAGCGAGATGCTTTTCATTACGCCTTGCTCGAAAGATATGCGTTAATCTTTGCAACGAGCGCGTCAGCATCGGTTCCGTGAACCGCGCAAGCCTCGGCAATAGACTCGCCTCTCGAATGAGGGCAACCAAGGCAGTGCATACCTATCTCAAAGAAGAAACGTGCGGTTTCTACGTCATAATCAAGGATTGCTCCGATAAGTGTTTCTTTTGTAACTGTCATTTTTTCAGTTCCTTTCCGCCGCAAAGCAAAACGCTCTGCGATCTTAAATATTTACGTGAACAGTATAACACACTCAAAATGAAAAATCAATAGATATTTTTACCTATACAGGCAATTGTGCTGCGAGAGTTTGAAAACATTTTTACTTTTCCTATTTACAACACCCGAAATTTATGATAAAATACTGACGGACATAGTAAAATAACGAAAGACTTGAAAGGTACGGTATCAAATGATAGTTGCGCTTGATGAAGCGAAAAGAAGACTTATAGACCTGAGAGAGCAGCTTGCAGAGCTTGCAAATCAGCTCAGAATAGACGAGGCAAGGGAGCGCGCGGCGGATCTCGAGAGAGAAACGATGGTCGCAGATTTCTGGAACGATGCGGAGAAGTCTTCAAAAAAGCTTCAGGAAATAAAACAGTTAAAGAACAAGGTGGAAAGCTACGAGGAGCTCGTATCAAGGCTTGACGATGCTTACACACTTTGCGAGATGGCGATAGAGGAAAACGACGAGAGCTCCGTAGACGAGGTTCTTGCCGAGACCGATTATATAGCCACCGAGGCGGAAAAGAAGCGAATCGAGGTGCTTCTCTCCGGGCAGTACGACCGCAGTAACGCGATAGTTTCCTTCCACCCCGGTGCGGGCGGAACGGAGGCGCAGGACTGGGCATCTATGCTTTACAGGCTCTACACGAGATGGGGCGAGCGCCACGGCTATAACGTCAAGCTCCTCGATTGGCTCGACGGCGACGAGGCAGGCATTAAGTCGGCGACTATTATGGTCGAGGGCGAGAACGCCTACGGCTATCTCAAGAGTGAGAACGGCGTGCACAGACTCGTAAGAGTTTCTCCCTTCGACTCCTCGGGAAGAAGGCACACCTCCTTTGCATCGGTTGAGGTGCTCCCCGAATTCAATGACGACAACTCAATCGAGCTTCGCGACGAGGACCTTGAGATAACCGCTCACCGCTCAAGCGGTGCGGGCGGTCAGCACATCAACAAGACTGACTCGGCGATAAGAATAGTTCACAAGCCTACGGGTATCGTCGTCGGCTGTCAGACGGAGAGAAGCCAGCTTCAGAACAAGGAAACGGCTCTCAAAATGCTGAAGGCAAAGCTTCTTGAAATAAAGATGCGTGAGAAGCTTGACAGGATAGAGG
The DNA here is from genome assembly GCA_017467205.1 of Clostridia bacterium. The sequence goes on along the minus strand of JAFTSQ010000025.1, from coordinate 58,760 downwards.
ACATCCAGGGCAACAAGGCAAACATCGAATGGGGTAGCCAGATCAGGAGCTACGTGTTTATGCCCTACACTCTTGCCAAGGACACGAGAACCGGATACGAGGACGGAAATATCGACGCGGTTATGGACGGCGAGATAGACGGCTTCATAAACGCCTATCTCAAGAGCCTTTCGGCAAGCGAAAAATAAATAAAAACGCCACACGGGGTGGGACTTACTCACCGAGTGTGGCGTTTTTTATACCGATATAAATTTTTGAATTAAAGAGCCTTTACAGCTGCAAATTTCGCGCTTTTTGCGCTGTACTCGCTGACGCCGAGCACCGTTTCACCGTCTATTTGCAGAGCGGTGGGGCGGTCAAACTTAACGGTTATCTCGTCGCCCGTAAGAATTGCAACGTTCTTGCTCGTAACGTGCGTTCCCTTAAAGAGCTTCGGGAATATCATAAGGGTTTTGAGCTTTGAGGTGTTATAAAGAAGCATAACCGAAAGCTTTCCCTCTCCCTCGCCTCTGTGCTGCTCAGGTACGGGCATCATTCCGCCGCCGTAGAACCTGCCGAGCATTGTGGGAGCTATCCACGCCTTCTTGAATTTGTGCTCAACACCGTCTACCGTTACGGTTGCGTTGGCGGGCTTGAAGTGGAAGAGCAGCCCCTTGATGGCAATAGAGGTATAATTAACCTTCTTGCCCTTTTCACGAATCTTATCTCCGACCTCGCAGCAATAGCCGTCTATTCCGTAGCCTACGCCGTTGATAAAAAGGCTCTCATTGCCGTCTACCGTAACGCTCGGAAGCTCCTTTATGTATCCGTCGAGCAAGAAGGGCTCGGCAGCACCGACCTTTTCAACGTCGCGAGCAAAGTCGTTTCCGCTACCCGCGGGAAGATAGTAGATAGGGCAAGGGATATCAATGCCCCGAACTGCGTTTACGAAGCGGTTGACAGTGCCGTCGCCACCGCAGATAACGACCTCGTCAGCCTCGGAGAGCGGCGCAAAGAATTCCCCATAGCTCGAAATCTCGGTCATATCAACTATTTTGCAGTTACCTTTAAGGGTGCATACGTACGGATCAATGCACATCCGTGCAGTGCCGGAGCAGGCGTGGGGATTATAGAGAACGAATTTCATCTTAAATTTCCTTTCTTTATAAAGACGCGGCGCAAAATCGACAAAATTCGCGCACGCGAAAACAAAAAAATCAAAGTGAAGAAATTATCTCGGAAAGCCTTTTTATATCTATTTTTTTCTTTTTTCCTTTTGCGGTGAGTGTGAGATTTTCGGATTGAAATATTCTCTCTGCCACCGCACGAATACTCGCGGGAGTTACCGCTTTGTAAGCGGCTACTCTATCCTCTATTGACCGATAGCCGCGACGAAGGATATGATTGTCGTAGGCGTAGGTATAATTAAACTCCCTTATATCGTCGAAAAGCATATACGCATTGTCGGTATACCCTGCGCGGATTATATCCTCCTCGGCAATATTCTCACGCGAGAAGCTCTTCAGTATACTAACGATAAGCTCGGTGGCAAGGTATATATCCTTTTCCTTCAACTCGAAGGAGAAGGCAAAGCTACCCATATCGGCGTATCTGTCAAGCGAGCCGGTTATATCGTAAAACAAGCCGCGCTTCTCGCTCATCTCGATAAAAAGACGGGAGTTATAGCCCGAGAGGAGCATATCGTATATGATATCGCATTCGGGTGCGCAAAGCGCATCGGGCGGGATATCAAAGGTAAACTTAAGCATAGTAAAATCGGCGTTTTTTATATACACGCCCCCTGCCCTCTTGCAAAAACCGTCGGGCACGAGCGACACGTCACACTCGTCGAGCGTCGCGACCGCACCGGAGGGGTACGCCGCATCGATAAGCGATGCAAGACTGAGGATATCCGACTCCTCAAAGTTACCCGTGACGTAGAAGAACATCTTGCCGGGCAAGAACACCTCGCACCTGTATTCCTCAAGGCGCGCTCTGCCGATTTTATCAACCGTTTTGTTCGTTCCGAGAATCGAGTTCTTAAGAGGTGAGCCCGAAAAGACTATCCCGTTCGTAAAATTGGCAAGCGAGCCCTTATCGTCGCTCTCGCGTATCTCCGCCTTTATTCTGCGGCGCTCGGCGGCAATATCCGATGCGGGAAGAGTTATCGGCTGAAGAAGCTTTGATATCAGCTCCGCGCCCTTTGAAAAATTGGCGCTCGCTCCGCTGATGTAAAACTGAACGAGGTCGGATGAGGTGTAAGCATTAAAATCAAGGCCGAATCTGTCAAGCTCGCGGTAGAGCTCGCCCGACATATTATAATTTATATTCCTTATCGCCACATGCTCAAGAAAATGCGTTATTCCAAGGTTACTTTCATTTTCGTATATACTGCCTGCCCGAAGAAAAAGCGATATGAAAAATCCGTGCGACGCGGGATTCTTGTATGAATATATCTTAACGCCGCGCTCCGACACAAATTCTTTTTCCAAAAAGCGCACCTCCTTTCAGTCTACTAACAAATAATTATATCACTTTTCAAAATAAAATGCAACCCTCTGAGCAAAAACGGCAAGAGAAAGGTAAAAGCTTCTGTTTTTGGTTGACTTTTGAAGGAATGTATAGTATAATCTCTGTGGAAAAAAGAACGAAGGGAGGCGAGGAGGATTCTTCCAAAGGAATTTGAAGAAAGAATAAGGGCTCTTCCGAACACGGATACCGACGCGCTCCTTGCTGAGCTTCAGGGCGGCGAGGCGGTCAAGGGCTTGAGGGTCAACACTCTCAAATGCTCAAAAGAGGAGTTCCTCTCAAAAACGAGCCTTACGCTCACGCCGCTTGAATACGAGGAGTGTGGATTCATACTCGTCGAGCGCGAGGGCGTCGGCAACACGGCGGCGCACCACAGCGGCGAGATATATCTTCAGGACCCGGGCGCTATGGCTACGGTGAACGCGGTAAGACTTGAGAAAGGCATGATATGTGCCGACCTTTGCTCCGCTCCGGGTGGCAAGTCCTCGCAAATAGCCGAGAAAATAGGCGAGGCAGGCTTTTTGCTCGCGAACGAATTTCTGCCGAAGCGCGCGAAGATTGCCGTTGGAAACTTCGAGCGACTCGGTCTTAAGAACACGGTGGTTACCTCACTTGACACAAAGGAACTGCCAAAGCTCTTCTCGGAATTCTTCGACCTCGTTCTGCTCGACGCGCCCTGCTCTGGCGAGGGGCTTTTCAGAAAGAACTCCGAGGCAAGCGAGGAATGGAGCGTCAGCGGCGTCAGGACGTGCGCCGAGCGGCAGGACTACATTTTCGAAAACGCCGCACCGCTCGTCAAGGAGGGGGGCAGACTGCTTTATTCAACCTGCACCTTCTCACTTGAGGAAAACGAGATGCGGGTCGCCGCCTTTCTTTCGCGACACCCGGAGTTCGAGCTCATAGAGGTCGAGGAGGCGGTGCGCCGCTCGACCGCCGACGGAATAGCCTTCGAGGGCTGCAAGATAGACAATATAAAACTTTGCCGAAGATTCTACCCTCATATCCACCCGGGCGAGGGTCAGTTCATAGCTCTTATGAGAAAAACCGAGGGAAAGAATCCGAAGCGCAGGATTTTTTACAGTGACTCATCAGCGCCCTTGAAAAAATCCGAGCGCGATATAGTGCGCAGATTTTTTAGGGACAATATGAAAACCGACCGCACCGACGAGGTCAGGCGGCACGGCGAAAATCTCGTTATAATTCCACACGGATACCCACTAATGCCCCGTTCGGTCTTCTGCGCAGGCGTTCTTCTCGGGCATATACAAAAGGGTGTGCTCACCCCGTCGCACCAGTTCTTCTCGGCATACGGAGATGAATTTTTGCGCCGAGAGCGGATTTTGGGAAGTGATGCGCGGCTTGAAGCCTATCTTCGCGGCGAGGAGATTGATGCAAAAGAGGTATCAGAGAACGGTTGGTGCTCGATAGCCTTCGGCAACACCTCGCTCGGTGGGGCAAAAGCTGTGTCCGGCAGACTCAAAAACCACTACCCGAAGGGCTTAAGAAAACCGTAATTTGCGACACGGGGTACAGGCTTTACTGAATTTCTCCCAAAGTATTTAATTTGAAAGGAATATAAAAATGGAAAACAAAACACTTGCAACAGTCGGCGGTATGCCGATAACCGAACAGGACGTTACCGCCTTCATAGCAGGGCTTGGCGAGCGCGGACAGATGTACAACAACCCCCAGGGCCGTGCAGCAATTCTCAAGCAGCTCGTTGCTTCAAAGCTCATTTTGCTTGATGCAAGACGCAACCTCTATGAAACCGAGGCAGCTTACAAGGAGCAGCTTTCAAGACTTAAGGAAAATCTCCTTATCAATTACGCGACCGAGAAGATTGTCGGCGGCGTTACTGTAAGCGACGAGGAGGCAGAGGCATACTACGGCGAGAACCTTGACAAGCTCGGCGGCGGAGAAACAGTCAACGCATCTCACATTCTCGTTAAGACCGAGGAGGAGGCGAAGGAGCTTCTTTCCAAGATAAACGACGGCACAATAAGCTTTGAGGACGCTGCAAAGGAGCATTCCACCTGCCCCTCCGGAAAGTCAGGCGGAAGCCTCGGCGATTTCGGTCGCGGACAGATGGTACCCGAGTTTGACGCGGCAGTTTTCGCTATGAACGAGGGCGAGATATCGGCAGAACCCGTTAAGACCCAGTTCGGATATCACCTCATCAAGCTCAACTCAAAAGGTGTCGCACAAGCACCTGCATTCGAGGCTATGAAGGAGCAGATAAAGTCCTATCTTATCGGCGAAAAGCAGAGCAAGGCTTACGAGAGCCGTATAAATCAGCTCAAGATACTCTACCCCGTTGAGATGGCGTAATGGCTGAAGACAACGAACTGTTAAAAAAGCGGTTTATCGAGCTTGCGCGACGCTCGTGTTCAAAAGGTGTATACTGCTTCACCGACTTTCTCGGGCTTTCAGAGCAATCTGTTTTTGAGGAAGCAAGGCGAGATTTTGAAGGCGCTCACGTGACCCTCTTTGGCGGTGCTGCGGGAGCAGAGCGCGTTATGGCGCGCTTCGGCTCGGAGGAGGAGCTCGGCTGGTGCGAGGAGTTCCCCATCGTTTGCATCAAGGCAGAGCCGCGCTCAAAGAAATTCGCCGACGAGCTCTGTCACAGAGATTTTCTCGGCGCGCTGATGAATTTGGGGCTTGAGCGCGACACTCTCGGCGATATTGCGGTTATCGACAATATAGGATATATCTTCGCAAAGGAAAGCGTTGCTCAGCATATAATCGACAGTCTGACAAGAGTCAAGCACACCGACCTTACCCTTTCCTTAACCGACAAGATTCCCGAGGGCGAGCTTTACAAGACCGAACCCATCAGAATTCAAGCGAGCAGCGAGCGGCTTGACGGAGTAATTGCAAAGGTCTACCGCCTCTCACGTGAGGATGCGCAGGCACTATTCGCGAAAAAGCTCGTCTTTCTTAACGGCGCAAGGGTCGAGAGCGTATCGCTCGCACCAAACCCCGACGACGTAGTAAGCGTTCGCGGATACGGCAGATTCATTTATCGCGGCTTCGAATCGAACACGAAAAAGGGCAAGCTCAATCTTGTTGTTGAAAGATATATTTAGAGAAAAACCACCGATTTTCGCTTGAAAATCGGTGGTTTTTCTTTGTTTTTTCACATTTTTGCCTATTCGGCGTCAAAGACGAAGGTCAGCTTTCTGTGCGCCCAATAGTATCCGCTGTTATAGGTCGAACTTGGCGGAACGTGGACCTTAAAGCCGGATGCCGTGCCCTCAAAGCTTGCGGGCGGAAGAATGCTTTCGCAGTCAAGAACGTAGCACCACATCTCGCGAATGGTGGATGCTCCTGTGAACGCACCGTCCATTATCGTGTCGACGTTGGTATCCGCAGTGATGACGAGCTTTGAGGCTGTGCCGCCCTCAAACGCAGACGGGCCGATGGCGGTAACCTTGCGCCCGTTATATCCGAGCGGCACGGTCAGGGTCCTTTGGCTCATACCGAGCTCTGAAAGACCGACTATCTTATAAGTGCCGATCTCGGTAAGCTCGTATTCGAAATAGACGCTGTTCTCGTCCTCAACGAACCAATTGATATCAGAGGACGGAAGCTTCGGAGCTTTCGGTATCTCCTCGTCCACTCTCGTGGGAATTCCGAGCTCGAGGAGAATGTCCTTCGTGAGATTTACGCTATGGAGTATCGAGCCGACGTCGTTCAGGTGGAAGTTGGTGTCGTAAAAATACTCCGCATCATAAATATACTCGTTTATATTGCTGATAAAGGTGCAGTTTATTTTATCCTTGAGATATGTCTCAAAGGCTTTGGCGCTCTCATCCGTCACGCCCTTTTTAAGACCCATACGGTTCATCGGGCAATAGGAGAAATAGACGGTTGCGCCGCGAGAGGTGCAATAGCTTATATACTCGTTAAGATAGTCCGCAAAATCCTCCGACAGTATATCGGGCGAGAGGTCTATCATATTGTTCGGATCATAGTAGGTACGCATCGTATTATTCGCACGGGTGTACACTAAATCACCGTTCTCGTCGAAATTCTTTGCGTTATAAACGCCCTCGGGGTCGGGCTTTTCGGTGAGGAAGTAACCAAGCTTTTCCTTGGCGTATTTCCAAGAGCCGCCGAGCATAGATAGGTAGTTATCAGCGCCCACCGAAGAGAGCATCGAGATGTCGCCGTCTATCGCCTGCCAGGTAGCCTCCGAGCTGAAATAGAGCGAGAGCGTTTGCGGGTCAAGCTCGGGAGCTATCACAACTATATCGCCCTCTTTTATACCGCCCCGCGAAAGATCGAGCATAAGCTTCGTTCCAAGAGCGGCGTACAAACCGAAATTGATAACCGGCATCTCGGTATACTTTTCTATAATATCGCTATCCACGCCGAACGCGACCGACGAGCCGCCGACTATAACTATCTTGTCGTCCTCCTCGCTTAAAAGCGCGTCGTGCTTTTCGTCGAGTATTCCGACGAAGCTGTTATCGTACTGGCTCGGAATGGTAAAGACAGCCGTCGCAAGAAGAATTATCGGCGAGAGGACAACGAGTAATGAAAGAAGAACGCATAGCGTTCTAACCGTTTTTTTCATTTAACAATCGCCTTTCTGTCAGAACTGGAAGTAAATAAAGGTGCTCGTCATATCCTTCGAAAGAAGAAGCGCCCAGGCAAACATAATTATCCATACGAAATAGATAAACGCGCCGTTTTTGGTGAGCATCGCCGAGCCGTCGCCTGAGTCCTCATAGGCGAGCATACGGTCAATGATAAGAAGGATGAGGTAGGATGCGACCGTCGTGAGAATTCCGACGAGCCCAAGCTCCATAATTCCGAGCGTTTCGGCAAACGAGCCCCACCCCGTGCAGAGTTTTCCGACGAGTGTGAAGGCGTCAGAGATAGAATTTGCTCTGAAGAATATCCAGGCAAACGACACGAGGATAAAGGTTACGGTGCGTCGCACTATCACGACAGACAGGCTCTTTTCCGTAAAGCCGAGTTTTTCGATGAGCGCGCGGCGCGGTGCGGCGGTGAGGTTACCGACAACCTGATATATTCCGTGAATTGCACCCCAGATAACGTAAGTCCACGCCGCTCCGTGCCAAAGGCCCGAAACGAGAAATACTATCATCAGGTTGGTAAGGTGGCGCACCTTAGAGCAGCGACTGCCGCCGAGGGGAATGTAGAGATAGTCGCGCAGCCAGCTGGAGAGCGAGATATGCCAGCGCGCCCAGAATTCCTTAATGCTCGTGGCGATATAAGGATGGTCAAAGTTTTTCATCAGGCGTATGCCCATTATTCGAGCACAGCCTATCGCGATATCGGTGTATCCGGAGAAGTCGCAGTATATTTGCAGTGCAAAGAGCACAGTTGCTATAACCACTCCAAGTCCCGTAGCGGTTTCGGGCGAGTTGTAAATAGAGTCGACGTAGACCGAGATAAGATCGGCAACCACAACCTTTTTGAAGAAGCCGACTATCATATGCTTGCCGCCCTTGACGGCGTCCTCGTCCGACCACTTGTGCGTTTCCTTGAGTTGCGGAATAAGGTTATCCGGTCGCTCGATAGGTCCTGCAACGAGCTGCGGGAAGAAGGACACGAAAAGCGCGTAGAAAAAGAAATTGCGTTCGGTCTTCACGTCGCCGCGATAGACGTCTATGACGTAGGAGAGCGTCTGGAAGGTATAGAAGGATATTCCAACCGGCAAAATCAGGTTCAAAACAAGTGGCGGAGTTTCGTATCCAAAGAGCGAAACGAGACCTGCAAACGAGCCCGACAGAAAGTTGAAATACTTATAGAAGAACAGCACTCCAAGGCACACGATGAGAGTCAGAGCAAGTGCCGTTTTTTTGACACGGGGGCTCTCGGTCCGCTCAATAAGCGCGGATGCGCCCCAGGATATCGCCGTCGTCAGAAGAATGAGGAAGATGAGGCTCGCCTGATAGCAGATGTAGAAATAATAGCTCGCGATAAGGAGCATCGGCCACTTCAGCTTCTTCGGCAGAACGAAGTAAAGAAGTGCGACTATCGGATAAAAGAGGAGAAACTCCCAGGAGTTAAAGGTCATACCTCGTCATCCTCCTTCCCGCCCCTTCTCTGAAGCTCGTGCTTCACGAAGCAGAAGAGCGTGTAGGAAAGGACGGATATCATATAAAGGAGCACTCCCTCCTCTATCGGTGCGCCCGCTACGAGTAGCACGGGAATGTACACCGCGTGCAAAGCGATATTAACGTATGACGTGATACGCGACGGAAGACCGTCAAGGAATGCCGATGCCGCGTGAAAGAGCACCAGCACTCCGAGGTATACCCATACGTACCATACAGATAAAATAATCATAAATTCTCCATTAAATCAGTTATAGGAGGGCTTGTAAAGCGGGGTTTCTCCGCTCTCGAAGAGGCAGCCCTCAAAGTCCGTTCCAAAGTCCTTAATTCCGTTTACGTCATCGATTCCGACTATTGCGCAAAGGTCAACGTAGAGCTGATAGGTTCTGTAGGTTCTTCCGTAGTAGTTAACGTGGAAGGCGTTGTCGTAGAAATACTCGTGCGCAAGAAGGTAGCTTGAAACGTTACCGACCACGCCGTCGAAGCCGAAGTTGGTTTTTATCATATTTTCATAGTTTGCAAGCCACTCGGTGATATTTGCCTTCGCCTCGGATACGACTCTTGACGCATCGGCGGGGCAGAAGCCGAAGTAAACCTTAGCACCGCCGGATTTGGCAAGCGCTATTGCGCGGTTCATCTGCGAGGAGAGTCTATTTGAGGTTATCTTTTCCCAGGTTACGTTGTTGGGGTCTGTATAATCCTTGTTTGCCGCCTGATTGTTCTTATCGTGCGGGTCACCCTCGTATTTCGACTTGTAATACTCGTTTAAGGTAAGGAAATAAACATCGGTGTATCTTGTATCGACGCAGTAGGTCTCGCATTTCGAATTAAGAGCCTCTCCGTACTTATTGACGCCGCCTTTGTTTATAACCGACACTATATCCTCGTACGCGGTAACGTCTTGGGTGTATCGGTAGTTTTGGTTATAATCCGAAAACGCCGAGAAAACGTTAGTGTAGTTGGAGATATCGATATAGCGGAAGAGGTTGAGCATACCCTCTATATCGCGAAGCGTCTTAAAGTAGAGCTCGGTTTCACCCATCATATAGGTACTGTTTTCGGGGGCGTAAACGACCACGTCGCCCTCGTGAGTGTAGTGCTGCATAGCCTCAAGATAGACTATTCCGTTAGCCGTTCTCGTCGTTCCGAAATTGATTACCGAATACCTATCCTCAAAGAGTGCCTCCATATATTCGCTCGAGAGTCCCTGATATGTAGACGAGCCGGATATAACTATAATCCTGTTGTTCTCCTCGGTTGCGAGCAGGCGGCAAAGCTTAATGGCGAATGCGCCGCTTCCGCTCTTGGAGAAGCGAGGCGGAGTCGTAGCGTTTACGTAGAGGTTTTTGAGCGAGGTATAGGATGCCTCGTCAAGCGCGGCGTTCGAGATGCTGTAAAGACCGTCGGGGTAATAGATGGTTTTAATCGAGGTGCAGCCGGAGAACGCGCCGTCCTCTATCTTCTGTATTTTGCGCGTAAGAACGAGAGTTTCCATCTCGGTGCAGTTGACGAATGCTCCGCTTCCGATACAGGTTACGTACTTACCGTCAATTTTCTCGGGGATTGTAACGGTGCTTTCCGTACCGCTGTACCCCGTTATCTTTATACCAACCTCTACCCAGCCGGGCGCTCTATCCGCGGAGGTGGGGCGAGGATAGTTGAAGCCCTCGTATTCAAATAGGCTCGCATCGGTTTCGCGCTCCCAGATGCAGTAAAGGAGAGTTCCGCCCTCCGAAAAGGCTACCTTAGAGCCAAGGCTGTACGCCTCTCCGCTTCCGTCGGGCTTGGTGTTATACTCAACGAGGGCGTATCCGTCGCGGTGGAACGTGCCGTCATCGTAGAAGGTGGATGCGGCATCAACCACGTCGGTATACTGCGAGGTGAAGGTAACGGCGAGTCTGCCTGCCTCAAACTCCGAGTAGCGATAGGTAGTAGCCTTCATATTGGTACTGTACTGATTAAGAGTTCCGTCATTGAGGTCGTATATGAGGCTTGTAGAGCCGTATAAAACTGCTCTTGCATTGAACTCAACCGTCACCCTCTCGGTGACCGAGTAGACGGTAAGCTTACCCGTCGAGGGGTCGTAAAGGCAGCCGGAGGGCACGCCGTCGAATATGTAGCCGTCCTCAATGGTGATATAGAATACGGCGTTCTCTCCCTTTTTGACGTTCTGCGGGTTCTCGCTCGTAACAGTAACACCTTCGGAGGGGGTTACCATAACTCTTACAGTGTCATCCTGCACCTCGCCGCCCGCGCCGCCGTCGTCCTTCCCGTTATCGTCGCCGTCCTGGGTGGTGGCGCAAGCGGTAAAGGCAAGGCAGAGGGTGAGGACAAGGATTAGTAAGCAAATAATCTTTTTCATTTGAAAATCTCCTTCCGGGGAATCAAAATTGCGGCCGAGGAGCGTGCCTCGCGCGCGACTTATATTACAATTTTATCATATTACCGTCAAAATTCAAGGGGTTGAGAAAAAAGAAAAGCGCTCCCCCGGGCATTTCTTCAATACTGCACAAAAGAAGCGCTTTTGTTTTAGATAATATTACCTTAGCCGCAAGAGAGCTGAACTCATAAGTTCGGCTCTCTTACGGCTACTCGGTGAAATACGCACCCGAAGCGTAGGTCAAAAAGTCCGAAAAATACTCACTCTTTGCCGCATTCGGACACATATAGCTCACGATAAGGTATGCGTATTTCGAGCGGTAAAAGCTCTGCATCAGAAAATACTCCGCGTCCCCATCGGCGAGAGTGTAGGTATAGTAAGGCACGTCGCCCTCGAGCGAGAGCTCGATATCCGCCTGACCGTTATTGAGCTTATAAAACTCGGCGAAGGCGCGGGGCGAGTAGGTATCCGGAATTCCGTCGGCATAAGCCGCCGAAAAGCTTATTCTGACTATCGCGACCGCCGCCTCACCGTTGGTGAAGACCGCATCGTACACCTCCGTAGGCTCATTGACATAATAATCCGAGGCAAGCGGAAGCGAAAGCTCGCAATAGCTGTAATCATTTTGGGCGCAACTTGTAAACAAAATTGTACAAGCGAGCAGAATCAACGCCACAATTTTACGCACGGGGTAGCACCTCCGCCAAAAAATCAGTTGCTTTCGATACTACAATATCCGCGCCCGCATCAGCAAGGTGCTCGGCATCGCGGAAGCCCCAAGCAACACCGACGGAGAGCGCAAGAGAGGCGTTTTTCGCCGTAAGGATATCTATTCCCGTATCACCGACGAAGGCGCACTCCTCGGGGGCAAGCCCGAGCTCGTCTATGAGAGCATAGGTCGTGTCGGGCTGCGGCTTAAGCGCCTCCCCCGCCCTCGCGCCGCGAACGGCGCGAAAAACTCCGGGAAGAAATTTTTCAATTATGGGCTTGACGGAGCTATCCGGCTTGTTTGAAAGAACGGCGAGGATAAATCCGCGCTCCGAAAGCTCATTGATAATCTCACGGACGCCATCGTAAAGCTCGGTGAGAAAATACGGGTCAGCATTATAGCCGCCAACGTATTCGGCAGTCAATTTCTCGACACGCTCCCCGTCGTCTACTCCGTTTGCGCGGAGCGCCCGTTCAACGAGATTGCGCGCACCGTCACCGACGAAGGCACGGCAATCCTCAAGCGATATTTCGGAAAGCGAGTTGTTCTTCAGCATTTTGTTAAGATAAAAGCGGATGGTATCGAGGGTGTTAAGAAGAGTTCCGTCAAGGTCAAATATAAAGCATTTTATCATACTCTTCCCTCACTGTATCTTTACAAGCTTCGCAAAGGTTGCCATAAGGCGCTTGGTTTCGCCGCTGTCAAATTTCACCTCGTAGAGCACGTCGCCGCCGAGGTCCTTTGCCGAAACTATCACGCCCTTGCCGAAAATACCGTGAGATACGCGCACACCGGGCGCGAATTTTTCAACACCGTACCCTGCAGCGCCCGTGGGGCGAGCCTTGCCGAGTATCTCGGATTTTCTGCGCATCTCGTAGGATATCTCCTGCGCGCGCTCGCGCCTTGGCGACTGGGTCATAAAGCTTTGGCGCGGCGGCTCTCTTCTCGGCGAGTCGACGAGGAGAAGGCTTTTCGGTATCTCCTCTCTTACGAAGCAGGAGAGTCGGTTATAGGTAGTTCTTCCGTACATCGTACGGTTCTTCGAATAGGTGATATAGAGCTTTTCTTTAGCACGGGTTATGGCTACGTAGGCAAGCCTGCGCTCCTCGCTCATCTCGGCTGAGTCGGTCATATTCTTTTCCGAGGGGAAAATTCCGTCCTCCATTCCCGCGAGGAAGACCACGGGGAACTCAAGTCCCTTTGCCGAGTGGACGGTCATAAGAACCACAGCATCGGCACTCTCGTCGTACTTATCAACGTCGCTGACGAGTGCCACGTCCTCGAGGAATCCCGAAAGCGTTGCCTCGACGCCTGCCGCCTCGCAGTTTTTCTCATAATCGAGCGCCGCGCTGACAAGCTCGTTAACGTTGTTTATCTTGCCCTCGCCCTCAAAGCCCTCGGCTACGAGCATATCACGATATCCCGTGCGCTCAAATACTGCGGCTACGAGCTCGGACACCGTGTGACAGGTCGCCTTTATATCCTCAATAAGCCCGACAAAGCCCGAAAGCTTAACCGCGCTCTTCGAAAGAGAGTCGTATTCTGCGGCGCGGCTCATAAGAGCGTACATCGACAAGCCGTTCATCGCGGCTATTCCTTCAAGCTCCTCAACCGTTGCCGTTCCTATCTTGCGCTTCGGCTCGTTGATTATTCGCTTAAGCCTTAAATTGTCGTCGGGGGAGTTGATGACTGAAAGATAGGCTAACATATCCTTGATTTCCTTGCGGTCGTAGAAGCGCATTCCGCCGATTATCCTGTGCGGCACGCCGCTCTTGGCAAAGGCGGTTTCGAGAGAGCGAGCAAGCTCGTTCACGCGGTAGAGCACCGCAAAATCAGAATATTTTCTGCCGCCGCCGAGCACCGCTTTGTTGATTTTATCGACGATATACCGTCCCTCATCTATCTGCTCGGCGCACTCGCGAAGGGATATCTTCTCGCCCTCGCCCTTATCGCACCAAAGCTTTTTGGAGTGGCGGTCCTCGTTGTTTTTAATAACCGCGTTCGCCGCCTCGAGTATCGTTTCGGTGGAGCGGTAGTTCTGCTCAAGCTTGACTACCGTTGCACCGGGGTAGGTTTTATCGAAATTCAGAATGTTCTCAATAGTCGCGCCGCGGAAGCGGTAGATGCTCTGGTCGTCGTCACCGACTACCATTATATTACCGTATCCCGCCGAGAGAATCGAGGTGAGGACGAACTGCGCGTAGTTCGTGTCCTGATACTCGTCAACAAGAACGTATTTGAACTTATTTTGGTAGTATTCGCGCACCTCGCGGTCGCACTTCAGAAGCTCGACCGTCTTCATTATTATATCGTCGAAGTCAACGGCGTTATACTCCATAAGCCGCCTCTGATAGAGCGTATATATGCGGCCGATATCCTTCGAGCGAGGGTCGTGCGTGTCGGTATCGTAGTCGGCGGGGGAGCGAAGGCTATCCTTCGCAGCGCTTATCTCGTTGCAGACGTGCTTGATGGCAAGGCGATTTTCGTCTATCGCGAGCTCCTTCATACAGGTGAGCACCATCCGCTTTTTATCGTCAGTATCGTATATCGAAAAGCCGTCACGGTAGCCGAGGCGACTGCCGTATTTACGCAAAATCTTCACGCATATCGAATGGAACGTTCCCGCCCAGATAGAGTCGGACACGCCCTTATCCTCAAACGATGAGGAAAGGCGACTTTTCATCTCGTTTGCTGCCTTATTGGTAAAGGTTATCGCAAGTATCTGCCACGGCGGGCAGGGCTCGGAGATGAATTCGGGCAGTATCTCGGCTATCTCCTCGGGTGAGAGATTTGCCGCCTCCTCAAGCGCCTCGACCATTCCGCGACTGACACCCTCGGTGACCTCGGTCGAATAGTATGCGTTGCCATATTTAATAATGTAGGAAATTCGGTTGACGAGAACGGTGGTCTTTCCGCTACCCGCACCCGCAAGCACCAAAAGCGGCCCTTTTACAGTAAAGACCGCGCGCATCTGCTCGCTATTCAGCCGAGCACCGTATACCCTTTCAAAAAGCCGCCTTTTAGCAGCAAGATATCTCTTTTTCAACTCTTCCATCTATTATTACTCTCACTTGTTTTTTCTTTAGCGTAATTTTTACGATAAGCATCTCGGGCTTGCGACAAAATACAGTCCGTCGCGCCGAAATAGCAAGCAGTGCCGCGAAGACATCGTACTATTCAAAATTCCCGATTATTCGAATCGGGAATTTATGTCTGTTTTTTGAGTTTTCCACACCCAAATCGGTTGAAAATGTGGATAACTTGAAAATTTGAAGCCTTGAAAATCAATTGTTTTTTCGTTTTTTGGGGATTTATCTACAACTTTTCCACAGAGGCGCTGTGGGTTATGTGGGAAACTTTTCCTTCACAAAAAAGTTGACTTTTCCGTTTTTTGACGGTCCAACCTTCAAATTCGAGCTCTTTCGACAGAATATTTTCTGCCCGCATTTTTCTTGATTTTAGGTTCGTAAAAAATACGAGTGCGAAAATTATCTTTTGCCTTTTCCTCGATTTTTGGTTGTGACATTTTGACTGTTTTTCGGCCTCGAAGAGCCGCCTCTTTCGGCCTTTTTACCGATTTTAGTCGACCTCGCGCCCGAAAGCCTTGCCGCCTCGCGCATAATTTTCTCGGCATCCTCGCCGAAAATTCGCTCAATCTTGCTCTTTTTGCCCTTTTGGACGGCAGGCGTGTGATACCTCGGCTCGACCTTGCCGCCGCGCGACGGTCTATGAGGCTTGCGCCCCGCCTTTTCGTAGTGGGCATTTCCGCCTTGACCGAAGGC
Source organism: Clostridia bacterium (assembly GCA_017467205.1). The sequence continues at coordinate 43,289 of JAFTSQ010000025.1, read as the reverse complement.
CTGGCGAACGAGACACGCCGGACCGTTTCCTATCAAGTCCTCTCTGCCCGCAAGGCGAAGCGCCTCGCGCACGAGGTTCGCATTCTCCGGTCGCTTATACTGCAAGAGAGCGCGCTGGAGCTGCTGTTCGTGATAGTCGGTACAAACGTATACCTCCTTGCCGGTCATCGGATTGATGCCGGTGTAATACATTACGGTAGATATAGTGCCGGGGGTGGGATAGAAATCCTGCACCTGCTCGGGCGAGTAGCCCCATTTTTTGAGCCAAAGCGCCATTTCAACGGCATCCTTCATCGTCGTACCGGGATGGCTTGACATAAGATAAGGCACAAGGTACTGCTCAAGCCCTGCCTCCTCGGAGAGCGCAAAATACTTCTTCTTAAAGCGCTCGAAGACCTCGACCGGTGGCTTGCCCATCATCGAAAGCGCGTTTGCCGCGCAGTGCTCGGGCGCAACCTTGAGCTGACCCGACACGTGATGAGAAACGAGCTGACGGAAGAATTCGTCGTTCTTATCCGCGATAAGATAATCGAATCTGATCCCCGAGCGAACGAATACCTTTTTAACTCCCTTGACCTTTTCCACCTCGCGCAGCATATGCGCGTATTCGATGTGGTCAACCTCTAAATTTTTACACGGGGTGGGGGATAAGCACTTTTTCGAGGGGCAAACGCCGCACTCCTTCTGCTTTTTGCAGGAGGGGTATCTGAAGTTTGCGGTAGGTCCGCCGACATCATTGATATAACCCTTGAAATCGGGCATTGCGGCGATTTTCTCCGCCTCGGCAACAACGCTCGCCTCACTGCGAGAACGAACCTCGCGCCCTTGATGAAATGCTATGGCGCAGAAATTGCAAGCGCCGAAGCAGCCCCTGTTATGAGTTATCGAGAACTTGACCTCACTTATTGCTGGAACGCCGCCCAAAGCCTCGTAATCGGGGTGATAGTCGCGCGCGTACGGCAGGGAGTATACTCTGTCAAGCTCCTCCCTCTCAAGCGGTAGCATCGGCGGATTCTGAACGAGCATTCGCTCGCCGTAGTACTCCACTATCGCCTTTCCGCGAACCGAGTCGGTATTCTTATACTGAAGTGCAAAGCCTTTAGCATAGGCGCGCTTGTCACTCTTCAGCGTATCGTAGTCGCCAACCTCGATAAAGTCGTACGCTACCCTGTCGCCGCGGTCGGCGAGATAAACCGTGCCGCGAACGTCGCGTATTTTTCGCACGGGTACGCCCTTGTCGAGAAGCTCGGCTATTCTTTGAAGTATTTTCTCGCCCATTCCGTAGGCAAGGATATCCGCCTTTGAGTCGACGAGAATGCTACGGCGCACCTTATCGTCCCAATAGTCGTAGTGGGCAAAGCGACGAAGCGACGCTTCAAGGCCGCCTATAATTATCGGCACGTCGCGATACGCCTCTCTTATTCTGTTACAGTAGACTATAACCGCGCGGTCGGGGCGAGCGCCCATCTTGCCGCCGGGGGAGTAATAGTCGTAGGAGCGGCGCTTCTTCGAAACCGTGTAATGCGCCACCATAGAGTCGATATTTCCCGAGGTGACGAGGAAGCCGAGGCGAGGCTTGCCGAATCTTTTGAAGTCCTCGCAGCTCTTATAGTCAGGTTGGGAAAGAATAGCAACCCTAAATCCTGCTGCCTCAAGCACGCGGCTGATTATGGAAACACCAAAGGATGGATGGTCGACGTATGCATCCCCTGTTACGTAAACGAAATCCACCTCACCCCAGCCGCGCTCGCGCACGTCGGAGAGCGTTACGGGCAAAAACTCTCGTCTATCACTCATATGCCGACTCCTTTCCTAAAATTTCAGTTATGATTTCAGTTATGCAAGCGTGAAGCTGTTTATATCCACCTCTGTCTGCTCTCCGTTATCCATATCACGAAGGCTTGCAACTCCCCGCTCGATTTCCGAGTCACCGAGAATAAGCGTGTAGCGCGCGCCTATCTTCGCGGAGTATTTCATCTGGGATTTGAGGCTTCTGCCAACTATGTCACATTCAACGATTTTGCCCTCACCGCGAAGCCTCTCGGCTATCGCAAGAGCCTTAATAGCCGCCGCACTTCCGAGCGCCGCTATATAGAGCGCGGGGCGGGGCGTGTCAATTTTATCAACACCAAGCTCCTTCATCGCAAGGATAAGACGGGTGATTCCCATTCCAAATCCTATTGCGGGAAGAGCAGGTCCGCCAAGCGACTCCACGAGGCCGTCGTACCTACCGCCGCCGCAGACGGTCGACTGCGCGCCGATGCCCTCTGCAATGAACTCAAATACGACACCCGTATAGTAGTCAAGTCCTCTGACTATCGAGGAGTCGACTATATACTCGATACCCATAGCGTCGAGAGCCGCCTTCAGCGACTCGAACTTCGACTCGCACTCCTCGCAAAGATAATCCACCGTCTTGGGTGCTACCTTTGCAAGCGCCGCACAGTCGGGATTTTTACAGTCAAGAAGACGAAGGGGGTTCTTTTCAAGGCGCGACTTGCAGGTATCGCAAAGCTTGTCTATGCTTGCGTTATAATAGTCGACGAGCGCCTCTCTGTACTTCGGTCTGCAGCACTTGCAGCCTATCGAATTTATATGAAGCTTTACGTTGGTAAGTCCAAGCCTTTTGAGGACGGATGCTGCAAGAGCTATTGCGGTTGCGTCCGAGGCGGGATTATCAGTTCCAAACATCTCCGTTCCGAACTGGAAGAACTCGCGGCTTCTGCCTGCCTGCGGCTTCTCGTGGCGGAAGCAGGATATGATGTAGTAATACTTGAGGGGCATCGGGTCGGAGCACTTGCCGTTCTCTATAATAGCGCGAACCACCGATGCAGTTCCCTCGGGGCGAAGAGAAATCGAGCGATTCTCGTCCCTGTCCGCGAAGGTATACATCTCCTTCTGCACAACGTCGGTCGTGTCGCCGACACCGCGCACGAACAGCTCGGTATTCTCAAAGGTGGGCGTTCTTATCTCGCCGTAGCCGTATTTCTCCGCCTCCTCGCGCATAACACCCTCTATGTACCTGAAAAGAGGGGTTTCCTGCGGAAGTATGTCCATTGTTCCTTTAATTTTCTGTATCATTTTCTTCTCCTTTAGGCAAGAGTAAATAATCCGAACCCGTTTTAGAGAGACGAATTATCCGTTATACATCGGTAAAAATTCTTATAATATCCGCATATTATCTCGAATTTTAACCTCGTCCACCGGGAAAATTCGTTCTCTCGAAAATTCGAAGAACTCTAATGCCTTAATTTTTAGATGATTTTGGTGCTTGGCTCTCGTAGCCAAGTGCGACTTTGCAAGAGAGATAAGTGCCGAAAGCGCTGAAAATTAACGCTTAAGAGCGGGTTCGGATTATTCACTCTTGCCTATGCGCCGCATCAAGCAAAAGCGCAAGCCTTTCGGTATCATTTATCCAGGAAAGCATTCCGAGCACTGCCTCAAAGCCCGTAGCCGCGCGATAGTCGGCACCGGTGGCGCTCTTCGGCTTGTTAAGATGCGTCGAATTCGAGGCGCGGCGGTATACGTCACGCTCGTCCTCAAGCAGCATTGGCTCTATTTTACGAAGCATTGCCGCCTGCGCCGTCGCCGTTACGTACTCGAGCGAGGCGCGGTTGAGCTCACCCGATTTCGTAATGCCGCGACCGACGAGCATACGCCGCACGTAAAGCGAGTGCTCCGCGTCGCCAAGAAAGGCAAGCGCCTGCACCGACGGCAGCTGTGAGCCGAGCTTCTTATCATGCATAAACCGTCCCCTCCCGCACCTTTTACTTTCGAAATTTGAATTACATTACAGTATACCATAAAACCCCCGTAAAATCAAGTAATTTTCTCTACCAAACGCAAATTTTAATATATTTCCGCTCGCGAGCGCGCTCCTGCGCGAAAATTTCGCCGCGGCGCGCAAAATATTTTTGCAAACACTTGAAATCCACGAGGTGTTTTGTTATAATATATTGTAGTATAGTCACATAAGGGCGTTTTGAGATGAGCGAATTCAATTATATAAAGAAAAACTGCGACGAGCTTCTCGCCGAAATAGCCGAGATGGCAAAAAGGCTCGGCAGAGCTCCTGCAGAGATGGTCGCGGTCACAAAAAGCGGAAGTGACGAGGAATTCCTCGCGCTCCTTGCCTGTGGTATCGGCGACTTTGCGGAGAACAGACCCGCAGAGCTCAAGCGCCGCGCGGCGCTCGCAAAGGAGCAGGGATACGATATCCGCGCGCATCAGATAGGCTCGCTGCAAAGGAACAAGGTCAAGCTCGTGATACCCGAGGCGTCGCTTATCCATTCGGTCGACTCACTGCGGCTTGCGGAGGAGATAGACCGCAGAGCAGAAAAGCTCGGCACCGTTGCCGCGGTGCTCATTGAGGTCAACAGCGGCGAGGAGGAGAATAAGGGCGGCGTTCTGCCGAAGGACGCGGAGGCGCTCTTCCTTGAGGTCAAAGGGCTCTCGCACGTATCGGTCAAGGGCATTATGACGATGGGACCCGACGACGACGGAATACGCGAGGCGTTCAGACGCACGAAGGAGATCTTCGACTGTATTTCGGAAAAATACGGCTTTGATACCGACTCTCCGATACTCTCGATGGGAATGAGCGAGAGCTACAAGGAAGCTATCGAGGAGGGCGCGACGATGGTGAGAATAGGGCGCAGACTCTTCAAAAAGGAAAATTAAATTATTGCACTCGCAAGACGAGGCGCAAGCAGGATATAAAGAAAGGAATGGGAAAGCAAATGTTTGAAAAATGGGCAGAATCACTCAGAAAAAAATCTAATGAGGTTGACGTTAAGTTCGCTGATTTTGACGAAAAGGCGAATGAGGAGCGCACCGAGGTCGCACCCGCACCCGAAAAGAACGCCGCATCTATAACCGCAAGCGGAAATAATATCGAGCTTAAGGTAGTTCATCCCGAATCCTTCTCGGAGGTAAGCGATATTGCAGACCATCTTATCGCGGGCTGCACCGTCGTTCTCAATCTTGAAAAGCTTGATTCCAAGGCAACGCTCCGTATGCTTGACTTCCTCAACGGTGTTACCTACACCACCGACGGCGAAATCAAGAAGATTGCGCAGAGCACCTACATAATCACCCCGAATAACGTAGACGTTTCAGACGAGAACAAATAACTTATAGAAATGGCGGTGACTCCACTGCCATTTTTTCGTATAGCGAGGAAATGCTATGACAGCGGTACTGTATATTCTGGCAAAAACGGTACAAATTGCACTTACGGTGGTTTATTACGCAATGCTCGTGAGAATGCTTCTCCCCATTTTCGTGGACGTGGAGGAAAGCAGACTCTACGCGATGCTCTGCCTTATCACCGAGCCGTTCATTATACCCGTGCGATACCTTTTTGTCAAATTCAATATTGCGCAGGACTCTCCGATAGATTGGTCGTTCAGCGCATCCTGCCTTACCCTAATTTTAGTGACCTCTCTTTTGCCGGCGATATAGCCATCCTTGAGAGGTATGGAGAAGAAATGAAAAAGCTTTCAATCAAAGAGCTGGTAATATATATATCCGTGATAGCTCTGGGTATAGGTCTTGACCAGCTGATAAAATATCTCGCCCTGAAATTCGTTCAGCCCGCGGGAACGATTCCCGTAATCAAGGGCATTTTTCACCTGACGTATACCGAAAATCCCGGTATGGCGTTTGGGCTTCTCAGTGATGCGAGATGGGTTTTCATCAGCGTATCAAGCGTGGCTATCATCGGTCTTGCCGTGTTTCTGTTTATCGGCAAATCACCTAATCTGCTCTACGGAATATCTATTGCAATGATAGTATCCGGTGGACTCGGAAATATGATAGACCGCTTTGGCTTTGGCTTTGCCCTGCAGGCAGGCCGCGTCGTTGATATGTTTGAGTTTGCCTTTATCGACTTTGCGATATTCAATTTTGCCGACACGCTCGTTTGCGTGGGAGCAGGTCTTTTGATACTTGCCTTGATACTTGATATTGTCAAGGAAGCGAGGGCGGGCAAGCAATGATATTCACCGTTGAAGAAGAGCACGCAGGCCTCAGACTTGACGACTTTCTCTCGCGCACAACCGACCTCTCAAGAACGCGCGCCGCAAAGCTCATAGAGAGCGGTGCGGTTAGGGTGCGGGGGGTATGCGTGTCAAAAAAACACATAATAAAGGCGGGCGACACCGTTGAGCTTGAGCTCCCCGAGCCCGAGCCATACGAGGTCGAGGCGGAGGATATTCCGCTCGATGTAGTTTACGAGGACTCGGACATAATAGTTATCAACAAGCCATCTGGAATGGTTGTTCACCCCGCCCCCGGAAACTATACGGGAACGCTCGTCAACGCCCTGCTCTATCACTGCCAAGGCGAGCTTTCGGGCATAGGCGGAGTTATGCGGCCGGGTATCGTGCATAGGATAGACAAGGATACGAGCGGTCTGCTCGTCGTTGCAAAGAACGACGCGGCGCACAAGGCGTTATCCGACGAGCTTCAGTATCACGGCGTGGTGCGCGAATATCACGCGCTTGTGAACGGCGGCTTCAAGGAGGCGCGCGGCACTATCAATCTGCCTATTGCAAGGCATCCTGTTGATAGGAAAAGAATGGCGGTCGTGCACAGCGAATCGGCGCGCGAGGCGATAACGCATTACGAGCTTATCGAGCAGTACGGTCAGATTTCCTACCTCAAGCTCATACTCGAAACGGGCAGGACGCATCAGATAAGAGTTCATATGTCCCATAAGGGCCACCCGCTCCTCGGCGATACGGTCTACGGAGGCGGCAAAACCCTCTTTGAAAAGCGACACGCCCCCCTCCTTGACGGTCAGGCGCTCCACGCAAAGCGGCTTATCCTCACCCACCCGAGAACAGGCGAGCGAATGACCTTTGAGTGCGAGCTGCCCGAGAACTTCAAAAAAATTCTTGAAATAATTAAAAACCAATAGACACGTCGGAGAGCGATATGTTAAAAACAAAAATTGTATCCTCGCTTGTAAAAGCAAGGCTTGAGGACGAAATTGACTGCTTTGAACAGATAAAGGAAATTTCCGCTTTGCGCGGCGAACGCCTGTCTTTACAATTGCTTTGCTATTACGAATTCACTAACGAGAAATCATACTCCGAGATGAGCCGAAACAGAACGCTTGCAAAAATTTCATCGTCGGGTGAGCTTTCCGAATATATATCCGTTCGTTCAGTCGAAAACGTACCCGTCAGCAGACCGACGCTTGCCGATTCAGACGGCGATGATGACTACATAAGCAAAAAAGTCGGACTTTTTCCCGACCCATTGCTCCCTCTGCACTACGACAACACCATTTGCTTATCTCCGACACTGCTCTACTCATTGTGGATTGAAATAAATATCCCCAAGGATTTCAAGGCGGGGCTTACGAATCTTTCTTTAACCATTGATAACGGTCACGAATCAGAGAGAGCAGAGGTTAAAATAGAGGTTATAGGTTGCACCCTGCCCGACGATAATATTTATTTCACGCAGTGGTTTCACTGTGACTCTCTTGCAAACTATTACGGCGTAAAGGTTTGGTCGGAAAGGCACTGGGAAATAATCGAAAACTTCGCACGGGTAGCGGCAAAAAATGGCATTAATATGCTGCTCACTCCCGTTTTCACCCCACCGCTTGACACTGCGGTTGGTGGTGAAAGAACGACTTGTCAGCTCGTTACTGTCAGAAAGAAGAATGAGGAATATTGCTTTGATTTCTCGCTTCTTGACAGATGGTGCAATATGTGCATTAGGACTGGAATTGAGTATTTTGAAATATCGCACTTTTTCACACAGTGGGGTGCTTACCACGCACCGAAGATAATGATTACCGAGGGCGAAAAAGAAAGAAAGCTCTTCGGCTGGGAAACCGACGCTTCGGACGAGGAATATATAAAGTTCCTTCGCGCATTTATAGTTGCGCTTCTTTCGCATATGAAAGCGCGCGGACTTGACAAAAATTGCTTTTTCCACATTTCAGACGAACCGGGAGCTGCGCATATCGAAAGCTACAAAGCGGCAAAGGCATCTATCGCCGACCTGCTTGACGGTTACGTCATAATGGATGCCCTTTCCAATTATGACTTTTGGCGAATGGGAATAGTTGACGCTCCGATTCCTGCAAGCAATCACATTTCGCCCTTCATAGACGGAGGCGTGCAAAATCTTTGGACCTATTATTGTTGCGGACAAACGAAGCGCGTTTCAAACAGATTCATATCAATGCCCTCCAGGCGCAACCGTTCTATTGGATTTCAACTGTACAAATACGATATCGTCGGATTTTTGCATTGGGGATATAACTTCTACTCCAATTGCAACTCGGTCAACTCGATTAACCCGTTTTTGCAGCTTGACGGCGACGGTTGGGTACCGCCGGGAGATGCATTCTCGGTTTACCCTGCGCAAAACGGAGAGGCTCTCGAATCGCTCAGAATCATAGTATTCCACGAGGCACTTCAAGACATAAAGGCTATGAAGCTTGCCGAAAGATTCGTAGGCAAAGAAAGGATCGTTAATCTTATAGATGAGAAGATCGGCGAGCCGGTTACCTTTGACGTCTGCGCGAAAAGTGATTCTGCATTGCTTTCTTTACGTGCCGAAATCAATAAAATAATCAAAGAAAATATAATGTGATATTTGATTAAACATAAAAGAGCGGAGCTCTCTGTTGGGAGCTCCGCTCTTTACTTAATATTTTATTGCGTTCTTTACAACACCTTGGAAAGAAAGTCACGGAGTCTTGAATCCTTCGGATTTCCGAACAGCTCCTCGGGCGTTCCTTCTTCCTTTATGACACCCTCGTCCATAAATATAACTCTGTCAGCAACCTCGCGGGCAAAGCCCATCTCGTGAGTTACTATGACCATCGTCATTCCCTCGTCCGCAAGACTCTTCATAAGGTCGAGAACCTCGCCGACCATCTCGGGATCGAGCGCCGAGGTAGGCTCGTCGAACAGGATGACCTCCGGCTCCATCGCGAGCGCGCGAATTATCGCAACTCTCTGCTTCTGACCGCCTGAAAGCTTTGAGGGATACTCGTCCCTCTTGTCCGCAAGTCCGATACGGGCAAGAAGCTCGGTCGCCTTTTTCTCCGCCTCCTCAGGCGTTTTGAGCTTGAGCTTAACGGGAACGAGCGTCAAATTTTCAATAACCGTTTTGTTATTGAAAAGATTGAAATGCTGGAACACCATTACCATTTTACGACGGGCGTGATTTATGTCGACGCAAAACTCGTTCTTGATGGCGTTGAGAGCCGCAGAAAATTCCCGTCCCTCTCGCTTTTTCAAGAGTCTGCCGCCCTTTATTTCCGCAAGAGCTTCCTCGTCGGTTAAGGTTTCGGTGAGCTTTTTATACGTCTTCGACTTCTTTATAACCTCGTCGTGAAGGTACGGATCTGGCTCACACATAAGTCCGTTGCCGTCTGTTTTCAGCCATACCTCACCGGCGCTCGGTACTTCAAGCATATTCATACAACGGAGCAGCGTGCTTTTTCCGCTTCCGGAAGGACCTATAATGGCAACTCGCTCATTCCCCTTTATCTCACAGCTTACGCCCTTGAGAACCTCTAATTCGCCGAAGCTTTTGTGTAAATTCTTAACGCTTATCACCGGCTCTCAACCTCTTTTCTATAAGTTTTATTGCGAACGTAAGCGCGTACACTATCGCAAGATAAAAGAGCGCAACAACCGTCATAGGAACGATGTAGCTCGCCATATTGTTACCGCCACCTATTACCTTTGCGGCAAAGGTGAGATCGTACATACCTATCATACTGACTATCGAGGTTTCCTTGATAAGAGCGATAAGCTCATTACCGATAGCCGGAATAACGTTCTTTATCGCCTGCGGAATAACTATACTAATCATAGTGGTTGAACCGGGGAGTCCGAGCGCTCTGCCTGCCTCGCTTTGTCCTATATCGACCGAGAGAATTCCCGCCCTGACGTTCTCCGCAACGTACGCGCCGGAGTTGATTCCAAAGGCTATGATAGCCGTTACAAGCTGAGGAAATCCCCTTATGGCAAAGACAACGTATGCCATAATAAAGAGCTGGAGCGCCATAGGCGTTCCGCGAATTACGGTGAGATATATTTTACAAATTGCCTTGGGCACTGCCAGCCACTTGTTGCTTTTTGCTATAGTGACCATCGCAACGACCGTTCCGAGAAGAAGGCCTAGAAGCGCCGCGAAAACCGAGATAATGAGAGTGTTCTTGAGTCCTTCAAAAATGCTCTCCATATATCTTCCCGTCGTCAACAGCTCAACTATTTTATTCAAAAAATTCATTAAATTACACCTTTTTGGCCATTACGCTGAAAAAGAACTGTGCTCACCGCACGGTTCTTTTTCAGCGTCGTATTATTTATCAGTCATCAAGACCCATATGTGCCATAACGAGCTTTTCAACCTCGGTCTGACCGTTTTCATCCTTAACGAGCATTTCGGTAAGAACGTCGTTGATAGCCTTTAGAAGCTCTTCGTTACCCTTCGTTACGCAAATAGCGTACTCTTCTTCAACGGGTGCATCATCTGCGTCGGTTTCGCCCGAGTAGTAGAGGGGAACGCACTTAAGGTTCGAATTCTTGGAAACGATGTACTGAGCTGGAAGCTCATCAATAATAACGCAGTCAACCAAATTTGAGCCAATGCCGTCAGCTGCAAGCTGAGCGTTGTCAAAGGGCTTGTGCTCGGTTTCGGTTCCGTAGAGAACTCCGTCGTAGCCGTAGTCGTTATCAGCAGTAGCGTTTATTTCACCGTCGGTATAAATCCAACCGGTAGTATCAAGCTGAGTTCCGAGAGTAAGACCTGCAAGAGCCTCCCAAACAACGTACTCAACACCGTCAACGGTCTTGGTTTCAATTGTGGAATCCACAGACATAATAACGTACTGAACGGAGGTGTAATAAGGAATAGAGAAATCTACCTTCTCAGCTCTCTGCTCGGTGATGGTAATGCCCGCCGCACCGGCATCGCAAACCTCGCCTGCCGCAACGTTATCGATAATAGCGGAGAACTCGGTGTTAACGAACTGAATCTTCTTGCCGAGCTTATCGCCGACCTTGTTCATTATTTCAACGTCAACGCCCTTAATCACGGTTCCGTCGAAATACTCAAAGGGAGCGAAGTATGCGTTGGTGTGAACTATTACAGTGTCATCACCGCAGGATGTAAGCGTGAACGCACAGCAAGCACAGAGTGCAAGCGCGAGAATCAAAGAAATAATTTTTTTCATCGTCATATCCTTCTTTTATTTTTTTGGGGGCTTCCCCATAGTTATAGATGTATTATACGCTTAAAACACAGATAAGTCAAGTGCTTTCGGAAAATATTTTCGCATTTTTCGTATTTTTATGCAAAGCCTGGTGGATTTTTAGCATTAAAATGCAAAAGCGTAGTGTATTTTCACGGTTACTTGATTTATTTTTTCTTTTGCTGTATAATAGTCGTAGAAAAAAGTTGGAGTTAGCATAAGAAAGCAATGATAGCCCTATCCACATCATCAATATCCCTCGCCTTTGGTGGCGATACCGTCTTGAAGGACGTTTCCTTCTCGGTAAACGAGGGCGACAGGCTCGGAATCATAGGCGTCAACGGCGCAGGAAAGAGCACGATTTTCCGCATTATTGCGGGCGAGCTGGACGCCGACTCGGGAAGCGTTTATATCAGCCGCGACCACACGGTCGGTATGCTTGAGCAGAACCCCGACCTCACAGCTCTGCCAACCGAGATGACTATGCTCGAATATATGTATACCGCTCACCCCTCCCTCATAGCACTTGAAGGGGAGATTTCGGAGGTTGAGCGCGCGCTTCGCACCTGCCACGCGAGCGAAGCCCTCGCCTTGAGCGAGCGGCTTGACAGCCTCAACCGCACCTTTGCCGACCTCGGCGGTCTTGAGTATCGCGGACGGTGCCGCAGTATGCTCCTCCGCCTCGGCTTTGACGAAGAAACCATAAACAGAAAAATAAGCACCCTGTCGGGCGGTCAGTACACCCGTCTTGCCTTAGCGCGCACGCTTTCCACCGAGCCGGACATACTTATGCTCGACGAGCCGACCAACCACCTTGATATTGATTCGTTGCGTTGGCTTGAGGGCTATCTTTCTACCTATAAGAAAACCGTGCTGATTATTTCGCACGACAGATATTTTCTTGACAAAACGACGACGAAAACGCTTCATATTCAATATTCACGCGCGCGCCTGTATAACGGCAACTACTCCGCCGCGAAGGCCGAAGAGGAGGCGAACGCCGAGTCGCTTGAGCACAGATACCGCGAGCAGCAAAAGGAAATAGCGAAGATACGCGCGAATATCGAGTTCCAGCGCAGATGCAACAGAGAGCATAATTTCGTCACGATTCGCTCAAAGGAAAAGCAGCTTGAGCGAATGGAGAAGATAGAGCTAGCTCCAAAGCCGCCGAAGGACATTCGCCTTTCCTTTGCCGAGGAGGAGGTCAGCGCAAACGACGTTCTTGAGGTGAGGGGGCTTTCCTTCTCGTACGGGAGCGGCGAGCTGATAAAGAACCTATCCTTCCTCGTCAAGCGACGCGAGCGCGTTCTCGTGCTCGGCAGAAACGGCACGGGGAAATCAACGCTTATGAAGCTGATAAACTCCCGCCTTTCACCCAAAGCCGGCGAGGTAAGGCTCGGATACAATATAAAGGTTGGCTATTACGACCAGGAAAACCGCAATCTTTCGCCGAACAAGACGGTGTTCGAGGAAATGCACGACGAGTATCCCGACAAAAAGGACCTCGAGATAAGAAGCACCCTCGCCCTTTTCCTATTCGACAAGGACGATATAAACAAAACCGTCGCCACCCTATCGGGCGGCGAGCGCTCACGGCTTACGCTTGCGAAGCTCATACTCAAAAAGGTCAATCTCCTCGTGCTCGACGAGCCTACCAACCACCTCGACGTCGGCTCTTGCGAGGCGCTTGAGAATGCGCTTCTCGCCTTTGACGGAACGGTCGTTGCAGTGTCGCACGACAGATATTTTATCAACCGCATAGCAACGCGCATAGTTGAGCTTGACCCGACGCGTGAGCGCGGTATGGTGGATTACAGACTTGAGGACTACGACAACGCCTTTGAAGAATATATGTGCCTACGCGAGCAGACAGACCAAAACCGAGCGGCAATCTCTGCCACGGCGAGCGCGAAACCGTCAGGCAAGGCAGAATACGAGCAGAAAAAGCGCGAGACTGCCGAGCGGAAGGCGGAGGAGCGAAAAATCGAGCGGGCGAAGCGACGCATAGCTGAGCTCGAAGCCGAGATAGAGGCGCTTGACCGCGAACTTTTCGGCGAGGCGGCAAGCGACTACGTCAGAGCAGCGGAAATTGACAAGCTCAAAAGCGCGGCAGAGGAGGAGTTGCTTTCGCTCTACGAAACGGTGATGTAAGACGCGCAAGCATAATTTTATAAACCAACGCTAACACGGCAGTGACCACTGCCGTGTTTTTCTTTTTCACGCCAATTTGTAAAATACTTACAATTTTCCAGTCACTTATTAAGTGATTTTTTAGAAAGCAGGTATACTTACTTTTAGGAGAAGCTATTGTATAATGGTTTTGCCGAAGTGAAGCGACGCGAGCATCCGGAGCTCCGTCAATGCCAAAATCGCGGTTGCAAACGCGACACGGTGCACCTCTTTCGGCAAGGTACAAGAGAAAGGAGGCAGGAGAATGAAGAGTGGAGGTGCGGCAAAGTACCACAGCGGAATGCCTCATATTATTTATACCTATTTCGTCACCTATAAAGATACTGCGGGTGCTCCGAGCTTTGCAAAATTTGCGAAGAGCATAGGAGCTACCGTGGCTGATATTGAATCCTTCAGAAAGCACAAGAGATTCGAGGAGGCGTACCGTGAGTGCTGCGAAATCCGGAGGGATTACCTCATTGACAGCGCGCTGACACGCCGGTTCGACCCCTCGTTCGTCAAGTTCCTACTGAACGAGGAATTCAAAATGGGCGACGAAGAAAAGGACTCCGCCTCCTCGCTCTCGGTCACCCTCGAGGTCGTATGAGCTATACGGGAAAAATCAAGCTCGCGGTGACGAAGAAGCAAAAGGCGTTTATTGACTCGGATGCAGACGAGGTCCTTTTCGGAGGTGCGGCGGGCGGCGGCAAGTCATACGGGCAAATAGTTGATGCCCTGCTCTTCGCCCTCCGCTACCCCGGCTCAAAGCAGCTCATTTTGCGAAGGACCTTCGCCGAGCTTGAAAAATCGCTGATAAGAGTCAGCCTCGCGCTTTATCCCAAGGAGGTCTACACTCACAACGCATCCTCGCACACAGGCAGATTCAAGAACGGCTCGCTGATAGACTTCGGCTATTGCGCAAGCGAAAACGACGTTTATCAGTATCAGAGCGCGGAATACGACGTCATCCGCTTCGATGAGCTGACGCATTTTACAGAGATGCAGTACGTCTACCTCATATCAAGAGTGCGCGGAGTTAACGGATATCCGAAATGCGTCAAATCGAGCACCAACCCCGGCGGTGTCGGACACTCTTGGGTAAAATCGAGGTTTATCGACCCATCGCCGCCGAACGAGCCTTTCACGACCGAGGTCGGAACGACGAGGGTCTTTATTCCCTCCCTGCTCGACGACAATTCCTTCCTCACATCCGCCGACCCCGGATATAAAACGAGGCTTAATTCGCTTCCCGAGCGGGAAAGAAAGGCACTTCTTTTCGGAGATTGGAATATTTTCGAGGGTCAGTATTTCTCGGAGTTCTCGACGTCAAAGCACGTAATAGCTCCGTTCGAGATACCTGCCGACTGGCGAAAATACCGCACGGTCGACTACGGCCTTGACAGGCTCGCTTGCCTTTGGATAGCCGTCAGCCCCGACAGGTGCGCCTACGTCTATCGCGAGTATTGCGAGTCAAATCTTTCGATAAGCGCGGCGGCTAAGGCTATTTGCGATATGACGCCGAAGGGCGAGGATATCTACGCGACTCTTGCGCCGCCCGACCTCTTTGGGCGAAGTCAGGAAACGGGAAAGACCCGCGCACGCATATTCTCCGAAAACGGCGTCAACTTCACCAAAACATCAAACGACCGCGAAACCGGTTGGCTATCCATAAAGGAGCTTTTACGCGACACGGGGGACGGGGTGCGGCTGAAAATATTTTCTTTTTGTACCGAAATTATAAAGTGCCTCCCCGCCCTTCAGGTCGACAAGCTCCGCCCAAGCGACTGCAAAAACGAGCCGCACGAGATAACCCACGCACCCGACGCGCTGCGCGGCTTTGCCATATACTACGCAAGGCCCGCCGAGCTCGAAGGGCACAGCCCAAGGGCGATATGGACGAGCGATATGTGGGAGGACTTCTCCCGCGCGAGTGAGGAGGAGAAAAAATACCTAAAACGCAAATACGGAGAACCACTTTGAAAATCGAAACCAAAACAAAACAGTCAAAGCTCGATTTCTTCTCTGACCTTTACGAGAACGCAAAGATGAGCTCCGCCGAGCTCTTTGAGAAATTCGAGCAGCATATGCAGCAGTACAAGGGCTCATCCGAGATAGACGGCTCGAGCGAAGCAGCCACTACTGTCCGCAATATCACCTACGAGATAATCGAAAGCCAGATTAATTCCGGCATCCCAATGCCCAAGGTCGCTCCATCCTGTTACAGCGAGAGGCGCGACAGAAACGCAAAATCGATAGAGCGGCTTTGCGCCGCAATGCGCGACAGACTCCCCTTTGAAACTATGAACGACATCGACGAGCGCTACACCTACGTCTACGGCGGAAGCGTGTGGTACGTGGAGTGGGACAACTCACTCACCTCGGGCGCGGAGATTGGCGGTATAAGGGTGCACTGCCTCTCGCCGAAGGACTTTATCCCCCAGCCCAACGTCTGCTCGGTCGAGGATATGGAGTACTGCTTCCTTAAATTCGCTACAACGAGAAGCGAGCTCTCACGCCGCTTCGGCATCAAGGACGAGGATATTGCGCTCGCCGAATGCGAGTTTGAGGACCGAGGGTACAGCGACGGCGACACCGTCACTATGATAGTGGCGTTCTATCGCGGCGAGGGTGGCGAGATCGGACAGTTCATATTCTCCGGCGAGCTTACCCTCTCGGATATCCCCGATTACTACAAGAGAAAAAAGCGAGTCTGCAAGCTCTGCGGACTCGGCGAGGAGGTATGCCGCTGCGAGAGCCCTAAAATCCTGACTATTAACGACGAGCGCGAGGTGCTGTCGGCGGACATTCTGCGCCGTGACGGCACCAGAATACTATCCCGCTCACCCGTTCTCACCGAGCGCGGTGAGCTTATTCCGTCGGGCGACGACTTTCTCTTTGCACCGACCACCCTTCCCTATTACACTCCCAAGACCTTCCCCATAGTCGTGAGGAAGAATACCTCGGGCGAGGGGATGCTCGTCGGTCAGTCGGACTGCGAGTTCATAAGACCCGAGCAGCAGGCGATAAACAAGATCGAATCACGAATCCTTCAAAAGCTCCTTCGCGCAGGCATCACACCGATAGTCCCCGAGGACGCGAGCATAACGCTCAACAATTCCGTGTTCGGTCAGCTTATCAAAATGAAGCCGGGTGAGAGCGCCGCACAGTACGGAAAAGTTGACACGACCCCCGACATCTCGCAGGATATTGCTGAGGCGGAAAGACTTTACGACCACGCAAAAAGAGTTATCGGAATATCCGACGCTCTTCAGGGAATTAACAACTACCAAAACGAATCGGGCTACGCACGCCAGCTTCAGATATCGCAGGCAAGCGGCAGACTTGAATCTAAAAAGAAGATGAAGCACACGGCGTACGCCGAGCTCGACAGGCTCATATTCCTTCATTACCTCGCCTTTGCGGACGAGCCCCGCCTTCTTTCATACAGAGATGCTTACGGCAGACTGCACAACGCGGAGTTCAACAGATACGACTTTATCGAATACGACGCAAGGTGCGGCTGTTATTACTACGACGACGCCTATCTCTTCTCCATCGACCAAAACGACGGCGCTCAATATCAGCGCGAGGCGCTTTGGGAGAGGAATCTTGAAAATCTCAAGTCCGGCTCGCTCGGCGACCCAACAAGCCCCGTCACCCTGCTCCGCTATTGGCAGTGCCAGGAAAGGGCGCACTACCCTTACGCAAGAGAAAACGTCGAATACTTTACGGACGCAATAGCGGCAGGAGGTGATAGCTTTGAAGCAGGCGAAGCTGAAGGACTTTCTTGACGAGTATATAAAGTCGAGCGGCGAGAAAAACGAGAAGAAGAGCTACGCCGAGTGGCTCGTGCAGCGCGGCGGTGATTCCGATGAGGACTACGCCGACTCACTCAAGGCGGCGAGCACCGCCGCTTACAAGTCGACCGCCACATACGGTGCGGCGGCGGAGAGCCTTGCCACTCGAGGACTTTTCGGCAGCGGATACGCAAGCTATCTTTCAAGGAAGAAGGAAAGAGAGGCGGCTGATGCTTACGAGGAGCTGCGCTCCGATTACAGCGAAAGCGTCCTTGAGGACAGGCGAGGCTACCACTCCTACTCCGAGGACTACGACGAGCGCGCAGAGAAAACAAAGAGCTCGGTAATAGAGAGTATAAAGAAAAGCAAAATGCTCGTGTATAACGACGCTTATATCTATGCTATCAACCAAGGGCTTTCCGACGCCGATGCCGCCGCCGCGGCAAAAAGCGGCACGGATGCCGCCGTAAGTGCTGTAAGGGAGAGCGTTATCGACAGCGTGATAAACGAAAGGCTCACCTACGAGGAAACGAAAAGCCTTGCGGCAAGCCTCGGGCTTGGCGAAGAGGATGCCGAAAGACTCGGCGAGTTCGCAAGGGAGTACACGGGCTATTACAAGGATAACGGCATAAGCTACTCCGACTATTTGAAAGACAAGCTAAAAGAACTTCAAGAGGAGAAAAAGAAAAGTGATTAAAGACAAGAAAACCGATTACAGATCTGCCGGATTTGACAAGATTCCGGCAAAAAAGAAGGTCGGAAAGGACGAGGCGAAGTCCGTCAAGATAAGCGGCGGCGACCTTCGCGCGAAGGAAAGAAAATGACCGACGAAAAAGATACAGTCGCCGCCCCTGCCGACATGGAGGGGGCGGAAAGCGCGGTCGAGGAGCTCGACCCTATCCCCCCGAGCAATGCGCCAACACAGACGCCGACGGGCGAGGAGATAACAAATGAGCCTGCAAGCAAAAACGACGCCTTTGCCGCTCTCGAGCGAGCAGACCTTCTTGAGCTTATCCGCGACTTTCCGGAGCTTTCCGACAAAAAAAGCCTCTCCGAGATAGAAAATCCCGCAAGATACGGCGTGCTCCGCGAGCTCGGGCTTTCGCCAAAAGAGGCATACCTGGCGAGCAGCTTCTCAAGAAGGGCGGACAACCGCGCCCATCTTCACAGCTCCGTTCCGGCTCGCGCCGCCGCGCCCGACACTACGATGAGCGCAAAGGAGCTTGAGGGCGCGCGAGAGCTTTTCTCGGGGCTTTCGGACTCCGAAATACGCTCCCTTTACAAAAGAGTAACCAAATAACAACAGAAAGGTAATCCACAATGTTTAAGCTTATTAAAATCCTCAACTCCGGAATCAACGTTCCCGAGCTTGAGCGCATTCCCGCGGCATCGGGTGTGAGCTACACCGTCGGTATGGCGATAAACGCCTCTGACGGCAGTGCCGCAAACTGCACCGCAACCGTCGCGCCCACTCATATCTCGGCGCAGAAGCTTGCCGCAGGCGAAAAGGAGTACGTCCTCTGCTACCCCATCAGCCGAGATATGCTCTTTGAAGCCCCCGTCACCGCATCTCCTGCATCGCTCGCCGTTGGCTCAAAGCTCACCCTCGCACTTGACGAGAGCGGCCGCGCATACGGCGTTACCGCGACCACGACGAGCGGCGTTGCAACCGTCGTTGACCTTTGCGGTGCTGCATCTGCCGGCGACAAGCTGACGGTCAAGCTCGCCTGACCCCTTTTACAATCACAAAAAAGAAAGGTAAGAAAAAATGATAATCTATTCTAAATCCTCCGGACTTACCCCCGGTGCGATAGGCAAGCTCGAAACCCCCATCAAGATGGTAATCGAGCACGAAAGCGATATTCTCACCAAGAAGGGCGGCATATGCGACTGGCTCTTCAACGTGGAGAAGAGCAACAAGTTCGGCGAAACCATCATCGGCCAGAACGAATTTGACGTTTTCAGTGCTACCGAGGAGGGCAACGGCGCTGAAAACGACAGCATTGCCGAAACCTATCGCAAGTTCATCGAGCATATTCAGTTTATGAAGGAGTTTACCATCACCGCACAGATGATGGAGGACGCGAACTACGGCGTTGCGGCTGATGCAAAGCGCAGAGCCGAGAACTTCACCCGCGCGTACTACAAGACTATCCACAAGATATGCGAGTACGCGCTTGCAAACGGCACGCTCGCAAGCGGCAGCTTTGCAAAGGCTACTCTCGACCTCACCGCTCCCGACGGTCTTCCTCTCTTCTCCTCCTCGCATATTTACGGCGGCGGCACTACCGCCACCGGCACGCAGGCAAACTACTTCTACGGTGATATCTTCTCCTCGGGTAGCGGTGACGCGCGCACCGCAAGCACTGCGGCGTTCGAGGAGGCTCTCGGCGAGCTCACCTACAAGATGAGAAGCATGAAGGACGAAAACGGCGAATACCTCGGCTACACCGCCGACACCATTATCCTCCCCGGCAACCGCCCCATCGCAGAGGCCATCGCAAAGAAGGTCTGCGGCTCTGAGGGCAGCCTCGGCAACGGATACAACGACGTCAACCTTCAGTTCGGAAACTGGAATATCGTCGTTATGCCCAACTGGCAGACGAGCGACAACCGCGTTATGATAATGTCGAGCGAGGCTAACAGAAACCTCTCGGGTAATATGTTCTTCAACAGAGTACCCCTCACGGTTTCGAGCTGGGTAGACAATCATACCGGCAACTACATCTGGAACGGCAGATGCCGCTTCGGCGTAGGCTTCGGCTCTTACAAGCATATAATCCTTGCAGTAGACTCCGAAACCGCCGTTGAGGGCGCTACCTCCATATAAACCCCCGCACCCGTGCGAAATTTTGCGCGGGTGCGCATCGAAAGGACTGTAACTATGACCTTAAAAGAACTTATGGACGAGGTTGCGGCACTCGGCTTTGAAAAGGAGATAGAAGCGGACACAGCACTTCTTTCCTCGGTAAAGCGAGCGCAGAGGCGAATTTTCACCGAGCGCGCAGTATATTCAACCGTCAGGCTCGCCCCAACCGAAGCGAAGCCTGCGCTTTATATCAAGAAAATAGCTCACGCACCGGGCGAGGTGCATCTTTTCTCGCTTGGGGAGTCCACTTACAGCTTCAGAGTGAGCGGCACGGGAAGCTTTACGGTCGGCGGCAAGGAATACTCCTTCGACGGCAATATGACGGTCTTTCGCGGCTATGCCACAGAGGGCGACGAGCTTGTGTTCCGCGGCGATTTTCTTTACACGGTATACGACCTTTCCGTCTATCGCGGAGTCTTTGCCGCCACGAGCGAGGACATTCGCCTGAAGGGCGAGGAGCTCGTTTTCGACCTCGCGGAGCTGACGGATGACTTTCTTGCTTTCGCCGAGCTCCCCTCCGATATGCGCGGCAGAGCCATCAAGGGCGCGCGTTTTTCGGGCAGTCGCCTTTATCTGCCCGAATCAAGCGAGGGCGTAGTCAATATCAGCTACCGCAGAAGGCCCAAATCCCCCACCGTCGACTCACTCGACGAGGAGCTTGATATACCGACCGAAACCGAAACGCTCCTACCCTTGCTTACGGCATCTTATCTGTGGCTGGACGACGACAGAGAAAAGGCGGAATACTACCTTAACGCTTACCGCGAGGAGATGGCTATTTTAAGGCGATATATCTCACCCGCGGCAGGCAGAGGCTACGACGTTCCGAACGGGTGGGCGTAATGTCAATATCTCAAAAAACCGAATACAGCCGCATCTATTCGGATATGGGCGGCGTTGACTTCACAGGCGACGGCAGCGCGATATCAAAAACGAGGTTCTCGTACCTCGAGAATATGTACCGCGACTACGACGGCGACGGCGCGGCGGTGCTCGTAAGCGTGCCGGGCTTCCGCGAGTTATACCGCTTCGGCAAAAAAATCAACGGCATATTCGCCCAAAAAAACTCGAGCGGCGAGGAGTTCACCGTCGTTCACGCGGGGAGTGATATATACAGATTTAAGACCGCGGAGCGTGACTCTATCTCATCGCTCTCGCCCGTTGCAACCGTCAAGGACACCAACAGTCGCGCCTTCTCCTTTGGTGACTCGCTCTTTATTTTGGACGGTGACACCATCACGAAAATTGATGCGGACGGTGCAGCGGGAGTGCTCGGCAGTACATCTCCCGCCTATATTCCTACGACCTACGTGAACGGCACACCTCACGAGCAGAGGAATATTTTAAGCAACAGGTTTATCGAAAGGTACTCCATAGGCATGCCCGACAGCGTTGCCGCCGCGAGCGCAGGGCTTGTTTTCAGAATATCAGACGAGGACAACCGCTACTGCATCCTGACAGACGGCAGCGCGGCGGTCGGAGCGGTGTATCTGCCGCGAAGCGTCGTTATAGACGGAGTGGACTACCAAGTGAGAGAGATAGCCGCCTCGGCATTCGCGAGAAATGCGAACATCTCAACCGTGAGCATACCCGAGGGTGTTGTTAAGATAGGCGCGAACGCATTTTTCGGTTGCCCTGCCCTGATGAACGTATACTGCCCAGACACGCTCGAAGAAATAGGCACTTGCGCGTTTTACGAATGCGCGCGCATAAAGACGCTGTACCTTGGAGTTTCGCTTAAGACGATAGGGGCTGACGCCTTTTTCGGCAACGCCTTTCTCGAAGCTCCGAACTATGCGCTCGATATGGCAAGCTACCTTAAAATCGACGGATACGACGAGCTCGACTACACAAGCATCAGCTATCACACAAGCTATCACGGAATGCGCGCCTCAATCCCCGTTTTCAGCGGAGCAAGCGCAGTCGACTCGGTTACCTTGAACGGCGTTGAAATAATGCCGAACGGCGGCCCTATAAGAGTCGGCGGCATTACAGTTGCGTATGAATTCACGGTCGAAAGCAAGGAGTCGCTTATGAACGCCGAGGTAGTCATCAGTGGAGTTATCGATAGCTCGGCGCGCTCAAAGAACGGTTGCGGCTCCGACTTTTTCGATATTGAAGAGTCGTACGCCGCCGACCCGCAGCGCGCCATCCTCGGATGCACACTTTGCGAGAGCTTCGACGGGCGGATATTCCTCTCGGGCAATCCGAGCCTTCCCAACACGGTCTTCTACTCCTCGCGCAACGAAAGCGGAAGAAATGACCCGACCTATTACGGAGTGTTCAACTACTTCCGTGACGGCGAGGGCGGCTTTGGAGTGAGCTCCCTTCTCGCCGCAGGCGACTCGCTTGCCGTATTCAAGGAGGGGGACGACGGAGCAGGCAGCATATTCTATCATACACCATACGAAACCGGGGATGATATTGTGCCAAAGGTATACCCCGTGTCGTATATTCACCGCGGGTTCTTGGCTCTTGGCGACTCGCTCTCATTCTTCGACGACCCGGTATTTTTATCCTCGCTCGGTCTTTGCGCGCTTGACAAAAAGGCTCTCTACCTTGAGCGAAGCATAGCCTGCCGCTCGCATACCGTGAACGCAAAGCTGCTCACGGAGGATCTTGGCAAAGCAAGACTCGCTAAGTGGTGCGGCTATCTCGTTATCTCGTGTGATGGGCGAATGTATCTTGCCGACTCTCGCGCAAAATTCACCCACGAAACGAAGAACACCGAGTACGAATGGTACTATCTCAACGGCATCGGAGTATACGAGGACTCACGTGCGGTATTCAGATATTCCTCAAATGCAAAGGAAGGATACCTCGTGCTTGAGGAAATGATAGGAAAACGCGCCGAAACTGAAGAGGTTATGAGCGAATACAGCGGTGACGAGCTCGTTTACTACATCAAGGACGGCGAAAGAAAGTACGCCGTCGAGAGAACGCGAGAGAGCGAGGGCGGAAGCTTTTATCCCGCATCAGAAATCTATTCGGACGGAACGCTTTTATTCTTCGGAACAAAGAGCGGCGCGCTCTGCGTTTTCAATAACGACAAGCGCGGTGTAGCCCCCGACAGAATATCCCACGCGCCCGACTTCGACCCCGAGGAGTACGCCGGCTATTACGCAAGAAAAATCCACCCCGAATTCTACGATTTTGCGACACGCCCCCCGCGCTACGTCCTGAAAACCGCCCGTGACAGCTGCTCTGTGCCGCATCTGTGCAAGGACACGGTGAAAAATTCACTTACCGTGAAATTCAAGATGTTCACCACCTCCGCAGTCAAGGGCGAGGTCGTGACCGACCGCACAGGATACAGCGAGGTGGCACAAATATACGGCGGCGACTTCTGCTTTACGGATATGGATTTTACCCGTTTTTCCTTTGAGAACGCTGAGAGCTTTACCCTCGCCTTCAGAGAAAAGGAAAAGAGATGGGTTGAAAAGCAGGTAGAGATATATTCCGAGGAGCTCGATTCGCCCATCGGAGTGTATATGATAGCCTACCGCTTCACCGTTCGCGGCAAAGTCAAAAACAACTGATATACCACTCAAAACGCAAAAACTAGCGGCGAGCGGCGGCGCAGTAAAGCAATGCGCCGCCACTCGCCAAAAACGAAAGGAACGGTCAGAGAATGACAACACAAAAATTTACCGACTCGGAAGTAAACGAGAAAAGGGTCGCCTCCCTGCCAACGAGGCCGACCGCGCCGACCTCCTACGGCGGCAGAGGCTTTAGCGCTACCGAAATGAAGGCGGCGTTCGACAAGCTTCCCCTTCTGATAATCGAGCGCTTCAACAGTCTGCTCGACGACTTGACCGCAAGCGGCGAAGGCTCGCTCGTTGAAGAGATTCTCACGGGAATAAAGGAAGGGCACACGCTCGCAAGGCTCTTCTCGGACGTAACCGACGGAAGCTTTGCCGAGTATCTTGTGGCAGGAAATATGACGCTTAAGGAAACCGTCGAATATTTCTTTGAAAATACAATGCTCTTCCCCGTGGATTGCGGTACGGTAGAGGAACGGGCAGAGGATGAGGAGGAAGGAAGATAATGGCAAAAATCATACAACATCTGCGAGGCGACACTAAAAGCTGGCAGGAGCACGACGTAACGGTCAGGGACGGAGAGCTGGCGGTCGAGAGAACCCCCGGAGGAAACGTAAAGCTCAAGGTAGGAAACGGCAGTACGCCCTACTCAGAGCTTCCATACGTCGACGGCTTGGTCAAAAAAAGCGAGGAGGACGTTATCGTCCTCGGTCACTCGCTCGACTTAAGGCTCGGAGAAAAGAGCACGCTTGAAGTCAAAATGCCCGAGGTCTTTGACGAGGATTTCTTCTGTATGCTGACCTTTGACTCCGGCAGTACCCCTACCGAATTCATCGTCGAGGACGGAAAATTCGTCTTCACCGGAGGCGACGTCGAGGGTGAAATATTCATTCCCCAGCCCATGAAGCATTACACTGTTATGCTCTGGTATGACGGCAGAGTTCAAGGATGCACGAGGGGCGTCAGCCGCTCTGTACAGGTGGATTAAAATGAAGCTGAATAAAAGACAGTTTATGCGCTCATTCAGAACCCCGCCGCCTACCACCATTGAAACCGACGGAGAATATAACGTCCATCTGCCAAGCCCGAGAGTGAGCCAGGAGTTTGAGGTTTTCGAAATCTACGGAAACGTCGACCCGCATACCGACACCCCGTCAATCGACTCGCCTCTGAAAATCAAGCACGTGGGAACAAAAACCTCGGCGGGAAGATATGAAATCAAGCTTCGTATACACGGAAATAACGCTCTCGGCTTCGAGGAATTCTCGTCGCTTTGCCGGGCGAACAATCCCTCGTGCATATATAGCGCGGACGCGTCGGAAATAGCATTCAATCCGTGTGAGGCTACCGGAAAGTGCTTTTTCGATAATACGGATATCAAGTTTTCAAAGAACACTCAATATACCCTAAGAGCCTTGATATCGGGCACTCCGACGGACGGAATTCTTTACACGCCCCTCGCCTTTATCTATTCCGACGGCACGGTTGAACCGATAACCGCATCGGATATTTACAGCGAAACGACGGCAAGGCTTTGCGCGGTAAGCGCTTACGGCAAGACACTCGTCGGACTCTACCACTACCCGCAAAACACGAGCGACGTTACCGTCTTTGCGGAGGGATTTGGAATCTTTGAGGGCATCCGTGATTTTTCAGATCCCTATGAGGAGTTTGTCGGCACGAGCTACTCGTACTCAACAAGCGATCCGATGGGCTACTACGAAAAGCCTGACGGTAGCTTCAGATACACCATTATGGATCTTATAAAAGGCAAGCTATACAGCGAGACCGAGCTTGTCGATTGGACAATCGAAACACCAACGATAAGATCCTTCAGCTACAACGGTACCTGCACCATCGTCACCAGCCCTATTTCAAGGAATATTAACGGCAACACCGAGTGCGACGGACGCTCAAATATATTCAGAAAAAAGGCTACCATAAACGAAATCTACACAGATCCGTACTGCCTATACATCTTATCTATGCCCTATTATTATTTCTCTCTGCCCGGCGAATTTACCACAAGCGCGGATATCATCGCTCACCTTAAGGAGCTCGGAGCGGAATATTACCTTCCGTATCTCAGCACGAGAATTGGCACTTACGGATACAAGCGTCCTACCCTTTCGCCATCTTACACGATAATGGAGTTAGTGACAGGCAACCTCTCTCCCACAAAAACGGTCATACGCCTTAAAGAATAAGGAAAGGAATCAAAATGTACGCAAAATACCTGAACCAATATGAAATCCAGTACTATCGCGGCAACGTGCTGCGCCACGAGGGAATGTGCTACTCAAATCCGAAGGCGGAGGTAATAGCACTCGCAGGATACAAGCCCGTAGTCGATGACGAAAAGCCCGAGCTTGAGGAAAATCAAATTCTCGTCATAAGCTACGTAGACGAGCCCGACCTCATTCGCCGAGTCTACACTGTCGAGAGTGCGGTGTGAAGGAGGGAGAAGTTTGAAAATAAATTTTCAATCTCGTCGTTTGTGTCTTTCGTTCCGTGAGGGATGGAACGAATTTCCTCATGGAAATCGAAGACAAACGACCGCACTAAGAAAGGAATGGTCATAAATATGAACAAGCTGAAATTTAACACAGACGGCACTCTCGCCGATATCTCGCGCCATAGCGGCAGAAAAAACGCCCTCTATTTCAAGGGCAAGACCGCCGGCAGACTTATGCTTGCAGGCAGAATTTATGACGTGAAGGGCGGCGTGTGCCAGCCGGATATTTTGGACATTCCGGACGGAACGTACACCCCCGTGCTGCATTATATGGGCAAATCGCTCGAGCTCTCGCGTATTGAAAAGCGCGGAACAGAGCTATGCGAGGCATATCCGACAGCCGAAGCCTTGAGAAAGCTTATGAACAAAATCGAACAGCTTGAGAGCCGTACCGCTCTTGCGCTTGAAGAGATAAAATCTCTGCGTGACGCGCTCGACGGGCAAACGGTTTTCGAGATTTAAGGAAGGAAGACTATGAAAAAAAGAATAGCATTTTTTATCATCTGTATGAGCTTGATATTCGCTCTGGCGATTCCCGCCTCTGCCGCCGATGACGCTTTAGAAAACGGCATAGCCGAAGATGGCGCACAAAGCACCGAAAGCACGCTCGACGTCGACGAGAGCAAAGGACCCGACGAGGCGGAGAAAAACGCCTTTGAGCTGTTGTTTGGATACGTAGAGGAGCACGCAACCGAGATATTCTCCGCCCTTGCGTTCTTCGGCTCTGTGGCAATTATAATAATCTACAAGCGCGGACTTCTGCCCGCACTCACCGCCTCCGTCGGCAAGGTAAGCACGGTAGTCGGCAAGTTCCTCGACACCGCAAAGGAAAGCGGCGAGTGCACCAACGCATCGCTCTCTGCACTCACCGACAACCTCACCACCGCCAAGGACACCCTCGAAGGTGTTTCAGGCAGACTTGAGGCTCTCACAGAAGAGCTTTCGAAAGCCGAGGATATAAGATGTGAGCAGGAGCGCATAAGGCTGGTGCTCTTGACCGAAATAGACCTGCTTTACGACATCTTCGCGGCAAGCTCGCTTCCGCAGTACCGCAAGGACTTAATCGGCGAGCGAGTTGCAAAAATGAAGAACGAGCTCGGAGGAGCAAGCAATGAAGAGGCTGCTTCTTAAGACGGCGGGACTTGCCCTTTGCACCCTGCCGCCGATTGCCGCAATTCTTACCTATTTCCCCATATGGGTCGCAAAGGGCGGCGAAACGGTGGTTTCGGGCTTTACGCTCTTACTCCTGCTCGTTGCGCTTATCCCCTTTTGGAGAGTTATCAAGCGCGCGCTCACCTCACCTGCATCCTATACGGTATGGCTCATTGCCTTTATAGCCTTCTTCGCGCTTTCGAATATCGCGAAGGATATGACGGTTATATCCTTCGTGGGCTTTATCGGAAACCTTTTGGGAGCGGCGCTTTGGAAACTAGCGGACAAAAAGGGCGAGGTGACGGATGATGCAAAGCGAAAGGTTTGAAAGCGCCCTTTTAGATTCGGGCGCGCTGATGCGACGGGGCTATCGTGCCATTATTTCGAATATGGGCAAGATAGTTGCCCTCATAACGCTGACCGTTGCCGCACTTGTCACCTTCACCGAAATTGGCTTTTGCGACGTCAGCTCGCAGGAGTTCACCTCAAGCCTCATTCTTATGCTGATAGCGGCGCACGTTATCTATTTCTCGCTTGAGAGCGCGGGCGAGCGGCTCGGCGAGGAGAGCGAGGAGTATGAAAGAAGCGTTAAGCACTACTCCGAAATTCGCGCGAGGGTTGGCTGTGATATGATAGCAGACCTTCGAGGCTTCCTTATCGAGTACAGTAAGGCAGAGCTCGAATACCGAAAGAGCGCGCGGCTTCTCGCGCTCGGCTACTCAAGAGAGGAGCTTGCAAAAAAAGATGGTGCGCGCCTGCCCTTCAGGCTGCGAATGAATTTTTTGCGGATAGAGAGAATGAAGCCTATAAGCATCAGTCCCACGACCCTGCTTTCAGCCAAGGAATCGAACGCGGCAAGCGAGATTTACAACCCCGAGCGAGGAAAGCTTTTGCGCCTTCTTTTGTCGCTTCTGCCTTCAACGCTTTGTATGTGCTTTACCATTTCGGTGATGCTCACCGTAAAGGACGGGCTTGACGCCGGCGAGGTGATCAACGGCGTGCTGAAGCTCGTCTCGCTCCCCATAATCGGGCTTAAGGGCTATGCGCACGGCTACTCATACGCGAAATGCACGCTTCCCGAATGGATAAGAACGAAGGCGGATATGCTTGAGGCATTTTTGAATAAGACCGAAAAATAAAAGGCTTTTACGAACAACGAAAAAATTTGGGGCGAGGGCAGATATTGCCCTCGCCCTTTAGATTGACAAAAGTGCGCGCGTATGCTAAAATAAAATCAAAAAATTGTGGAGGTGCGAACGGTGCGGTACGACCGAGAAAAAAACATAATAAATATCGACTGCAAGGAATTTGTTTCTATCGCAAGGCGAAGAATCTCGGCAACGGTTCCGTTTGATCAGGACGAGCCACGCTCCGCATCCTACGAGCTGCTCGCGATGCACGGCTTGCGCGGTGAGCGTCCGAGATGCCTGACACTCAGCTTTACCACAGGTGAGCACGCCTTCTCGCTTACCTCCGCCGCCGACGCAGAGCTTGACGGCGAGCTTTGGTTTGCAAAAAGCGTCAGCTCATCGCCAAAAAAGCCGAATCGCGAAACGGTGGCGCAAATACGCGCGGAGGCGTTCGTTACGGCATATATAATCCTCAAGTCAGAGGGGGCGAGCGCCATACCCGTGTTAAATTTTGCATATATAAACCCAAATACCGCCGAGGTTCACACGACGAAGGAGCATCCGAGCGAAAAAAGCCTTGAATCCTTCTTCGAGCGTTGCCGCACCGCCATCGCGGAGTACGCAAGGCCTGAGGTCGAGCGCGTAACCGAAAGACTCCCCTCAATGAAGGCGGCGAAATTCCCGTACGAAAGCGTTCGAGAGGGTCAGTCGGAATTCATCCGCTCGGTATATAAGAATATTGCTCGCGGAACTTCGCTTTGCGCATCCGCGCCGACCGGCACGGGAAAGACGGTTTCGGCAATCTTCCCCGCCATTCGCGCCCTCGGCGACGGCAGGTGCGACAAGGTGTTCTACCTCACACCAAAGACCACGACGCAGGCGGCGGCAGGCGACTGCATCAACCTCTTTGCAGAAAACGGAGTTAAAATTAGGTCGGTTATGCTCTCGGCAAAGGATCGCATATGCATCGGCTCTCGTGCCTGCCGCATAGACCGCGCAAGCTGTCAAAACTCGAAATGCAACAAGCTCGCCGAGGCAACCCTTGAGCTTTATTCAGAGGGCAAGTCGGTGGTGACAAGCGATGATATCGCACACCTCGCTCGCCGCTTTTCCGTCTGCCCGTACGAGCTGTCGCTATCCTATTCCGAGCTTTGCGATATAGTCATCTGCGACTTCAATTACCTATTCGATCCTCGCGTATATATCCGCCGTTTCTTTGACACGGGTGGTAGCTTCGTCTTTTTAGTGGACGAGGCGCACAACCTCGTTGACAGAGCGCGAGAGATGTATTCGGCAGAGCTTTCAAGCCTTGATATCTCCGATATGCTCGCCTCGGAGCTTGTCGGCGAGCATTCCCCGCTCGGCAAGGCTCTTTCCGATTTCGAGCGCGGCTTCCGCTCGCTTGTAAGCCTTTACCTCAAGGACGAGCTTCGCACCGACGAGCACGGTGTGCCGCACGGTGCAACCCATATGAAAGAGCCACCAGGCGAGCTATACACTCTCGCAGGAGAGCTTCTCACCGACGCCGAGGCATCTCTTCTTGGCGCATACTCCGACAAAACCGAGGAGCGCACGCAGAAAATCAACCTTTACCGTGCATTTTACTACAAGATATCCGCCTTCAACGAGGCACTCGCAAGATTCGACGACGGCTACGAGCTCTTTATGTTCTGTGACGGCGACGAGGTGCGAATGAAGCTTTACTGCATTGATACCGGCAGGATTATCGCCGAGCGCGTCAGCCTCGGCAGATGCGCGGTGTTCTTCTCCGCAACGCTCGAGCCGATTGAGTATTTCTCCTCGCTTCTCGGATGCGAGCGCGCCTCCGAAAAGCTGATGCTCTCGTCCCCGTTTGCGAGCGAGCAGGTTTCGGTTTCGATAATGGACAAGGTCAGCACTCGCTACTCCGAAAGGCAGGATACCCTCACGGCAGTTGCGCGAATAATAGCGGCAACCGTTTCCGCAAAGCGCGGAAATTATATGATTTTCTCACCGTCCTTTGCCTACTCGGATGCTCTCTCCGAGGTCTTCAGGCGCGCTTATCCGAAAATAAGCGTGCTGACTCAAAGGAAGGATATGTCGACGCGCGAAAAGCGGGAGTTCCTCGAAAAATTCAAGAAAAAGAGCAGCTCCTACCTTATCGGATTTTGCGTTATGGGCGGCATCTTCTCCGAGGGCGTTGACCTCGCGGGCGACTCGCTGATAGGCGCTGTCGTGGTTGGCATCGGAATGCCGTCGCTCTCCTACGAGCGCGAGGCGATTTCGGCTTACTTTGACGAGAAGTGCGAATCCGGCAAGCAGTTTGCCTACATCTACCCCGGCCTCAACCGCGTTCTTCAGGCGGCAGGCAGAGTCATAAGGCGGGACGAGGACCGCGGAGTTATCGTGCTGATAGACGACCGATTTGCCGACCCCTTGTACAAAAAGAGCCTCCCGTCCTTCTGGTCGAGCGTTAGATTTGTTGAGGACGCAAAGGCGCTTCGCGCGCGGCTCGACGACTTCTGGCGCGATGTTGACGAGGAAAAGGCGGCGCTCAAAGAATAATCCGCGCGGTGCGGGAATACTCTTTTACAAAGGGGGTGTTGCCCGTGCAAAAGCCGTGCATTTTTGAAAAAAGAGCCTATCGCGAATCGGGCGTGTGCATCGCAACGCTCGCCGTTTGCCTACCGCTCACTGAAACGAAGATAGACGACTTTTATAAAAAGCTCGCCGCGCGTTACTCTCTTGAGCTTGAGCGCAGGCTTCTGCCTCTTGCAAGAGCCGAGTTTCTCGCCTCGACGGACGAGAAAAAGCGTTTCACCTTCAAGCCGTATAATTTCTCAACCGATTTTACGCTCACTCGCGAGGGCGGGCGCATAGTGGCAAGCATAACCGAGCGGCTTACGCGCCGCGGACGGCTGCTCGCCGAGACCGTAAAAACCGACGTTTTCGATGAAAGTAGTGGCTTGTTAGTTAAAGAAAAGAAGAAAAAACGAAAAAAGCACTTATGACGGGAAGCTTTGTCATAAGTGCTTTTTGTTCTTTGTATTTAATTTATCAATAAAGCTCGATAAGCTTTTCGGTCAGAGCCGAGGAATTTCTTGCCGCGAGAGGCAAAAACTCCATATAATCCATACTCGACGAGTCGTCGGCAGAGTCGGAAATTGCGCGAATAACGACGCACGGGGTGGCATTAACGTAGCAAACGTGGACAATTGCCGCGCCCTCCATTTCACACACATCAGCTCCGAAATCTTCGGCAAGGCGAGCCTTTACCTCGCGGCTCGAAACGAAGAGGTCGCCCGACGCAACCGTGCCGAGCCGCGCCTTTATTCCGCACTCGGCGGCGGCGCGAAGAAGCAGCTCGCGGCAGACCTCGTCGGTTTCAAAATACACCTTATTGATTCCCGAAATCATACCCTTGGGGTCGCCGAGGGGCGAGGTGTCCATATCGTGCTGAACGAGCCTTTCGGCAATTATCGTGTCGAGCACCTTGATATCCTTGGCAACCGCGCCGCCGACGCCGGTGTTAACCACCAGGTCGGGTGAGAAGCGGATTATCATCGCCTCGGCGCACATAGCGGCAAACACCTTGCCGACGCCGCATTTCGCAACTATTATCTCCTTGCCCGAAAAGACGCCACGATGGAAAAGAATACCGCCGGCAGCTATCTCCTCGCGACCTTCAAGCCTTGAAATTATATACTCAACCTCGCCGTCAAGCGCGCCAATAATTCCTATTTTCTTCACGGTCAGATACTCTCCTTATACTTAAAGTCGTTTTCCTTCGACGTGAGAGTCGACAGGCACCTTTGACATTCAACCTTTGCCGCCTCAAGATTGAGCTCAAGGTAGTTTCCGCACTCCTCGCGGCTCGCGCCGAGCATTCCGCCCGTGTGAGCTATAATGCGCTCAAGGGTGAGAAGCACTGCGGCGAGAACCTCTTCGGGAGATTTATTCCTCACCAAGAGATAAAATCCCGTCCGACAGCCCATCGGGCCGAAATATATAACGTCCGAGCCTATCTCGCTGTTGCGGATATAGCTTGCAAACATATGCTCGACCGAGTGCATTGTAACGTTATCCATATACTCACCGGCGTTGGGCTTTCTCGTGCGGATATCGTAGGTGGTGATATCCCCGTCGATTCTCGATATGTAAATCCCCTCGTCGATAAAGTCGTGATTTACCGAAAAGGATGCTATCCGTGTCAAATTATCCATCAAATAAACCTCAATTTTCATATTTAGGAAATGCCGCCCGAGGCAAGAGCGGCGGGCGGCATTTTCATTAAAACACGAGTCTGTCAGCGATGTACTTCTTAACCTCTGCAAGAGGAATTCTTACCTGCTCCATCGTATCTCTGTCACGAACGGTTACGCAGCCGTCGTTTTCGGTATCGAAGTCGTAGGTAATGCAGAAGGGAGTTCCGATCTCGTCCTCGCGGCGATATCTCTTACCGATTGAGCCGGTTTCGTCAAAGTCGGTATTGAATTCCTTCGCGAGCTCGTCATAAAGCTCAAGAGCCTTATCCGAAAGCTTCTTCGAAAGAGGAAGCACCGCGCACTTGACGGGAGCAAGCGCGGGATGAAGGTGAAGAACCACTCTCGTATCGCCCTCTGAGAGCTCTTCCTCGTCATACGCGTCAACGAGGAAGGCAAGAGCAACTCTGTCCGCGCCGAGCGAGGGCTCGATAACGTATGGGATGTAGTGCTCGTTGGTGTCGGGATCGAAATAGGTCATATCCTTGCCCGAATGAGTCTGATGCTGACCGAGGTCGAAGTCGGTTCTGTCGGCAACGCCCCAAAGCTCACCCCATCCGAACGGGAAGAGAAACTCAAAGTCGGTAGTCGCCTTGGAATAGAAGCAAAGCTCCTCGGGGTCGTGGTCGCGAAGGCGGAGATTCTCCTCCTTCATACCAAGGTCAAGTAGGAATTTGTGGCAATAGTCCTTCCAATAAGCAAACCACTCAAGGTCGGTTCCCGGCTTGCAGAAGAACTCAAGCTCCATCTGCTCGAACTCACGGGTACGGAAGGTGAAGTTACCGGGAGTTATCTCGTTTCTGAAGGACTTACCTATCTGCGCAACGCCGAAGGGGAGCTTCTTTCTCGACGCTCTCTGCACTGCGGGAAAGTTGACGAAAATACCCTGCGCGGTTTCGGGGCGAAGATAAACGGTGTTCGAGGAATCCTCGGTAACGCCGATAAAGGTCTTGAACATAAGGTTGAACTTCTTTATGTCGGTAAACTGCTTGCCGCCGCAGGAGGGGCAGGCAATGTCGTGCTCTGCAATGAACTTCGCCATCTCGTCGAACGACCAGCCGGCAGGATTGTCGTTCGTAGAATTCTGGAACGCATAGTCCTCTATAAGCTTATCGGCTCTATGGCGCATCTTGCACTGCTTGCAGTCCATAAGCGGATCGGAAAATCCGCCGACGTGACCCGATGCAACCCAAGCCTGAGGGTTCATAATTATCGCAGAGTCAAGACCTACGTTATATCTTGATTCCTGAACGAACTTTTTCCACCAAGCGCGCTTTACGTTATTCTTGAACTCAACTCCGAGAGGACCGTAGTCCCAGGAGTTAGCAAGTCCGCCGTATATCTCCGAACCGGGAAATATAAATCCGCGGTTTTTGCAAAGCGCAACTATTTTTTCCATTGTCTTCTTGCTGTTTTCCATCTTTTCTCTCCGTTATATAATGTAAATAATTGTTGACATTTTAGATGATTTCGGCATAAATTACGCCGCCTTTTCGTGATACGGGTCGAACTTTTCGCATCTCTCCCGTGAGTCCTTCCTCCGCCTTCACCGAGTATTCGACGAAGTTGTCGGAGTGCGCCGAGTAAGCACCGCCCCTATAATTTTCAAGGATAACGCGAGCAGGCTCTCCCTGCTTTACAATATTGTCAAGGATTTTGTCACGCACCTCACACTTCACCCTTATAAGTCGCTCGCTGCGCTCGCGCTTCACTGCCTCGTCAATCTGAGAGTCAAAGTCAGCCGCAGGCGTCCTCTCCCTTCTTGAGTAGGCGAAAACGTGAGTGTCGAGAAATCCTATACGGCGAACGAAATCAACCGTTTCAAGAAAGTCCGCCTCGCTCTCACCGGGGAAGCCGACCATCATATCGGTGGTAAAATGGGCGGTCGGGAAAGCCTCGCGTATCAAGGCGATATTCCGCTCCGCCATAGCGGTATTGTATCTTCTTCTCATTCTGCGAAGCGTCGTGTCAGAGCCGCTCTGCATAGAAAGGTGAAAATGCGGAGCGAGTATTTCGGTCTTCTTCACCTTATTGATGAATTCTTCGTTTATAAGCTCAGGGGCAAGTGAGCCGAGACGTAGCCGCTCGCAGCTTTTGCGGCAGTCAAGCTCGACTATCAGGTCGGCGAGCGAATAGGGCTCGTCAAAATCCTTGCCGTAGGATGCGGTTTCTATTCCCGTGAGAACTATCTCTCGAACGCCGGATGCGTAAAGCCACTCGACCTCGGAAATAACGTCCTCCCTCGCCTTTGAGCGAACTCTGCCTCTTGCAGAGGGGATAGCACAGTAGGAGCAACGGCACTCGCACCCGTCCTCAATCTTGACGTAGGCGCGAGTTCGCGGAGCGCGCGTTATGCACATCGGCTCAAAGTCCGCCTCGTCAATATTTGACACGGATACCACCGTCTTTGCCTCTCGGTTGGCTAAAAGGCTGATGGCGATATCAACCGCCGAAAGCTTATCAGCACTGCCGAGCACCGCCGAAACGCCCTCGATTTTAGCCACCTCACCGGGCGAGCGCTGACTGTAACAGCCGACAACTATCACGACGGCGTCGGGATTTTTCTTGATAGCGCGACGAATCATCTGGCGCGACTTTCTGTCGCTTTCCGCAGTGACGGTGCAGGTGTTTATAAGATAGACGTCGTTTTCGTCCTCGTATCGCCCGACGGTGAAGCCGCGGCGCTCGAACGCCTCACCGATAGCCTCGGTTTCATACTGCGAAACCTTGCACCCGAGAGTATAAAGCCCTACCGAATACAAGCGACTCTCCTCGCTCAAGACTGATAAACCTCCGGCTTGAGTATTCCGACGTAAGGAAGCGCGCGATAGCGCTCGTCGTAGTCAAGGCCGTAGCCGACGACGAACTCGTCGGGTATCTCGATTCCGCAATAGTCGGGCGTGTAGTCAACCTTTCTGCGCGAGGGCTTATCGAGAAGCGTGCAGGTTTTAACGCTCCTTGCGCCCTTGCCGATAAGATATCTCGTAAGGTAATCGAGCGTCAGTCCGCTGTCTATAATATCCTCGATTATAAGTATATCGCATCGCTCAAGGTCAGGACGCATAAGGTCGAGAACTATGTTTATCTTTCCCTTATTAACCGTTCCCGAGCCGTAGGAGGAAACCCTCATACAGTCAATCTCAAGCGGAACTGTGACCTTCTTCATAAGATCGCCCATAAAGACGAGCGAGCCCTTCAAAATGCAAAGCATAACGAGGTGCTTGTCCTCACCGCTGTAATCGCGATCGATTTCTTTTGCAAGGCGGCTGACCGTTTCGTCAAGTTTTTCCTCGCTTACCAAAATTTCGCCAACGTCCTTATGCATAAAGTGCCTCCAAAATCAAAGAGATTATCATATTACAGAAAACATTTTAGCAGAAAAGCCGCCGAAAGTCAAGGGAATGTGCGCTCTTTCTTATTATAATAAATAAAATTATTTATTTTTCTCTTGACAATTGACTCTCTTTCGGTTATAATATATGTTGCTTTCGTATGAATACGCGAAATCCGGCGTTGAGAACGCGTTTATTATTTAAGTCTAATATGAAGGAGGTGCTATCATGAAGAGAACATATCAGCCCAAGAAAAGACAGAGAAAAAAGGAACACGGCTTCAGAAAGAGAATGGCAACCGCTAACGGCAGAAAAGTTCTTAAGAGAAGACGCGCCAAAGGTAGAGCTCGCCTCACCTATTGATTGTGTCACACTGTGTGACTTACAAAACCTCCGATAAATGCCGACAGGTGACTTTATCGGGGTTTTTGTTTGATACGGAAGAGGTGATTGTTTATTAAATTCACAGCTATTCGTGAAAATCATCTTTACTCAAAAGCGTATTCAAAGGGAAAGCGTGCGGTAACACCGCTCATCGCCGTGTATATCCTACCGGACTACAAGGCTCAAAGGCTTGCCAACGCGCATCCGCAAAAAAAGACAGTTAACAGAATAGGCCTGACGACCTCGCCAAAGCTCGGCGGCGCAGTGGTGCGCTCAAGAGTCAGACGAATCTTACGCGAGGGGCTTCGCGCCTTGGAAAAGGAAAAGACCCTTAAGGTCGGCTTCCTTATAGTTATAGCCGCGCGCACGGCAGCAGTTTCCAAAAAAAGCACGGATATCAAGGAGCATCTTGATATCGCTTTCACCAAGCTCGGAATGTACAAGCAATGAAATACCTGATGATATGGCTCATACGCCTTTACAGAAAGTATATTTCGCCCTTAAAACCGCCCTGTTGCAGGTTCACTCCGACCTGCTCCGCCTATGCTCTTGAAGCATTTATGACTCGTGGCTTTTTCGTCGGATTTATCCTTACGGTATGGCGAATTCTGCGTTGCAACCCCTTCTCAAAGGGTGGCTACGACCCCGTACCCAAAAAGGGCTTCAGAAATCCGAAAAATACAGGAAATGGGCAAGACAGTACCTCCGACACAACGAATTAAAAGGAAAAATTAAATGTTTAGTTGGCTTTACAACCTTCTGGGCTCGATGCTCTCTTGGTTCTCAAGTATCACGGGAAGCTATGCAGTAGCTCTCATATTCTACGCGCTCATCTTCAAGCTTTTGTTCCTTCCCTTCTCGATAAAGCAGCAGAAGAACCAGATTAAGATGGCAGAGCTCAGACCCAAAATCGCACTTATTGAAAAGAAATATGCAGGAAGAAACGATCAGCCGACTCTCCAGAAAAAGCAGCAGGAGATCTTGGAGCTCCAGCAAAAAGAGGGCTACAATCCCCTCTCGGGATGCCTTCCCCTTCTTCTTCAGCTCCCCATAATCATCTTCCTTTACAACGTAATCCGCAGCCCCCTCTCTTACATCTGTAAGCTTGAGAACGGCGTTGTTGAGGCTATCAACAAGCTCGTCACCGGCACGGAAGCAGCTTTCGACAAAATTGACCAGATTGGTCTTGTCGGACGCATCAACGCCTATATCGCAGAAAACGGCAGCGGGAACATCGCGGCGGCAGGTCTTGACCCCGCGCTCATTCCCAACTTCTCCCTCTTCGGTATAGACCTCTCCGCAACACCCACCTTCAATCCTATCAGCTGGCTCGTGCTTATCCCGATTCTTGCGGCGGCGGCTTCGTGGCTTTCGATGTTCCTCACTCGTAAGTGGAGCGGCTCGGCACAGCAGACGGCAGGTCAGGACGCGCAGGCGGCGGCATCTATGAAAATGATGGATATAACTATGCCGCTCCTTACTCTTTGGATGGCGTTCAGCTTCTCGGGTATGCTCGGTCTTTACTGGGTATATCAGTCGATTCTCGGCATCCTTCAGTCCTTCATTCTTTCCAAGGCAATGCCCCTTCCTACCTACACCGAGGAGGAGCTCAAGGAAATGCAGAAGGCGGAAAAGGCTCGCCAAAAGGCAGAGCGCTCAGCACTCAAGCAGCAGCCCAAATACAAGTCGCTTCACTATATTGACGACGACGATTACGACGAGCTGCCCGAGATAGAGAAGCCGAAGGAAAAGACAGAAACCAAGCCGAGCGGCATTGAGGTGTCAGCTCCCAAGGATGACAAGAAAAACTAAAAACTCGACCTATAATGAAAGGCATAAGAAATGATTAAAGAAATAATCGCAACAGGCAAGGACGTTGCGGAAGCAAAGGAAAATGCAAGAGCTGCCCTTGGTGCAGACCCGCTTGCAGACGTGAATTTTGAGGTGCTTCACGCAGGAAGCCGCGGAATCTTCGGTATAATCGGCGTTAAGCCCGCACAGGTAAGAGCTTACATCGAGCTTCCCGACAACGCACCCAAGCGCAAGAACAAGAATAACGACCGCCCCCGCCGCGAAAATAACGCAGAGGGCAAGCGTCAGGACGGTAACAACAAGGGCGAGGGCAACAAAAAGCACCGCAAGCCCAAGACCGAAAAGCCCGAAAGAAAGGCTGACCCCAAGCCCGAGCGCGAGATAAGCGAGGTTATTCCAGAGGAGTCGCTCAAGCTTGAGCGCCGCGAGGTAGCGAGCGGTGAGGATATGTCCTACGAGTTCGTTAAGACTCTTCTTTCCGATATCGGACTTAACGCAACGGCAGAGCTCTACTCCTGCGAGGACGGAACGAGAAGAATCACCATTGTCGGTGACGACGCGTCTGTTCTCATCGGTCACCACGGCGACACCCTTGACGCTCTTCAGTATCTTGCAAACCTTGCAAGTGCACAGAAGAACGTTAACGGTCAGCGAGATAAGAGCCGCGTTACTATCGATATCGAGGGCTATCGCGCAAAGAGAGAGGCAACTCTCAGAGCTCTTGCTCGCCGTATGGCAGCGAAGGCGCTTCGCAACAAGAGAAGCGTTATGCTCGAGCCGATGAACGCTTACGAGAGAAGAATTATCCACTCCGAGATACACAATATCGAGGGTGTTTCCACCAACTCCGTAGGCTCTGACAACAACAGAAAGATAGTTATCTACCTTACCGACAAAAAGCCGAAGGGCATCTTTGACGAGGACAAGGCGGAAACAACTCCTCTTGCAGAAGAGTTCGCCGCAGCAGAGGGTGAGGTAGCCATTGAAACGGTTGGCACAGAGGTTGCCACAGCAGAGCTTTCCGAGGAGGAGCAGCTTGACGAAACCGTTTCGGTTGAGAAGACCATTCCCGACGAGAGCGATGCTTCCTTCACTCTTGCGGACGACGAGCTTAAATAAAATCGGGGTATGAGAATTTTCACCACCACGATAGCGGCAATTTCAACCCCACCCGGCAAGGGTGGGGTTGCGCTTATTCGAGTTTCGGGCGACGAGGCGATAAGCATATCCGAGCGTGCCTTTCTGCCGCGCTCGAAAAAAAGGATTTCGGATTATCCCTCAAGGTGCGCGATTTACGGCGACGTTATCCTCTCCGGCGAGAAGATAGACGACGCGCTCCTGACCGTCTTCCGCGCCCCAAATTCATACACGGGTGAGGACACGGTTGAAATTACCTGCCACGGCGGCGTGCTTATCACAAGAGCCGTTCTTGAGGCTCTGCTTGCCGCGGGCGCAACTGCCGCAGGGGCGGGCGAGTTCACGCGGCGCGCCTTTTTGAACGGCAGGCTTTCGCTCACCGAGGCAGAGGCTATCGGCGATATCCTTGAGGCAAAGAGCATCACTCAAATCAAGCTCTCCGCCACCGAGTCGCGCGGCAGACTTGCGGATGAGATAAAAGGCATACGCGAGTCGCTGACCACCCTGCTCTCATCAATTTACGCGCGCATAGACTATCCCGACGAGGACCTTGGCGACTTCACCGACGAGGAAACGGAGGCGGCACTTACCGCCATCCGCCAAAGGATAATCGACCTTAAGTCGACCTACCGCACGGGCAGGTCGGTTATGGAGGGCGTGAGGTGCGCGATAGTCGGAAAGACTAACGCGGGCAAAAGCTCGCTCTACAATCTATTAGTCGGCGAGGATGCCGCAATAGTGACCGAGGTCGAGGGTACGACGCGCGACGTTATAGAAAGGCAAATCTCGCTCGGAAAGGTGCTTCTCAACCTATCGGACACTGCGGGAATAAGAGATACCACCGATACGGTAGAGCGCATAGGAATCGAGCGCACGCTCGAGCGGCTTGAGGATAGCGAGCTCATCCTCGCGGTCTTTGACCTCTCGCGCCCATTTGACGAGCGGGACGAACAGATAGTAAAGCTTCTCACCGCATCGGGCAAAACGGTCATATCCGTGCTCAATAAATGCGACACGGGGGTCACCCTTTTCGAAAAACAGCGCCTTGGCGCACTCCTTGATAGCTCGGTCACCCTCTCTGCAAAGGAAGGAAATGCAAAAGAGCTTGCCGAACTTATCGACAAGCTCTTCACAGACGAGCGAATAGTTATTGGCTCTGACGCCATAATAAGCTCGGCAAAGCAGAACGCATCCCTCGCCCGAGCACTTCTTCATATAGACTCCGCTCTTGAAGCCTATCGCGCAAATCTTTCCTCAGACGTTGCATCCTTTGACATAGAGCGCGCGCTCGGCGCTATATCCGAGCTTGACGGGCGCGAGGTTTCGGAAGAGATAGTTAACGATATCTTCTCGCGCTTCTGCGTCGGCAAGTAATTCAGTGAGTGTAGTTCACGTGCGAAAGCTCCGCAACGTGCTCCTCACTCCCCCTATTGCTCGAAGCCTCCCCTCTTGCATTCCCTGCGCCAAAGCCGAGTAGCATACAAAGGAGTGCCACACCGAGTATACCGCAAAACATTCTCATAAATTTCCTCCGGGTTTCAAATTCATTACTATCTTAACCAAAGAAGGAAAAATAATACACGGGGTATCACTATGGAAAACAAACGATTCACAAAGAACGATTCGGGCTTTATCTGCAAAAGCTGCGGACGCGAGGTTATGCCGCTTGGCTACACCTCACGCAACCACTGCCCCTTTTGCCTCACCTCGCTCCACGTTGATATCAACCCCGGCGACAGAGCAAACGAGTGCGGAGGGCTTTTGCGCCCTATAAAAGCAGAGCCTGACGCAAAGCGCGGATACATTATAACCCACCGCTGCGAGCGCTGCGGCGCTCTCGTGCGCAACAAGGCGGCGCACGAGGCAAAGGTCCAGCCGGACGACCTCGACCTTATTATAAGGCTTACCGCAGGAGTGCTGAATTAAGCCTGCAGAATTTAGATATAAAGCTTCAGGTCTCATTAATAATTCGATAAAATCAAGGTGAAAGCCTCAGCAAGACATTATACGATAGCGAATTATTAATGAGACCTGAACACGAGGCGAACGGATTTAGAGCAGAAATCGTCGGCTGACGAGTGAGAGCTGTATACACATACAGCGAGCAAGGAAACGACGATAGAAAACAAAATACTAAACAAATCGAAGAAAACCGCAGGTTTTCAACCTTAATTCCTTATCAAATACTCAAAAAGCGAATAGCGAAGTACAGAGCAAATCTATACTTCGCTATTTTGTTTTCGATTCTGCCTAAAGGCGACAGCCTCTATTTATTTAGATAAGCAAGAGTGATCAGCACAGCAAGTGCTACTATAAGTATAACGGTCGCAACTGCAGAAACCTTGCGCGTCGTAGCCCGTCTGCTCTTTTGAAGAGCTGCGGCGTCAGCTGCGGCACTGCGCTCCGTCCCTGCGTCCTGAAACGCCTCGCGCACGTCGAGCTTCGAGCGGCGCAGAGCTACCGATACGGGCTTATATAAGTACATCACAAGAGCGCTGTTAAGAAGCGCTTTTGCAAGGTTAAATGGCAAAAGAAGGGTTGGGATTAGTTCAAGCACCGCCGAGCGCGGCACTCCCATATATCCCGGTGTGACGAATATATTGAGAAGCATCATAACCGCCGTCGTCATAAGCACCGAAGCGCTAAGTCCTACGAGCGCGCCCTTCGCCGTTCTCTTGTATCTGTACACAAGCGAGGCGCAGACCGAGAAGGTCGCAGATGAGGCGAAGTTCATTATAAGGCCGTAAGCGCCGGTTGAGCTTATCGTCAAAAACTCAAGCAGCGAAACAACTCCCGCCATAAGAATAGCGGAAAGCGGGCCGTATATAAATGATGCGAGAGCTATCAAGGCGTCCTTAACGTCAAAGCTTAGAAAGGAAACCTTGAGAGGCATACAGGCTACGGC
This sequence comes from Clostridia bacterium, assembly GCA_017467205.1. Next base: position 1,068 of record JAFTSQ010000025.1, on the reverse strand, counting down.
AACTCCGTACGCCATAGCCGAAAACATTGACACGCCTACCAGGTAACGCGTGTGTTTTTTTCTTGACTTCATAAAATTCTCCGTTTTTTGATGCGTTTTTCAACAAAAAAATCCCGAACGAAAATTCGCACGGGGAAACGGAAAGCTGCCCTATCGAATAGGCGAGAGTTCCCTAACTCAAAATCAGGCTACTCCGGCTATGCGGGCGGTTTTCTTTTTTCATCCGGACTTTAGATAGGATAATTATATCGCTCTCTTCACCGTCGGTGGAGGAATCTCACCTCCTCGGGAAGCTCTCGCTCCTTCGCAGACTGTACTGCCGGTATGGAATTTCACCATTCCCCAAAGAAAATTTCTTATTATTAGGTTTATGCTTGGTGCGGCATCTCGGCGCACAAATCACCAAATATTAGCCGCTCGAGCGGCAAGCTTGCCCCGATAGAATATAATTCTGTCGGGGCAAGCGTGTTGTTATTTAAGCTATATTATCAAGATTAAAGAATCTCGGTAACAACGCCCGAACCAACGGTACGACCACCCTCACGGATAGCGAATCTAAGACCCTTTTCGCAAGCGACAGGGCTGATAAGCTCAACGTTCATGTTAACGTTGTCGCCGGGACGGCACATCTCAACGTCAGCAGGAAGAGTGATGTTACCGGTAACGTCGGTAGTTCTGAAGTAGAACTGGGGTCTGTAACCGGTGAAGAAGGGCTTGGAACGGCCGCCTTCCTTCTCGGTAAGAACGTAAACCTGACCTATGAACTTGGTCTCGGGATGGATCGAACCGGGCTTAGCAAGAACCTGACCTCTTTCGATCTCGTTCTTCTGGATACCACGAAGGAGAACACCGATGTTGTCACCGGCCTCAGCGAAGTCCATGAGCTTATGGAACATCTCGATACCGGTTACAACGGTCTGTCTGCTCTCTTCAGCAAGACCTACGATCTCGATGGTATCAGCCATCTTGATAGTACCTCTCTCAACTCTACCGGTAGCAACAGTACCACGGCCGGAGATGGAGAATACGTCCTCGACGGGCATCAGGAAAGGCAGAGCATCCTGGCGC
>JAFTSQ010000024.1 GCA_017467205.1 Clostridia bacterium | reverse complement strand
CGATGAGGTTAAGAGTTAATTTCGTGCTTCCGTCGTGAAGCGTGAACAGAGTTTGGCTGCCGTTTATCTTCTTTGAAAATTTGATACGACCGCTTTCGCTTGCGTATATTCCGGAGGATTCTGTCAAACGATTGTTAATATCTTGAAGCACGCCGTCCTCGTCCTCGTAATGAACGGGAAAGTCGTACTGCGCCGCAACGAAGCTTCCGTCCTCAAGGTGAAAGTGCTTGACTCTCTCCTCGCGAAGCTCCTCAACCTCGTACGCCGCTCCTGTGTACGAGTATACGTCAGATTCATCGGAGGAAGCTTCGTTGTTTCCGATGTTGCCGATGGCATCAGCGACTTCTGCATATATGACAGAAGGCGTTGCAAAAAATACTGTGAGCACACACAAAAATAGTGACAATGCTCTTACAAGCGCTTTTTTAATAGCCATTTTTCTTTTCATAAAAGCCTCTCTCCTTTAGTTTTTTGTTATTCAACCGCGACATACGGCTGTCATCTTGAGTATATCATGGCATTTGTGAAAATTCAATAGCATTTCGTCAATTTTGTGTGACGATATTGGCAATTTCGTCTATATGCACAACCTATGCAGCTTGTTTTTGGATAAAATTTTAGCGGCGGGATTTCCCGCCGCTGAAATTTTTGATATTATTATGCTTTCTTTACAATCTTTGAGGTAACGGCGCTGATTGCCGCTATGGCTTCCTCGGCTTTGGTTTTCTCAAGGAATTCCATATCGGCGAGCTCATACTCCGTGCCCATTGCCTCGCACTTGGACTTGCCGAGGGGGTGATAGGGCTCGATTTCGACGTGGTCGACGCATTCAAGCCGCTCGGCAAGCGCGCCTATCGCCGCGAGGTGCTCGGGGCGAAGGTTATACCCTTCTATGAGCGGGCAACGCAAAACCACCTTTGCGCCGAGCTCGTTTAAGAGCTCGAGATTTTTGAGGATTAACTTGTTTGATACTCCCGTGAACTGCTTGTGGCGCTCGTCGTCACTTTCCTTGACGTCCCAGAGGAAGAGGTCAACGTACGGGACGAAGCTCTTGAGGATTTCGGGCGAGGTGTAGCCCGAGGTTTCGATAGCGGTATTGAGTCCTCTCTCCTTTGCCGCGCGGAGAAGCGAGTGCGCAAAGGAGTGCTGCATAAAGGGCTCGCCGCCCGATACGGTCATACCGCCGCCGGAATTCTTATAAAAGACCTCGTCCTTCATAACCTCTGCCATAACCTCGTCAACGGTCATTTCCTTGCCGCACATCTGAAGCGCGCCAACGCAGGCGTCAGCACACGCGCCGCAGGAGGTGCACTCATTGCGGTTTATGATATGCTCGCCGCTCTTGCCAAAGGAGTGGAGCGAGCGAGGGCACGCCTTCAAGCATTCGCCGCAGCCGACGCAACGGTTGGAATAGAGGAGAAGCTGAGGCTTCGGGGATTTGGATTCGGGGTTATGACACCATACGCAGTCAAGCATACAGCCCTTGAGGAAAACAACCGTTCGAATACCGGGACCGTCGTTAACGGAGAATTTCTGAATATTAAAGACTGTTCCGTTTGTCATATATTTCACGCTATCTTCCGTGCCTATATCTTTGAATTATTTCGTCCTGCAGTTCCTTTTTCAGATTAACGAATCTTGCGGAATAGCCGCCGACACGGACGATGAGATTTGCAAAGCTTTCGGGATGCTCCTTTGCTTCAATGAGGTCGGCGACCGAGGTGGTGTTGCCCTGGAATATCTGACCGCCCTGCTCCATAAAGCTTACGAGGAGAGCCTCCATAATATCCTGATTTATCCACTCGCTGTCAAAGTCCCACATAGACGACGCCGCGCCAGAGAATTTCTCCCAAGGCATTCTGCAGCAGGAGTTAATTGCCGCGGTGATACCGTCCTTCATAGAGCCGGAACAAGGCGTTACGCCGTGAGAGATATTGGAATGTGCGCGCCTGCCGTCCGGCGTTGCACCGAGGCGAGAGGCTGCTATCGGAGAATAGGTGAAGGTGAGGACTATTGCCTTGCCGTGTCCGCCCCATCTGGTCGTGAAAGAGGAATACATATCCGCAAAATCGCCCATAACGCGAGCCGCGAAGCTATCGACCTCGGGGTCATCTATACCGTATTTCGGGAGAGCCTGAAGCTTTGCCTGAAGCCGCTCGTAGCCGACGAAGTCAGCCTTGAGCGCAGAGATAAGCTCCTCGGCGGTGCATATCTTATCCTCGAATACTGCGCGCCGTATAGCGTAAAGACCGTCGGCAACGCCGCCGAGTCCGACCTGCGAGCCGCCGTAATCGTGATATCTCGCGCCGCCGTCGTGCATATTTCTGCCGCGAGGCGCACAGTCGTCTATCATACTCGATATGAGGTAGGACGGGCGGTTCTTTGCAAGGTATTCGCTATAAATATCCTGCGTTTTGAGGAAGAGGTGCGTGAGCCTTTTTGCCTCGGCGATAAAATCAGCGTAGAAGCTTTCAAAATCAGAATAGCTTACGAGGCCCTTATCCGCGAAGAAGCCCGCGTTCTTCTTACCTGTGAGAAGACAAACGCCGCCGGTTATCATAAGCTCAAGCATCTTCGGCACGTTCTGCCAGCCTGCATAGAGAAGGTCGGAGGTCGCGCCCTGAACGCTCACCTCCATACAACCGCCGCAGGCGTACTGAACCGCGTCCGAATACGGAACGCCAGATTTCATCATAGCGTTCATTATAGAGCCGTCAAAGAGAATCTGCGCTCTGTTAGTACCGCACATAAGATAGCGGGAGCAAAGCGAAATGAGCTCCTTAGGCGGATCGTTCGGAACTCTGACGTAGGTCAAAGGGTGGGTTATGTTGAGGTCCATCATAGACTCAACCATAATATAGGTCAAGGGGTTTACGGCAGACGCGCCGCTTGAGTGCGTTCCGCCGAGGGATAGAGTTTCACCCCAACCGTCCATATTGTAAAGTCGCTCGTCAATGCGAAGGAAGAGCTCGTCAACGAGCTCCTTTGCTTCTTCAAGAGTGCATCTGCCGGCATTGAGGTCGCGCTCAAGATAAGGCCAGAGGTAGTAATCAAGCCGTCCGGGGCTGTCGCCGCCGTGAGGATTCTCTCTCATAACCACGATATGCTGGGTGAAGAATGCCTGAACTGCGTCCGCAAAGGTACGGCAGGGATAACGAGGAACTCTGCGCATACGCTCGGCTATCTCTGTCATTCCCATCGCCTTGTACGCATCAGCGTGCTTATCGCTGAAGGCTTCAAGAGCCTCAAGGAGTATGATAACGCCCTGATAGAATTCCTTTGATTTCTCGTCGTCGGTTTCTATAAGGAGCTTGCGGTAGCTTGCCTTCATACCCTCCGTGCCCTCACGTAGAATACGGTCAAAGTGCCAGCTGACGTGGCCGTAGCTCGTTCCGGTAATAATATAGTCCGCATAAAGCTCATTTATATAGGGGTATTCCCTGCTTATCAGCTCTCTTGCCTCGGTATTAAAGTCAAGCTCGGGGCACTTCTCCGCTATCGGAGCTTCGAGATTATAATATATTCTTCCGCCGATACCGTCACCCTCGTACGCCCAAACGTCCTGCTCGACTATTGCATACGCCATAGACCGCGCAAGCTTTTCCCAATGCGGAAGGCTTGCATACTCGTTAAGCGCCGCGTGGTGATAATCTTTTCCAAAATGGGACGGCTTGCAGCTCTTTCCGCGCTCTGCGGCGAGCTTTGAAAGCCGCTCGATTCTTTCGGTTATCATAACTCTCTCCAAATTCTAAAAATTACTGACGGATTTATCCGTCTACCCCTAATATATCATCTCAAAAAGATGATGTCAATAGGTTTCGCGCTTTTTTCTCAAAAAATAAAGGGCAAAAAGGGTGAGGCAGCGCCACTCCGTACTATGAGTGACGCCGCCTCACCTTTTATGTTTAATCCCAGCGCTTTCAGCTTACCAATAAAGCTTCCAGTCGGGGTCAAGCATTCTATGAAGAGCCTCCATATAGAAGTAATCTCCCCAGATATTCATTTCGTCAACGCCGTTGTTCTGCGGCTTGCCGTAGGTTGCGTGAAGAAGAAGGCCGTTTGCCTCGGGAATATCCTTGGTAAGATAATTGTCGATAAGAGAGTTCATCATTCTCTTGCACGCATTTATATAGATCTTGCGAAGAGGATCGGACTCATCCATATGCTTGATAGCCTCAAGCATACCGCACATTGCAATGGGGTTGGAGGAGGAGTCGCGAGGCTCGTCGTCACCGTCGTTGAAGCAAAGATCCCAATATGCAATATAGTCCTCGGGAAGATGGTTGAGGAAGTAGTTGGCCGTTGCCTTGACTACCGTAAACGCCTTATCATTCTTCTCGTAGATATATGTGAGCATAGGACCGTAGATGCACCAGGTCTGACCTCTTGCCCACGCGGAATCGTCATACGCGCCCTGACGGGTAACGCCCTTGGTGGGCTCGCCGGTCTTCATATCGAAATAGTAGGTATGGTAAGCGCTTGCGTCGGGACGGCAGGCAACCTCAATGGTGGTGTTATAGTGCTTGATAGCTATATCTCTGTAAGAAGGGTCGCCCGTTACCTCGGTTGCCCAGTAAAGAAGCGGAATGTTGAGAAGGCAGTCAACGATAAGGCGGTAGTTATCCTCCGCACCCATCTTGCCCCAAGCCTGAATGAAGTTGCCGACGGGCTGGAAGCGCCTTTTAAGGTTCTTTGCGGCAAGAAGAGCAGACTCTCGAGCAAGCTCGTCACCGCAAAGCTTCCAAGCGGCTACACAGGAGGGGGTGTAAAGGAAGCCCATATCGTGATGGTCGGTAGCAAGACCTTCAACTATTCTCTTGTGGAATGAGGGAATCTGACCGAGAGCCACCTCTTTGTATTTCTCGTTGCCGGTGAGCTCGTATGCGTGCCAGAGGATACCCGTCCAGAAGCCTGTGTTCCAACCGGCGTCGTTATCAACAGCGGCGTAGACGTTGTTTACGCTGCTGTGCTCCGGGAACTTATCGGTAAAGGTAGGAAGCGCATAATCGATCTTCTTGATAGCCTCGGCGAGCGCGTACTCAAGCTTTTCTCTGGGAAGATCAAAATCCGCGTATTTTTCTTTGTTTTCGATTTCGGGGATGTTCGGTAACATTTGGAAAATCTCCTTTAATTTGTTATGTTATACAGCATAAGTATAACACGCAGAAAAAACTCTGTCAAGCAGTTTTGCCCTTTTGTTGAATAATTTTTTCCCTTTCTGACAACAATTCCCAAAAAGGAAAGGAAGAAGGTAATTTTTATGAAAAAAACAGCAACCATAGCCGCCGTGCTTCTCGCTATAACGCTTACTATCGCCCTTATGCCAACCGAGGCGGAGGCGAAGATATACGAGGACACGGTAAGGCTTCACATTCTTGCAAATTCGGATAGCGACGAGGATCAATCACTCAAGCTCGCGGTGCGCGACGAGGTGCTTCTTACATACGGCGCGGAGCTTTCCGACTCGCACACGAAGCTTGAGGCAGAGGAGCGCATTCGGAGGCTTACGGAGGACATCAAGGAGTGTGCGGAGGGGGTAATTTCTCGACACGGGTATGCCTATCCCGTAAGCGTGAGCCTCACGAGCGAGTGGTACGACACCAGAGAATACGAGAGCTTTACGCTACCGAAGGGCTACTATACCTCCCTTAAGATTGTGATAGGTCGGGGAGATGGGCGAAACTGGTGGTGCGTTATGTATCCACCTCTTTGCCTTGACGCCGCGACGGATGCACCGAGCGACGACGCAGTGCTTGGATATACCGATGAGGAGGTGCGGCTGATAAGCGGGAGGGGATATAAAGTAAAGTTCAAGCTTCTCGAGGTCGTTTCGGAAATTTTCGCGAGGGATGAAAGTGGGTATTGATTTTGCCCTGCCCTTGTGGTATAATGTGTTTACTAAACCACTACCGAAAGATACTGTTATGAGCGAGAAAAAGAACGAGGCAAGAGTTATTGCCGAAAACAGAAAGGCAAGGCACGACTATTTCGTCATAGAGGTCTATGAGGCGGGTATTGAGCTTTTCGGCACGGAGGTCAAGTCACTTCGCGCGGGGGCGGTCAACCTCAAGGACTCATACTGTGATATAAAAAAAGGCGAGATGTTTGCTACCGGCATACATATCTCACCATACGAGCAGGGTAATATTTTCAATCGCAATCCCCTGCGCGACAAAAGACTGCTTATGCATAAGCGCGAGATTATGAAGCTTACCGGTCTTATCTCCCGCGAGGGATACACCCTAATTCCCCTCTCTCTTTATTTCAAGGGGTCGAGGGTGAAGGTTGCCGTCGGGCTTTGCAAGGGTAAGAAGCTCTACGACAAGCGCGACGATATAGCGAAAAAGACTGCCGACAGAGTTATAGAGCGGCAGATGAAGGATAGACGCGGGAGCGGTGAATACTAAAAAAGTGCGGAAAACTAATTCCGCACTTTTTTAGTATTCGCAAATCCTTTTGAAAGGGTACGCATTGAGTTAAGGATAGCAAGCACTGCGACTCCGACGTCGGCAAAGACGGAGAGCCACATTCCCGCGATACCGAACGCGCCGAGGACGAGTATCAGAAGCTTTACCGATATTGCAAATACGATATTTTCCCAAGAAATAAGCAGGGTTTTGCGCGAGATGCGGATAGCCTCGGGTATCTTTTCAAGGTTATCCGAGATTATGACGATATCCGCCGCCTCTATTGCGCTGTCGCTTCCGAGCGAGCCCATTGCTATTCCAACGTCCGCGCGAGCGAGGGAGGGTGCGTCGTTTATTCCGTCGCCAACGTAGGCAACGCTGCCGTGCGACTCCTCTATCATAGCTTCAAGGCGGTTATATTTATCCTCAGGTAACAGACGCGCGTGAATACCGTTTATTCCGACCTCGTCGGCTACCGCGCGGGCGACCTCCTCCCTATCGCCCGTGAGCATAACCGTGTCCTTTACGCCGAGAGTACCCAGCTCGGATATCGCGCCCTTTGCCTCCCGCTTTACCGTGTCGGAAAGGGTGAGATAGCCGCGGAACTCACCGTCGACTGCAACGAATATCTTTGTCGCGCCCGCATCGCCCATTTCGGTGGGGGCACAGCCCTCGGAGCTCATAAGAGATAGGTTGCCGACGGCAACTCTTTTTCCGTCGACTGTGGCAATAACGCCCTGCCCTGCTATCTCGCGCTCGTCGGTTGGCACTATGGCGCAGGGTGAGGATTTGCGCAAGGCGGCGGCAATCGGATGATTCGAGGTATGCTCGGCGCTTGCGACAAGATAGGTGAGCTCATCCTCGCCAATACCAAACGGCACGACCGAGCTTACCTTGAACTCACCCTTCGTCAGAGTTCCGGTTTTGTCAAAGACTACCCTTGATATCTTGGCGGCGGGCGAGAAGACGTTGCCGCCATTATACAGTATTCCGCGAGCCGCCGCGCCGCCGATTGCACCGAAGAACGCCATCGGAACGGAGATAACCAGCGCGCAGGGGCAGGAAATGACGAGGAAGGTCAAGGCGCGATAAACCGACTCCTGCCAATTAAGCCAAGAGAATATCGGGGGTATCACCGCCAAAAGAAGTGCAATAGCGACTACGGCGGGGGTATAGTAGCGCGCGAAGACGGTTATAAAGCTCTCCTCGCGCGACTTGCGCTCGGATGCGTTCTCGACGAGGTCGAGAATGCGCGAGGCGGCGGAGTCCGAAGCCTCGCGGACGGTTTTGCAGGTGAGAACGCCGTTTATTACAAAGCTTCCGCTATCAATAAGGTCGCCCTCGCCGACCGAGCGCGGAAGGCTCTCACCCGTCAGATGAGAGGTATCGAGGTCTGCTCTACCAAAGCTTACCTGCGCATCGACAGGCACGCGCTCGCCTGCGCGGATTATTATAGTTGAGCCGACCTCGACGTCCTCGGCATCGGTGAGAATTTCCTCACCGTTCACGAGAACGCACGCCTCGTCCGGCCTTATCTTCATAAGCGATTTTATCGAATTTCTCGCCTTGCCGACCGCTTTATGCTCAAAATATTCACCAAGCTTAAAGAACACCATAACCGCAACGCCCTCGCTCGCCTCGCCGATTATAAGCGCGCCTATCGAGGCTATGCACATCAAAAACTTCTCGTCAAGAAAGTCGCGACGGAGTATGCCGCGCACGGCGGAGTACGCAACGTCAGCACCGGATATAACGAGCGCCGCGATACAGACGATAAGTGAGGCGAGCTCAAGCTCCAATGCACCGAGAACTATTCCCAATATGAGAAGCGGAAGGGATAGCGAGAGCTGAAATATCGGGTTTTTAAGTAGCTTTATTATCTTCATTTCTCGATTTTTACCGAGCTGTCAAATGCCTTTGCACAAGAGGTGAGGTGGGAAAGAAGCGCATCCTCGGAAAGCGAGCTTTCAACGGTAAGGCGCTCGGTCAGATAGTTTATCTTTACCGACTCAACTCCCTCGCAGCGCTCCATACTTGCGGCGAGTTTTGCCGCGCAGTTCGGGCAATCAAGCCCCGTGATATTATACTTGAATTTCATAGTTTTTCTCCTTTTATTTATTCATTAATATGCTCAAGCGCCATTTCGGCGATAATGCGCACGTGGTCGTCGGCGGGCGAATAAAAGACGTTCTTCCCCGCCTTTCTATATGATACGAGCGAGCTTTGGCGAAGAATTTTTAGCTGATGAGAAACCGCAGACTTCGTCATACCGAGCATTTCGGCTATATCACAGACGCACAGGGGCGATGAGTGAATGGCGAAGAGTATCTTAAGCCTTGTGGGGTCGCCGAGTATCTTGAAGAACTCAGAGAGGCTCGCTATCTCTCTCTCCTTCGGCATTGAAAGCGAATTTCTTCCTATTGCCGCCGCGTGCAGCTCGTGGTGCTCGCACTTTGGGAGAGTTATCTTCTCTTTTTTCTGCATTTTTCGCTCCTTTCGGGCTTTATAGTTGAACGGTTGTTCAACTGTTTGATTTGATTATACACCACTCTCGTGCATTTGTCAATAGGGTTCAGAAAAAATCGAGGGGCGAAAAATTCACCCCTCGATTTCTTATTTTTTACATCCGCAGCTCTTGCCGCAGGATTTTGCGTGCGGACAGCCTATGCACCGGCTTCCGCTCTTTTTCGCTTTTATTATGTACGCGACAGCACCGCCTAATATCAAAAGTATTACGGCTGCTACTATTATATCGGTAGGGGTCATAGCTATCCTCCTTTTTTATTATACGTTTACGGTTTCAAGGGTTGCTTTGGCGGAACTTTCTTCGCGAAGCTCCCTATTCTTCTTTATGATAAGAACGGTGAGAGTTACGGCGAGAGAAAGAACTATCGCCCAGCCGACAATTGGCATCCAGATGCTGCCGAAATTACGGGTTGTGAAGAGCGTTCCGAAGAAGAAGACGAGGAAGCCTATCGTGTAGCCGACGCCAAGCTGGAGTCCTATGCCCGCGAAAAGCCACTTTTTGCTCTTAAGCTCTGCGTTCATTGCACCGATTGCCGCGAAGCAGGGGGGCGTGAAGAGATTAAACATCAGGAATGCAAGCGCCGCAACGGTCGAGATACCGAAGGTGGCTGCAACCACACTCTCGCTACCCTCTATCATTACGAGCTCGTCGAGGTCGAAGAGGTTGGAGATTGAGAAGCAGACCGCGAGGGTGGCAACTACGTTCTCCTTCGCGATAAAGCCGGTAACGGCTGCTGCCGCGAGCTGCCAAGCAACGACGCCGATTATGGGCGCTACTACGTAGGCTATCGGGTTTGCAATGCTTGCGAGGATAGAGGTGTGAGCCGCCCCCTCCTCAACTACGTTGAAGCTCCAGTCGAACGTCTGCATTACGTGGACTGCGAAGTTACATACGAGAATTATAGTTCCCGCCTTGACTATGTACGACCAGCCGCGCTGGCACATTGAAACGGTTGCCTTCCAAACGCTCGGAGCTTTATACTCGGGAAGCTCCATTATGAAGAAGGACTTTCTTGCACGGTAGCCCGTAACTGCGTTTATAATAAGAGCGCAAAGGAATATAACGACTATTCCGACAAAGTACATTGCCGCGCCAAGCCACGCGGTGTTCGAGAAGAACGCGCCTGCAAAGAGCGAGATAACGGGAAGCTTTGCTCCGCAGGGCATAAATGGTGCGAGGAGGGCGGTTGCTCTGCGCTCGCGCTCGTTTCTAATGGTACGGCAAGCCATAACGCCGGGGATGGCACAGCCCGTTCCTATTATGAAGGGGATGACCGACTTGCCCGAAAGTCCGACTCTTTTGAATATGGGGTCGAGAACTACGGTGGCGCGCGCCATATATCCGCAATCCTCAAGAAGCGCGATAAGGAAATACATTACCATAACGAGCGGTAAGAAGCCGACTATCGCGATGAAGCCGCCTATAATACCGTCGATAAGGATTGATGCCCAAATGCTATCAGAGGAGATAGCCTCGGCTAACATTTCCTGACCCGTGGTGAGAAGCCCGGTTATCCAATCGGCAAGCCAGACGGCAGGACCCGACTGCGATATCCAGAACACTGCGAACATTACGACTGCAAAGATGGGAATTCCGAGCCATCTGTTAGTCAAAATCTCGTCTACCTTATCCTGAATATTCTTATCCTTGGTGAAGACGGTTCTCGCCTCAACACGCTCGACTATTCCGTTAACGAAGGCAAAGCGGACTCTATCCGCCGCCTCGACGGACTCGCGGCTCTCGAGGTCAACGTCACGCTCCTCGTAGGGTGCGCGCTGACCCTTACCTGTAACCTCTATTGCCGCCAAAACTACCTTGTCAAGACCGCGCTTTGAGGTGGAAACGGTTTCAATTACCGGGCAGCCAAGGCTCTTTGAGAGCGCAGCTGCATCTATTGTGTTCTGCTTTCTTTGGTTAACGTCGGTTTTATTAAGCGCGACGACCACGGGAATGCCGAGCTCTAACAGCTGGGTGGTGAAGAAAAGGCTTCTACTAAGATTCGTGGCGTCGACGATATTGATTATAACATCGGGATTCTCGTTTTTAACGTAGGAGCTCGTTATGCTCTCCTCCGAGGTGAAGGGTGACATCGAATACGCACCCGGAAGGTCAACGGCTACCACGTCATCGCGCTTGCCCGTAAATCTCTTTTTAATCGGGTGCTCCTTTTTGTCTACGGTAACGCCTGCCCAGTTTCCGACCTTCTCATTTCTGCCCGTCAAGGCGTTGAACATCGTGGTCTTACCGCTGTTGGGGTTACCTGCCAATGCAACTTTCATTTATATTCCTCCGCATAGGGTTAGCGCCTGCTAACCGCTCTGTAAAAAAATTAACTTACCTAATAGATATCGCTTGTGCGAGCGCTCTGTCTATACTGTACCTGCCGTCCTTGATAGAAACGACCATTCCGCTCTTTCGGCGAATAATAACCGTTATCGGCTCGCCACTGTAGCATCCGAGAGAAAACAGGAAGGATTCAAGCTCCGAATCGTCCGTCTTAACGGAGCTTATCAGATACTCCTTACCAAGCTCGGCATCGTAAAGATTCATTTTCAAGACCTTGCCTTTCGTTGTTTGTAAGCGAGTTAGCCTTGGCTAACCATACGGTATTATACACCATCCGTCATAGTTTGTCAATACTTTTTCCCAAAATTTTTCAAGTTTTTTGACACTCAAAAAATACCGCTGATGCTGAGCCGTTTAGGAAGGAGCAACCCTTCATTAAATTCAACACGCGCGCGAGGGCTGCAAATTCCTTGAGCTACCGCGCGATGCAAAACGGCGAGGGCGCAGAGGTTGCCCTCTGCGCCCCTTGATTTTTGAGAAGCTCGAAATTTGCGCACTTATTCGTAAGCAGAATTTTCGTGCTATGCAGTCAGTCTATCAAACGTTACCCGTTATGGTAAGCACCGCAAAGCCGGGAGTGGTGGTAACCGTGCCGGTTTCGCTATCGCGCTCATAGGTTGCGGCGGGGACGGTTATTGCACCGGGGAGCGTGGCGAAGGCACCGGTTGCTTCGTCATAGGTGTAGCCTACCCCCTCGGCAAGCTCGGTGCCGTCAAGGGTGACGGTGAGGTCTTCGAGGATGGGGTTAAAGGTGTCGGTGACTATAAGGTCGTCGGTCGCTACTACGGGCGTGTTACCGGTGTTCTGAAGGAGAATGGTGTAGGTCACCTCGCCGCTGCAGCTTACTACCTCGGGGCAGACAGATTTGGTTATCGAGAGGATAGCCTCGTCGCGAGTGCCTACCGCCGCACTTGCCGTAAGGCCGCAGGTGCTGATGCTTGCCTCGTTATAGATAGACGAGCCTGCCGAGAGAGGTGCGTATTCATTTGCGCGCGCCTCGTAGACTATGATTGCGTTTCCGTTTGCGGGGACGGTGATACCGCTTATCTCAAGAGGCGGTCCTGCCTCCACGGTCGGCGCAGGCTGCAAAACGCCGTTCTGATAATAGAGCACCGAGCCGTCAACGTAGGTGAGGGGGACGACCTCGGTCGTGCCGCCGGGAACGGTATAAGCACCGAGATTATCGGTGAGGGTGAGGTCGGCGTATTCCACGTCGCTTGCATTCACTATCGATACGACGTAGGTTATACCGTCTGCCGTGCCGTAGTTGGCAGAGGCGGCGGTCTTGGTCATAGTAAGGCTTGCCACTATCTCGCCTGTGACGGTATTGGAGTTGGTTACCGTACCGCCGAAGCTGAAGGACGCCTGATTATAAAAGGTTGCCACTTCTTTTATCTTTCCTTTTCTTACATATTTATGGGGCAATGCCCCTCCTACATTATATGAAAAAGACCCTTTTGGCGAACCTCTTGAAATTCTCGTTCGCTTGTGCTATAATGAGTGTAGTCTATTGAAAGGTTAAAGCTTCTATGAATATATGCGTACTTGGCGCGGGCACTTGGGGCATAGCCCTCAGCGCGCTTCTTTCAAAGAACGGTCACTCGGTTACCGTTTGGTCGGCTATTGAGGATGAGATAAAAGAGCTCTCAAGGAGCGGCGAGCACAGGAATCTGCCCGGCGTTGCCCTGCCGAGCGAGCTCACATATACCGCGGATATCGGCTCTGCCATTTGCGGCGCGGAGCTCGTGCTCTTTGCTGTGCCGTCGGAGTTCATTCGCGCGACAGCACGGCGCGCCGTACCCTATCTTTCGGACGGGGTTATTATCGTTAACGCCTCGAAGGGCATTGAGCGCGGAACGCTCTTTACGCTTACCGAGGTTATAACCGACGAGATAAAGCAAAAGTGTCCGACGCTTGCCTTTAATATCGTTGCGCTCTCCGGCCCGACGCACGCCGAGGACGTGGCGCACGGTCTTCCCTCCTCCATAGTTTCGGCTTGTACCGACGAGGACGTGTCGCGCAGGGTTGCAACCGCATTTTCCAACTCCTGTATGAGAGTTTACACGAATACCGACGTTTTGGGAGTTGAGATATCGGGCGCTCTTAAGAATATTATCGCTATTGCCGCAGGTATAAATCGCGGAATGGGCTTTGGCGACAACGCGGGCGCTATGCTGATGACTCGCGGAATTGCGGAAATAACGAGGCTTGGTCTGCGTATGGGCTGCCGCCGCAGGACGTTTATGGGTCTTGCGGGAATCGGCGACCTTATCGTTACCTGCACCTCGCGCCACAGCCGTAACAATCGCTGCGGCGAGCTTATCGGTCAGGGAAAAAGCTACGAGGAAGCTCTCTCGGAGATAGGAATGGTCGTTGAGGGCTATCACGCACTTGAGGCGGCTATGGAGCTTTCGCGAAAATACGAAACCGAAATGCCGATAACCGAGGCGGTTTACGACACTATCAAAAACGGCGTAGCGCCGCTTGATGCAATGAAGCGACTTATGACTCGCGACCTCAAAAGCGAGCTTGATGAATAATAGCGTGATGTCCTTAACGGACAATTCACGCAATGAATTGCAACCTCGTGGTAGCGTGAATCGAAAGCCAAGCTTTCGTGAATTGCCTGCGGCATGAATTGTGCCTATCGGCACATTGGTTGCGATTCAACTCATGTGAGCGATGAATTGCGCAGCAATTCCGCGAGAAATCATGGCGAAGCCAATTCATGATGCGTCAGCATCAATTCATCTGTAAAAACGAACAGAGCAAGAATAGAAGGTTTTATCCTTTTACTCTTGCTCTTTCTGCTTGTAATATGGGTTTGGGCTTAGCCCATATTAGTATTTGACCGGTCAAATGCGATGCTCTCACTTAGTGAGATTTTCAAATTCTTCGCTAAGAACATCACCCATTCCCGCCGCTGTTTTTAATTCATTCTAACTATTTTTCCTTCAAACAGTGCTTCAAAATCTTCTATCGTTCCTTGCGCCAGCAAAGCTTTTTGGCATACAAAATAAGGATTGCCGTGTCCGTACTCAAACGTAAAATTATACCACTCACCGTGATCTTCTACAGTTGCGATATAGTCGAGCATACAAAACGTTTCTCTTTTTTCGCTTTTTTGCACTATTGTTTCTTCTTCAGTATCTATATAAACGCTTATAGGCATAAACAGCGCTTTATCACTTTTGCTTATATAATTCGTGCCAATTATCTCTAAAACAATGATTGGAATAAAAGCTAAAAGCGCAAGCGGATTCTGGAGGTATATTGCCACAGCAATTACCACTATTGATACCAACGCTGACATTGTGGTTGTGACGATAAATTGAATCTTTTTCTGCTTTTTTAGCAAGAATTTTTTGCATTCTCCTGCTGGTTCTCCTCTGAATTCTATCAGCATATTACCAACTCCTAGTATCTAAAGCTGTTAGCCGGATAAGGCTTTATAATGTTATTTTTATTTATTACGCTTTAACACTTTTGCGATATGCAAGGGGGCTTTTATCAGTGTACTGCTTGAATATTTTGTGGAAATAGTTGGGGTTGCAGAAGCCTGTTTCCTCGGATATTTCGGCGACCGATTTATCGGTGCAGGCGAGCGAGTACATCGCGTGGTTTATCCTCATTGCGTTTATGTAATCTATCGGGGTTTTGCCTATGCTGTCCTTGAACATTTTGGTAAAGTAGTCGGGAGAAACGTTTATCATATCGGCAAGCTTTTCGATATAGGTCTTCTCGAAATATTTTTCCTTGATATAGTTGACGGCGGGGCGAAGCCTGAGGACGTTGTGATATATCATCCTATCCCTCTCGTCCTTCGAGCCGCAGAAGGTGCGCAGAAGGGCGGTCATCATAATGTAGATATTCGCGCGGATGGGAAGCTTGTAGCAAACGTCCTTTGCGGAATACTCGTCAAAGCACTCGGACATACATTTTTTGAGCGCGGAGTGCGCGGGTGCTGACTCGCCGAAGATGGTTATATTACTACGCGAGCGGACGTCGAACATATAGAGTATCTCACCCTCGAAATTATCGGTATTCGCCTCGATAATCGACATATCAAAGACTATTCCGCGCACAGCGCCCGTGCCCTCGCATTCCGCGCGGAACATAAGGCGGGGCGGCACGCAGATAAAGTCACCGACGCTCGCCTCGGCAAAATCGGTTCCTACCTGAACCTTGAGGCTGCCGTTTATGACCTCGACTATCTCCATTGCGTTTTCGCTGACGTGAGAATTTACTATTATTCCCTCACCCTTCGCACTGTAAACGGAGATGGGGAATTTCGTTTCTGCTCGTTCCATTACATAGTCCTTTCGGTTTTAATCAATAGAAGGTCGCAAGCTCCTGCACCGGCTTTTCTGCCGAGGAAAGCTTAGTAAGCTTTAAGACGGGGCCCTCGCCGCCGTAGAGCTTTGAATGCTCGAAGACGAGCTTGCCCTCAACGGTCACCCAATCGCGAGTTTTTACCTTTTCCTTGCCACTGCCCTTTGCAACTACGCCGCGATAGGCGATATCCGCCTCACAGCACACCATTACGTGCCGTCCAACAGCAAAGTGACCGACAGGAAGGCTCGGGTCGGTTGCGGCAAGCCCCTTGAATCTTACGGTTTTGCCGTTATACTTTTCAAAGTCCTCGCTCATATCGCGATAGAAGATTGCAAAGTCCTCGTCCTTTATCTCAACGACGGGGGCGGAAAGGTCGTAAGGCAGGGGGTCCTCGATATCGTCAAACTCAATCTCGCCTGCGATATTCTCGTAGCAGATATTCGCCTTGCGGCTCACTGTGCGGACAAGCTTGTGGAGCGCCATTTTGTCGGTGCTCTCGCTCGTTCTGTTAAAGACAGCCATCTCACAGCTCGTGAGCTTATCGACGGTCTGCTGGCGCATATTTGCGTTATAGGTGAGAATAGTAGTGGAGTCTGCTATAAATATCTCCTGATAGACCGCAAAGCCGTCGGGCAAGGCGTTATAGATAGTGTCGAGCGACCACATTCCGTTGTACTCAACTATCAGTATTTCTGCACCGTGGCGCTTTGCCGCTGCAGAAAGCCTGTCCGCCGTCAGTCGCTCTTCCTCCTCGAAAACGACGAGCGAGATATTATCGCCAAGCTCAGAGGGGTCGTACTCCTCCTCGCCGTCCTCGCAACGAACGAGGAGCATTTTTCTTTTTCCGTCGTTAAAATTCGGGTCGGAGAGAGTTTCTTTTATAAACCTCGTTTTACCTGCTTCAAGAAAGCCTGTAAAAAGATATACTGCTACGTTCACTTTCCTATTTCCTCTCTTATACTCCGAAAAGCTCAGCTATCGCATTCTCGTTTATTTTAGAGCCGATAACGCAGAGTCTGCCAATAACTGCGGCAGAGCCACAGCGCACGTCGATATGCCCCGGGACGTAATCGAAGTGTATAAAGCTACCGTCGGGGGAAGCTACTATTCCCTTTGCGCGAAGAATCATACCAAAGCCTGCGTCCTCGTCAAAATGCTCGAGTATATCGCTTATCTCGTCCTTGGTGAACTTGCGAGCGGTTTCAACGCCCCAGCTGGAGAACACCTCGTCCGCGTGGTGATGGTGGTGACCGCAAGAGCAATGCTCATCGTGCTCTTCGTGGTCGTGATGATGATGGCCGCAGGAGCAGTGCTCATCGTGCTCATCGTGGTCGTGATGATGGTGACCGCAAGAGCAATGCTCATCGTGCTCTTCGTGGTCGTGATGATGGTGATGGCCGCAGGAGCAATGCTCATCGTGCTCATCGTGGTCGTGATGATGGTGACCGCAGGTGCAGTGCTCGTCGTGCTCTTCGTGGTCGTGGTGATGGCGATGCTCGTGCTCGTGGGCGAGCTCGTTTAACTGCTGCTCGAGCGTGTTCGTCCTCTCCATTGCGGCGAGGATATCCTTACCGTTAAGGAGCTCCCACGGTGTAGTTATCATTGTGGCTTCGGCGTTATGCTCGCGAAGGAGGGCTACTGCGTCCTCAAGCTTCTTTTGCGGAGCACCCGAGGTATGCGAGAGGACTATGGTGGTGGCACTCTCTATCTGGTCGTTATAGAACTCGCCAAAGTTCTTCATATACATCTTGCACTTGTTTGCATCGGCAATGGCAACCAAGGAATTAAGGACGACCTCATCAGTCGTAACCTGCTCAACTGCGCGCTTTACGTCCGAAAGCTTACCGACGCCCGAGGGCTCGATAACAATCCTCGTGGGATGATACTCGGAAATTACCTTTGAGAGCGCCTCGGTAAAATCACCGACGAGCGAGCAGCAGATGCAGCCGGAGTTCATTTCGGTAACGTTAATTCCCGCGTCGCGAAGGAAGCCGCCGTCAATGCCTATCGCGCCAAATTCGTTCTCGATTATCACTATCTGCTCGCCGGCGTACGCCTCCTTGACGAGCTTTTTTATAAGGGTGGTCTTTCCCGCTCCGAGAAAGCCCGAGAATATATCAATTTTCGTCATTTTCAAAAATTCGCCCTAAAGGGCGCGCCTCCGTTTTACTATATCACATCTATTATAATACATCAAATTTAATATGTCAAGTTTTTGACGGGAAAAAACAGATGGGAGCACACGACGGCACTCCCATCTCAATTGTCAGTTGATTTTCTCAAGCAATTCGTCCTTCAGCTCGGTGACCTTTTTGGCGATGTCCGCAAGTGCGCCTGCTTCAAAGGGGGATTTTATTCCCGCGTCGGACACGAGCTCTCCGAACGGAAGGCTTCCGCCCGCCTTGACGAAGGAAAGATACGACTCAAACGCCGAGCCGTAGTCCTCAAGCGACTTGACGAGGAAGCCGAAGGCTACCGTCTGCGCAAGGCAGTAGTCGATATAGTAGAAGGGCGACTCGTAAATATGCGCCTGATACTGCCACCTCGTGCCCTCCGAAAGATAAGGGATACCGTCGTAGTCAAGGTAGGGGCGGTATTTTTCCTCAAGCGCGCGGTAAGCCGCCTTGCGCTCCTCGGGGGTGTAGTTCGGATTTTCGTAGACTATATGCTGGAACTCGTCGACGATTACGCCATAGGGGATGAAGGACAAGCCGTCAAGCATATGCTTGAGCTTATAAAGCTCTGCCCTATTGCCGCAGAAGCGCTGCATATAAGGGTAGGCAAAGAACTCCATTGACATTGAGTGGCATTCTGCGGTTTCCATACCGCCGATGCCAATATCAACGTCACCCTCCTCGAACATATAGTGGTCGGCAAGCGCGTGACCGAACTCGTGAGTTATTACGTCGAGGTCGGCGCTCGTGCCGTTGAAGTTGGCGAGTATGAACGCCTGCTTATAGTCGGGGAAGGATATGCAGTAGCCGCCGCCCCACTTGCCGTCACGCGACTCAACGTCGAACGCCTCCGCCTCAAGCATTTCTCTCATAAACTTGCCCGTAACGGTACTCATTTCGTCGTACATACGGCAGGCTTCGCTCATTATTCCGTCGGTATCGAGGATAGGCTTCGGCTCTTCTGCCGCGGTATAAGTTTCGTTATCGTAGAATTTTATGCTTTCATAGCCGAGTCTATCGGCAATCTCGCGCTTGATTTTCGAAACGGTGGGAACGATGTCCGCCGCCACGTTATCGCGGAAGCTCTTTACCATATCGGCATCGTAATCGCATCTGCCCATACGGTAATAGCCGAGCTCAACGAAGTTCTTGTAACCCATCTTTTTCGCCATTGTATCGCGAATCTTGACGAGCTCGTCGTATATGCGGTCGAGAGAGGCGGCGTTCTTCGAGAGCCCCTCACCTATTGCACATGCGGCGTCGCGACGAGTATCTCTGTCGGGCGAGGAGAGCTTACCGCGAAGGACGGACAGAGGCATACTCTCGCCTTTGAACTCGAATTGCATTTCGCTCATCAGCTTTGAATATTCCATAACGAGCGCGTTCTCGCGCTTCGAGTCCTCGATTATTTCGGGAGAGAAAGCCTTTTTGCTTATTTCGTAGCTTTTGTAGATGCGCGGATTGAGCGCCGCCTCAAGCTCCGCTCTAAAAGGCGAGGCGAGCATAATATCCGCAAAGCGCGTCATTATATCCGACACCTCCGGGCCGACCTCGTTATAGTAGTCCATCTCCGCCTGATAGAATTCATCCCTCGTGTTAAGGGTGAAGCGGGAGTAGGCTATTGCGTAGTTCGTTTCATAGTGACGCATCTCGTCAAGAAACGTCCTGCGAAGCGCGAGCACCTCGTCGGCACTCCCCGCAAGAGCCGCACCCGACTCAAAAGCAACGAACGCCGCATTCGCCTCCTCGACGGTATATCTTTTGTATGGCAAATCCTTAACCTTTATCATAAAGTCCTCCGTATAACAGAATTTATTAAGACAATTTTAGTTTATCACAGACGGCTCGGCTTGTCAAGCGAGCGGATTATACTTCTTTCGGAAAAAGGGATATCCTCGCCCCTCACGCGCTGGTATTCCTCGTGACCCTTTCCAAAGAGCATTATGATATCTCCGCGCGAGGCTATCGAGTGGGCGTATTTTATCGCCTCTTCCCTGTCGACTATCACCTTGGCGCGAGTTTTGTCCGAAAAGTGCGAGTATATTTCGGCGCATATCGAGATTGCGGGCTCAAAGCCCGGATTATCCGAGGATATGACGGTGAAGTCGGAGGACTCCTCCGCCGCCCGCGCGAGCTCGCGCCGCCTGCCAAACGCTCTGCCCCCTACCGAGCCTATGACGAATATCTGCCTGCCGCCAAAGGCTTCACGGGCGGCGCGGGAGGCGGCGGTGACGCTCATATAGTTGTGGGCGTAGTCAATTATGAACTTGGAGCGGCGGGTGTCGTGCACCTCAAATCTTCCGGGGAGGGTGACGTCGGAGAGGGTTGCGAGCGCGGCGCGGAAATCTATACCGAACGCCGACTCGGCTACCGCAACGGCGATAAGAGAATTCATTACGTTATGCCGACCGAGCACCGATATCGCGTACTCGTAGCCGCGAAGGGTGAAGAGCGTTTTATCGCGGCGCTGACGGATGCGCTCGGCGGAAAAATCAGCCGCACCGCCAATAGAGCACATCACCCGCCGCTTTACTCCGCGAGTCAAAAACTCCGCGTGGGCGTCGTCGGAATTTACGACGGCAAGCTCGGCGGAATATTCGGTGAAGAGCCTGCGCTTTGAGGATAGATAATCCCCCTCGCTCGGGTGCTCAAGCTCGCCGATATGGTCGACGCCGAAGGAGGTGAAGACGACTGTGTCAAAGCGAAGGGTGTGGAGTCTTGAGTCGCGAAGTGCCTGACTCGACACCTCCATTATAACCACTCCTATCATAGAGTCCTTTATCCGCTTTAGTATCGGGTAGAGCTCGACGGCGTCGGGCGTGGTGTTGGATAGGGGGATAGGCTCGCCAAGCCCCAAGACTCCGAGAGTGCCGACTACGGCGTGGCGAATACCGCACCGCCCGAGGATGTGCGAGAGCATAAGCGCGACGCTGCTCTTGCCCTTCGTGCCCGTTATGCCGATAAATCGCATTGACCGTTGTAGCTCACCGTAGAGTTTTACTGACAATTCTGCCGCTGTTTTTCTTGGTTTTTTGGAGATAATTACCAGAGAGTCGCTCGGTACAGCCAACGGATGCTCGGATATAAAAACTCTTGCTCCGCGCTCGTAGGCATCGCTTGCAAAGGCGTGCGAGTCAAGCCGACCACCTCGGTAGCAGACAAAAATCGACCCCTCCGAGCACTTGCGCGAATCGATGCAAATGCGTTTGATTTCGGTATTCTTCTGGGGGTGCTCCCCCTTTATTTCAACAAGGTCGCAAAGCTTCATTTTTCCCACCCCCCCTTATCTATCTCCTTGCGGATATTTATCGAACACCCTCCTCTGCCGCCTCTCGTGAAGGGCGAGGTACGCGCGGCGCAGAGGACTGCTTTTGCAATGTGCCGTGTCATCAAACGGAGTGTACCCGTCGCCGCGCATAAGGGCGCGCTCCGCCCTCGAAAGAAGAGCCTTATCAAAAGCGTGCCTGACCACGCTTTCGTGCGGCGCGCTATGCCAATAAATCTCGGGGTACTCAAAGCACGGCTCTATACGCTCCCCTCTCATATCCGCGAGCATAAGAGCGGCTATATTGACCCCTGCCGCTAAAAGATAGTCGCAGCTTCTGCCTTGGCGAGTGTTGCACTCAAGCAGGTATTTTCTCTCGCCGTCCTTGATGATATCGAAGTTTGCAATTCCGCGATAGCCTATATCCTTTAGCATTTTGATAAGCGAAAGCGAGAGCGCGTCGAGCGGCTTTGTGACGAGGGCGGCGTGATTTCCCCTTGCAGTCGGTCCGCACTCCTCAAGGAGCACCTCCGCCAAAACGGCGCGGCAGGGCTCGCCCGTCCGGTCGAGGTAGACGGTCAGAACCTCGAGCTCCTCTTCCCTTTTTCCTATATATCGCTGAAGAATGAGCTTTCCCTCATATCCCGCGTCGAATATTTGCTTCGCAATTTCCTCCGCCTCCTCGCGACTTTTCGGGAAATACACCTTGCGCATTCCCTCAAAGTGATATTTCCAATACTCTGCGCTGTCAGACGGCTTGAGCACTGCGGGATACGGAATAGATAAGCAGCCCATCGCGCCGAGGTCGCCTCTGCCGAACGCAAGGCTTTCGGGGTGCGGAAGAGCGCGCTCGTCAAGAAGCGAGTAAAACTCCGCTTTGTCCTTCAGCCTGCGCCAGACCTCATAGGGCGGTATGAACAAATAATAGTCTTGTGAAAGCTCGCCCCGCAGCGCCTCCAATAGCTCGGTATACCAATCTGCGCAAGGAACGAGCAAAGGGCGCTCCCCGACCTGCGCTTTCGCATAGTCAAGAAGCACCCTTTTAAGCACCTCGGCTCGACATAATTCGCTATTGACGGTATTCTTCATAAAGCCGACGTGGGAGCATATTCCGGTCTTGTAGCGCATAAAGACGCGGGATTTTATGCGCTCTGCCTCAAAGAAGGCTCGCGCCACCGAGTAGGCGTTAAGGTCACCGCCGATGAGGACGGGGACTGTTTTCTTCTCGTTTTTCATAGGTAGCTCACTTTCTACCGTACCGAGTGAAAAAACTTACGACATTCCCGCAAAGCCGCGACGGCGCAAGACCTCGTAGACCGCGACGGCAACCGAGTTCGAGAGGTTAAGACACCTGAGCGTCGGAAGCATTGGTATCCTTACCGCACGAGCGGCGTTTTTCTCTACAAGCTCGCGCGGAAGCCCGACCGACTCGCAACCGAACATCAGATAAACGCGCTCGGGGTACTCGACCTCGGCGTAGGACACCGTGGCGTGACTTGAATAATAGAAAATCTCGGCGTTCGGATTTTTTTCGTAAAACTCCTCGATATTCTCGTAGTAGGTGACCTCAAGCTTATCCCAATAGTCAAGTCCTGCGCGCTTCAAGGTCCTGTCGGATATCTCAAATCCGATAGGCTTTATTATGTGAAGCGCCGCTCCCGTCACAGCCGCCGTGCGCGATATATTGCCCGTGTTCTGCGGTATTTCGGGACAGTACAGTACGATATTTATTTCCTTCATTTCAGATTTTACCCCATTCTGCGAAAAATATGTCAGTTAACTACATTTTATCGCACGGATCGAAAAATGTCAACAGGGAAGATTTCGTACCTTAGAAAAGAGAATTTTTCCCTTGCGACAAAAAAGATTGACATTCGCGCGATTAATTGTTATAATATTATTTGTGTAATCTCTTGTTAAGGAGCAAGGCGTATGGCGGATATGTTTCCAAGGCTTTACGGCAACGGTGCTACAAAGCGCCGCTTGGGTAAGGCGGTTTTATCAAATACTCTGGCGCACGCCTTTCTTTTAGACGGCCCTGACGGCTCGGGCAAGACTACCCTCGCCCTCTCGGTTGCCGCCGCGCTTAACTGCGAAAGACGGGGTGATGAACACTCTCCCCTCCCCTGCGGCAATTGCATCAACTGCAAGAGGATATTCGATAAAAACTACGCCGACGTTCACATACTCGAAAAGCCCGAGGACAAGGCAACCTTCGGCGTTGAGGACGTGCGACTTTTCAGAAGCGACGTTTATCTTTCGCCCACCGAGTCGGAGTGCAAGGTCTATATCATAAAGGACGCGGAGCTTTTAACCGTAGCGGCGCAGAACGCCCTGCTTATACTGCTTGAAGAGCCGCCGCGCGAGGTTTATATATTCCTGCTCTCAAACGGTGTCGACAGAATACTCACGACGATAAAGAGCCGAGCGCAGTATATTCCTATGGAGCGCTTTTCGCGAGATGATATCGTAAGATATCTGAAAGGTAGCTCTCACACATCGGCGGTCGACGAGCGCACCCTATATGAGATAGCATCCTCATCCGACGGAGTTATAGGTCGCGCAGAGGAGCTCCTTGACCCGAAAAAGCGGAAGGAGATAGACGAGGCAAGGTCGCTCACAACCGAGCTTATTGAGGCACTTCGACCTAACGCGCCCTTCTCAAAGACGGTTTCGGTGATGAAGGAGATGCCGCAAAAGCGCGCCGAGCTTGCGGATGCGCTCCAGCGGCTGACTACGGCGCTTCGCGATATGCTCTTATCGAAAGAGGGGGCAAGCTTTGAGCTGCTCTTCTTCCCGTCGCGCGAGGCACTTGAGGCGGCATCAGCCGCATTTTCCAAGAAAAGACTTTTGGCAATATACGACGCGGTAAGCGAGGCTATCGTGGCAAACGAGCAGAACGCAAACGTCTCGGCACTTCTTTCGGCTTTTGCGGTGAGAGTGCGCGAGATAAAAACATAAATTACAAAGGTACGGTCAAAAAATGGCAGAAAACGAAAACAAGATAACAACCGAAGGCGCGACGGAGGAGGTCGAGATAGTCGGCATCAATTTCCGCGTTGCAGGTAAGGTATACTACTTTGCGCCGAAGAGCTTCAAATTCGCCCTCGGCGACAAGGTCATAGTTGAAACGGCGCGCGGCATTGAGATGGGAACGGTCAAGGTAGCGAACAAAAAGGTTCCCGCAACCGAGATAATCTCGCCGCTCAAGGAGGTTATGCGCCCAGCGACCGCAGAGGATATCAAAAAGGACGAGAATAACCACCGCCTTGAGTTCGACGCGGCGCTCGTCTGCAAGAAAAAGATAGAGGCGCACAAGCTCGATATGAGCCTCGTCGGAGCTGAATATACCTTTGACAACTCTAAGCTCATATTCTATTTCACCTGCGAGTCGAGAGTTGATTTCAGAGAGCTCGTCAAGGACCTTGCGGCTACCTTCAGAACGAGGATAGAGCTGCGCCAGATAGGCATTCGCGACGAGGCAAAGATGATGGGAGGGCTCGGAATCTGCGGCAGAAAGCTCTGCTGTGCGGGCTTCCTCACCGATTTCGTTCAGGTGTCCATTAAGATGGCGAAGGAGCAGAACTTCTCGCTCAACTCGGCGAAGGTTTCGGGTACTTGCGGCAGGCTTATGTGCTGCTTGCGCTACGAGCACGAGGTGTACGAGGAGGCTATTAAGGCAGCTCCCCCCGTCGGCGCTTACGTTTCCACACCCGACGGCAACGGCAACGTTATAGAGATAAAGCCCCTTGCCGCAGAGGTCAAGGTAAGAATCAACGAAAACGATAAGGACACCGAAAAGTTCTACCCTATAAAAAACCTGAAAATTCTTCGTCTTCCGCAGAAAAAAGAGGCTAAGCAAGAATCCGCAAAAGAAGATTAAAATAAATATCTTACCCACTTTTCAGTATTTTTTTCAAAAACTATTGATTTTTTGGAAGAATGTTGATAGAATAGATTTGGACAAATTATTTTATGGAGGTATCTATCATGGCATACAAAATTACCGATGAGTGCATCAGCTGCGGCGCTTGCGCAGACGCTTGCCCCGTTTCCTGCATCTCCGAGGGTGATGACAAGTACGTTATCAATGCGGATGAGTGCATTTCCTGCGGCTCTTGCGCAGATGCTTGCCCTGTTGGCGCACCCGTAGAGGAGTAATTCCTTATAAAATAAGGGGCTGTTGCAGCTGCGACAGCCCCTTAAAAATTATTTGGGTGGTATTATGACACTTTATGAAAACGAGCGTGAGGACTTCGTTAACGACGACCTCACTTTAATACAAAAGACGGACGGGCTGGTATTCGGAACGGACGCGCTCTTGCTTGCGGGCTACGTTAAGGGCAGGTATTCGCACGCCGCAGAGCTTGGCGGCGGAAGCGGAATTATATCTATGCTTCTCATTACGCGCAAGAAGTGCGACAGCTGTGACGTATACGAGATTCAACCGGAGTATGCCGAGCTGATAGAGCGCAACGCAGAGCGCAATTCCCTCTCGGGACTTCGTTCTATCCGCGCGGATATACGGGAAATTCCCGGCGAAAAAAGAGAGTCCTGCGATATAGTCCTGACCAATCCGCCGTATATGAAGGCGGACGGCGGCGAGCGATGCACGCTCGACGCGAAAAATATCGCGCGGCACGAGGTGTTCGGCACTATTGACGATTTCTGCCGTGCGGCAAAGCGCCTCTTGAAGTACGGCGGGACATTCGCCGCAGTCTACCGTCCCGACAGGCTTATAGACCTTATCGCCGCTATGCGCGCACACGGGCTTGAGCCGAAGAGGATGACCTTCGTTCACGCGGACGAGAGAAGCCGCTCCTCGATGGTACTCGTTGAAGCAAAGCGCGGCGGCAAGGGCGGACTGTTTCTTACAAAACCGCTCCTCTTATACAAGGACTCCTCGCATAAGGAATTTTCAGAGGAAATGAAATATATAGACGAAAACGGCTGCTTCCCTCCCGACTTTATAAGTCAGGGCGGCGCGTAGCCGTCGAACCAACAAGCCTTGCGGCTAGACAAGAAAGGAGCTTTTTTGTGGAGAACGAAAAGAACAGAGTCGTCGGCGGTACTCTCTACCTCGTCGGCACTCCGATAGGAAATCTTGCGGACATATCCGAGAGAGCGAAAAAGGTGCTCTCGGAGGTGGATTTCATTGCCGCAGAGGACACGAGAAACACGGCGAAGCTGCTTTCGGCTTACGGTATACGGGGCGAGCTTATCAGCTATCACGAGCACAACAAAAGGATGAGCGGCGAGAGGATAATCGCGAGGCTTCTTTCGGGCGAGTCCTGCGCTCTCGTAACCGATGCGGGTATGCCCGCAATAAGCGACCCCGGCGAAGATATCGTGCGTCTTGCATCAGAGGCGGGCGTTACCGTTTCGGTAATTCCGGGTGCTTGCGCGGCGGTATCCGCCCTCGCGCTTTCTGCACTCTCGACCTCGCGCTTTGCCTTCGAGGGATTTTTACCTGCCACGGCGGTAGAGCGACGGCGGAGGCTTGATGCGGTGAGGTACGAGCCCAGAACTATGATATTCTACGAAGCTCCGCACAAGCTTCACGCAACGCTTGCCGATATGTGCTGTGTCTTTGGCGGTGAGCGAAGAATATCGCTTTGCCGCGAGCTTACGAAGCTCAATGAGGAAATTGTCAGAACCACCCTCGCCGATGCCATATCATCTCTTGACGAAAGGACTGCGCGCGGCGAGTACGTTCTCATTGTTGAAGGCGCGGAGGAGGCGAAGGTCACCCCACCCGACGAAAAGCGCGACGCACTCACCTCGCTGACCCCCGAGGAGCACGTCAGCTCCTACGAGAGAGAGGGGCACTCGCGTATGGACGCTATCAAGCTTGCCGCAAAGGATAGAGGAATGACGAAATCCGAGCTATACAAGCTTTTGAACTCTTAAAATATGAAAATATTTTCAAAAAGCATTGACAACTATCAATAGCTGTGGTATTCTTTATTTAAGAAAATAAAAGGATAGAGGCGCACGAAGCGAATAGTACCGCACCGAAGAAGAGCCCCAAGGCTGTGCGGGAAAGGCGCGAGTGCCGAAGTGGGTGCTGTGGAAAGCTCCTGCTGGCAGCTCGGATAATATCCGCTCTGCTGTCGCATAAAATGCGGAGGGCTATCATTGACAGGACAACTGTGAAGCGTCAAAAGATAGTCTTTCGGCTATCTTTTTTGTTTTTCTACATATATAAGCGCCCACGAATTTTCGCGATACCAAAATTCATTTATTTTTCGCGCGGTCGTCATAGGCGACAGAATGGAGATTATTATGAAAAAAACAGTTTTTACAGGCGCGGCTACCGCTATCGTAACCCCTATGACGAAGGACGGAATAGACTACGAGGCTTTCGCTCGCCTTATCAATTGGCAGATAGAGGAAGGTATTGACGCAATAGTAGTTGCCGGAACTACGGGCGAGGGCTCTACCCTCACCGACCAGGAGCACAAGGACGTTATCGCCTTCTGCGTTAAGGAGGTCGGCGGCAGAGTTCCCGTTATTGCGGGAACGGGCTCAAACGATACGGCTTACGCTATTGAGCTTACAGAGTTTGCCTGTGAGGCGGGTGCTGACGCTATGCTGCTCGTAACTCCCTACTACAATAAGGCTACGCAGAAGGGACTTATCGAATCCTTCCGCGCAATAGCGGATGCGTCGACCAAGCCCTGCATTCTCTATAACGTTCCCTCGAGAACCGGATGTAATCTCACACCCGCCTCTGCGGCAATTCTTGCAGAGCATCCGAACATTACGGGAATCAAGGAGGCGTCGGGCAATATATCGCAGATAGCAGAGCTTGCCGCTCTCGTTGGCGATAAGCTGGATATTTACTCGGGTAACGACGACCAGATAGTTCCGATACTCTCCCTCGGCGGTAAGGGCGTTATATCCGTCCTCTCCAACATAATGCCGAAGGAAACCTCGCTTATGTGCCACCACTTCTTTGAAGGAAGAGTTGCCGAGGCAAGGGGGCTTCAGCTTGAGCTCGTTCCGCTCGTGAACGCCCTCTTCTGCGAGGTCAACCCCATTCCCGCCAAGGCGGCGGTCAGCGCGATGGGATTCGGCGAGAACTATCTGCGCCTGCCCCTTACCAAGATGGAGCCCGAGAACGAGAAAAAGCTTCTCGCTCTTATGAAGGAGCAGGGGCTCGTCTGATAAAAACGAAGAAGAAAGCGACGGTCACGGTATGAATATATTACTTAACGGAATCTCGGGCTTTATGGGACGCGAGGTAGAAAAGCTCTGCTGTGCGGGCTACCGCTCGGCAAGGCTGGTTTGCGGAGTCGACCCGATGAGCAATCAGGCTGCAACGGTTCCGGTTTACAGATCTCTTGACGAGGTAGGTATAGATTTTGATATAGACTGCATTATAGATTTCTCGCACCACTCCTGCATCGAGGGGATACTCTCGTTTGCAAAGGAGCGGGGGATACCCACCGTGGTTGCCACGACAGGTCACACCGAGGACGAGATAGCAAGGATACACGAGGCGGCGAAGCATATACCCGTATTCTTCTCTGCCAATATGTCGCTCGGCGTTGCCCTTCTCGTTGAGCTTGCAAAGAAGGTCGCCGCGGCTATGCCCGAGGCGGAGATTGAGATAATCGAGAAGCACCACGACAGAAAGCTCGACGCACCGAGCGGAACGGCGCTTATGATTGCAAACGGCATACGCGAGGTCAGACCCGCGTCCTACACCAAGCTTGGCAGAAGCGGTCAGGGTAAGCGCACGAAGGAAGAGATAGGAATTCACGCAATAAGGATGGGCAATATCGTCGGTGAGCACGAAGTAATCGTCGGCACGGACAATCAGACCATCACGATAAAGCACGAGGCGCACAGCCGCGCTCTGTTTGCAGAGGGCGCGCTTGCCGCGGCGGATTTTCTCGTCGGCAAGGATGCGGGACTTTACGATATGAAGAGCATCGTCAATCGCCACGAGCACAGCGCCGCTATGTCGGGTGCTAACGCTTAAGGTTTTACACGGGAAAGGAACGGTTAGAAATTTATGAAAATAGGAATATACGGCTACGGAAATCTCGGACGCGGCGTTGAAATAGCCGCAAGGGCGAGTGGTGATACAGAGCTCGTCGGCGTTTTCACAAGGCGCGACCCTGCTGCAGTAAAGACCGTTTTTGCCGACACCAAGGTTTACAGCACGAAGGAGCTTGATTCATTCACCGACAAGATAGACGTGCTCGTAATATGCGGTGGCAGTGCAACCGACCTCCCCGAAATGACACCCGCACTCGCAAAAAGCTTTAACGTCGTAGACAGCTTTGACACACACGCAAAAATACCCGAGCACTTCAAGCGAGTCGATAGCTCTGCCAAGGCGAGCGGTCACACCGCGCTTATCAGCTCAGGTTGGGACCCCGGTCTCTTCTCTATTGCGAGGCTTTACGCGAGCGCTACTCTTCCCGTCGGCGAGGACTACACCTTCTGGGGCAGGGGTATCAGCCAAGGTCACTCCGACGCTATCAGAAGAATTGACGGCGTGCTTGACGCAAGGCAGTATACCGTTCCTGTCGAATCCGCACTCGCGGCAGTAAGAAGCGGTGCTACTCCCCCCCTCACCACAGGCGAAAAGCATAAAAGAGAATGCTACGTGGTCGTAGAGGACGGCGCTGACAAGGCAAGGATTGAGAAGGAAATTAAGACTATGCCGAACTACTTTGCCGACTACGAAACCACGGTCAACTTCATAGATATGGATACTCTCAAGCGAGAGCATTCGGGCATGCCGCACGGCGGAACGGTCATTCGCAACGGAAGGACGGGGGAGTCGGGCGAGAACTTGCACACCGTTGAGTTCTCCCTCCGCCTTGACTCTAACCCCGAGTTCACCGCAAGCGTCCTCGTTGCCTACTCTCGCGCAATATACAGAATGCACGCACGCGGCGAGATTGGATGCTATACGGTGTTCGACGTAAGGCCCTCCGACCTTTCCGAGAAGTCCGCCGAAGAGCTGCGCGCACATATGCTTTGATAGCAAAAAACGCGACACGGGGCGGCACTAATGCTTCCCAAGGAGGAAATTTCCCTTGATAATCACAAACCAAAAATACGGTATGATATGCGAGAACCTTTCGAGGACGGAGGATGGCGAGCTCTGCCTTGCAGGCACGCCTCTACTCTCACTCGCAGAAAAATACGGAACGCCCCTTTACCTCTATGACGAGGAACGAATAAGGGAGCGTTGCCGCACCTATCTTCGCGCCGTTCGCGATGCCTTCGCGGGAAAAGGCAAGGTGCTTTACGCATCCAAGGCGGCGTCTTTCACCAGACTTTATGCCATAATGAACGAGGAAGGAATGGGAATTGACGTCGTTTCCTCGGGCGAGATATACACGGCAAAGCGCGCAGGCTTCCCTCTTGGGCGCGCATACTTCCACTCAAACAACAAGACCGACGAGGATATAGCCTATGCTATTGATGCGGGTGTCGGCTACTTTGTGGTTGACAACGAGGAGGAACTTTACGCCATCGACCGCATTGCCGCCGACAAGGGTGAGGTAGCGAAGGTGCTCCTTCGCATAACCCCCGGAATCGACCCGCATACCTATGCGGCTGTCGCGACCGGAAAGGTGGACTCAAAGTTCGGCTCTGCTATCGAAACCGGTCAGGCGGACGAGATAGTGAGGATAGCTCTCTCACTCGGATGCATCGACCTTCGTGGATTCCATTGCCACGTTGGCTCACAGGTCTTTGATTCGGAGGTTTATCTCAGCGCCGCAGAGGTAATGCTCAATTTCGTCGCACATATATACGAAACCGAAGGCTACCTTGCAAGCGAGCTTGATATCGGCGGCGGCTTGGGCGTCAGATATATTGAGGAGCAGCCGGAAATCGATATACGCGCGAACATCCTTGAGGTTGGCGCATTTATGAAGGCGCACGCGGACGCGCTCGGTATTCCCCTTCCCGAAATTGCCTTTGAGCCCGGTCGCAGCATAGTTGCCGACGCAGGACTTACCCTTTACACCGTCGGAACGGTAAAGCGCATCCCCGGCTACAAGACCTACGTTTCCGTTGACGGCGGAATGGCGGATAATCCGCGCTATGCCCTTTACGGCTCGCCGTACACCATCCTTCCCGTCAAATCCGAGCTTCCCGAGGACGCTATGACCTGCTCGGTTGTCGGAAGATGCTGTGAGAGCGGTGATATCCTGCAGGAGAACGTTCTGATGCCGAGTGATATCAAGCGCGGCGACGTTATCGCCTGCCTTACCACCGGCGCGTATCACTACTCGATGTCATCAAACTACAACAAGCTTCCCCGCCCTCCCGTCGTTATGATAAAGGACAAGGAAGACTATATCGCGGTAAAGCGCGAAACGCCGGAGCATCTTACGATGCTGGACGTATAAAATAAACGATGGCAGCTCAGTTTTTGCAACTTGAGCTGCCATCGTTATTATTGGGGATAGGTGGATTTGGGCGTAACCGAAAACAAAATAGCGAAGTATAGATTTGCTCTGTACTTCGCTATTTCTTTTTTGAGTATAGGTGCTCTCTTCCCCGCTTGCCAACGAAGCTTATAAGCTCCATATCCGAAAGCAGCGATACGATGTCGTAGCCCCAGCGCTTTTTGAGCTTTGCCGCCTTCGAAAGCTCGGCGACGGTGAACTCACAGGGGAGCGAGGACGGAAGGAGCTGAAGATAGTCCTCACGTTTATCAAAATTCAGAATGTACTCTATCGAGCTCGGTATGCGCTCCTCGCGGACGGTAGCTATTCTGTTACCGCGCTTTTTCGTTGTACGGGTGCGATATTCGTCGACGTTCAGGAAAAACAGAGTTAATGAAAAATTCTCGTGAGTCAGATATTTCTTGATTTTCCGAAGCTCTATTATAGCGTCGGCGGGCGTTGAGCGCTTCGGGCTTTTACGGCGGGAGATTATCTCGCCGCTCTCTTTATCTATGAGGCTTATATACTTCTCGTACGGAAGCGGATAAACCACCCTCACGGGCATTACCGCGAGGAATTTTTCAAGCTTTGGAGCGAGGCGCTCGAGCGAGCGCGTTTGTATCTCGACTATTCCCCACTCGCGCTTTATATCGGCTACCGAGCCGAGAAATTCCACCTCGTGAAAGTCGGAATTCGGCTCAATATAATATTTCAATATGCCGTGAAGAGATTTCTCGGAGAGAGTGCCGATGCCACCCGGGCTTGCACTCTCTCCGAGAACTGTCGCACGAGCTTCTATAAAGCGCAGTGCGTCAACACTTTTATTTATCTGCATTGGAGTAGTAGTAATACCTATATCCGTACTTGTTACCCTTAAGCGAGCAGTCGTTAACTACGAAGCCGAGAATCTGACCCTGAACGTCGGAAAGAAGAGAGATTGCATTCTTTATCTCGCGGACGTCGGAGTAGTTGCTTCTTGCAACGATTATGTAGCCTGTAACGAGATCGGAAATGATACGCGCGTCAGCAACGCTGGTTACGGGCGGCGTGTCAATAATAACGATATCGTACTCATCACGCCAAGCGGCTACCAGCTCCTGCATACGCGTGCTGGAAAGAAGCGTTGAGGGGTTGGGTGCGCAGTAGCCCGCCTGTATAATCGTGAGATTATCGTTATATTTGATAGAGCAGTCCTCAACCGTCGACTGAGAATCGGTGAGAAGATCAACGAATCCGCGCTCTGCCTTAACTCCGAATATCTTATCAAAGGTAGGACGGCGCATATCGCCCTCGACGAGAAGCACGCGCTTTCCAAGGTCGGAGAAGGCTATCGCAAGGTTGGTTGATATAACGCTCTTTCCCGCTCCCGCAAATTCGCTCGTTACCGCGAATACCGAGCTCTTGTCGGCAGACACGGAGTAGGAAACTGCGGTACGAAGGTTATTGAACGCTTCGGTTATAGCAAAGGGGGTTTCGGACGAAAGCACCTGATTGTTATACACTCTCAGAGCATCCTCCGAGTTCTTCTTCATCAAGTTGAGCTGCTTACGGGAGGAGTTCTTGCCGGGATTCCAGGAGGGGACAGAGGAAAGAACGGGATAGGCGAAGTTCTCTTTTATGGTAGACTCGTCACGAACGGTCTTGTCAAGTATAGTCTTTACGAAGAGAACTACGTAGGTAAGAACCGCGCCTACGATAAAAGCTATCAAGGCATTGGTCACAACAGAGGGAGTGCTCGTCAAAACGTCATCGGAATTATCTACCGACTGAATGACGTGAAGGAAGTCATTCTGCTCGTTTCCGAAGTTACTGAATATCTCGTCACCAACGCAGGTAACAACCGCGTCCTGCATAGCAACCGATACTTTAAAAGCTACGGTTGCATCGGCATTGCTTACGGTTACGTAGAATATTCCGGCGTTAACGTCAGGCTTATACGAGTTAGTCATCTTCTTGACTATTTCAATAGCCTCGCTCTTGGTGCAATCAAGAAGCTTATCGAGCTCACCAACCTCGACTGCGTGCTTTACAATCTCGGTTGATTTCACGAGCGTCAAGCAATCGGTTGCTATCTGCGTTGCCGCACCCGTAAGTGCGGATGACGTATAGTCCGCACCTGCACTGCTGTTGTTTACAAAGTATCCGGAGGTCGCGCTATAAGTTTCGTGCATAAAGAAATGAGTGAAAAGTCCTGCAAATGCGGCAAGAAGCACCGACACAACGGCTATCCACACTATACCCTTTTTCAGAACGCTCCACAAAAACTCAAAGCTGATCTCTTTTTCCATATTTTCCGTGTTTTCCATCTTCTGCTCCATCTGTATATATTTTCAATTGTTCGCGCTGAATTTTTCGATTGCCGAGCGGCATACGTGCGCCGCCTCAGGCTCCATATTACACCAAAGCCGAACTCTGCCGACCGTGGATAATACTCTGCCCGCCAGCGCAAGTGTTTTTGAAACAGATACTGGCGACTTAGGCATATATATCTGCGAGAGGAAACGCAAGGTAGCATCCTTTTCGGAAAGCTCCGCAGTCGCGTTTTCCGAGCCGCGCTCAAGGAAGGTTATCGCGCGAAGCGGTGCTATCTCACACTCTCCGTAATTTTCTTTTCCGCGCCACGGCGTTCCGCAAGCGTACACCGTGCCGTTCATTATTCTGACTATCGGCTTATCACCGTTGAGAATCCTTACGTCGTCAAACTCCGAAAGCCAAAGCCTTATATGCGTGGTTTTTCCGACGCCGCTCCTCGCGGTGAATGCATAAGCCCCATTCCCGTCCGAAAGAACCGCACCGTGAAAAACGAATGCGTCGTATTCCGGAAGGCGCTCTGCTATCTTCCTGTAAACCACTATGGACTCGTAATAGGAAATCGGATTGCCGAGATTGGAGCTTGTCATCTCCTCCTCAATTTCGGCATCGCTTGCGCTGACCGAGAAATCGACCGCACCGTCCACGGTATAGCCGCGAGTCAGCCGCTCTATATGCTCGTAGCGATTCTCTATTCCTATAACAAGACCGGCAACACCGATTTTTATCATACCGAACTTACGCCTCCGCGGAAAGTGTCTTAATCAGAAAAAACCAATTTGGCAAACATAAGCTCGTTTCCGTCGGATACTATAACGGTGGCAAACTGCGCTGCCGTTCCGCCGTATTTGACCTCTTCGAGCCCCGTGCAGCCTTCAAATGCGCCCGCACGGATACCGAATACGCTCGTGGGTATAAGAACCTTGCGAAGCGCGGTGCAGCCCGAGAATGCATTTGCCTCTATATAACGCACCTTCGAGGGCACGGTTACGTTCAATAGGTTGATGCATCCCGAGAAGGTCCTCTTCTCGATTACCGTAATCGACTGCGAAAGAGTCATAGTATGCATATCCGTGCAATTAAGGAAGGCACTGTCGCCAATAGATACAACCGAGTCGGTCATCTCAAAGGTGAGAAGACCCGAGCATTCCTCAAAGGCACTGTATCCTATCTCCTCCACGCCGTCAGGAATGCTGATTTTCGTCAAGGACTTGCAGTAATAAAACGCCTGATTGCCGATAAGCTTAAGGCTTGAATTGAAATTCACTCGCTCAAGAGTCGAGCACGCCGCAAATGCGGCATCACCTATCTGCACTACAGCCTCGGGAATAGATATCTCGGAAAGCGAGGTGCAGTTGACGAACGCTCCGTTTCCTATCGACTCGACCGTAGGAGCGAGCTTCACAGAGGCGAGCGAGGAGCAGTTGCCGAATGCGTACGGCGGTATTGCGTAGGCTACCGAGCCGACGTTTGCCGTCTTAAGTGCCGCGCATCCGTAGAGCGCGTATGAATCAAGCTCGGTGACCGAGGTAAGATTTATGCTTTCAAGAGCACTGCATCCATAGAATGAGCCCTCACCTATACTCTTTACGGTCTTCGGAAGGCTTACGGAGGTTATACCCGTCGAGCCGAAGAAGGCGTACTCGCCTATCCTCTCAATGCCCGCCTCAATTCTTACTGTCGTGGCGGCGGTGCAATAGGAAAATGCGTACTCCCCTATCTCTCGAACCGAGGACGGAATGGTAATTTCCTTAAGCGAGGAGCACTCGCCAAAGGCGTCACTACCTATTTTCTTACAATTCTTCGGCAGCTTCACGTCGACAAGAGCCGTGCAGCGCGCAGCAGCGCCCTCGGGAACGTAGTCCACGCCGCTACCGAAATCAATACTGCCAAGGCTTGTGCACTCGGCAAGGAAATAGCCCGAAAGATTCGTTACGGAGTCGGGAACAGTGAAGCTCTCAAGTCCCGTATATGAAAAGGCGTACTCGCCTATTTCGGTAAGAGTTGACGGGAAGGATATCTCCTTCAGGTCGGTTGCATAAACAAAGGCATAATCGCCGACCGAGGTTATTCCCTCGCCTAAGGTTACCTTTGAAAGACTTGTGCATTCGCCGAACATATAACGGCTGACCGCGCCTATCGAGCCGGGGAGAGTTATTTCTTCAAGACCGTAGCAGTCGAAGAATACGTACTCGCCCATATAGGTTACGGAATCGGGGATTGTTACCGACTTAAGAGTCTGACATTGGTCAAACGCGTTATTACCTATCCTAACCGCAGGCGCGCCACGGAAGGTCGCCTCCTCAAGATAGGTCGCGTGATACATAGCATATTCGGAAAGCTCCTCTATGCTCTCGGGGAAGGTTACTGCGGCAACGTCCTGACAAAAGGCAAACGCCGAAGCAACGAGCTTTACCCCCTCGGGAATAACGACGGACGTGCCGATGACACGCTCAACCTGCACTCCGCTTACCGTCGTGTTACGGCGGACTACGGTTGCGGCGTCAGTGTCAACAAGGCTGCCGGTTGAATCCTTTTGAGGTGTGTATTTTATGAGAATTCCGTCACCGACTATCTTGAATTCCTCGGTTATGGCACTGTGAAAGGCGGTATTGTAAAAGGCAAGTCCTCCGATGTGCTCAACACTGTCGGGAATATTCACGGTGAGAAGATTGTCACAAAGATAAAATGCGTACGTCCCGATACTCTTAAGCCCTTCGGGAAGAGTGAGCTTGGTCAGTGCAAGGCAATTGCGGAATGCGTACGCGTTGATATGAAGAGTGCCTTTTGGGACGGTATATTCCGAAATTTCGGATTTCGGGGGCATAAGAAGCACGGTCTTGTCCTTTTTCGAAATAAGGACGCCGCCGTCGGAATAAAGGCTCTCGTTTTCCTCGGAAACGTCAACAGATACGAGCGCCTCGCTCGAAAGAAATGCGTCCGACGCCACCGAATCAACAGATGCCCCAAGCGTTACTCTCGTAAGAGCGGTACACGCAGAGAAGGTCAGCGCTCCTATCGACCTTACACCGCGACCGACCTCAAACTCGGAAAGTGCAGCACAAGAGTAAAAGCGCCGTCGCCAAGGGTCGTGCAGCTGTCGGGCAAGCGAGTCGCTACCAGAGCGTCGCAGTACGAAAACGCCTG
Organism: Clostridia bacterium; assembly: GCA_017467205.1. Next base: position 4,873 of record JAFTSQ010000024.1, on the reverse strand, counting down.
CGAGCCTACGTACTCCACCGTGCCGGGAAGCTCACTTATCGGAAGCTCGTAGCAAAACGCAAACGCGGCGGCGCCGATATGCTTCACGCTGTCGGGAATAACGAACTCGTCAAGTATCGTGCATCCGTAAAACGCACTGTCACCTATCGTGAGAAGCCCGTCCTCCGTAGCGACGGTCGTAAGAGCGTCGCAAGCTGCAAAGGCATCGCGACCTATCTTGGTAACGAAGCTGCCGAGGGTTGCCGAAACAACGTCGGATTCCTTAAACACTCCGTCGCCGATAGCCGTAACCGTAGTGCCGTTTATAGCGTCGGGGATGACGACGTTCTTTTCAGAGCCCGAGTAAGCAACTATCTCTATCTTCTCATCATCACCAAAGGCGTAGGAAAAGTCACCGTAATAATACACGGTGCGCTCCGGTGGCTCACGGGTCAGCGTGACCGCTATGATAACGGCAGCTATGATAGCTGCCAGGACTAAAAACGATACGCCGATGATGACAATTAGCTTCTTTTTATCTTTCAGATTCGAGAACAATTTAGGTTCTCCTTCATTTTTTGGTGGGCAAGACACCCCATATTATGAATTATAACATACGCGCGCGTGTTTGTCAACCAAAATTCCGCCTTTTTATACTCCTTTTTACACGAAAGACACCTGCGGCGGAAAAGTTTGGTCGGGGAGGCGATTTTTATGCATAAGGCGGGTGAATATCGGTAAGAATATCATCACCAAACAAAAGGAGTAATGTGCAGTATGAAAAAACTGATAGCAATCTTTGCCGTCGTAGCCGCCCTCGTGGGAGTATTCGGCTTTACTGCGGCTGCCTCGTCCTTCGGCAGTGGAGTCAGCGTTATGGCGAGCGACGTTAAGCTCGTGAAGAGCGGACTTATCGGGCAGAAGCTCACCTTTTCAGACACCGATTTCAAGACCGCCCTCGGTATATCTGATTTCGAGCGTGTCAAGATTCTGACGATTCCCTCGTCACTTGAGGGCACGCTCACGCTTGCGGGAAGGCGAGTCGGCGAGGGGCAGACTGTGTCGCGCAGAAATATTGCGTCGCTGTCGTTTATGCCGGCAAGCAAGAGTGTTACCGAATGCCGCTTTACCTTCTCGATAGATGAGTGCGCGAGGGGGGCGACGGTGGAGTGTATTCTCAAATTTACCGACAAGGTGAACTATGCGCCCTCAACAGATTCGGCGACCGAAGCGGCGCTCTCGGTGTGGACGCAGATGGGAATTTCGGTTTACGGAAGTATGAGTGCCGGCGACCCGGAAAATGACAAGCTCGAGTTTATGGTTCTCGCCTATCCGACGCGCGGAACTCTCACCGTTCTTGACACGGAAAACGGCGAATTTCGCTACACGCCTACCGCCTCGTACACCGGATCGGACAAATTTACCTACGTCGTTCGTGACGAGTGGGGCAATTTTTCCGAGCCTACAACGGTGAATATCCGAGTTGCAAAAAGGCAGAGCGAGGCGGTTTATACCGATATGATTGACTCGCCCGAATACAACGCCGCAGTGATTATGACGGCACTCGGCGTTATGAGCGGCGTTACGGTTGGCGACCAGACGCACTTTTTGCCGAACGACGAGGTGACTCGCGCCGAGTTCGTTGCGATGGCGCTGAAGTGCGTTGGCATCAGGGCGGACAGCACGCTCGGGGAGAGCTATTTTGACGATAACGCCGATATTCCTACGGCTCTGGTTGGCTACGTTGCGACGGCGCAACGCCTCGGTATAATCAACGGCTCGTTTGACGGAAAGGGGCTTTATTTCAGACCCAACGACACTATAACGAGGTGTGAGGCGGCGATAATACTCGCAAATATCGTCGGCACTGCCGCAGAGGACGAAACCGTTTATCAATCCCTTGGCGATTCCCTTCCCGTTTGGGCAAAGCCGAGCATTTATACTATGTATTCTCTCGGAATCTTCGAGTCTGATGAGGAGTTCGAAAAGGATGCGCCGGTAACGCGCGGCGAGTGCGCGGGTTATCTTTACAGGCTCTGCAGTGCAGGCAACTAAAAAGAAGGCTCGATTTCAAGCTGAAATCGAGCCTTCTTTTTATGAATTTTCGAGCTCGCCAAGATATTCTGCAATAGCGGTTGGAATATCCGAGGGGGCTACGCCGTAGCTTGAATATTTGCGTGCAAGCCTATCTCCTGCCTTGCCGTGAAGATATGCAGAGAGAGCCGCTGCAGAAAGCGGAGCGTATCCTTGCGCGAGCAGTGAGCCGACAAGTCCTGCAAGAACGTCGCCACTTCCTGCCTTTGCAAGAGCGGACGAGCCGGAATCGTTAATTATCACGCGATCACCGTCGGTTACCACGGTTGCCGCGCCCTTAAGGAGCAGGATGCATCTGTTCTCTGCCGCAAATTTGCGGGCAACCTCTATTCTATGCAGCTGAACGTCCGAAACGTCATTGCCCGAAAGACGCGCGAATTCAAGCGGATGTGGCGTAAGTATTACGGCACGCTTTGAATTTCTTATAATTTCAAGTGCGCCTTTTTTCTCCGAGAGCGAATTTATAGCGTCGGCATCGAGAACGACGGGTGAGCCCTCCGTCGAAAGCAGGCACTCTATAACGGATACGAGCCCGTCGGATATAGAAGAGCCTGAGCCGACGAGGATTGCCGAGTGCTTTCTCGAGAGCTCCGCAAGCTCCAACGCATCGGCACTTTCAAAGGAGGAAAGCGGATTGATATCTGTGTAGACGACCTCGGGAAAATCCGAAAGAAGCTCGGAATTTTGAGCCTTTGTTCCGAGAAAATTAACGAGCCCTACCCCGCTGCGCAATGCCGCCGCAAGCGCGAGCCTTGCCGCGCCGCGATATCTTTCACTGCCGACGAGCGTCAGTAGCTTACCGAAGGTTCCTTTGTTGGAGTTGTCCTCGCGCGGCATAAGCGTTGACCTTGCCCACGACTCGTCAGCCAGCTCAAACTTAAATTCGAATTTTTCTTCTATTTTATCAAGCGGAAGTGACAATGTGTCATACACGAGCTCTCCGACGTACGCCTTTGCGGGATAGGATACCATTCCCGGTTTTATATAGGAAAGCTCTATGGTTGCCATAGCGTAGACCGCGTGCTCGTGAACACTGCCGTTGTCAGCGTTAACACCGAGGGGCACGTCGATAGCGAATTTCTTTGCCGTGACAGATTCACAGACAGCGATAGCTATCTCGGTGACGAAATCGGGCATCTGCCCTTTAAAGCCCGTGCCAAACACGGCATCGATTATACAGTCGGTATTCTTGATTTTAGATAAGTTCTCCTGGGTGGGAGCATAGTTCTCGATAGCTCCGCCAAGTTCACGGTATCGCTCAAGAAAATGCTTTCCCGCAGAAGAGCTCTGCTCTGCCGCAAAAACGTCGTAAACCAAAACGCGATAATCGGCAATAAGCTTGATTGCCGCGGCGTAACCGTCACCGCCGTTATTTCCCTTTCCCGCAAGCACGATAACCTCCGAGCCGGGCTCTACGTGCTCGCGCACGACTCGCGCCACCACTGCGCCTGCTCTGCGCATAAGCTCGACGGTCGGTATTCCGAGCTCGGCTTCTGCAAAGCTATCTATTTCGGTTATGAGTTGTGATTCAGCAAGCTTCAAATTATCACCCCACAGTCTAAAGTTTAATTAATTTTAGCACAAAAGAGGGGTTATTTGCAAGTATTTTTGTGCGAAATTTCCCACTTTTAGCAAAAAAGTCTTTACAAGCAGAAGATTTTTTGATATAATTATTACGTAGAAAATACGAAGGAGAGGAAAAATGTCTAAAAAAATGGTAATAACAATCGCGCGCCAATACGGAAGCGGCGGTCGCGAAATCGGTGAGAAGGTTGCAAAGATCCTTGGCATACCTCTCTACGATAAGGAAATAATCAAGGATGCCGCGGCAAAGGGCAATCTCAGCGTTGACGTTGTGAAAACCGTTGACGAGGTGGCAACAAACAGTCTTCTTTACAGTCTTGCAATGGGCTCTAACACCTTTGGCACAAATCTGCATTTCGGATACAAGATGCCACTCAACGACAAGCTCTTCATTCTGCAATCCGACGCTATTAAGGAATACGTGGCGGAAGGCAGCTGCGTTATAATCGGAAGATGCGCAGATTACGTTTTGAGAGATGAAGAGGGTGTATTCAGGGTATTTGTATACGGTGACCTTGAGCACAGAAAGGCGAGAGTCGCACAGCGCCATCCGGAAGTTAAATCCTCCCAGATAGTTGATATCATAAACAAGACGGATAAGCGCCGCGCCTCATATTATAATTTCTACACCGGTAACAAATGGGGTAAATACGACAACTACGATATGACTATCAATTCATCAACGCTCGGAATTGATATGTCAGCTCAGATAATAGCGAATGCTGTTCGCGAGCTTACCGATGAATAATATTTACGGGGTTCTCGTCAGAGAATCCCGTTTTTGCAATCATTTGTTTACATATTCGCTTTTTATGTGGTGGGGCGTGTTAATTTTGCGCCTCATCCGTCATCTGATACCTAACATTCTATACATACAAAAATGGCGCGGCAGAAATGCCGCGCCATCATTCTTTCCTAAAAAGAGCAACAAAAAAAGCGGATAATAATCCGCCCGAACAAAAAGGAAATATATGAAAGAGCATCCGTTAGGATGTAATCTTTTGCAAATATTCACAGAAAACCGAATAAGGTATGGAAACGAAGCTTTAGCAAGAAATGAAGCGAAGCTGAACTTTGCAAAAGCAGTTCAAGCCCTCGGTCTATTAGTATCACTCAACTGAACACATTACTGTGCTTACATCCGTGACCTATCAAACTCGTAGTCTACAAGTGACCTTACTCATTCAAGATGATGGGATATCTAATCTTGAGGTGT
>JAFTSQ010000003.1 GCA_017467205.1 Clostridia bacterium | reverse complement strand
TGAGCGTAATCCGCTTCATCGGTAGGCACGTCAACCTTAATCGTTTCCGTAGGCTTTCCGAACACGCTGAGGGTAATCGTTTTTTCATCCAGGAAAATTTCACCGTAAGTTCCGAACATAGCTACTCTTCTGCCGCCGTGAAGATTAAACGCATTCATATGGAGAGTTGCGGTAATTCCGTTTTCAAACAGCATTTGAACGGTTTGGTGATCGACAACGTTGTTGTCGCAACGGAATACGCATCTGCCGTAAGGACCGCTCTCAATAGCGGAGATAATCTTATCCTCGGTGACAGGCTCGGTAGCAAGGACGTTATATGGCCACTCGGTTTTAGGACAACCCGCATCTCTCCAGCGCTCTATGTAGATTCTGTAAGCGCTGTAAGGACAGGAATCCTTCAGCTTGCAATTTTGACAACGGTCCGCAGAGCCTTCGGGCGCGTTTTCGGGCTTGAAGAAGGTCAAATCTCCAATACTCGAAACACTTTTGCACCTCGACTTAGCGTAGAATTGTATCAGGTCTAAATCGTGGCAGGACTTTGCAAGTATCATAGGCGCTGATATTTCGGTGTTTCGCCAATTACCGCGTACATAGCTGTGCGCCTGATGCCAATAACCGACAGGCTCGGTCCAGTTTATTGCCACAAGACGTCCGATAGCGCCGCTGTCGATTATTTCCGCGACCTTAAGATATGCGGGCGCATATCTTAACACGTGGCACACGAGAACCTTGTTCCCATATTTTTTCTGAGCTTCAAGAAGAGCTTCGCACTCCCCTGCCTTGTCGGTCAATGGTTTTTCGCACAGAACGTCATATCCAAGCTCAAACGCCTTAAGACAATGCTTTATATGCTCGGTGTCGGGAGTAGCAATGAGTATTATGTCCGCTCTTTTTTTCTTGAAAAATTCGCCCTCGTCCGTATATCTGTTTTCTACGGGTACGGAAAACATCTCGCCAAAAATTTCAAGCCTATCCTCGCGCATATCGCAAAGATGTGTGATTTTATACTTTTCGGGACATTTGTTGATTAGCTTTCCGTATGCGTTGCCGCCCCTGGCTCCAACTCCGATTATAGCGACGGTGTAAACTTTATTTTGCATTTTAGTTCTCCAATGATAGTTTTCTTATGATTCGCCTTATTTTTTATCCAGCGTATATTCGATGCATTTTTTATATATTTCGGCTCTTGTTTTATCACCCGCCGTATAAAGAGAAGCGTCGGAAAGGGTATCTATTATCTCTTGTATTTTGCCCTTTACTAAGGTTACGTTTGCAACGTAGGACGGCTCATCAAGCCTTGGCGGTAATATGTCACCGACAGCCTCAAAGGGATTGAAGCCATCTGGAACGGCGGCTCCCAGCACTGCTTTTGTCAAGTCCAGGGCAGTATCTGTATCGTACGGCTTCTTCAGACCGCACCAGAACTTATCACCCGCAAGAACGATAGCCGACGGAAGAGAGTAGTCATAATGCTTAAACATTTCACGGTTTCCGTACTCCCAAGCGCATACCTCACTTCCTACTATTTGGTGTTTTACGGACTCGGTGGTTTCGGGAATCTCATCCCAACGCCAGCTTGAAAGATTCCTTGAATTCATATAATGCTCTTCGTCAAGATATGTATTCCAATAGAATGAGTTTATCATTTTGTATCCCAAATCAAGCTGCCCCTGCATAGAGCATCCGTCGTGAGGGCCTCTTCCATGCGCTGCCACTCTCCAGAATTGCATAAGAATATCTGTTGAGAGAGCTGCGGGGCGGGTACAGTCTATCTGATCGCTCCACATCACCGTTTGCTTACCGCATTCCTTAACGTAACCGTTTATTCTGTTTATGAAATAGTAGTACAGCTCCTGTCTGTCGCGAATGCCCTCTTCTTCCATTTTCTTTTTGCACTTTCGGCACTCGTGCCAATGACATACTCTGCGCCTTTCGGTCGGAAGATCGGAAAACTCAAGCTCGTCTCCGCCTATATGAAGATATCTGCCCGTCGGGAACATCTGCGCTATTTCGAGCAGTACCTTTCGGTAAAGCTCATAGACCCTTTCCTCTCCCGCGCATACGGTCCAAAGGCACTGCGGCCTTGCGTCCGTGTCGCATTTCAGCTCGGGCAAAACCGTGTTAAGCCTTGTTGAATGGGCGGGCATATCGATCTCGGGAATGATTTCAAGACCGAGCACGTCTGCGAGTCTTACGATCTCGGAAACCTGTGCTTTGGTGTAGTAATCGGGAATACGGTATTCCTCGGGAAACGAGTCCATCTCAACAGCGACACCCTTGGCATCTGCCAAATGAAGATGAAGAATATTGTGTCTTGATTTTGCAATAAGCACCATATCGTCAAGAAGCTGACCCAAAGGAACCGTGCCGCGAGCAATATCAAGCATAACTCCTCTGTGCGACAGCACCGGACAATCGTTTATTTCCACGTCGGGAACAACGACGGCGCCGTCACGCTCTTTCACAAGCAGAGAGAAGGTAGCGATGGCGTTTCGAAGTCCGAGGTAGGAGTTATATTCAATAACAGCTCTTCCACACTTGACGGTAAGCGTATATGCCTCCGGGGAGGTGAGGCTCTCGCGCCAAAGCGCCAGAACGTCAGCCTCATTATCCCCTGCCTTAAATTCGCATCGCGGAAGAAAGAGCGAAAGCGCCTCCACGGCTTTGTCAACGAGTGAAGCTTCCGCAAATACCGAAATACATTTGTTTATTTGAGATTCTTTTCCGTTTCTTATTTCCTGATTTACGTTTGGAAACATTGTTTTTCTCCCGTTTTCAGTTTGTTTGCTCGGCTGTCTCTGATGCCTTTTCTGCAAAGCTTATGTCGTCAAAGTAAACCTTAAGAGCAGTGTTCTTTTCATATCCGAGGCGAACACCGCCTACGGTATAACCCACCGCATTGCTACCTTCCCAACGTGCCGAGTTGTAAGTATTAAGCGAGCCGATAAGAACGTCGTTAACGTAGACCTCGAGAATTACCGAATCCTTGTCTATTTTACCGTCTGCGCCGTAGCCGTAAGAAAGCACCAGCTTAATCTTAAACCACATATCCGCAGTAACGTCAATAAGGGTGTTATCAAGAGAACCGCTGTAAACGTCGCTTGACGGCGAAAGCACCACCTTCTTCACGCCGTTCGACTCCTCAAGTCCGACGAATATCTTGGCCAATATCTTCGTGTCACCCGCACCCGTAAATGCAAGTCCCAAGCTCTGCTTGGCAACGTCGGTTGCGGAGGAGTCGATATAAATATCAGACTCAAATACAAATCTGTTCGCATCCCCGTCAGACGCGGTGAGACCGAGCTGACTGAAACTGCCGGTCGTTCCCGCAGGGTCGGTGACAAGCAAAACTTTATCCGAAGTATCCTTTGGATTGAGCGTTACGTCAAAAACGGTGCCGCCTTTTCCCGTGTTCGTAAGATTAGGTGACGGCTGCTCGGGAGCGTCGCCGAGCAAGGAATCAAAGCCTTCAAAGGTAATAACCTCTTCAGCGTTTTCGGTGCTTATGTTATGACCGCCGTTATATTCGTATCCGTCTGCTTGCTGGAATATTATATTGTCAAAATACGCCGTCGTCGTTCCGCCCGCAAGATACCTTATATGGAAGGTCGATACGTTGAAGTCTGCCATGTTCTCGGAATTATAAGCAGTTAAATTTTCAACTACCGGCTCTCCGTTAATATAGATGGTGATAACAACTCGGGGGGTTGCTTCGGAAGCATCGTAATTACATATTATTCCGAATGTAAACCACTCATCTGTCGTTGCTACTTCCTCTGCAATGTCGACATTCCCCTCTATATTCGAAACGTATTCGCGAATCTTAATCTTGCCGTCAGAGCCTGCCATAAGACGAATTCTGCTCAAAGGCTTGTTAGATGCGTTCATCAAGCCGAATTCCAGCGTAGTCTTACCCGACATATAAACGTCGGATTCAAATACGTAATACGAGCCGCCCTCGGGATTTTCCTGAAGGCTCACCGCGGTGCGAAGGGTGGCGCTGGAGTCAGCCTGTTTGGTCTTAGTTACCTTCATAACCTTGTTCGCCGCGTTCTTCGGGTCTCTGGTGATCGCATACGTCAGAGTATCGTGATAAACGTTGGTGACGGTTTCATCGGGGTAAAGCACGTCGCCTTTTTTCAGGCTGCTGTAATCAAAGTCCTCGAAGGTCGCGGGACCGAATCCCCTCTCTACGTCTTGGCTGACGAAGGAAAGCGTGCTTGATTCAGCAACCACGTCGTTGAAGTAGAACTCTCCTGAGTTAGTTCTTACGTAACCGACTCTCACG
>JAFTSQ010000002.1 GCA_017467205.1 Clostridia bacterium | reverse complement strand
CCTCGACGGTCCATTCCTGTTGGTTATCTTCGATGGACGGACCGTCGATGACGCCGGTCCCTATAAGGTAATTTATTACCCAAATGTAACCGAACCGCAACGAGAGGTGGCACACCGCAAGGTGTGACGGAAGGAGCTCACGAGAGGTTATTGTAGCTCGTTATAACGGCTACGTAAGAAAACTACACGAAATCTCCCTCAGTCGCCTATGGCGCCAGCTCCCTCTCGGAGGGAGCCTTAACAATGGGCGGATATGGAATCCGCCCTACTGCACGGTCACTCAATTTTGCATTCTGCATTCTGCATTATATCGTTTCAACTCTGATGGTGTTCGTGTTGCCGGTGTGCCCGTTTATGAGTCCGCCGGTGAGAACTATCCTGTCACCTCGCTTCAGTCCAAGCGTGTGCTTTGCGACCTCAACGGCGCGGTAGAACATAACGTCGACCGAGCTGTACTGCTCGCTCTTGACGGGGATAACGCCCCAGCTCATATTAAGCTGGCGGAGAGCTCTGTCGGACGTGGTTATGCCGATAATGTCAACGGGTGCGCGGTGACGGCTGACGAGGCGAGCGGTCTTACCCGTGAGAGAGTTGACAGCTATACACTTTGCGCCAACGTCTATCGCCATAGCGCAGGTTGCGTGCGAAATTGCGTCCTGCGTGTCCTTTATCTGCACCTGCTCAAGCGCGAAGGCGCGGCTGTAATCTATTTGCGCTTCGGTGGCACGGGCAACCTCGTCCATCGTCTTGACTGCGAGGACGGGATAAAGACCTGCCGCCGACTCGCCCGAGAGCATAATAGCCGACGAGCCGTCGTAAACCGCGTTTGCAACGTCGGAAATCTCTGCACGGGTGGGGCGCGGATTGTGTATCATCGACTCAAGCATCTCGGTCGCGGTGATAACGCGCTTGCCGATAAGACGGCACTTACGGATAAGATATTTCTGCACCGCAGGCACTTCGGTGTAGGGTATCTCAACGCCGAGGTCGCCCCTTGCAACCATTACGCCGTCGGCTACCTCGCATATCTCGTCGATATTATCTACGCCTGCGCGATTCTCTATCTTTGCGATAAGGTTGATGTCCGCACCGCCGTTTTCGTCAAGCAGGCGTCTTACCGCTAAAACGTCGGACTTTCTCGAAACGAAGGACGCCGCAATGAAGTCAACGCCCTGCGCGATACCGAAGAGGATATCCTCCACGTCGCGCTCGCCGAGGTATTCGCGGTTCGAAACCTTGCCGGGAAAATTAAGGCTCTTGCGGTCGGAGAGCACGCCGCCGACCTCTACGTGCGTCAGGACGTCCTCACCCTCAACAGCGTCAACTCTGAAAACGACGAGGCCGTTATTGGCAAGTATTCTGTCACCCGGGCCGACAATCTGTGAAAGCCCCTCGAAATCAACGCTGACGCCCCTCTCGTCACCCACCGTGTCAGAGGCGAAGAAGGTGAATGCGTCGCCCTCGGCGAGCGTGACCTTTTTATCCTTGAAGGTCTTGATTCTGTATTCGGGGCCCTTCGTGTCAAGCATTATCGCGATGGGAAGCGAGAGCTTCTCTCTCACCTGCTTTATAAGGTCAATGGTCTTAGCGTGCTCCTCGTGCGTTCCGTGGGAGAAGTTGAGCCTTGCAACATTCATTCCCGCCAAAAACATCTTGGTGAGGGTTTCCTCGTTTGAGGACGCCGGACCTATTGTTGCTATTATTTTGGTTTTTCTCATTTACTTTTACCTCTCAGTTATATTATCTACATTATTCTACCTCAACCGAGATAAAAATTCAATGTTTTTTCGCGATTTTCTAAATATTTTATGCGTGCGAGGGTTGCGTGCGATATTTTCCGCCTCCGTCGCGCGTTTTTACTTGACAGAGGACGTGCGGCGTGGTATAATAACACTTGCGTTTTTTACAAATTCAATTTCAAGGACGAAGAAATGAATCTTGATTTTCTCTTTTTCTTTAACAGTGCGCTTCTCGGTGCGGCGCTGGCGATGGACGCATTCTCGGTATCCCTCGCAAACGGCCTTGCCGACAGCGGTATAAACAAAAGGCGAGCAACTCTTATTGCCTGCGTGTTCGCCGCGTTTCAGGCGGCAATGCCGCTTATCGGGTGGTTCTTCGTTCACACAATGAAAACCGCCTTCTCCGCCTTCGAGCCCGCGATTCCCTGGATAGCGCTCGCGCTTCTTTCCTTTATCGGCGTCAAAATGATAGTTGACGGCGCTCACGCAAGATGCGGCGAGGAGGAGGGCGCACCCGCGCGACTGACACGCCCTGCCCTTCTTTTGCAGGGCGTTGCCACCTCGATTGACGCGCTCTCCGTCGGCTTTACCATAGCCGAGTACGACATGATAGCCGCGCTCATTGCGGCGGCAATAATAGCGCTCGTGACCTTCGTTATCTGCTTTGCGGGCGTTATGATAGGAAAAAGGTTCGGCACCTGCATTGCAGGCAAAGCGACGCTCTTCGGCGGTGTTATCCTCATTATAGTCGGCGTTGAGATATTCTTGACCGGCATTTTCGGCTGAAATTAATGCAAAATAAAACGATACAAAAAAGGTGCTCTTGACTGCGCAAGAGCACCTTTTTCTTTTCGCGTCGAAAGTTAAAATCTACAGTTTTGCAGAGGTTGAGTCACTCTCAACTCTCAACTTTCAATTTTCAACTTTCAATTTTCAACTTTCAACTGTCCATTAGTTTGCGTAGTCTACGTACTTCTCCTCAAGTGCCTTAAGGAAGCAATCGCGGATAAGGTCCATACCTGCCGCATTGGGATGGATATTCTGACTGTCTGCCGCAAGAGTATACTCTCCGCAGTTCTCGAAGGTGAAGCCGGAGTCGGCGTAGAGGTCAACGACGTTGCAGTTATATTTAGCCGCAAGGCTTCTTATAGCCTCGTTGAACGCCTCGGTTCTTTCCTTGGTGGACTGAGGATCAGCGGTGGGAAGAAGAGTGAATACGAAGATATCCGAGCTTTCGTACTTCTCCGTCATCTTCTGGAGCATCTGCTCGTAGAGGGTAGTGAACTCGCTAACCGAGCAATCTCTTCCAAGGTCGTTAGTTCCGAAGAATACCGCGATAATATCGGGGTTCGTGCCGTTCAGCGCGCCGGTGTTAGCGTGAAGCTGAACGCATCTTTCAAGACCTTTACCGCCGCTAAAGAGCTGGTCGCCGGAGTAGGAGTTGTTAACGAGGATATCAAGTCCTGCAGACGCTGCAGACTCGTACCACCAGGTGCAATCAACGGTGTTTACGTCGGGTCTGCTGTTGAGATAGTAATATGTTCCGTTGCTTCCGCAGGTGGTGTTATTTGCAGTTGAGTTGTTATAGCCGTTGAAGGTACTGATACTGTCGCCCATAATGGAAATGTACTGAATGCCGGCTTCCATAAGAGCATACTTCAAGGGATTCTTTTTAACCTCTTCCACAGCCGCAGCCTCCTTTTTTGCAAGCTCTACCAAATGCTCCTCAAAATCAAATGCGGGAACTGCGTAGTAAACGTCGAATACTATCGAGTTGATCGATGACGTATCCGGAGTGTAGGAGCTGTTGTCAAAGGTAGCGTTAGCTATAACTCCGCCGCAGTTAATGAAGGCAAACTTATTGGTGTTAAGCTTACCGTAGCCCCAGGTTACAGTATCGCCGCTCTTACCGAACGCAATACTCTCGGTTTCGCCGAGGGTGATCTCGTAGGGGGTAAGGTCAACGTAAACCCACTTGTTAACGGTGGTGCTTGAACCAAGCTGATCAACAGGAAGGGTTACGGTAACCTGCTTGTTAACCGTCTTGGTGGTATAGTCGAATATCTGAAGAGTGAAGGTCTGATTTGCATCAACTGCCGCAACGCTCTTAACGGGAATACCTATCTTGGTAAGAGTCTTGCCGGAGTAGAGGTCGTAGATGTTCTTGTAGGGGAAGGGGCAAGCGTGAGCCGCAACGCCCGAAAGGCTTCCGATATTGGTGAACCAATCAGCCGCGCCTTCAACTACGGGAGCGGTTTCGCCGCTCTCACCGTTCTCGAACTCTGCGGAGAAGACGAGAGTTCTGTTCATTCCCGTCGCGTCGGCAGCAAGGGGAGTCTTGTGCATTTGTCCGTCTGCGTATGCGTAGCTTGTGCCGTTGTCCTCGCCGAGATTAAGTCCGCTGACAAAGAGAAGACCAACGCTTCCCTGTCCGCCGAGAACGATAGTTTCGTCAGAGCCTACCGAAAGGGTGAGCTCAATGGTGTTCTTACCCTCAACAACGGTGTACTTCTCTGTGGTGGCGGAGAGCTCCGTGCCACCCTTCGTTGCCGCAACCACGTCGGCAACCTTTGCCGTGCCTATGTAAAGGCTACCGTCAGCCTCTGCCCAAACGGTAATCGAAGCAATGCTCGTGCCCGAGTAGCCGGTGAGCTTTGCGTAGGAGAAATAGTAGTCCATTACCGCTACGCGCTTTGCGGTAAGGTCAAGGAAATCTACAATAATTTCGGGAGCGGTTACCGACTCGCCTGCAGCACCCGTAGCACCGGTGTCGCCCTTGTCGCCCTTGTCGCCCTTTTCGCCGGGGTCGCCCTTTTCACCGGTAGCACCGGTAGCGCCCGTAGCGCCGGTGTCGCCCTTTTCGCCGTCAGCACCGTCTTCGCCGTCAGCACCTGCCGCACCCGTCTCACCGGTTGCGCCCTTGATGTTGGAGATTACAACCCAACCGTCTGCCTTGTATTCCCAAACGTCGAGTGTGTCTGTTTCAAGATAGAAATCGCCGATTTTGCCCTCAGCCGCAGTCGGAGCAGCTTCGCCGGAATGCCAGACCGAGCCATCCTGACCGCAGGAGGTCAAGGAGAGCGCGAAAACTGCCAAAACCGTGATAAGAACGAGGGAAAGGATTTTTCTTAATTTCAAGCTTTTCATATTTTTTCCTTTCATATCTTGTTAATTATTCGCCTTTGCTCTGCTCGAAGAGCCAGTTGAGCATTTCAAAGTCCGACGCCACGCTGTTCCATATTGCGTGAGCACCGTTGTCGTATATTTTGAATTTAACCTTTGTGTTACCCGCCGCTATGAGCGCGTTAACCATATTCTCCGAGCCCGCGAAGGGAACGACGGTGTCAACCCTTCCGTGAGCCGCCCAGATAGGCATATCCTTAAGCTTGGTTGCAGTTGAGGTGTCCGCACCGCCGCAGATCGGAATTGCCGCCGTGAACATCTCGGTGTGACGCGCAATAAGATCCCAGGTAGCATATCCGCCCATCGAAAGTCCCATTACGTAACGGCGATTTGTATCGCAGGAGTACTTCTCCTCGAGCATTTCAAGAATCTCAACGACTGCGGCAATTTCCTTGGTTTCAGCCGTAGTATTGATATTGTAAGTACCGTCAGCCCAGGTTGCGTTTACCCACTTCTGACCCTTATCCTTGGGGCACTGAGGTGCGACGACTATCGCGTCAAGGACGGGAGAGGCGGTCTGCGAGAATACCTGGGGAACCATAGATTGAATCTGCGAAATATTATCGTTGCCTCTGTCACCCGAGCCGTGCATCATAAGCAGGACGGGATAGGACCTTGAGGGGTCGTAATCCGAGGGAACGTAGAGTCTGTACGGAAGAGTTACTCCGTTGCTCGCGGTAAACTGAAGAGCGTACATCATCTCGGCAAGGTAGGTCGACGAGATAGTGCCGTTTCTTTGCTTGATATATTCGGCGTAGTTCAATCCCGCGATATCGCTCTTGCTGTAAACTATCTTCTCCTCGGGCGAAATTCTCAGAACACTGCCCTTCATATCGGCGAATATTTCGTCCTTGAGAATTCTCAAAACGTAAGGATAAAGATGCTCGGAGGTTGCGTATATCACGAGGTCGTTATCCGACATTGCAATTGCAAAATCATTCTTTGCGTTAAGCTCGCCTATTACCGAGGAAGCGGTGCTTCTGACGTTACCGATAACAATTTCCTTGTCAACGATGCCGGTATCCATCGATACCGCACTCGCAGAGATGTTGACGCCGAAGGCGGCGTTCATATAGGTCGCGAGCGTATTTGCAAAATCAACTGCCGCGGTATCGGCTGAGTCGTATACTATCGCGTATTCGGTATTCGTGCCGTTTATGAACTCAATCTTCTTTTCCGCTTCTATTTCCTCAATAGCATCGGCTTCCATCTTATCAAGCTTTGCTATGTGCTCGTCGTAGTCAAAGGAAGGAATAGCGTAATAGATATCGAAGATTATAGAGTTTTTGCTTGCCGTGGATTGAACGAAGCCTGCGTTGTTGAAGGTTGCATCCGCCAAAACACCTCTGCAGTTTGAAAACTCAAACAGGTTCGTAGCTGCAGGACCGTAGCCCCATATAACCGTGTCGGTCGTCTTACCGAAGGCTATCGACTCGGTTTTGCCGAGGGAGATATTGTAGGGGGTAAGGTCAACGTAGACCCACTTGTTGACCGTTGTGCTTGAGCCAAGCTGGTCAAGAGGAAGAGTTACGGTAACCGCCTCGCGAACCACCTTGGTGGTATAGTCGAATATCTGAAGAGTGAAGGTCTGATTTGCATCAAGCGCAGAAACGGTTTTAACCGGTATACCTATCTTTGCAAGCGTCTTTCCTGCAAAGCGATCGTATATGTTCTTGTATGGGAAAGGAGTGAGATGCGTAGCAACTCCGGAAAGCGAGCCGATATCGGTGAAGTAATCGGTTACGCCCTCAATTACGGGAGCGGACGCTCCGGTAAACTCCTCAAGGTAGGTCGCAGAGAAGACGAGGGTGTTAGCCTTGCCTGCGGCGTCCTGCATAATCGGGCTGTCGTGTGCCGCTCCGTCAGCGTACGCAAAGCGCGTACCGTCGCCATCGCTGATTTCAAGTCCGCTGAGGTAAAGAACGCCAACACTGCCCTGTCCGCCGAGAACTATGGTTTCGTCCTCGCCGATAGCGCGCTCAAGCGCAATGGTGTTCTTGCCCTTTACTACGTCGTATTTGGCGGTGGCAGAGTTAAACGTCGTTCCGCGCGCCGTTGCGGTAACAACGTCGGCAACCTTTGCCGTGCCTACGTAGAGCTCGCCGTCCTCCTCTGCCCAAACGGTAACGGTGTTAACGCTTGCGCCCGAAAATGCGGTAAGCTGAATGGTGGGCAGATAGTGAGTCATAACGGCTACCTGCCTATTGGAGAGCTTGAGGTAACCGAGGGAAAGCGTGGGAGTGTTGAGCACGCCGTCAGCACCGTCTGTGCCTGCATCGCCTGCGTCACCCTTGTCGCCCTTTTCGCCCTTGTCGCCGACCTCGCCCTTTGCGCCGTCAGCGCCTGCGGCGCCGGTGTCACCCACCTCGCCCTTTGCGCCGTCTTCGCCGTCAGCACCGTCTGCACCCGTCGCGCCGACCTCGCCCTTGATATTGGCGATTACGACCCAACCGTCAGCCTTGTACTCCCAAACGTCGAAGGAGTCGGTTTCAAGATAGAAGTCGCCCGCCTTGCCCAAGTCCGCCGTGGGAGCGCTATCGCCCGAGAGCCAAACCGAGCCCGCCTGACCGTCGCAAGAGGTCAAGGCAAGCGCGAGAATTGCCAAAACGGTGATAAGGAGCAAGGAGAGGATTCTTTTAACCGTAAGAACTTTCATTTGGATTCTCCTTTATTTGTTTATTTTTTCTTTCGAGAACAATTATACCCCCCCCCGAAAAAAGTCAAGCGGCTTGCTATAATTTTGTGCACATTGACCAAAAAAATCAGCAATGCAACGAGATGCAGGGATGAGGCGGATTTGCCGAGGATTTGCAAGCTCGGCATCAATACGTTAAATCTTACAAAAGCGGTAAAAGAAGCATCATAAGAGGCAGGGTGAGAATGCTCGCCATCGTTCCGAGAAGGAGCGCGCCCGCCGCCTCCTTTTGCGCCTCGCCTATCATCTCGGAGTAGTTAAGCACCACCGAGGCTATGGGGCAGGAGCACATAATAAAGAAGGTCTGCTTGATTTCAAGCGAAACAGGAAGGAAGACAATCAGAGCGAATGCTAACGCAGGCATCAAAATCTGCTTTGCAAAAACCGTGAGATATATCCGATAGTTCAAGACGGTCGCCTTAATATCCATCGTGGCAAGGCGCATACCCATAATTATCATTGAAAGCGGGCTGGTCATTCTCGCGGATATGGTTATCATATTAAGGAAATCCGCCTGAATTGGTATTTGGAATATGAATATCGGGAGAGCAACGAAAAGACCGAGAGCGGCGGGGTTAAGTATCGCTTTCTTAAGGGAAACGAATCTTGCGTCCCCCGATATTATCGCAACGCCGAGCGTCCAGCCGACGATGTTCATAACTACCGCGAAAACGGTGGTGTATATTACGATATCCGCCGCTATGTCGGGAAGGAGCGCCTCGACTATCGGAATTCCGAAGAAGGAGCAGTTTGCAAAGGAGGTTGCAATAACCATTATGCGACAAAGCGGCTTTTCAAGCTTTTTCCGCAGCAAAAGATACGCGCCGCCGAGCATCACACCGAGCATCACGAAGGTGAGACAGGCGAATATGCCAAGGTCGCGAAGCTTCTCTATGGAATATTCGGTGGTGGCAAAGGTGTATATCGAAAGGCAGGGCATACCGATATATAAAAGCAGCTTTGAAAGGTCGGAGGCAAAGCCCTCGCTGACCTTGCCGCACTTTACGAGCAGAAAGCCCGGAACTGCCGCGCAAAGAAGAACGAGCACGGCAATAAACGCAATTGAAAAAACAGTCATCAGTCAAACCTCACGTAATATTCGCTCGTATACCCAAGCTCCGCTACATCAAGCTCGTAGAACTTATCCTTCACCGTGACGTCTTCGGAAAGGGTCGCGAGCGTCAGGGAGAAGAGCTTATCGGAGAGGGTTGTATAGAAATCCGAGAAGAAGCTATCCGCGCCTTCGGTCAGGTAAATTCCCGGCGAGGGTGCGGTTTTATAGATAAAGCAAGTGCCGAAATCGGTGATAACCTCAAAGAATTCCTCCTCGCCGAGCGTGAGCGCCGCCTCGACTATTTCGGGGTACTCCTCGGCGGCACTCGCGGTGAACGCCGTTCCGTCCTTGAAGTAATAGCCGGTCTTCTGGAGGCTCGCCGAGTCCTCGCCGTGCTCGTTAAGAGCGTTCATAAACATAGCGGAGGTTATCTGCATATCCGCGCCTGCCGCCTTGTTGGCAATAGCCTCTCGAAGCTCGCCTATAACCGCCGCGCGAGATGAAATCTCATCCGCCGTCAGCGCCTTTTCGTAGACCTCGCCGTCCTCGCCCGTCACGAACTTCGTTGAGGTGCGAATAAAGAGCAGATAAACGTGGGTATACCCCGAAAGGTGCTCCTCGCACTCCTCGGTAAGATTTGCGGTGTTCTTTCCGTCAGCACCGTAAATGAGAGCCTGCACTCTCTGCATTTTATAAAGCTTGACAGCGGCATTTTTAATATCCGAGTAGCCGAAGCCGTACTCAGCCGTCATCCCCTCAAGCTCGGACACATTGCCGCCTGCGCGGAAGTCGAGTATCTCCTCTGCCGCCGCTTCTATTTTCTTTTTCTCGTCGGAGGAAAGCGATGCCTGCGAGTCGTAAAGATAGGAGCAGACGAGCACGTTTCTTATATATCCCTCCGTGCCTTCGGCAAGGTTTTCGGCATAGGTCTTGCCGTTTGCCGCCGTGCTCTGCCAAAAGGCTTCGGTATCCGAAAAGACGATGTCGGGGTCGGCCCTCAGGGATGCGACGTATCTCGTTTTATAATAGGTAGCGAAGTAAGCCGCCTCGCCCGCCTCAAGTCTGATATCGCCGAGGGTGGCAACGCTCCTCGCGTTTCTTGCGGCGGTCACACCTATCAGCACGCCGCCGAACACAAGCACGAGCGAGAGAAAGACTGCGGCAAATATTATAAGCGGTTTATTTTTCTTTTTCTTCATTTTTTGTTCGTTCCTCATTTAATTTAGCATCAAGAAGGTCGGAGAGTATACCTATCGCCTCGCCGAGCGGCTCTGTGCCGCGCGAGAGCTTTGCAATAACGACGGGGGTCTTTTGCTGGCGAAGCATAAGGTTTTTATGCGAGTCGAAGAGCTCCGACCAGTCGCCTATCGCGTCAAGCTCTATCGCAAAGCTGATAAAATGCTCCGAAAACTCGACACGCCCCACCCTGCACCGTGATGCAAGAGCGCGCACGAGCGACACCGAAACGAGCCGCTCGACAGTCTTTGGCATATCGCCGAAGCGGTCGGTAAATTCGTCCTCGATATCCCGCCTGTCCTCCTTCGTCTGAATGAGTGACACCTTTCTGTACATCTGCATTCTCTGCGACTCGGAGGGGATATAGCCTTCGGGAATATGAGCCGACGCCTTGTAATCAACGACCGACTCGTAGGCAGTAGCAGCACCCTCGCCGCGCTCCTCGAGCACCGCCTCGCCGAGAAGACGGACGTAGAGGTCGTAGCCGACGCTCTCGATATATCCGTGCTGCTCCGCGCCGAGCAGATTGCCCGCGCCGCGTATTTCAAGGTCCTCAAGCGCTATCTTGAAGCCCGCGCCGAACTCGGCGTACTCGTGTATCGCGCGAAGGCGGCGCTGTGCTATCTCGGAGAGCGCCTTGCCGCGACGGTAGGTGAAGTAGGCGTAAGCCTGCCTCTCGCTTCTGCCGACTCTGCCGCGTATCTGGTGTAGCTGGGAAAGTCCCATTCTGTCGGCGTTCTCGATAATGAGGGTGTTCGCGTTCGGAAGGTCGACTCCGGTTTCAACTATGGTGGTGCAAACGAGAATATCTATCTCGCCGTGAACGAGCATCTGCCAGATATCCTCAAGCTCGTCGCGCTCCATCTGCCCGTGTGCGTAGGCAACGCGAGCGTCAGAGAACACCTTTGCTATCTTTCCTGCGACGATATCGATATCGTCGACCTTGTTATAAAGATATATCGTCTGTCCGCCGCGCGAGAGCTCTCGCCTTATCGCGTCGAGAATGACCGCCTCGTCGTACTCAAGCACGTAGGTCTGCACGGGGCGGCGGTCGCCGGGTGCTTCGTCGAGAATTGACATATCGGAAATACCGCTCATTGCCATATTCAGCGTTCTGGGTATGGGGGTTGCGGAAAGCGTCAAAACGTCAACGTTTCGGGCAAGCTCCTTGAGCTTTTCCTTCTGTGACACGCCAAATCTCTGCTCCTCGTCAATAATGAGCAGACCGAGGTCGCGGAATTTTATCGACGAGCCGAGCAGCTTATGCGTTCCGATTATTATATCGGTTTCGCCGCGCTCAACTCGGCGCAGTATTGCCGCCTCCTCCTTTTTGGTGCGGAAGCGCGAGAGCATATCCACGGTGACGGGATAGCTCCTCATTCTTGAAAGCGCGGTCTGATAATGCTGTAAGGCAAGGATAGTTGTGGGCACGAGTATTGCCACCTGCTTGCCACTCATAAGCGCCTTAAACGCCGCACGGAGTGCCACCTCGGTCTTTCCGAAGCCGACGTCACCGCAAAGCAGGCGGTTCATCGGAACGGGCTTCATCATATCCGCCTTTATCTCGTTTATGGCTATCTGCTGCGAGGCGGTTTCCTCGTATTCAAAGGACGAGGCAAACTCCTCCTCAAGCTCCGAGTCGGGCGCGAAGGCAAAGCCCGGTCGCCTCTGCCGCTCGGCGTAGAGCGCGATAAGCCGCTTCGCGATATCCTTGACCGCGCTTTTTGCGCGCGACTTCGCTCTGTGCCACTCGCCGCCGCCCATTTTCGACAGCTTGACCGTGCCGTCGTTTGCGCGCTCGCCGATGTATTTGCCTATATATTCAAGTCTGTCGCAGGGAACGAGCAGCTTATCCGTTCCCGCGTATCTTATCGTGATGTAATCCTTCGTCACGCCGTCGACGGTTATCGTCTGCATACCCTCAAATAGACCAATACCGTAGTTCGCGTGAACGACGTAGTCGCCAACCGAGAGCTCGGCGTAGCTGAGTAGCTGCTCGCTTGCCGCGCCTCTTCGCTTGAGTGCCTTTTGCCTGCGCCTGTGCGCCATAGTGACGCGCCCGTCGTCCTTCGCCATTGAAAGAAGAGCAATTTTGGGGGTTATGAGCTCGTAGCCCTCAACCGTACCGACCGTGACGGCTATATCCCCCGGCTTCATAACCGAGAAGTCGAGCTCTCTTTGGTATGCGGGGATATGCGCTATTCCGAGCTCGGTCAGCGTTTCGGAAAGCGACGCTGCACCGCTTTTGCTCTCCGAGAAGATAACCGTGCGGTAGAGCGAGCGGCGGAAGGCTTCAAGGTCGTCCTTTAGCATTGCGGGGTTCGTGCCGTAGGAAACCGGCTTTCTGGTGCGGAAGCCGAAGAGCCCTGCGAGAGCTCCGCTCGTTACGCCGCTCGAAAAGCTGTTTATATGAAGGGCTGCGCGAGAGGCTATTATTTCCTCAAACGCCTCGCGCGAGCCGATATAGTCGGTGTAGGAAAAATCAGCACGCTTGGTGTCGGTAAGTGACGCAAGGTCGGACTTCAAGGAATCGGTAAAGAGCTTCAGCTCCTCGCGAATACCGTTCGTGCCGACGAGTATCACAGCGCCGCCCTCGCAGTAGCCGAAAAGGTTGTCACGCAAAGGATAAACTACGGGCAGATATTTATCTCTGCCGTCGAGCATAATTCCCGCTTTTATAAGGTCGCGCTCCGCCTCAAGCTTCGCGGCACTCTCGCTCGGCGCGCTCTTAATCATTTTCTCGATATAAGCGGTAATCCGCTCTCTTGCCTCGCCGTCAAGAACTATCTCCGCCGCAGGAAGCAGGGTACACTCCTCTGCCACCCCCTCCGAGCGCTGACTTATGGGGTCAAAATAGGACATTCGGTCGATTTCATCGCCGAAAAACTCGACACGGATGGGGGAGTCGGTAGCATTTACCCAAAAATCAGCAATACCGCCACGAACGGCGAACTGACCTGCCGACTCGACCGTTTCCCCCCGCTTGAAGCCGAGGAGAGTGAGCGTTTCGGCAAGGGTGCGCGGGGGGAGTGTGTCGCCGACGCGAAGCCTCGTCGAGCGCGCCGACAGGTACTCCCTCGGCAGCGTGTAGGAGAGCGCGGCAGACGCGGTGGTAACCACCGCCTCGCACTCGCCCGAGAGTATCGAGAAAAGCACCGAAAGCCTCTCACGCTCTGTATCGTGGGAGGCTGAAATGTTATGGAATGTGAGTGTGCGCGGCTTGTAGTGCCCGACCCTTACGCCGAGCGAGGAGAGCCTTGCCGCACATCTTGCCGCCGAGTCCTCGTTCTCCTCAATAACGAGCGTTACCCCGCGCCCCACCTCGCGGATGCCGATGAGCGTTTCAGTAAGAAACGCCGCCGTCGCGCCGCCCGTCAGTCCGTTGACGGCTATCGGGTGGGGGTTTGGGGTCTTGACGCTCTCCTTCAGCGCGTCGAGCGCCGAGGCGAACTCTCGGTCGTAGCATATAAATTCGGTTAGCCTCATATCTTTTCGCTTTCTTTTAAGGCTATTTTCGGGGAAAATGCTGCCCCGTGCTGATTTTTTCTTATTTAGAGAAGCGGTTCATCGCCTCGTCTATCTTTCCCAAAACGATAAGCTCGGTCGCCTCGGCGATATCCGAGATACGCTCGGCTATCCTTTCTCTGTCATCCTGCGAGAATTTGCCGAGCACCCAATCAACGAGGTCGTAATCGGGGTGCGGCTTTTTGCCAACGCCTATCTTAATGCGCGGGAAGTCCTGACTTCCGACCTCGGCTATAATGCTCTTCAAGCCGTTATGACCGCCCGCAGAGCCCTTGCGCCTGATGCGGATTGTACCGGGGTCAAAGCTTATCTCGTCGTGCAGAACTATTATATTCTCGGCGGTTATCTTATAAAACAGCGCCGCCTCCTTTATCGCGAGTCCGGAGTTGTTCATAAAGGTTTCGGGCTTCATTAAAAGCACGCGCGCGCCACCAATATTCGCCTCGCCGACGAGGGCGTGGAACTTCGAGCGGTTAATCTGCGCCCCGCACCTTTTTGCTATCGCGTCAATGGCAATAAAGCCTGCGTTGTGGCGGGTGTTATCGTACTTCGCGCCCGGGTTGCCGAGTCCGACTATTATAAAGCTGACGGGCTTTTGGTCCGTCTTTTTTTCTATTTTCTTGAAAAGGTCGAAGATGTTGCTCATTTTTCCTCTTTTTCTATCTCGTCAAGCTCCTCAAGCCACACCGCCGCCGATATATCCGAGGGCATACGGAGTCCGCCCCTTGGGGAAACCGAAATGCAGCTGACCCTCGGCCCGTCGGGCATACAGGAGCGCTTGAACTGCTGACTTAAAAATCTGCGTAAGAATACGCGAAGCCAGGAAAGAATCGTCTTATTATCGTACACGCCCCCAAGGCTCGCCTTGGTGAGCTCGTAGGTTTCGCGCACCGAAAGGTTTGCGAAAAGCGTGCAATAAATGAAGAAATCGTGCAGCTCGTAAGGGCCGACGAGCGCCTCTGTGCACTGCGCAATCTCGCCATCCTTCGGCGGCAAAAGCTCGGGGGATACGGGGGTCGCAAGGATATCGTCGAGAACGGCGGAAATCTCGCCGCTCTTTTCTCTTGCCTCGTCAGAGTAGACCTCAACTATCCGCCTCACCATAGTTTTCGGCACGGATGCGTTCACCGCGTACATCGACATATGGTCGCCGTTATAGGTCGCCCAGCCGAGCACCAGCTCCGAAAGGTCGCCCGTTCCGACGACGAGGCCGCCCGTCATATTGGAAATATCCATCAAGACCTGCGTACGCTCTCGCGCCTGCGCGTTCTCGTAGGTAACGTCGGGTGTCACACCGTCGTGACCTATATCCGAAAGGTGCTGTACCACACTTTTCTTTATATCTACCGTGCGGAAGCTGATTCCGAGCGCGTCGGAGAGCTTTTCCGCATTGGATTTCGTTCTCTTCGTCGTGCCAAAGCACGGCATCGTTACGCCGATAATGCATTTTCGGTCGCGACCGAGGATATCTGCCGCCCTCGCCGCAACGAGAAGCGCCAGCGTTGAGTCAAGACCGCCCGAAACGCCGATTACCATAGTTTTTGAATAGGAGCGCTCAACCCTCGCCGCAAGAGCCTGCGCTTGAATTTCAAGCGCCTCAAGGCAGGCTCCCCTCTGCTCTTCCTCGTCGGTCGGCAGGAAGGGATTTTTGGGTAAAGCGGTTTCTTGGTAAGCCACCGCGTCAAAGTCGTATCGCGGTTCTTCGAGCGGCTCTTTTGCCAAAAGCTCGATTTCCGCCATAATGAGATTATCCTCGGCAAACGGCACAGCCTCGGCAAGAACCCTACCTCTGTCGGCAATTATATTGTGCGCGCAGTAAACCGCGTCCGTCGTGCTCTCGCCAATGCCCGCCGTTGCGTATACAACCGCGGCGGAATGTGAGTAGCTGAACTTGTGCGCAAGCAAGACAAGCCGATGCCTTGAGCTGTCCGGGCGACTGCCTACGCGCGCCTCGTTTGCCATCTGGCAAACCGTAAGACGAGGTGCGGAGTCCGATTCGGCATCGACGCCTATTGAGATAGTGAAGCTCTTATCAAACGGGGCTTTAATTATCTGCCTTGACGAGAAAACAATATCAAAGCCTGCAAAGCTCACTTCCGCCTCTTCCTCGGGGGGCATTCTAAAATATCGCTGTTCCTCATAGGTCTGTGCGTCATTCGGAACAAGCGCAAAAAGCTTTCCGCGATAGACCGACGCCGTTACGTTGTAGGTATCGCCGTTGATTGTCGCGGGCAAACCGATAAAGCTCAAAATATCAAGCTCGCGCGTTTCGTCTATAAACTCGCGAAGTCCGCGCTCCGCGCGCGCGGTCAGCGTTGGATTCATGAAAAGGTCACCGCAGGTCGCGCCCGTCAAGGATAGCTCGGGGAAAACTATCACTCTCGCTCCGAGCGAGGCGGCTCTCTTCGCTTCCCTAACAAACGCCTTGACGTTGGCGGCTACGTCGCCGAGCCTTATCAGTGGAGATACGGCGGCAACCTTAACCGTTTTATTTTTTTGGTTCATTTTAATCTCCATTCTGTCGCCTGTGGCGACCGCACAAAGCATAAATGAATTTTCGGTATCGCTCTGCGACGATTTGGATTAAGGTTCCAAATCGCCAAAATTCGTGGGCGTGAACGCTTAAAGCTCAGGCTTGATAATGTTATTTCACGCTAGTTCTCCTTTATAGGAAAATGGCGCTAATTATTCCTTAACAAGAATAAGCTCCTTTGCGTAAGGAAGCGCCTCTATCGCGTCGCAAAGCGTGTGCCACTCAGCAAGCTTGTGGTGGCGGCGCGCATAATAAATGTTGATAAGCACCTCGTAGTTGAGGGTGACCGTGCGCTTCTGATTGAAGGAGGACGGGAGCATTTGTATCATATTGTGCCAATGCTGCTTTTCCTTGGTTTCGTTGTACTTCTGTCGCTCCGACTCAAGATAGTCGATAACCGAGTCGAGCACCTTAAGGCCGCCCTCGTCCATTCTCTCGCAGGAGAAGTCCTCGCGGGAGAACTCCTTTGCCTGTATTTTATGCATAGTGGAGCAGGAGTTGGCAACCGTGCCGACCTTGTAGGTATCAAATTCCTTCCACCAATAAAGCGGCGCGTTAATATCTATGGAAACCATTATCTGACGAAGGTATTTTCTGTGGTCGCTGCCCGCAACGGCAAGGCGGCGAGCAAGCGAAAGGTCACACTCGCCAAGAACGAAGTTCCCCGCCTCGTCATAGTAGCTGTCCATTCTCGCCCAGCTGTTGAGGGGGTTGCGCGCTCCCCTTATAGCATTCTCAAAGTTCATAACGTAAATTCTGTCTGCAACCAACATAACTTTTATCTCCGTTTCAATTTATCATTCGTTATAGTAATCTGATGCTTTTATTTTAGCACACGCGAGCGCGAAAGTCAATCACAATTTAGAAGGTGTGGCAGGGCTTAAAACAAATTTCTTGAAAAATATTTCAAAAAAGGGGTTGACAAATAAAATTCTCTTTGCTATAATATTAAAGCACGACGGAAGGTTAGCTCAGTTGGGAGAGCATCTGCCTTACAAGCAGAGGGTCACAGGTTCGAGCCCTGTACTTTCCACCACCGGTTCTGTGAACCACCAAGAATGGCTTGGTAGCTCAGTTGGTTAGAGCGCTAGCCTGTCACGCTAGAGGTCGTGGGTTCGAGCCCCATCCGAGTCGCCATTCTTGCACGCCTCTGTAGCTCAGTTGGTAGAGCAGGGGACTGAAAATCCCCGTGTCGTTGGTTCGATTCCGACCGGAGGCACCACCACCTGCGGATTTAGCTCATTTGGTAGAGCGCGACCTTGCCAAGGTCGAGGTGGCGGGTTCGAGCCCCGTAATCCGCTCCAAAACGAAAACCCCGAAGCGATTGCTTCGGGGCTTTTTGTTTTGGAGCTCTTGCGCGGGGCACTGCCGCACCAAAGCGGCAGGCAGCCCCCGATGTTTGCTTTAGCAAACTCGTAGAATTAACGCGCACGAAGCGCGTTAATTCGTATAATCACGCTCCAAACATTCTTTTTATTACTTATTACGGAGGCTCGAACCCCAAGGGGTTCTCCGACGGCTCGCAAGCATAGTCGCAACGCGCCGCTCACAGACTCGCGTCTTTTGCTCCTTGCTACGCTCGGGCGCGGCAGAAAAAACCGTCGTTTAGAAGGTTTTTTCCTTGCTTACCCGTAATCCGTTACACTCGGCTCTGCCGCACCAAAGCGGCAGGTAGCCCCGACGTTTGCTTTAGCAAACTCGTAGAATTTGCGCGCAATAAAGCGTGAAAATTCGTTTGACGTTTGCCCTCGGCAAACTCGTAGAATTAACGCGCACGAAGCGCAAAAGTTCGTATAATCACGCTCCAAACATTCTTTTTATTACTTATTACGGAGGCTCGAACCCCAAGGGGTTCTCCGACGGCTCGCAAGCATAGTCGCAACGCGCCAATCCTGAACGAAACTACGCCGTGTCATCCTGAGCGAAGTTCCGCCCGAGATCCTGCTCGGCTTTGCCTCGCACTGCTGCGCAGTTCGACTGCGGGCTTTGCCCTCCTCTCAGGATGACACGGGCGGGCGGAACGTAGTCGAACCCGTAGGGCGATGCGCAGCATCGGGATCTCGGTAAAAAGCGCCGGTGAGCAAATCGAGAAAAACCGAGCAGAATTTCGTCGCTTCTACCACCTGCAAGCGATTGACACGCCGATTTGCGTATGATATAATAATGTCACTGTTAAGCTTTGAGGGGGGCTATGATGGAAATACTGTTTGAATTCTTTATGGAACTTTGGGGCGAGCTTGCAATGCTCAGCCTGCCTAAAAGCCTGCAACGCTCGAAGAGGGCGGAGCACATATGCCGCCTTGTAATCCTCTTTTTAATACTTTACGTGATAGTCGCATTGCCCGCCGGAGCTATTATGCTGGCGGACGCCATCGGCTCGAGGGCACTCGCGATATTCCTTTTTGCCTCTTCCCTTTCAATTCTCGTTTTGCAAATCACGCTCGGCGTCGTGTTTTACCCAAAAAAGAGAAAAAAATAGTTTTTTAGGAGATTTGAAAAAATGAAATTCTTAATCGTTGTTGATATGCAAGTTGATTTTATCACGGGCGCGCTCGGCTCAAAGGATGCCGAGGCAATAGTGCCCCGTGTCGTAAAAAAGGTGCGTGACTTTGCGGGCAAGGTCATTTTCACCAAGGACACGCACGCAGAGGATTACCTCTCGACCCAAGAGGGCAAAAAGCTCCCCGTCCCGCACTGTATAAAGGGCACGGCGGGATGGCAGATTACAAGTGAGCTTTCCCCCTATGCCGAAACGGTTGTTGAAAAGCTGACCTTCGGCAGCACGGAGCTACCCGAAATTATAAAGAACTTTGGCGAGGAGATTGAGGAAATCGAGCTTTGCGGACTTTGCACGGATATCTGCGTTATATCAAACGCTATGATCCTTAAGGCGGCGTTCCCCGAGGCAAAGATAACCGTTGACGGCAGCCTCTGTGCCGGCGTGACCCCCGAGAGCCACGTCACCGCCCTCAATGCTATGAAAGCCGTGCAAATCGAGGCAATAATGTAAACCAAACTTTGCTTTTTCACCGACAAAACGCCATTTATATGCACCCCGTGTTAAAAAACGCACCGCCAGGCAATATCATTCTAAAGAAAATAGAAAAACAGCATCCCGCGCGGATGCTGTTTTTATGAGTTGACAAAAAGCCAACGTATTATTCAAAAAATAGTTTATATTCCGGTTCATATTTCAACGCAGTCAAAGTCTCGTCTTCTGTACCAAAAAAAGGAACAGAAGCGGTCCTTGGGCTCCCACCACCCCGGTTTTATATTTCCCGGATAGCCATAATCATAATAAGAGTTCCAATCAATCTTGTCAAGAACGCATATTTCCTCATACGTATACCGAAAAAAGCCTTTATCGCTTGCCAAAACAACAAACCGCTTTGATTTATCCTTGCTGTATATCACTTTGCAAATTTTCAACGAGTCAGAATAATCAAGATCTTTATCGTATAGTGCTTTGACAATCTCATCATACGGCGGCATTGCGGGCGCTTTTTCTTTTTTCTTTTTAAATATCGATCTCAACCATTTCATC
The DNA here is from genome assembly GCA_017467205.1 of Clostridia bacterium. The sequence continues at coordinate 346 of JAFTSQ010000002.1, read as the reverse complement.
TCACCACCGCCTTCCTATGTTCAATATAACACAAAACCGCCATAGTGTCAACATCGCGACAGGTGCATAAACTGTTAATCAGGAGCGCGCAGAGCGCGCCCCGGGCGAGAAAAACAAAAAAATTCACAAAAGCAGAAAAAGGCTTGACAAAACAAAACTCATCTGCTATAATATGAGAGCACAAAGGAAATACGGCGACATAGCCAAGTGGTAAGGCAAAGGTCTGCAACACCTCTACCCCCGGTCCGAATCCGGGTGTCGCCTCCAAAGAAAAAACAGCATCCCTCGCGGATGCTGTTTTTTCTTTCCTTTGGAGTCGATACCCTCGCTTCGCACTGGGCTCTGT
>JAFTSQ010000023.1 GCA_017467205.1 Clostridia bacterium | reverse complement strand
CTTTGGAAAAGGCAGACGCCGACAATAAGGCAGCTATCGAAGCGGCTATGAATGAAGCGGACAGCGCAAACAAGACACTCGGCATTATCGGTCTTGTAATCGGTTGCGTATCCTTCGTAGGGAGGGTAGCGATGGCGGTATTTACGTTCTTGATAAAGAAAAAGCAAAGCTAACAGCATAAAAAGCCTGCAGATAATCAAACGAAGCGTATCTGAAAGCTCGCTTTCAAGTACGCGAGTGCCGATTGCTACGTGAGCGTTTTGCAAGAGCAAAACATAGTGCATAGCACCACCTCGCAAGAGGTGAAGCTCACAGGGAGTACGCACAAAGCACGCACAGGTCTCCCTGCGACTCGGTCACAGAACGGCTCTGACAGTCCACCGGACTGTCAGAGCCGTTCTGCCGCTTCGCTACTTTCAAACAGTATGGCGGTGGGCAGAAATGCTCACCGCTTTTGATAAGACTCGCACCGGCATCTATTTTGTCAAGATAACACAGAAAAGAAAACACATCCTCGTGGTTTGTTTTTTCTTTTCTCGCTTTGCGAGTTGCGATGGGGTTTGAGCCTCACGGTCTTCGTCCCTTTGAGCACGCTCCGCGTTCTGCAAAGGTATGTTATGGTGATTTGAAAGCACGAGGCAAAAAAACACGAAACAGGCTTGAATAGCGGAGCAGGATCCATTCCGCCAGCGGCGGAATATTGCGTAACACGGTTCGCAATGCTCCCGTAGATAACAAGCGGAACAATTGCCACAAAGCCTACCCCGTGTAGCTCTTTGCTGACGCAAAGAGTGGTATTTTCCTTGCGGAAAGTAATATCACTAAAACCTCGGTAGAATGAAAATAATAGATAGTGAAGATTCGGACAGCAAAAATTTTTTCAAATGTTGAAAAGCATGACGACCTGTGGTATAATAACGAACGAAGCCTTATGAAAGGAAACAAAGACAAATGAAGATAGCATTTTTTGATGCCAAGCCTTACGACAAGCCGTCGTTTGACAGATACGGTGCGGAGTGCGGCTTTGAAATCAAATATTTTGAAACCAAGCTTAACGAGGATACGGTGGAGCTTGCATCGGGATACGATGCGGTTTGCGTATTCGTTAATGATACCGTAAGCGCCGCCGTAATAGACCGCTTGTGCGAGTTCGGGGTGAGGATAGTGGCGCTTCGCTGTGCGGGCTTTAACAACGTGGATATGAAATACGCCTTCGGGCGCGTTCACGTGCTGCGCGTGCCTGCCTACTCGCCCTACGCGGTTGCAGAGCACACGATGGCAATGCTCTTAACCTCTATCCGCCGTATACACAAGGCATATATACGCACGAGGGACTTCAATTTCAGCCTTGCGGGTATGACGGGATTTGACCTTCACGGCAAGACGGTCGGAGTTATCGGAACGGGACGCATAGGACGCGTATTTATCGATATTTGCCGCGGCTTTGGAATGAAGGTGCTCGCATACGACAAATATCCCGCGCCGGGGCTTGATAACGGAGATACGGTGAAATACGTTTCGCTCGACGAGCTTTTCCGCGACAGTGATATCATTTCCCTGCACTGCCCTCTGACCGAGGACACCTACCACGTAATAGGCGAGGATGCCATTGTAAAATGCAAGCGCGGCGTCGTTATCCTCAACACATCTCGCGGTGCGCTGGTTGATGCGGAGGCGCTCCTTGCCGGCATAAAATCAAGAAGGGTTGGCGCAGCCTGCCTCGACGTTTACGAGGAGGAGGCGGACTTCTTCTTTGAAGACTTCTCGGGGCATATCCTCGAGGACGATACGCTTGCACGCTTGATATCTATGCCGAACGTAATAGTGACCTCTCACCAAGCCTTCTTGACCGAGGACGCGCTCTCCAATATTGCTAAAACGACGGTGGAGAATATAGTCAAGTTCCAAAAGGACGGTCAGTGCGAAAATGAGGTCTGCTTCAGACGAGGAGCAGCTGAGGACTGCAAGAGCGGAAAGTGCTTTTAATTATTATTTGAAAACTCTCACCTAATCATAAAAAGACTCAAGGTATCCTTTGATAGATACCTTGAGTCTTTTTCATTTTCGGCTTACGCCTTGAAATATCCTATGTTTCTCTCTTTGCGCGGGTCAAAGGTGAGGTTGCAGATAGACGCTACAAGTCCGTAAATACCGAAGGTCAGCATTGTAAGGAAAATGTACGCCAAGGTTCTCGAATAATATCCGGCGGGCTTGAGCGAGGTGTGATTGATAATCAAGCTGCCAATCCAGCCAAGGAAGAACGTCAGCAAAAAACGAACGACGTTGTTGTTATCCATTTACGCATACTCCTTTCATGATTTTATACTCTATATATCGAGTATATGCTATATTATACTCTATTTGTCGACAATTGTCAACAGATAGAGCAGAATTTATAATAAAATTGTTCTGGAGGAGCGTTTATGATTTCTTACGAACCGTTTTATAAGACAATTAAAGAAAAAGGTATCAGCACCTACCGTCTGATTAATCAATACGGCTTGAGTCGTAGCCTTTTGGATAGGCTGAAGCACAATAAGCCCATAAGCACGGTAACGCTTGACGATTTATGCAAAATTCTTTGTTGCAGGGTTGAGGATATTTTAGTTTTTTATCCTGACGACAGTTCTGCCAACTGATTTTAATAACCCGTAAAACAAAATTCCCCGTGAATAATCTCTCGGGGAATTTTTGTTTTGCGGTTGAAAATCGCGAGAAGTTGTGATATAATCGTGTTAATCACAGAGAGGAGATTTACGAAAATGAACATTTTGGCAATAGGAAACAGCTTTTCCACGGATGCTACGAGATATCTTCATTCAATAGCGAGAGCTGACGGAGAAAAGCTTGAAATTACGAACCTGTATATTGGCGGCTGTTCGCTTGAGCGCCACTATCGCAATATGCTCTCCGATAAAAAGGAATACGAGCTTCAGTACAACGGAGAAAACACGGGATTTTACGTTTCTCTCAGCGAGGCGCTCTTAAATCGCGCGTGGGACGTGATTACTTTCCAGCAGGCAAGCGCCATATCCTTTAAGCCTGCAAGCTATGACCCTTACATCAAGGAGCTTGCAGCTTACGTGCGCAAGTGCTCGCCTAAGGCAAAGATATACATACATCAGACCTGGGCATACGAGGACGGAAGCGACAAGCTGATAAATGCGGGCTACGACAGCTTTGAAAATATGCTCGCAGACGTCATAAAGACCTATAACCTCGGCAAAGAAATGATAAACGCAGACGGAACAATTCCCTCCGGCGAGATGCTCGGTGCGCTTTTGAAGGCCGGGGTTGCTCCGATACACAGAGATACCTTCCACGCTTCGCGCGGAGTCGGAAGATATGCGCTCGGACTTATCTGGTATCGCACGCTTCTTGGAAAGGACGTGACGAACAACGCCTTCCGTGACTTCGATGAGCTGATATCCGAAGAGGTCGTGGCGAAGATAAAAGCGTGCGCGAATTCGCTCTGAAAACCAAAAAAGAACTAAAAAAGCGACACGGGTATGACCGTGACGCTTAAAGCTTGGAGGAAAAACTATGTTTGAGATGACAAAAAAATTCTGCGACTCATTCCTCGAGCGCGGTCTACCCGGCTTTGACCTTGCGGTCTATCACAAGGGCGAGTGCATACTCCGCTATATGAACGGATACTCCGACTCAGAAAACCGAATCGAGATGAACGGCAAGGAGCGATACAATATCTATTCCTGCTCCAAGCCGATAACCTGCACCGCGGCTATGCAGCTTTGGGAAAAGGGACTCTTCTCGCTTGAGGACAGGCTTTCCGACTATCTGCCGGAATTCGAAAGGATGACTGTTAAGTGTGAGGGCGGTGTTCGCGAGGCGAAAAATCCGATACTTATAAAGCACCTCTTCGAGATGACCGCAGGCTTTAGCTACAACTGCTCTTCCCCGAATCTTTTGCTGGCAAGGGCGCAAACCGGTATGCGCTCTCCCACCCGCGAGGCTATGAAATATCTTGCCAAAGAGCCGCTCGAGTTTGAGCCCGGTGATAGATGGAATTATAGCCTTTGCCACGACGTGCTGGCGGCGGTGGTTGAGGTCATATCGGGACAAAAATTTGAGGATTACGTAAAGGAAAACATATTTATCCCTCTCGAAATGCTTGACTCGACCTTTATGCTTGCAGACGAAGAGCTTGACAGCATTGCCGAGCAGTACAGATTTGAGGGCGGAAGAGCGGTCAATGTCGGAAAGCGGATAACCACCTACAAGCTCGGCAGTGAATACGCCTCGGGCGGTGCGGGCTGCATTTCTACCGTTGACGACTATATGAAATTCCTTGAGGCTTTGCGCATCGGCGACAAGGTTCTCAAGCGAGAAACCATAGCCTTTATGGCAACACCAAGGCTCTCAAAGGAGCAGGAGATGACGTATTGGTCGAAGGATACGCACGGCTACGGCCTTGGAATAAGATGCCCGAGGGGCGACGAAAGATACACCGACTTCGGCTGGGGCGGCGCGGCTTGCGCTCACCTCACAGTAGACCCAGAAAACGAGCTGAGCATATATTTCGGTGCGCACCTTCTCTCCTCTCCCGTACAAGGTCTTCGCTCTATGATTTATCGCTTCGTTAAGGCGGAGCTGTTCGGCGAGAGTCTTGACGATATTTATGCATTGCTTAAAGGAGTGCATAACTACAACCTTACTTATTAAATTTTAACGGAGGCACCTGAAAGCTGCAGGTGCCTCCGCGTTTATTATTTTAGCGATTCGTCTATAACGTAGAACTTATAGTCGTCTACTAAAATCTCTCCGCTACAAGAACCGTTATTTACGAAGTGAACCACGCGACATTTTAATATATCGTATTCACTTACCGTACCGCTCGTTATCGGCACGTTATCTGCCACGAGGACGGAATTTACGTAAATGTCCTTGAGGTTGTTCTCAAAGTCCATAACGACCTTGATGGTAGTCCACTCGTCAGTCTTAAGGCTTGCGTTAAGTGCCACCTGCGTTCCTGTTCCGCGGTCGTAAAGCTTTCCGTCGGCTGTAAGACGAAGACCGTTATACCAGGTTGCGCCCGAGGTGTTCGAATCCGAAACCTTGAATATATCGGCTGCGGAAACCGTGCCCTCACCGAGCTTGAATTTTGCCTCGAAAACTACGGTGCTTGTCGCCGTCGCAGTACCGTAAATATCAACGAGAGCAGAGCCCCATACGCCCTCGCTCTTCTCGCCCGTTTTGAGCGACAGATACTTCTCTGAAGAGCTTATTTCAATAACATCAACCGCACCCGTGTCACGATTTAGGGTTATAAGGTCGGTCATTCCGTAAAGCGGGCCCGGAGCAAAATGATTGAAGTCCACCGCGGTAATATACTCGGTATCAACGCCCGGCTCAAGATAGTAGCTCTCGGGATTATCGTCGAACTCATACGTGCCGCCGGTCAAAATATTATAAAAGACGTTAAAATATCTGTATCCAAACACGCGGTAGCTTTGCGAATCAAAATGCGTCGTAACGTCAAACACCGTAAGTCCGTCAGACTCGGCTATTCCGTAATTCGGATAGTGCTCCGCGAGCTTCTCAAGCTGTGGGCGGTGAACCGCGTCACTCCTCGTTCCAAAAAGCTCTCCTGTCACTATTACTATGTCCTCTTTATCAACGCCAATCTCATCGAGGAGCGAATCGATTATTACCTTGAACTTCGCGGCATACGCGGTATCGTTCTGATTTGCCTCACCCTGATGCCAGAGTATCGCGCATATTTCAGAATCCTTTTGTGCTATTTTCGCAAGTCTTACAGCATTGTCGTAAAGCTCGCCGCCAACCGCCCAATCTTCAAGCGAGGTGCCGCTCTTTGCCGCAGGAATTACGCCAAGCTCGCAGTCAAAGGTTTCAACAAACGCCTTGGCAAACGAGCCGCCAAGACCAATTCCGCTTTTCGTCGTGCTGACGTGAAGCGGCTCACAAAAGCTTACCCACTTATCGTTTCTCATCATAGAGAGACGAGAATCGATAATAGGAGCTACGGTATTACAGCTGCCCGCGCCTGCCATATTCGACTGGCCGAGCAGGAGCACTGCCTGCTTGCCGATTTCTCTTTGCTCACCGCAGCCCTCAACGTCGCACACCGTGTCGAGCGAATGGCTGAATTTATGGGTTATATCACGAATTTCAAAGCATCCTTCCACGTCGCATACGGGGTCGCAGTCATTTGAATATTCGTGCATCGGCTCTCTCGTAAAATCGCAGCCGTTAACACTGCAAAATGCGTCACATTTAAGTTCAAATCTGTGCTCAACCTCACGCTCAAAGCCGCATCCCTCGGTATCACAGAGCGGGTCGCAGGAGAAAGTGAAGGTGTGAGTCGACTCTCTTGTAAAATCGCAATTTTCGTTGTTACAGGTCGTGTCACAGGAGTTATCAAACGAGTGCTCGGTGCATTCGGCAGCACCGCAGCCCGAAAACAGAAGCACCGAGGTGGCAACTGTTATGGCTATAAGCGAAAGCTTGATTTTTCTTAACATAAAGCGTATCCTCATTTCACTTTTTTGAAAGGTACTTACATAAATATTGTAGCATACGTAAAAAAGGAAAGTCAACGCGATTTGGTTCAGGGCATTTTATCAAACGATTTTCTTGCCCATAACGAAAACGGCGCTTACCGAGATATCGGCGTCGAAGACTGCGAAGTCTGCGTCCTTGCCCACCGCTATCTCGCCCTTATTAAGACCGAGGATTTTTGCGGGGGTACTGGTCAGCATATAGACCGCGTCGACGAGCGATATATCACACGACAGGGTGAGCGTTCTCACGAGCGTGTCGGCGGTGGCAACACTGCCAACGAATGCCGAACGGTCGGGAAGCCTTGCAACGCCGTCCTCGACTATAAAGTCTGTACCGCAGAGGTTGCCACTCGTGACTGCCGTTCCGGCTACGGATAGACTGTCGGTAACGAGCGCGACTCTGTCGCGACCCTTAATCTTAACTATCATATTAATAAGCTCGGGCGGCAGATGCTTGCCGTCGGCTATTATTTCGACGAACAGATCGTCAAGAAGGTATGCCGACTCTATAACGCCGAGCGAGCGGAAGCCCGCCTTTCGCGTTACGGTAGAGGTGCAGGAGTAAAGGTGGGTTACAAGGCTTGCACCCGCCCCGACTGCCGCTATCATATCGGTATACGTTGCGCTTGTGTGACCCGGCGAGGCTATTATTCCGTTTTCGGTCAAAAAGGTGCAGAAGGCAGCCCCCGTGTCGCGTTCCGGAGCATAAGTCCAGCGCTTTATATACCCGCCGAGGTCTTCGACGAGTGCGCGGTATTCACGCTCCTTCGGCTCGGTTATATTCTCGGGATACTGCGCGCCGCACTGCTCAAGCGAGAGGTACGGACCTTCAAGATGAGCGCCTATTACGTTGTTTTGAGCAAGTCCGCGCTTCATTACCTCGGCGATATTTTCAAGCGAGCGCTTCATATCAAGAAAGGCGCTCGTGGATATCGTGGGAAGAATGCTCGTTACGCCGTGGCGAGCCTGGAAATTACAGCCGTCCGCAACCTCATCGGCGCTCGAATCGGCAAAGCTATACCCTCCGCCGCCGTGAGTGTGAAGCTCGATAAAGCCTGCCGACAGGTATTTGCCGGTAAAGTCGTACGACTCCCGTGCCTCTCGGCACTCGGTGGTAATATCGCTTATTACTCCGTTTTCGATATAAACATAGCCGTCAAAAACCGAGTCAGCGAGGACTATTTTATCGGATTTTATACGCATGCTCATCTCTTACGCCTCAAGCAATGAAGAGCTGTCGGGGTCAAGATAAAGAGTTGCGTCGGTGTGAGTGCGCAAAATGCTTGCAGGACAGTGCTCGTCTATGGTGCCGTTGAGCGTTTCCTTTACCGCCCAAGCCTTCGTCTTTGCGGGAACTATGCAGAAGAGCTTGGGTGCGGCTACGAGCGCGGGAACTGTGAGAGTTATTGCGTGAGTCGGAACGTCGGAGAGCTTTTCAAAGCATCCGTCGTTTACCTGCTGATTGCGGCATATCTCGTCAAGCTTGACGGGCTTTGCCTTGCACTTATCGGCAAAGTCGGCAACGGGCGGGTCATTGAATGCGATATGTCCGTTCTCGCCGATGCCCATTACGACGATGTCGGTGGGATTTTCGGTAAGAAGCTTCGAATATCTTTCGCATTCTGCCACGGCATCTGTTGCATCGGATTTTATGCAGTTGACGCTCTTAAAGGGCACGAGGTCGAAAAGATGCGCGCGAAGGAAGTTACCAAAGCCCTGAGGCGCGTCCTTCGCAAGACCTATGTACTCGTCCATATGATAGGCGTTGATTCTTCCCCATTCAATCTCGGGGTCAGCCGCCAACGCCGCAAGCACCTCGTTCTGCGAGGGAGCTGCCGCAAAAATCATATTAATTTCATCCTTTTTCGAAAGAGCGGCAACAATAGCGTTCTTGATATCCTCTGCCGCCGCGCATCCCATAGCCTTGCGGCTGTCGTAAATATTTACCGTGAGTTTATCCTTTACAAAGCTCTTCATATCACTTTCTCCTTTTAATATATCCTTTAGTTTTTCCACCGCGTCGGTAAACGCCGACTTGGGACTCTCGTACTTATAAGGGTTCTCGAAGCTTCTGCCGACTAATGCGTTAAGTCCTGAGAAGGTTTCGAGGTGAGGCTCAAGGGTCAGGCTGACCGCACCGTGCTCCGCCGAGTGACGCGCGAGTATCTCGGCGATTTTCGCCTCGCCCGCGCCGGGCGGAACTATCGCGCCCTTGGCAAGCGCGTCTTTTATATGGAAATATTCGATATACTCCGAAAGCTCATCGTAGGCTTTGAGGGGGTCAACTCCCTCAAGGACGAAGTTACCCATATCGAAAACGCACTTGAGCCTGCCGCCGAAGCGGTCAAGGAGCTTTTTGCAGCGCTCGGGGGTGTCGCCGTATATTTTCGCCTCGTTCTCGTGGCAGAGGGTCAGCGAATACTTATCACCGAGGTCTAACATCCGCTCGGTGAGCGCGAATACCTCATCCTCGCAGTCGGCGATATCCTTGCCCTCCGGGGGATAGAAGCTGAAAACTCTCACGCGCTTTGCGCCGAGCACCTTCGCGTATGAAAATACGCGCTCCGCCATTTCGAAGTGCCCGTCAATATCTCCGTCAAGCGTTACCTTGCCTATGGGAGAGCCTATCGCGGATATCGAAATTCCGTAAAAATCAGCCAAATTCTTGACACGGGTTATATCCTCCTCGGTCATCTCGGACACGTTCTTGCCATCGGCGTGGCGAAGCTCAAGCGAGGGGATACCGAATCCAGCAAGAGCCTTAAGCTGCTCCTCTAAGGCGTCCGAATACTCGTCTGCAAACGCAGATAAAATATAGTTTTTCATCAAAGAGCAAATTCCTTTACCTTTTCTTCTTTTCCGCTCTTAAGCGAGCGCTCTATTGCATTCATTACGAAAACGGGAGCTATGAAATCCTCGTAGGACATCTCGCCGCGCTCGCCCGAGAGGAGCTTATAGAACTCGTCGAACTCGCGAACGAAGCACTCCTTGTTGGAGATATCGACTACACCGCCCTGCGAGCCCTTTTCGGCATAGCGCGCCGCATAGTACTGACTGCTGTGCTCAAAATAGCTGCCGACGATATCGTATTCTTCGTAGCGGAAGATAACCGTTGTTTCGACACCCTTCGGCATAGCTATAACCGAGGTGGGATATCTGCCGTATATCTCCGACACCATCTCGACGAGATGCTGGGCATAGAAGTAAAATCCGCCGTACTCACTGTCGCTTGCAAGAGGTGCGCGAACTACGCCGCCGAGCGTTTTTCCCGAAGTCTTTGCCGCCGCGTGCGCCTTCAGCTCCAGAACCATATCTGCGTGCTTGAGCGACGAGCCGCCGCTGAAGCTTATGTCGCGGGACTTGAGCTCTCTCATAAAGTCAACCGCCTCATCCTCGCTTACGGTAATCGGCTTATCAATAAACATCGGAATTTTGTCGTTAAGGTAGGGGCGTGCGAATTTATAATGGTTATCGCCGTGGCGCGCGGTGATGACAAGACCGTCGATTTTACCCTGCGCGTCAGCGAAGCTGTCAAGGATAGGCGTGCCGAATTTTTCCCGAAGCTTTTCTGCCGCCTCGCGCTCGTCGCTGTATACTCCGACCACCTCAACGTCGGAATACTTTTCCCTCTCCTTGATAAGAGTTAAAAAATTGTTGGCGTGAGAGTTCTCACAACCGAGAATTGCTATTCTCTTCATAGGTCTATCCTCCTCAAATATATTTTACGGGAAGCGGATTCTCGGCTATTACGGTTTCGATAACTCCGATAACGTCCGCCGCCATCTCGCAGCTTATCTTCATAGGCCGCCCCTCGGTTATCAGGTAGTAGAGCTCCTCGTAGAGCGAGGCAGTTCCGATATCGAAGGCAGTTCCCTCGAAGGTGCCCTCCTCGGTATGCTTAACGAGGCTTTCCTTGCAGTAAATGGGATTGCCGTCGGCATCCTCAAGGAATTTTTCAATAACGGGCTTGGGCGGATTTTCCTCGTCGGTTATGTAGGTATACTTATAGTTTTTGGTGGTGCACTTGAGCGTTCCGCGACTGCCCATAACCTTGATGTTATAATCGGTGTACGCGTCGCAGGAGATTATCTCGATATCAATCGTCGGGCCTTCGTTTGCCTCGAGGATTATCTTGGAGTAATCGTCACCGTCGCCGCTCGTAAGCGCCAAGCCGAGCTTGCTGTAAGCGACTCTTACGCTTGGAGAGAAGTCAAGAAAGGCAAGACCAATGCCTATCGGGTGGGGGCCCGTGTTAAACGTTCCGCCCGCGCACTTCTTCTGAAGCGTCTGCCAATCCCAACGGCGAGCAAAGCCGTTGAACGCCACGCTAACCTGCTTTATCTCGCCGAGCTTGCCGGATTTTGCAAGGTCTATGGCGAAGTTATAATAGGGGGCGTAGAAGCTCTGCTGGAAGACCGCAAGGGTCACGCCGCGCTCCTTTGCAAGCTGAATCAGAGTGTTGCACTCGTATTTATTTCTGCCGAAGGGCTTTTCAACGAGAACGTTGAAGCCGTGCTCGATAAGGTCGCGGGTTATCGAATAGTGAGTTTCGGAGAAGGTTGCGTTTACCACAAGGTCGATATCATCCTTGCCGTAAAGCTCGATGTAGTCGGAAAGCGCGGTGCAGCCGGGATAGATTTCCTCGGATATTTTCCTGCGGCGCTCGTCAAAGTCCACCACGTATTTTACCGTGTAGTACTTATTAGACTCCGAGCGGTAATAGTTGCCGTGGATATTCTTTCCGCTCCTGCCCTGTCCGATTATCGCGATATTTAGCTTTTTCATAGGTTGCCTCCCAAAAAAATTATTCTACTGAAACCATTATAATATATAATCTTTGTAAAATAAATGGCAAATATCGATATTTATATTGCAAAAACTGAACGAATGTGATATACTCAAAAAGCGAGGGGGTGAATTCCTTGAAAATAACAAGCAACATCTTTGAAAAGCGCGATTTTTTCTATAAGCATCAGCTGACTCTTTCCCCGCCCTGCGACGCATACTCGGCTCATACGCACAACTCCTACGAGCTCCTTTTCTTCGTCAGCGGCGACGCAACGCATATTATTGAGGACAGAAAATACAAGCTGAAGGGCGGCGACCTCATTCTCATACCGCCGATGAAGCATCATTTTATAAGGATAGACTCGCAAAAGGATTACGAGCGCTACAATATTCTTTTCGACGCGGCAAGCCTCGGTGAGAGGTCGGCAGAGCTCATCTCGGATGACACCGAGGTGATAAACCTTCTTGACAATCCTATTGCCAAGGGTATATTCGATAAGCTTGACTACTATTATTCAAACCTTTCGCGCGAGGATTTCGGAGAGGTCATATCGCTGCTTTTGAAGGAGCTTTTCTACAATATTAATATAGAAAAGAAGTATCTGCCGCCCGAGGAATTTTCGGTCACCAACCCGCTCGTTTCAAGCGCGCTCAAGATAATAAACGAGGAGCTTTACACGATAGAGGGAGTTTCGGAAATAGCGAAAAGGCTCTTCGTTACCGAAAGTTATCTTTTCAGAATCTTCAAAAAGGAGCTGCTCCGCACACCGAAGCGGTACATAAATGAAAAAAGGCTGCTTGCGGCGCAGAGAATGATACGCCTTGGCGAGCGCCCAACTGTCGCTTGCGAAAGGTGCGGCTTCCGCGATTACACCTCGTTTTACCGCAGCTACCTTAAGCTTTTCGGTCAAGCGCCATCAAGCGAAAAGCAAAAGGGCTAGCCAATACCAACCTAAATCGAACCCGCCTAAAGCGGTGAACATCCGCGCTATTTCCCGAAAACTCACTCGCAAAGTCCGCACTTTGCTTCGCTCATTTTCAAAAAATATCATCGAATTTACACCGCTTTATGTAAGAACTTATTTTAAGAGAGCAGATTTTTCGCAAAAAAAGTCTGAAAGGCGAAGTAATATGCGGATATTACGAGCATTTATACGAAAAATATGCCTCTTAAAACGGGTTCAATTTAGGTTGGTATTGGCTAACCGAGCTGAAAAGAGGATATTTTCTATTGACAATAACCGTAGCGTATGATAAAATGAACTCAAATACACACTCTTCCGGAGGAAGCTTTTATGGATTGGAACAAACTTTTATATAGCGAAAACGAAAAGCCGCTTGACACTCTTGTAGGCGCATACAGTCACACCTCTGTATTTCGCAAAATAGCCTTCGTTGGCGACAGCTTGTCGTCGGGAGAGTTTCAGATCAAAAACGAAAACGGTGGCTACAACTACCACGACCTTTACGAATACTCGTGGGGACAGTATATAGCAAGAAAATGCGGACTCACGGCGTATAATTTCTCGCGCGGCGGTATGACCGCAAAGGAATATATCGAAAGCTTTGCCGAAAATAACGGTATGTGGGATAAGGAAAAGGCGTGCCAGGCCTACGTTATAGCGCTCGGCGTCAACGACGTATACAACAAGGGCATGGAGATAGGCTCGGTCGCCGATATTGATACGGAAAACTGGAAAAACAATAAGCCGACATTCCTCGGCTACTACGCAATGATAATCAGCCGCTACAAAGAGATAAGCCCCGACGCAAAGTTCTTCTTCGTCACCTTCCCGAAGGAAGAGAGCCGCGACGGGCAGAAGGATTTAACCCTCGGCGTTAACTCCGCGCTCTACGACCTTGCAAAAATTTTCGAGAATTCCTACGTGATAGACCTCTACAAGTACGGACCCGTGTACGATAAAAGCTTCAAGGATAAGTATTTCCTCTACGGTCATATGACTCCCTCGGGATACATTCTGACAGCACAGCTCGTGGATTCCTATATTGATTACATAGTCCGTCACAATCCCGAAGATTTTAAGTATGCAGGTTATATAAACTCGGGAATAAAGTATAAATTTTAACAAAAAATGCGTTGGCAGTTTTTATTTTCTGCCAACGCATTTTTTATTTTTAAGCTGTGTCAGAATCTCGGCAATACCCGACGCACGAATTCAATAGCCATATCCGCAGGAATTGCAAAATTCATTCCCTCTGCGGAAAGTATGCTCGAAACGATAACGCCAATTGCCTGGGCATTTGCATTGAAGAACGGGCCGCCCGAGTTACCGGTATTTACGGCGCAGTCAGTCATTATATGGCGCTTGCCGCCAACCAAGCGGTTCTTATCGCTGACTATGCCGCTGGTTATGCAGATGCCGTAGCCAAGAGAATTTCCAACGACGTAGACTCTCTCGCCAATGCGGACTGACGAATAGTCGCCGAATTTTATCTCGACGGCTTTTGTGGGAACACGAGCGAGCTTGATGAGAGCAAGGTCGATACCGTCGCCCTCGCCGCCGCGGTCGTCACCGAGAAGTACTATCTCGGCAGGCACCGTTTCACCTGCTATGTTTACCGATATTTCAGAGGGAGTCTTGCAACCGTCGGTCACCACGTGGGTGTTCGTCAGTGCGTATCCGCGCTCCTTGTCGATAAGAAGACCCGAGCCCGAGGAAATGCATTTGGGGAATCTGCATCTTATCTCAAGCACACCGTCGATTATCTTTTCATAAAGATCCGCGCCCTCGTCCCTATGAGTCACCTCCTGCGTAGCGGGCGCAGTCGCCGCCACGGTGGGAGCTACGGGAGGTTGGTACGAGGTCGGAGCCTCGGACTGAACGTTCCTGCAATATCTGCAGCGGTACTGACCGCCGCCTATCGAAACGGCTTCACCGCCGCATCGCGTGCATTTCATATGTAAAAAGTCCTTTCAAGTTTAAGTCGAAATTTATCAGCCGTTTTCGGCGCGCCAATCCTTGAGCTTTTCGATATCCTCGCGCTGTACGGACGAGCTTACCTTCTTTAGCGCCTCGTCGAAGTCCGCACCCGTGACGAATTTCTCGCCTGTTTTGATGCCGCGAAGGATAGAAAGGTCCTCAACGCTATCGAGCATATTCGTCATATCCGAGCCGTTGAAGCCCTCGGTTTCTCCGACGAGTCTATCAAGGTCTATCTCGTCGCGTCTGACGTCAACGAGCCCCTTTGCTCCGAGCTTGTTCAAGTGCTTTTCTATTATGTAGCGCCTTGCCTCGTCATCGGGAAGTCCGACGTAGACTCTCGTTCCGAATCTGCCGGGGCGCACGAACGCACTGTCGATATCCCAAGGCTTATTGGTTGCGGCGATAAGGAAGAGGATATTTCCCGTATCCTTGCCGTAGCTCTCAACGCCTTGAAGTTGGGCGAGGAACTCCGAGCGCAGCTGCTTTGCGTACTGCGATTTCGTGTTCTTCGGTGATATGGAATCTATCTCGTCGAAGTAAATAACTGCACACGGGTATGCCCTTGCCTGACGGAAGAGCTCCCTTATAGCCTTCTCCGACTGACCTGCTCCCTGATGAAGAAGGTCGGACGGCTTGACCGAGCAGAACTTCGCTCCTATCTCGTTTGCGATAGCCGCGGCAATCATCGTTTTACCCGTGCCGGGCGGTCCGTAAAGGAGCAGTCCGCCGCCGTTTTTCTTGACGTAGCCCTCGAATGCCTCGGGGTTCTTGAGCGGAAGGAGAACCTTCACGTTCACCGCTTCCTTAACGCTCTCAAGACCTGCGACGTCCGAGAAGGTGACTGTGGGAAGACTATCCCAATCAAACTTGAACTCGGAGGGTGCGGTTGGGGCACTCTCGAGCACCTTATCCTCGGGTGTGCGCTCGGCGTCCGCCTTTGTGTCGGGGCGCGGCGGGGGCGCTATCGGCTTATCGGGGGTAACGTTACGCGTGAATTTCGGGTCGATACAAAGGTCCGCCGTACGAATCTCGGCAAGCTCCTCGTCGGTCGGGCTATCGATAAGCGATACCCTCTTCGACTGCTTGGTAACCGTTTTCTCGAACAGGTTACGCACGTCACGGCCGTTACCGAAGTTCTCGTCACGCTTTGCGTACGCCTCCTCGAAGTAATCCGAGAGCGCGTATGCAGCACTGCTTGCCAAGGTATATCCGTTCTTGCGGCAAAGGCCTGCGAATATATTGAAGAGCTCACTCGGCGTGTAGTCCGCGAAATTGATAAAGGTCTTGACTCGCGAGCGAAGACCGGGGTTTGAATCAATGAATTTATCCATCAGGTTATCGTAGCCCGCGAATATTACGACGAGGTTTTGGCGGTTATCCTCCATAGCCTTAAGAAGCGTATCAACCGCCTCCTGACCAAAGTCGTTAGAGCCGCCAGAGGTAAGAGTATACGCCTCGTCAACGAACAGAACTCCGCCTATTGCGCGGTTTACGACCTCGTCGGTCTTAAGCGCCGTTTGACCGACGTAGCCTGCGACGAGTCCGCTCCTGTCAACCTCCACGAGATGACCCGAGGAAATGATGCCGAGGGCGCGGTATATTTTGGACACTATTCTTGCGACGGTGGTCTTACCCGTTCCGGGGTTGCCGGCAAAGACGAGGTGGTAGGACATATCGGGCACGGGAAGTCCGCGCTCGCTTCTCACCTTAAACACCTTTATCTGATCAACCCAATCGCGAATCTGACCCTTTACCGCATCAAGCCCCTCAAGCTCGTCGAGCTGCGCCATAGCCTCCTCAAGCGAGATAGGCTCGCCCGCATCCTGAACCGCAGGTGCTTTCTTGGGTGCGAAGCTTTGGTTGTTCGACTGAAGCTTTACCCCGTCGGGCAGGCGCTCTGCGAGCTCTATTATGCTCTTTGCGCGCTGAAGTCTTGCCTTCTGAAGCTCACCCTTGCTCTCCTTTGCCAGCTTGAGCATCTGCTCTGCGGCAAGGCGAAAATATTTCTTTGCAAGAGCGTAATCCTTGCCGTCAAGACTTTCCTTCGCCTTTTTGTGATATATCTCAAAGGTTTCAAACAAAAGATCGATACTTGCCATATTGATCTCCTAAATTTATTCGCTCATCTTGGATTTGAGCATTTCAAGCTCCTTGTCGATTGCCACCTCGGTTTCGTCGGCGGCGCTTTCGTTGGTGATAAGCGCTTCAAGCTCGGAGGTATCCGAGGAGGAGGAGATAGTTCCCGAGGCGAACGCAGACTGCGTTTCGTCCATAAAGCTCTCAAGATATTCGCTCTGAAGCTCAACGCTTGCCATTGCCTCGTTAAACTGCTTTTGAACCTTGATGAACTCCTTTTCCTTGGAAAGCTTCATCATATCCTTGCTGAGAACGCCCATTCCCTTAAGGAATTCGGTGGTCATACCCGCCATATCCTTCATCTGCGAGGTAATCTCGAAATTGAGCTTCATCTCATAGACGCGCTTTTGCTGCTGAATGGTCATTTTAAGACCGGAGAGAGCGAGGTTGTACTGCGCGGTAAGGCCTTTTTTGTTAGCCTCCTTGCCCGCCTCAATATATACCTGCTTCTGCTCCTCAAGCTTTTGTATCTGCTTGTTCATTTCGTTTATGGTTTTGCGTATGAGCATACGCTTTTTAAGCTGCTTCTTCTCCGACATCATAATTCTTCTTCTCCTTTTTCTCCGGTCTTGCCAAGCCCTGCGTTATCGCCGAAAAGCATAGCCTCCTCGTTTGCCTGCGCTCCCGTTTCAAAAACGGCAAGCAGCTCGTCGTCGTTCTGACTGACGCCGTATATCGCACTGCTCGGAGTGTATGACTCCTCTATCATCTTGAAGGTATCGTCCGCCTCGGTAAGAACTCTCTCTGCGTCCATCTTGGTGTCAAGCGCTTTGTTGAGGAACTTTGCAAGACCCTTTTGGTCGCTGAGCAGATTTCCGAGCGACATACCCGTAGTGTTGTGGAAGAACTGGTTGTCGTCAATAGCTATCTTGAGCTTGTTCATCAGCTGAATGTTGTAGAGCAAGTACATCGCTCTTTGCATCTGCTGCTTGCGCTCCTCCTTGAGCGCGTTGATTTTCTTTGCGTAAAAGAGCTGAACGTCGCGGGATTTTTCGCTCTTTCCTTTTTCTATAAGCGCGTCAATATGAGCCTGACGCGTGACTATATCCGCTTCAATATCGGCAGATTCCTTCTCGAGCTTGCATATAGCGTCAACCACCTCTTCGCGAGAGAGCTTGTCGTACTTGCTCTTGAAAAGATTGCCGAAAAAGTTCTTCATTCCCATAAATCAAACCGTTACCTTTCGTTTCAGACGAGCGAGTTTCTCTCAGCGACGAGAACAAGAAGCTCCTTAAGAGCCGTTTTCGCCTTCGGAACAGCTTCCTTGGTGAGAAGAATCTTCATATCCTGTATAGCGTTAGTGATTTTTTTGTCAGCATCGTATACCTTGGGGTTCTCCGAGGGGGTGAGATATTTGAGCTTTTCCTTGACGTCACCGAGCTGCTCGGTAAGCTCCTCGTCAGAAGAAAGGACTATAAGCGCCTCAACGAGCTTATAATTACGGTCGATAAGCTCCCTGTCCTCACCATTTTTCACGCCGTTGCTTTTTTTCTTAAAAGGCCACATATGTAATTCCTCCGATAATCTTTATTAAAGCTTATTTCCGCACGCGGTGCAGAATGCCGAATCGCCCTTGTTTTCAGCGCCGCACTTGGAGCACTTAACCGTAACCGTTCCAAGACGCTTGCCGCAGGAGGGGCAGAAGGCTGCCGTGCTCTCGTAGCTATGTCCGCAGTTAGGGCAGAACTGTCCGCCCGCAGTACCCGGCTGACCGATGGGGCGGTTGCCTATTACCTTAAGTATCTCGTAGTACGCCGCCTTGTCCTGAAGCTCGAGCTGGCGAAGGTACTTTTCTCTCTCCCACTGCTTGTCGTCAAGGCGCTCAATCTCCGCAAGATGCTCCTTGAGTTTCTTGGTTTTCTGTGCCTCCTCGGCAACGCTCTCAACGCGCTCGATATCCTCCTCGGTGATATTGAGCGACTCGATAATGAAATCGCGCAGGGTGATACCCCAATCCTTATCGAACTTCGCATTGAGAATCTTCGTTACGTTGACGGCTATCTTTTTCTTGTTAGCGTCAAACTGGTCGTATGTAAGCTCCTCGGCGTTTACTATCTTGAGGAAGTTATCGCAAAACTCGTCAATAACCGCGGCGCTGAATCGCTCGCTGAAGTCCTCAAGCTCGAACTCCTTTCGGAAGCCGACGACCTTGCGGAAGAACTGCTCGTGATTGGAGATATCGATACCGAAGTTGCCGAACGCACCGACGTGAACGACCTTGCCGCTCGCACCGTCCCTGTAGGTTATCTTGTTGGGAGTGCCCCAGCGGATAAGAACGCTCGTGTCCTTCGGCATATAAATAACCTCTACCGAAAGTCCCTTTTTCCAGTTCTTAATCTCTTCTTTGTTCTCGAAAATATTGTAGCTTCCGCTCTTGTAATGACGGCAATCTCCGCCACCCTTGATAACGAGAGCCGTGTGAGTGAAAGGAACTTCCAAAATGACGTCCTTTTGCTCAACTATCGAGCCGACTCTGACGAAAAGCACCTCGTTATCGTTCACCGATGCGTTGCAAAGGTTCTGCTCGAATTTGATTATCTGAGTGGTTTTTCTGCTAAAAAGTCCCATAATCATCTCTCCTAAATAAAATATTTATTATTTATTATACCACGCCTGCGCGCGATTGTCAATAATTGGTGGAATTTTGACGTGCCTGTGCAAAATTATGTGAAAATTCAACAAAGAGCTCTCCTCGGCTCTGTTGAAAAAGCCAATACGCATTCTGTAAAACCGAGCAGAAGCGGAGAGTTTTTGCGACACGGGGTGGGGGATAACCCGAGGCGTACGGATTTAGAGCAAAAATTTTCGCTCTCGCGAACGTCGGCGTACGAGTGTACGGTAGAGCGCGAGAGGGAAAATAGAAAACAAAATACTAAATGAAATCGAAGAAAACCTTAGGTTTTCAACCTTAATCGCTTATCAAATACCAAAAAATAGCGAAGCACAGAGCAAGTCTATACTTCGCTATTTTGTTTTCGGTTGTGCCTAAAGGCGACAGCCTCTTATATTTTACTTGATTTCTGCGAACTGCTTAATAGTTCTAACCATCTGAGAGGTGTAGGAGTTCTCGTTGTCGTACCAAGAAACAACCTGTACCTGATAGGTATCCTCGTCGATCTTTGCAACCATAGTCTGAGTTGCATCAAAGAGCGAGCCGTATCTCATACCGATAACGTCGGAAGAAACTATCTGATCGGTGTTGTAGCCGAAGGACTCGGAAGCCTGAGCCTTCATAGCTGCGTTGATGGAATCCTTGGTTACATTCTGACCCTTAACAACTGCAACGAGGATAGTGGTCGAGCCGGTGCAGGTGGGAACTCTCTGAGCAGAGCCGATAAGCTTGCCGTTGAGCTCGGGGATAACAAGGCCGATTGCCTTTGCAGCGCCGGTAGAGTTGGGAACGATGTTCTGTGCGCCTGCACGAGCACGGCGAAGGTCGCCCTTTCTGTGAGGACCGTCAAGGATCATCTGGTCAACGGTGTATGCGTGAACGGTGGTCATAATACCGGACTGGATGGGATATGCGTCGTTAAGAGCCTTTGCCATAGGTGCAAGGCAGTTGGTGGTGCAGGATGCAGCGGAAATGATCTGATCCTCTGCGGTAAGAGTATCGTTGTTTACGCCGTAAACGATGGTCTTGAGATCGTTGCCTGCGGGAGCGGAGATAACAACCTTCTTTGCGCCAGCCTTGATGTGAGCCATAGACTTCTCCTTAGAGGTGTAGAAGCCGGTGCACTCAAGTACAACGTCAACGTGAAGCTTCTTCCAGGGGCAATTTGCAGCGTCCTTCTCTGCGTAGATCTTGATCTCCTTGCCGTCAACGATGATAGCGCCGGGAGCAACGACGGTCTTGCCGTCCTCTGCCAAGGTAGCTGCCTTGTGCTCTACGGTGTGTCCCTGTGCGAGGTAGTTACCCTGTGCCGTGTCATACTTAAGAAGATGAGCGAGCATCTCGGGGCTGGTGAGGTCGTTGATAGCTACGATCTGGTAGCCCTTTGCTCCGAACATCTGTCTGAAAGCAAGACGACCGATACGGCCAAAGCCGTTAATAGCAACTTTTACTGCCATTTTTGTGTTCCTCCAAATAATATAATTTTTTATTGTCAGCAATTAATCGGGTGAGGTTTCCCTTCAAACCCACCATAAATTATAACACATTTTTCTTCAATATACAATAGTATTGTTGAAATTTTATCAGTTTTGTCACTTTTCTGCATTTTCGCTTTTCAACCACCGCTTTTTTTGGTCAACAACTCCCTCTTTTCGCGAAAAACGCGGTAAAGAAAAACAAAAAGCCGCGGAATTTTGAGAAAGCGTTTGGGCTCAAGGACGGCACGCCAGAGCCATTCGAGGTGAAGTGTACGAACAAATTTCGGCGCTCTTTTCACTCTTCCCGAATAAACGTCGAGCGAGCCGCCGAGCCCGATGTAAAGGGTGTGAGGTGAGGCGGCGTGCACCTTGGCTATAAGGAGCTCCTGCTTCGGCGAGGAAAGGCAGAAATAGGCAAGACGCGGGCGAGTGCGCGAAAGCGACTCCTTCAGCTCGCTTACAGTATAACTGTAACCGTCGAAAACGAAGGCTTCCGAAAGGCTCGGAAACTCCGCCCTCAGCCGCCTCATAGCCTCTTTGGCAACGCCGGGCAAAGCGCCGACGAGCGCGAGCGACACCCCGCCCTCCGAAAGCAGCATTTTCCCGAGCTCCACCCCCGATAACACCTCGGTTTTCTCGCCCAGCATAGCGGCGGCGAGGGTTATGCCGTATCCGTCGGGAATCCGAAGCTCAAAGCTCGAAAGAACCGAGAAAAATTCAGCCGACTCTCTTGCCGACATCAACATAAGCGGATTTACCGTCGCCACTCTGCCGCCTCGGCGAAGGCAGGCCTTTACGGCAGAAAAAAGCTCCTCTCTTGTACCAATGCTAACCTCTATACCGAATATCTCACACGACCTCATAAAAACTCCGTTAGAAAATATATAAACTATTGTAGAAATAGTATTTACATTCGGCGCGTTTTTTAACACTTGACAAACAAGCTCCGCTCGGTTATAATGTTAAAAGACTGAATGGGGCAATCGCGCGATATTGCGCCGAAAGGTATTATCGTGAGGAAAGTCCGGGCCTCATAGGGCAGGATAACGGATAACGTCCGCCGAGGGCGACCTCCGGGAAAGTGCAACAGAAATAAACCGCCGCGCAAGCGGTAAGGATGGAAAGGCGAGGTAAGAGCTCACCCGTGCTTATGGTAACATAGGCTCGCTGTAAACCCTATCCGAAGCAACACCTTAAAATCAAAGTAAAACTTTGGCGGCTGCCCGTCGTTTAACTTTTATGGTGGCAGAGCCGTACGGCTTGAACCGCGGGGTAACTCGCGGTGAAGATAGATGATTGCCGCGCGAAAGCGTACAGAACCCGGCTTACAAGTTCAGTCTGCATTTTGTAAATTATTGTTTACATAAAGGCGGGCGACCGTAGAAAAACGGTCGCCCGCCTTTATGCTATTTTTGCGCAAAAATCGTGATACGCCCCCGACTTGTCCGACGCAGTGAGCAAAATTCACCCGCCGCGAAAGCGCCTTTTCTTTGACGCTTTTTGCAGGTTTGGAATACCATATTAAAGGAAGCACCTTGGCGCTCGCACTCTGCGGCTTTATTTAATTTTTGTAAATTTTGAAAGATTTAGTTGCAATTGCGCGCGAAAATAATTATAATATAAGAGGCACTCGCGTATGTTCGACAAAAGGAATAAGAGATACAGTATCGGGATAGTCGGCGTTGGAATATCCACCCTCGGCGTGCTTGAGCATCTGAGGGCACTCGGCGTACCCTACTCTCTGACCGTCAGAAGCACGGCAGCACCAAAAGCTCTCCCTGCGGGAGTTGTTGCCGAAAGACTCTTTATCGGGGATAATTTCCTTGAAGGAATTGACGAGGATATTCTTTTTCTCTCGCCCACCGTGCGCCCCGACAGGCGAAAGATTTCCCTTGCGGCGAAGCGCGGGGTTAAGATATCGTCGGATGCGGAGCTTTTCTTCGGCAGTGTGAAAAAGCCGGTCTTCTCGATTACGGGAACGGACGGAAAAAGCACCACCGCAACCGTTGCGTCCGAGCTTCTACTTCATTCCGGCGTGCGCGCGACTCTATGCGGAAATATCGGCAGGGCTATGTCCCCTACCCTTGATTTTCCCGACACGGATGCCTACGTGGCAGAGCTTTCAAGCTTTCAGCTTATGAGCCTCACCCCAAAAAGCGAGGCGGCGGTCATAACCAATATCAGCGAAAACCACCTCGACTGGCACAAGTCGATGGACGAATATATAGGCGCGAAGGAGAATGTTCTCAAGCGCGCGGAGCGCAGGATAATCTGCGCCGACTCACCGCTTTCTGTTCCCTTTATCAAAAAATACGGTGCTGACGCCGTTTACTCAACTAAGATGAGCGACGGCGAGCTTTTACGACTCGGAGCACCGATGCGCCTCTCACGCCGCGACGGCTACATACTGAAAAACGGCGAGCCCTACCTTTCGGAGGCAGGGATACTGCTCCGACAGGAGCACTTTTTATCCGACTATCTTGCCGCGATAGCGCTGCTCGACGAGCGAATGACGAAGGACGCCTTCCTTAAGGTTTCGGAAAGCTTTGCGGGTCTTGAGCACCGCGCAAAGAGGATTGGCTGCTACGGCGGCGTGGAGTTCATAGACTCCTCGATTGACTCGACTCCGAAAAGAACGCTTGCTACCCTTCGCTCCCTTCCCCGCCGCGTCGTGCTTATACTCGGCGGTAGAGGAAAGAAGCTTTCCTACGACGAGTTGCTCGCGAGCCTTCACCGCTATGCAAAGGCGGTCGTTCTCACCGGAGAGGCAGGGCTTGAAATGCTCGCCCGTCTTGAGTCGGGCGACTTTGACACGAAAGAGGTCGGTTATACCTACGAAAAGGATTTTGACGCTGCAGTTGCGGCGGCTGTCGGCTTTGCGGATGCGGGCGACACGGTTCTTCTCTCCCCTGCGGCAACAAGTCACGACGCCTTTTCCGGCTACAAGGAGCGCGGAGCTCGATTTGCAGAGCTCGCAAAAATGGTAATAAACAAAGAAAAAATATAGATTTTACACTCGTTTTTCGGACTTTTTCGAAAACGTGTATCAAAAATGCCGCGAGAGCTGCTTGCGGCACTGAAAGGAAAGACAAGCAAATGACGAAAAAACTCGTATTGATTTTAATTCTCTTATGCTCCGCACTTCTTCTCGCATCCTGCGGTGATGATGGCGTGCCCGAGGGAATGCAGCTCGTAAACGACGGCGAGCGTGACGGATTTTACTTTTACGCGCCTGAGGAGTGGACTGTATCCAATATCGGCGGAATCCGCTCGGCGTTCGTTTCCACGCTTGACTCGACCTCGGTTTCTCTCGTTGAAGCCGAGATGCCGAGTGTCACGCTTGACGAATATTTCACCGAAAGCCTTAAGGAATCAACTCTTGAGATAAAGAGCAAAAGCGACAAGGGGGAAAAGGTCAACCTCGGCAATGCGGAGGAGGCGTATCAGTACACCTTCAGCTACGTTTACGGTGAAGCGGAGTACAAATTCCTTCAGGTATACGCAAAGTACAAGGGCCGCTTCTTCATTCTGACCTATACCGCGCTCCTCAAAGAAAAGAGCGAGGGCGTCAGCTACTACGACACGCACCTTGAAAAGCTTGTAAAGATTATGGAAAACGTCAAGTTTGCGGACAAGGGCACTCCGAGCGACGACGGCTCGGAGGTAGTCGACGGATATAAGCTCGCCTCCGACTCATCCCTCTGCGGCTTTGAGCTTTACGTGCCCGAACGGTACGAGCCGCTCTCAAACGGCGCTATCGTCACCTGCGAGATTGACGGTGTGGCATCCCTCACCTTCTCGCGAATGACTATCGGCGGAGTTAAGTTTGCAGACTACTGGACTATGAGAAAGGACGAGCTCACCTCACTCTTCGGCGAGATAACCGTTATCAGCGAGAACGAGCAGACGACTATCGGCAATCTTACCAACGCACTCTCGTACGAGTATACCTACGAGTACGACGGCGAAACCTACCACGTCTATCAGATTTACTCGGCTACCAGCTTCTCCGGATTCGTATTTACCTTCACCTCGCTTGAGGAAAGCTACCAAGACCTTATCGGCGAGATAGAAGACGTTATCGAAAGAGTTGTATTCAAATGATTTATCTTGACAACAGTGCTACGACTAAAATCTGCCCCGAAGCGCTCGAGCGCTACATAGAGGTATCGAACGACTGCTTCGGCAATCCGTCATCGCTCCACTCGGCAGGCTACCTTGCCGAAAAGACGGTAAGCGAGGCAAGGCGCACCATACTTTCAGCCCTTGGCGCAAAGGGAGCAGAGCTCATATTCACCGCCTCGGGAAGCGAGGCAAACAACCTTGCAATATTCGGTCGCGCCTATGCCAAGGAGCGTTACAGGCGCGGTGCAAAGATAATCACGAGCGAGGGCGAGCACGCCTCGGTAAGCGCGCCGCTTTCCGAGCTTGAGCGGCAGGGATATAAGGTCGTACGAATCCCCACAAAGTGCGGAAAACTCGACACGGGTGCGCTCGAGCGGGAAATGACGGCAGACGTTATCCTCGTTACCGTTATGATGGTAAACAACGAAACGGGCGCGCTTTACGATATAGAAAATCTCTCGCGGCTGATGCGTGAGCACTCGCGTGAGGCGGTGCTTCATATAGACGCGACGCAGAGCTTTATGAAATGCCCCTTCTCTATGCAAAGGCTTGGCGCGGATATGATAACCGTGTCCTCGCATAAGATAGAAGGCCCGAAGGGCGTGGGAGCGCTTGCAGTGTCCGATGCTATTATGAAAAGCCGCGGGCTTGCACCGATGATACTCGGCGGCGGTCAGGAGCTCGGCTTGCGCTCGGGAACAGAGAACGTGCCTGCTATTGCCGCGTTTGGCGTGGCGACCGATATCGCCAAAAAATCTCTTGGCGAAAGATACGCAAAAATCGAAGGCTTGCGCCAAAAACTCATTGAAAATCTCACACGCTCCCCTGCCTTGCAGGCTATCAGCATTACAAATCCCGAGCATCACGCACCGCATATACTCAACCTCACCCTGCCGAACGTCAAGAGCGAAACTATGCTTCATTACCTTTCCTCACTCGGCATTTTGGTTTCAAGCGGCTCTGCCTGCTCGTCAAACTCCGCGCATATTTCATCGGCTCTTTTGGCATACGGCAGAACCGAGCGCGAGGCCGACTGTTCGATAAGGATAAGCTTTTCGCACAGAAATACAGAGGACGACCTTGACGAGCTGACACGCGCACTTGAGAGCGGACTTTCAAAGCTTGCGAGGATAAGATAATGATACACCTCACCCTCATAACAGTCGGAACGCTCAAGGAAGGCTATCTCAAGGATGCCGAGCGCGAATATGAAAAAAGACTCTCGCAATACGCAAGAGTCGAAGAGATAAATATTAAAGAGGAGCGCATCGCCGACGAGGACGACAGCGCTCAAATAGCCCGCGCGCTTTCGGCAGAGGGCGACAAGATACTCGACAGAATACCGCAGGGCGCGTACCGCATAGCGCTTTGCGTCGAAGGACGCGAGTTTGACTCGGTGACGCTTGCAAGAGAAATCGAGCGAGCCGCCGAGCGGTGCGGCAAGATTTGCCTCATAATAGGCTCGTCGCACGGACTATCCGATAAGGTTAAGTCTGCCTGCGACCTTCGCCTGTCGGTATCTCGCCTTACCTTCCCGCATCAGCTGATGCGCGTGATACTCGCCGAGGTGCTCTACCGCTCTTTTACAATAATTGCGGGTAAGAAATATCACAAATAATTACACCGAGAGATTTTCCTCAGGCATAAGTGCACGCGAGAGCGAGGCGTTGGAATATCTTTTGTCCCCGGTGACCTCGCGGATGATTCTGATAAACGGCGGAAGCTGTGGCGAATCAAGCCTTGTTTCGAGCTCGGTTTCCATAATGCAGCTGCCGCGCCAGAATGGGTATATATCTATCTCAAAAAGCTGACCTTTATAGATAAATTCGTGCCGTTTTTTGCACACGGGGTGGCTCCCGACCGCGATTTTCTCTTTCAAGCTCGCGTATTCCCGGGCGTCTATTTCCCGCTCCTCCTCAACGGCGCTCATCCCGTCAATTCGGTGCTTCACCGTTTCGGTATACACACATCTGTCGGCATACTCGCGCCGCCTTATCCTATGAGTCGCAAGGCTTGACTCAAGATATATCTGCTCAATATCGCTGACGCGATAGCCCTCCATGCGCTGCATATCGGAAAGCGCGGGAATAGCAATTATATATTTCCGCTCTATTTCAACGCCGCTTTTGAATTCCATAGGACACCTCACGCTTTTTCTATATAAATTCTATCACAGGAAGAAGATTTTTTCAATAGCTCAATAGATTTTTGTTGACTTATTGAAAATTATGTGTTAGAATATAGTTTAGTAAGATATTTTAGTTTATTTATATTAACATAACTATTCGCTATTACGGAGGATTTTAAAATGGATAATTTCGAGCTTGAGCAGGAGAAAAAGAAGAAGAGAGCTGAAATATGGGATAAGGTTACCACCGGTCTGCTCATTGCAGTTATTGCCTCCCCCGTCGTCGTTCTTCTTTACATAATCATTTGGTTCATCACGAGATAATCTGCTTGCAAATACGCCTTTGGGCATAAAAAAACCGACTTTCCTTTTTTGGAAAGTCGGTTTTTTCGTTCTAATATCAGTCAGCGTCCTTCATAGAAAGGTTCTGTCTGCCCTTTTCATCAGTTCCGAGGAACTTAACGCGAACGGTGTCACCAACGCTGACAACGTCCTCAACGTTCTCGGTTCTCACCTTCTGAAGCTTGGAGATGTGAACCATTCCCTCCTTGCCGGGAGCGTACTCAACGAACGCGCCAATGGGAATAATTCTCGTTACCATACCCTCGTAAGTTTCGCCAACGACGGGCTCGAATACGATAGCGTCGATAATAGCCTTTGCCTTATCTGCGCTGTCGCGGTCAACTGCTGCGATGAATACCGTTCCGTCGTCGTTGATATCAATCTTCGCGCCGGTGTCGGCAACTATCTTCTGGATAACCTTTCCGCCCGAGCCGATAACCTCACGAATCTTGTCGGGGTTGATCTTCATAGTGATCATCTTGGGTGCGTACTTGGAAACCTCCGCTCTGGGAGCGGCAATTGCAGGAAGGATAACCTTGTCGATTATCTCGATTCTACCCTGATGAGTAGTTTCAAGAGCTCTCTTGATTATCTCGGGAGTAAGACCGTCAATCTTAAGGTCCATCTGGATAGAGGTGATACCCTTGTGAGTACCTGCTACCTTGAAGTCCATATCGCCGTAGAAGTCCTCACGACCCTGAATGTCTATCATAGTATCCCAGCTTCCGTCCTCTGCGGTGATAAGTCCGCAGGAGATACCTGCAACGGGAGCTTTGATCGGAACGCCTGCGTCCATAAGCGCAAGGGTTGAGCCGCAAACCGAGCCCTGAGAGG
>JAFTSQ010000022.1 GCA_017467205.1 Clostridia bacterium | reverse complement strand
TTTGCCAAGTCCTCGTGATGCCTTGCCATGTATCCGAGTAGCTCCTTCATCTCCTTTGAGTTGTTTCTACTGTCCTCTTGAGGAATTATGTTTCCGTGCCACAGTTCGTTTATCATACTTTTCATAGGTTGCACCTCCTGTTAGCACAACAAAATACCACAGAAGAGAAAGGAAGTCCAGCACTTTTTCGAAAATAAATCCAACTTTTTTCGTAAGTCTATTCTTTGTTTATTGCGGCGTAAATTTTGGGGAGCGAAAGCATAAACGAAAAATCCAACACAGACTTTGTGTCCATGTTGGATTTTCTTGGTTTAGCCACTCTCAATCGGCATTTTCTCTTGGATTTAACTTAATATCCTTATGAGAACCTGCATTTGCGGCAGGCTCTTTTGCTATCCCATCCTCACAGCGAACCTGCTCCGCAAGTCCATATTTTTAACTGTAAAATCCGCGTAAAGCAGTTTGTTTGTACCCCCAAAACGATTTATTTATCCAAAACGATTTATTTATCATTACACACTTGAAATAAATCATAATTTGTGGTACAATGTCAGTAGATATATATTTGAGAAAGGGGAAAATATGGCGCTTGAAAACAAACTTGGAATAACCGATTCTGCGGAGCTTGCCCGCGAAGAAGAAAGAATAAGCAAAATACGCGCAATAGAGCTTTTTGAAACTAATTTTCTTTCTTCTCTTAACCCGGGAACGTTTGATGCTCTTTCTAAAATACATGCCTTTCTCTTTTCGGATATATACGAATTCGCCGGGAGAATTCGCACTGTCAATATTGCAAAAGGCAATTTCAGATTTGCCCCTTTGATGTATCTTTCTTCTGCGCTTGACAGTATTGAGAAGATGCCGCAAAGCACCTTTGACCAAATCGTTGAAAAATACGTTGAAATGAACGTGGCTCACCCCTTTAGAGAGGGAAACGGTCGTTCGACTCGAATTTGGCTTGACTATATCTTAAAAAGCGAGATTGGAATGGTTGTGGACTGGAGTCTTGTGGATAAAGATGATTACCTTCTTGCTATGGAAAGAAGTCCTATCAAGGATATTGAAATCAAGCACCTCCTAAAAAATGCCCTGACAGACAAGGTAAACGACAGACAGGTGTTTATGAAAGGAATTGACCATAGCTACTACTACGAGGGTTACACCACCTTCAAAGCGGCAGATTTGAAATAATGATTTGGCAGTCGAATTCGGCTGCCTTTTTTCTTTGCTTTTAATGATTATTTTTGATAACATCTTTGCTTTTTGCCGATAATGTGATATAATATGCTATAATAATCCAAGAGAGGCGGTGGTATTAATTATGATCAACCTTAATAAAACGATTGACGAGCTTATAGGAAGCGGCACTGTGCAACACATCGTTGTTCGCGTAGGAAGGAAAGGCGAGGTTATTCACGATGCTTTTCGAAATGCTTGTGAAGCATCTCTTTTCGATATGGCTTCTGTTACAAAGATTATGGCGACGACTTCGCTTGCCATGATCGCGATCGATAGAGGCTTGCTTCAGCTGAACGATGCTGTTGACAAGTTTTATCCAACCGATAAACCCCTGACAATAAAGAATTTGCTGACACACACGATAGGAATTGGGCACAAGTCGTTGAAGTGTGAGGGTAATTCATATGACAATATTGCCGAAAAGATACTTGCTATTCAAACGGATATTCCGATAGGCACAGACGTGCTGTATAGCTGTCCGGGATTTATTTTGCTTGGAAAAATACTTGAAAAGGTATTTGAAAAGCAGCTCGATCAATGCTTTGAAGAAATGGTCGCAGAGCCGCTCGGACTTGAGAATACGTTGTTTTTGCCGAAAAACAGAAAAGATGTAGTCAATTCCAATCTCGATGAAGAAAAGCGCGGCACGGTAAATGATTATAACTGTCAATTCCTTGGTGGCGTTGCGGGAAATGCAGGACTCTTTTCAACCCTTTCTGACATTACGAAATACGTGCAGCTTATTCAAAACAGAGGCAAGCCCTTGTTCGGAGAAGAAACGTTTTTGTCGGCTGTTCGGAATTATACTGCGGGAATGAGCGGATCTCGCGGACTCGGTTTTTTGTACGTAGATGACCGATACAAGCAAGCCGGAGGACTCTTTTCGAAAGGCGCAATCGGGCATTGCGGACACACAGGGCAATCGGTGTTTGTCGATTATCGCTCGGGCTTGTATGTGATAATTTTATCGGATGCAACCATATCCACCGTAAAGAAATATGGTAAAGAGCGTTATGACGAGGTTATGGATATGAGGGCACGATTGCACGCGGCGATAAAACGCGATTTGCAAGAGCTGTCAGTTGACCTCTGAATCGACCTGCCAAGGCAAAGCATTGAAATCAGGAATCACCGCGCGAGCGATATTGTGATAGTTTTCACATTTTCTGTTGACACACAAAGCGGCGCGTGGTATAATGAGCTTAACCAAAATACCTTTCACAGAGGAGAAGAAAAAATGGCGAAATACACTCTTTACGGCGACGGTATTCACGACGATACCGATGCAATACAGGAACTTATTGACAGCGGCGTATGCGAGGTCACCTTGCCCGTGCCGCAAAAGCTTTATTTGATTTCAAGACCGCTTGAAATTCCCTCGAATTTCAAGCTGAAATTGCCGCGATTTGCCGAAATTAAGCTTGCCGACGGCTCGAATTGCTTTATGCTTCAAAACAAAATGGTGTCGAAGCCCGAAATGAGACTCCGCGAGTTTTTAACGGGCTCGCATAAGGAGTTTTGGAAGTTTTGCGATCTGTTCTCGCCCGACGCCGAGGACACCTGCCACGACTTTGAGATAGAGGGCGGAATTTGGAATTTCAACAATATGAACCAAGACCCCAACCCGATTTACACCCGTAAGATTGACGAGCGCAATTACCTCGGATATATGATGCTATTTTATAACGTGCGCAATTTCAGGATCGCCAATATGACTATTAAAGATCCTTCCAATTTCGCCATTACGCTTGATACCGCCTCCTATTTCACGGTCGAAAACATCACCTTTGACTTTAACTTCGGCAATCCTATCGCGTCTAATATGGACGGTGTGCACCTGAACGGCAATTGCCATTTCGGAGTTATAAGGAATCTCAAGGGCGCGTGCTACGACGACCTCGTTGCTCTGAATGCGTACGAGGGCTCGGGCGGTGATATTACCAATATAGAGATAGACGGCATCTTTGCCGAAAACTGTCACAGTGCGGCAAGGCTTCTGACGGTTCAGCAAAATATCAATCATATCGTTATTTCAAACGTATACGGAACCTATTATCAGTACTGCATAGGCTTTACCAAGTTCTATCCCGGAGAAACCACCGGCTGCTTCGACTCGATATCTCTTGAAAATATACACGCATCAAAGTCGGAGCGCCTGCCGATTCAGGAGGCGCATATGGGAAATAAGAGCTATCATTTCCCGCTCATATGGATTCAAAAGGGAACTCACGTAAAGCAGCTCAGCATAAATCACCTTCATCGCAGAGAGCTCGAAAACCCCATCGAAACCGTGAAGGTGGACGATGGCGCTTTGGTGGATAATTTGATTGTAAGCGATCTTACGCTTGAAAACGGCACGGGCGCACCCTGCTCCAAGTTCAAAAACTGCGGAACTATCAAGAATCTTCGCACCGAAGGTCTTTACGAGGACGAGATAGAAAACGAAGGAGCTATCGAGTACTTCACCTGTCTTTAAGATAAAAACGTGTATAAAAAACGCCCCGATGCGAAAATCGGGGCGTTAAATTTTTATCAGTCTGCGAGCCACTTTTCAAGATTTGCCTTGACAAACTCGTCGTCATTGAGATGGGGATACGCCTTGTAGACTCTGTCGATCTCTTCAAGCTGACCGTCGGACATTTTCTCGTCGGGGTTCAAGCACCAAGTGCCGCGGAAGAGTCCTTGGCGACGAAGCACCTCGTGAAGCCCGGCAATGCAGCCTGCAAATCCGTTCGCAGTGTCGAAGAAAGCGGCGTTTGTGTCGGTTACCTCGTTTGCGAGGGTAAGGATTTCATAGGGGACGGAGCTGCTATTTTTAATATCCTTGCACCTTTCGAAGAGCTCAACCGCCGTTTTTGTCCAAACCGACCAATGTCCGAGAAGACCGCCGACGAAGCGTTTTTCGTACGTCTTGCCGTCCTTGGTAAACTTGTAGCTTGAGATAAGGTCGTGAACGATATTATCGTCGTTTCCGGTATAGAGAGCTATCTCGTCAGCGCGTCTTGAAAGTGCCGCCGCGCGAACGACATCAAGGGTATAGTATCTGTTGAATGGCGCTGCCTTGATAGCGACTACGTTGTCAATATCGCAGACGCGTTCCCAATAGTTGTATGAGAAGGCGCGGCCGCCAACCGCAACTTGAAGATAGAATCCGATAACCGGTATAATAGCCGCAACCGCGCGAGTGCGCTCGACCATCTCGTCTTCTGTAAGATGATTCAATCCGCCGGGGGAGAGAAGGACTGCGTCGTAGCCGAGCGATTTTGCAAGAGCTGCCTCCTTGACTGCCTGCGCAGTCGGACCGCAAGCACCTGCAACCATAACGACGACCTCGCCCGTCCGTTTTTCAAATTTGTCAGCCTCGTCCTTTGCAACGCGGAGCACCCTTTCAAGAAGGTTATGCTTAGGGTCACGTATCTCAAATTGCGTGGTGTGAACGGCAACAGCAAGACCGCCGACACCGGCGTCAAGATAGTACCTGACAACCGCTCTTTGCCGTCTTTCGTCAAAGCTTCGGTTTTCGTCAAGAGCGAGCGGATTTGCGGGTATCACCGTACCCGTGTGAAGTTTTTGGAGTGCTATTTCCTGTCTTGTCATTTCAGTAACTTCCTTTTCTTTCTTCAAAATGCGTGGGCTTGTCGAGCGTTCTCGCACCGTCGAGGATATATTCTGCCTGCCATCTTATGAGCGTTTCTGCCGAAATGTCGGGATATCCAAAAAGCTCCATGGCGCGCGAGGAGTCGTTAAGATATGCGGTGTTACCTGCCTCATCCTCGAATATTGGCGTCTTGCCAAGGTATTTGCCGAGCTTCTCGGATGCGCGCTTGATAGATACGGTTTCTGGTCCTGTTACGTTCATCACGCACATAGGGGATGATGCGTGCAGAAGTCCCCTGATGGCAATTTCGTTTGCCGTGCCTTGCCAGATAAAGTTGAAGCAGGGGGTGGCGAGAGATATGGGCGTTCCGTCAATTATTTTCTTTGCGCAGTCAAAGAGAACTCCGTAACGGAGATCGACTGCAAAATTAAGTCGGTAGATAAACACGCGAGTGCCGTACTTGTGCGATGCGTACTCAAAGGCGCGCTCTCTTGCAAGGGTGCTCATCGGGTATTCGCCAATGGGTGCGACCTTGTCGTCCTCGCTGCTTCCGCCGGAGGAAAGCGGCACTATCGGGTAAATATTGCCCGAGGAGAAAACGACTATATTTGATCTTTTGAACTTGTATGCAACGAAGGCGGGAAGAGTGGAGTTCATCGCCCAGGTGAGATATTCCGCGCCGTCCGTTCCGAACTTTCGTCCGGCCATATAAATGATGTTTTCAACTTCCGGTAGCGCCTCAAGGCAATCTTGGTCAAGCAGGTCTGCACTTATGGTTTCAACTCCGTTTGCCTTCAAGAGCTCGAGTGCTATCGGGTCGCTAAAACGCGACACGGCTATCACCCTTTTGTCAATTCCGGCGGCTTTTGCAGCGTTTTTTGCAAGTATGGAAAGGGTAGGCCCCATCTTGCCTCCCGCTCCAAGTATCATAATATCGCCTTGGATTTTTGCAATATCCTCCACGAGCCTTTTCGAAGGAGTGGTAAGTAGTTCGTTAAGCTTATCTTCGGTCCACACGGCTTTGCTCCTTTGTATACTAAAATTTAAGATATTCGTCCTTCGTCAGCCTCGGCGTGAAGCTCGACTTGATGCGCAGCGCCTCGTCGGCTCCGTCGGCGAGCAGGTCGACTACCGTCATTGCCAGCGCCTTAGCTGCGCCGAGATAGGCAAATTCCTTGTCGTGAACGCCAAACTCCGCAGAGTGTCCGCATCCAATATATCCGCCGAGCATTGGATGAATGGTTGGTATAAGATGCGAGAGGTCGCCTGCGTCGGTCGAGCCGCCGAGGTCAACTCCGCGTCGTATCCTCGCTCCATAGGGAAGCGAGGTGATGTTTGATTCGAAGAGCTTCCCCAACTCATCCGATTGATTCAGGGGGAGATAGCCCTTGTAGTTCTTTATGTCGCAGCTTGCGCCGATTGCGTAGGACGCACCCGTTACGGCTCTGTCAACCTTTCCTGCCGCGTCATTGATAGCTGCAAGGCTCGCGCCTCGAACGTAGGTTTCCATCGTAACCTTTGCCGGCACCACGTTGACCAGCTCACCGCCGTTTGTGATAATGGGATGAACGCGTATTTTATCTTCGTCGCGGAAGGTTTCTCTTTGCGCGTTGATGCAGCTCATAGCTATCGTTGCTGCGTTCAGAGCGTTAATGCCCTCGTGGGGTGCGCCGCCTGCGTGAGCGGCTTTGCCAATGAAATCTATCGTCTTTGCAATGAAGCCAAGGCTTCCTCCGTCAAGGAACGCCTCTCGTTCGGGAGATGCATCGCTTGCGTGCACCATCATAGCAATATCGACGTCATCAAACTCGCCGAGTCTGATAAGCTCCTGCTTGCCTCCAAAGAACTCAACGTCTCCGTTCTCGCGAAGCTTCTCGCGGAAGCCTATCTCGGCGTACTCCTCTGCAGGCGTGGCGAAAAAGCAAACGTCGCCGTCAAGCATCGGCGCAATCTCGGAAAGCGCCATAGCAGTGCCGAGCATTACCGCTATCTGCACGTTATGACCGCAGGCGTGTGCCGCACCGCTCACACAGTCGGCTTTCGGGTGAAGGGAGCAGATGACAGCGTCAAGCTCTCCCATAATGGCGACTCTTGCAAGTGATTGCCTGCCCGAAAGGTTGCCTTTAACTCCCGTGATGGCAAGCCCCGACTTATAAGGAATACCGAGCCGCGCGAGCTCGGAGCAAACGAGCTCTGCCGTTTGGTGCTCCTTGTAGCCCATCTCAGGCGCGTTAAGTATTTTTTCGCCTATGGAGTATATATCCTCGGCTCGAGCATCGATTATTTCGGCGACCCTTGCCTTCAGCTCATTTTTTGTCATTTTCCCATCTCCGCTTCGGAATATCTTTTTAAGACACCCATATTCTAACATGAAACTTTTTGCCTGTCAATTGCGATTTTTTCAGAAAAACCTTGCAAAAAACGAACAAGGTGCAAATCGTTTTGGTTTTTCGGCGAATTCACTTGCAAAGAGTCGCGGTTTGTGATACAATATCCCCGTAGCAATGCTTATAGGAATGAGGGAGATAATTATGGGCGCTCTTTATTTTGACGCAAGGGATAATACGTATGCGGCGAACGACGCTCACGCGCAAAGAAACGTTTTTCTGACGATGAGCGCGGACTTTACAGAGATACCGACGTATGAGTCCGTCAAGGATAAATTGCCCATTCCCGTTTGGGAGGGGCGAGAGGACGTTATTGATTGCTACTTTAAGACCTGGGAGATAGGCTGGGGCAATCTGCGCGTAGGAAAGGCGGAGGCAGGCTACGTTTCCAACTTTATCGATACTGCGTTTAACGGCGACCTCTTTATGTGGGACTCCTCGTTTATATTGATGTTCGGAAAATATGCCAGCAGATATTTTGATTTCCAAAGAACGCTGGATAATTTCTATGCCCATCAAAACAGGGACGGCTTCATAACCCGTCAGCTCAAGGAGAATGTTTACGGTGATCGCTTTACCCGTGACGATCCGGTTTCCACAGGACCGAATATTATGCCTTGGTCGGAGTGGGAGTATTATCTTTCAACGGGTGATAAGGAGCGCTTGTCGAGAGTGTTCGACCCCCTTTGCGCTTACCACAATTGGCTGCGCTTGAACCGCTCCTGGCAGGACGGCACGTATTGGAGCTCGGGGTTGGCTTGCGGTATGGATAACTCACCGCGCCAGGAGGCTATATACAACGTCCACGTAAGCCACGGATTTATGTCTTGGATTGACACCTGCGCACAGCAGTATCTAAGCGCGGATATTCTGACGAAAATGGCAGCCGTTCTCGGAAGGGAGTCGGAGGCAGAGTCCTACCGCGAGGAAATGGAGCTTTTGCGACAGGTAATCAACGAAAAAATGTGGGATGAGAAAACCGCATTTTATTACGATAAAAGAAGAGATGGCACACTGAGCGGTGTTAAGACCGTCGGCTCTTATTGGACTTTGCTTGCAGGGATTGTACCGGAAGAGAGAATTGATAAATTCGTCGCGCATCTCGATAACGAGCGGGAGTTCAAGCGCCCGAACCGAGTTCCCACCCTGTCTGCCGATCATCCCGAATATAACGCCACAGGCGGATATTGGAAGGGCGCTGTCTGGGCGCCGACGAACTATATGGTGCTTTGCGGCTTGAACAAATATGGCTACGATAGGCTTGCCTTTGAAATAGCAAGCGAGCACCTTGATAACGTAGTCAAGGTGTTCGAGGAAACGGGAACGGTTTATGAAAATTACGCCCCCGAATCAGCAGAGCGCGGCAATCCCGCAAAGGCTAATTTCGTTGGTTGGACGGGGCTTTCCTCGATTGCGGCTTTGTTTGAGTACGTTTTCGGTATTCACCCCGATGCGCAAAACAAAAAGCTCGTATGGCAGGTGAATCTGACGGATGAGCACGGAATCAGACAGTATCCCTTGGGGGATGCAACGGTCGATATCATCTGCGAAAAGAGAAATTCGAAGGATGAAAAACCCGTTATTCACCTCACCTCCGACAAGCCCGTAACTCTGACGGTCATATATAACGGTAAGTCGGAAGTATATGAAAACGTAACGAGGATATGAAAGTAAATTAACTTTAAGGAGTGACTTTATGAAGCACGAAAGAATATATCTTAACGACCAAGAAAGGTCGTATATCGATACCTATATTGCGGACTCAAAGGCAATCCGCCCTGCGATGCTCGTTATCCCCGGCGGCGGCTACTGTGTCGTGTGCGGTGACAGAGAGGGAGAGCCGATAGCGCTCGATTTCTTTGCAAAGGGCTATAACGCCTTCGTTCTTAATTACAGAGTTGGAAGGGTGGACGACGTTTTTCCGAAGCAGCTGCTTGACGCAGGCGCGGCAATGGTGTACATCAGAAATCACGCAGAGGAATTTGGTATCGACCCCCGTCGCGTATTTGCGGTAGGCTTTTCGGCAGGCGGGCATCTTTGCGGCTCAATCGCCACGATGTACGACTATCCCGAGGTCAAGGAAGCCTTTGGCGACGACTACATAAAGGTTCGCCCGACGGGCGCAATCCTCTCTTATCCCGTAACCGTAATGACGGGTGCAACTCACCAGGGCTCGTTCAAAAATCTTCTCGGCAGACCGAGCGGCGAGTACACCGAGGAGGAGATAAACAGATACGCCCTTGACCGCACGGTCAAGTCGGATAGCTCGCCTATGTTCGTTTGGCATACGGTCGAGGATACCGTAGTTCCCGTAGAGGGCTCTCTGCGTATGGCGCTCGCGCTTAATAATGCAAAAGTTCCTTATCGCCTCTCGATATTCCCCTACGGACCTCACGGAATAGGCCTTGCTAACGAGATAACCGAGTGCGGCAACCCCGGTTATGTCCAGCCGCTTTCGCAGGAATGGACGGCGCAGGCTGACGAGTGGATGAAAACTCTTCCCGACAGTGAATTTTAAGAAAAAAAGAGCTAAAGCGCCATCAGCGCTTTAGCTCTTTTCATTAAAAAATGAAGGTTTATTTTAGTGATAAAAACTCATCCCAGAATTCAAAGGAGGTAAGCCTTGCCTCTGCCGTCTTGAAGCTTCTCTTTGCTTTTCCAAACTTGAAAAGAATCTTAAAGGAAAGGGAAATGCATGCGCCAAGGCACTTGAAGAAGCTCTTAACGCTGCGATTGAATTCGTATCCGGTATCCGAGCCGAGCTGATATTGAATAGTACGAAGATGACCGAATGAGTATCCGAACTTCGCATCGGGCAGGGGGAATGCCGCAACCCGCCTTTTGCACATAAACGACGGAATAAGGTGACCGCCGAGGGTGAGTATTATTGCCGCCTTCTTGAAAATTGACGCACCGTGTGGTGTGAAGCTCTCCTTCATTCCCGCCTCCCAACCGGGGACATCCGAAAGAGAAAGCGCCTTCGGGTTGCTTGCTATAAGCGAGCGGTTAAGCTCCTCTGCATCGGTACTCATCAGATAATCCGCGCCCAAGAGAAAATCACCGAATGCGCGGAAGATGGGCTCCATCGCCGAATATCTGTACAAAAATAGATTCTTTGCGGTAGCCTTGGCAAGCCTGAATGTGCAGCCGAGCGCCGTGTATCTTTTGCGAAGGGAGAGTGTGATGAGCTGATTGCGCACGTTATA
Organism: Clostridia bacterium; assembly: GCA_017467205.1. The sequence goes on along the minus strand of JAFTSQ010000022.1, from coordinate 66,815 downwards.
ATATTCAAGGTAGATTCCGTACTTTCTGTCGAAATCCTCGTGAGATACCGCAACGCCGTTCAGGGTAACTATCGGAGCATTTTTCGTGCAACGGGTGCCGTATTCCACGTCGTCAAACTTAATAAATAGGGGCAGGGGAAGACCAAACTCGTCTACGTCCGAGAGCGGCAGGCAGAAGCACCACCATGCACCGTACTCAAGCGGCTCGTCGCGCATATTCTCAATAAGCGTGGCACGCTCGCGAATATCCAGCGCATTCTTGAAGCTCTTAATCCTCTGTCCATCCCAACGCGCGCCCATCTCGTGCTGATAGTACGGCTTGGTAGAGGAGAGCATAGCCGCGCTTAAGTGCGCATTCTTGTACTCGTCCTTGAGAATAGAGGTGAAAACGCTCATCCGCTCAAGCGCCTCTGGGTAAATGATAACGTCGTCGTCCATAAGGATAACGTGCGTAAAGCTTGCGCGATAGGCCTCCATAATTCCTCTCGTGAAGCCGGCGCTTCCACCGTAGTTTTTGTTGGGATAAAGCTTTATGAAATCCGACTCTGTGTCGGAGGGTGTGAGCGTATTGCCGTTATCAACCACGATAACGCGAGAAATTATTGAAAACTCGTAGCCTGAGAGAATTTCGAGATTGTGTCTGACAGCGTCCTCGCGGCGATAGGTGCATATCGCTATGGCGACGTTTACGTCGCTTGGCGTGACGGCTGCCGAATACTCGCCACCGCGAATAAATACCTCGCCCGTCGGTATAATTACAGGGTAGAGTATTCCGAGCTCTGGAAGCGCGGAAAGGTCTGCGGAAAGGGTAACAGTACCCCCCGTGCAGAGTTTTTCGTCTATTATCTCCTCCCCCTCACCGTCAAAGGTGCAGAGAAGCACCCGCGCCTCCCCTTCAATATCTAATGAAAGATAAACGGTGTCGACCCTCGTGTAACGTCTGTATTTCGTGTAGGAAAAGGAGTTGAAATAGGTGTCGAACGACACTCGCTCGCCCGCGTTTGCAAAAACCTTGCCGTCCAGCACTTGTCCGCCGCGGAAATAAGCCTCGTCAATACCCGATATCAAGGGTGTTACGTTCAACTGTTGAATACGGAGCATACGCCCTCCATTTGTAAACAATTATTTGCGTTATGGCAGATAATTCGTTATCCTACCGCCAAAACGCTCTGCTTTTTAAGTATTATACCACAAAAACTCGGGTTTTGCAAGCGGAACGCACAAGTTCGTGTCTTAAAAGTAAACATTCTAAACTCCCCCCTTGAATTTTGCGCGCGAATGTGTTATAATTACTGTGAATAACTATGACCCCATCACGAAATGCAATGAGGAGATTTTTATGATTCTGTCAAGAACCTTGTTTCCGACCGAGGAAATATGCCCCGTCGGCGAGATGTACTTTAAGGGTACGGGATACACTCTCGCGCCCGATGGCAGTATAACCTTCAAATCCGGCGGCAGACTTTCCACGTCCACCTATTTCAACAGCTTCTCGCTTGAAAAATGGGTGAACTATACGGTAATAGACAACCTTACGCTCGCGCTTCGGCTCTCGGGCGACTTTGAGCTTCGCCTTTATATGATGACCGAAAAGGACGGCAAGGTCGCGCGCGACTGCATTATGCGCAAGGATATAAGTGCTGATGCCGACACGGCCTATAAGGTCGATTGTCGACTCGAGGGTGAGGGAATTCTTTATTTCGAGCTTACCGCCGCGTCGGACGGATGCGTGTTCTACGGCCACGAATACGAAAGCGAGGTTGACACAGCGCTTCTTAATCCCGTTGAGCTTGCCATCGGCATATGCACCTTCAGGCGCGAGGAATACGTTATATCCAACCTCAAAAGGCTCGACGAGGCAATAAAAAATCCCGCCTCGCCGCTCTACAGCCACGCTCACGTCTACGTGTCCGACAACGGCTCGACCCTTGATATCGGAGCGCTTACGAACGAGAATATCAGCGTAGTCTATAACAAGAACTACGGCGGAGCAGGCGGCTTTACGAGAACTCTTATCGAGTCGATGAGGGGCGGCAGAGCCTACACCAACTTTATCTTTATGGACGACGATATCGTCCTTGACGTCAGGGCGGTGGAAAAGAACTTTATCCTCCTGCAGCTTCTCAAGGATGAGCACCGCGAGAGCGTTATCGGCGGCGCAATGTTCTCGACCGATAAGCGCTCCCTCCAATTTGAAAACGGCGCGAAATGGGATAGAATCGGCTTCAACTTCCATCTGCGCGACGTCGACCTCACAAACGATATCAATATAGTCCTCAACGAAAAGGAAAGGGACGTAAACTACAACGCCTGGTGCTACTGCTGCGTGCCTTACAGCGTCGTGCGTGAGAACAATCTCCCCCTTCCGATATTCTTCCATATGGACGACGTTGAGTTCGGTCTGCGCAATAAGCTCCCCGTCCTTTCGATGAACGGCATCAACGTCTGGCATCTTTACAAAAAAGGACTTATCAATCCGAAGAACGACTATTACGACATAAGAAACAAGCTCATAATGCTCGCAAGCGTTCAGCCGGAGAGCATTATGCGTATGGCGCATATATACCTCAACTCCTTTACCGTCGAGATATTCAAGCACCACTACGCAAGAGCGATAAACGCCTTTGACGGAATCCTTGATTTCTGCCGCGGCTTTGACTATTTCAAGTCGCTCGACACCTCGAAAAAGCACGCAAGCCTCTACTCTAACGTCAAGTGGGTGAAGGCAGACGACTCGGTTCGCCGTCGCGCTATGACCTCGCTCAAGGACGGCTACGGCAAGAGATTCAAGACCGTCACTCTTCTGAAGCTTCTCTTCAAGCCGAAGAAGCGCGAGGCGGTGATATACGGCGATAACAGCGCGACCGACGCTACGAAGGCAAGGCGCATAACGGTGCTTGACGCAAAGGAAGGAATGTGCATCACCTACAAGAAAAACATCTTCCTTCTTCTGAAGTGCCTGATAAAATACTTCAAAACCAAGCGCGCAATAGAGAAGAAGCTTCGCCACGCAATGCTCGACTACCGAAACAAGATAAACACCGTCCAGAATCTCGACTATTGGTGTGACTATCTCGGGCTTGAAAAGCAGACGAGCGGCAAGCGAGTGCTCTTTGCCGCGTCGGATAACTCCAAGACCTCCGGCGCATTCAGGAGTATGGTAACCTTAGCAACCCTCCTTCGCGACCGTCACGGCATCGACCCGACAATCCTTCTCCCCAAGCGCGGCGACGGGGTTTCGCTTTTAGTTGAAAGCAACCTCAAATATCTCACCGTCGAGAGTGAGGACTGGATAGTCGATATGGACGAGCATCCGCGGAATATCAAGGCGAAATCCCGCCTTATGAAGCGCGCCAACAAGCGCGCCGCCCGCGAATACCGCCGCATTCTTGCGGAGGGCAAATACGACCTCGTTCATATAAACACCTCCTACCACTACGCAATAGCCGAGGCGGCGTATTCTATGAACGTGCCTCTCGTTTGGCACGTGCGCGAATTCCTCGAGGAAGACCAGCACAGATGCTTCGTCGATAAGAAATACGCTCATTCGCTTATGGCAAAAGCAACGAAAATTGTTGCCATATCCGACAGTATCGAAGAGAAGTATAAGGCTCTCTTCGGTGACAGAGTCACCCGTATCTACAACGGCATAGACCCGAAGGTCTACTACGCTCCCGATAAGACTGTCCTTGACGACGAAGAGGTTAAATTCATCTGTGTCGGCGAGATAGCGGAGTACAAGGGACAGTACCTTCTCGTCAAGGCTCTCGGCGAGCTTTTGCGCCGCGGCTTCGATAAATTCTCGGTTGACCTTATCGGTAATCTGCCGCTTTATTACAGACCCGAAATAACCGCTCTTATACAAGAGAACAGACTCGCCGACAAGGTCAACTTCCTCGGCAGGCAGAGCCACGTTGAAGAGTTCTACCGCAACTCCGATATTATGTTCGTCGGCTCGCGCTCCGAGGCGTTCGGCAGAATCACCGTTGAGGCAATGCTTTCGGGCTGCCTCGTGATAGGCGCGAACACTGCGGGAACAAAGGAAATACTCGATTCGGAAAAATACGGCATGCTCTTCGAGCTTGGCGACATTTCCGCTCTCGCAGATAAGATAGAATCCGCAATAAACGATAGGTCGGCTGCCAAGGAGCTTGCCGCACGCGGCAGAGAGCACGCACTCTCTCGCTATTCGGCAGAGTCTAATGCAGACTCGGTACACGCCCTTTACAACGAGCTTTTGGAAGGAGAGAGAAAATGAGCGATAGAATATGTGCGGTAGTCGTTACCTACAATAGAAAGGTCCTCCTCGCTCAATGTATCGAAGCGCTCCTTGACCAAACCTATAAGAAGTACGACATCCTCTTAATCGATAACGCGAGCACCGACGGAACGGCAGAATATATCGCCCCCTACCTCTCCGAGCGAGTCAAATATTTTAACACGGGTGCCAACCTTGGCGGCTCTGGCGGCTTTTATTACGGTATGAAGCTCGCCTACGAGGCAGGCTACGATTGGATATGGATAATGGACGATGACGTCATTCCCACCGGCGGCGCGCTTAAGGCACTTGTCAACGCGAAGGGGAAGGTAAAGACCGCGAGCTTCCTTGCCAGCTGCGTCTATTCCAAGGACGAAACCGCAATGAACTCCCCCGAGATAAGCCGCTACGCTACTAACGGATACAGATTTTGGTACGAGAACCTGAACAATAAAATGGTTCGTCTGGCTCACGCCACCTTCGTATCACTGCTTATCAACCGCTGTGCGATAGACAAGTGCGGCCTGCCTCTTAAGGACTACTTTATCTGGGGTGACGACACCGAGTACACAATGCGCGTTATCGGCAGATACGGCGCGGCGTACATCGTCGGTGACAGTAAGGTCTATCATATGCGTGAGATAAAGTCCAACCTCAATCTGATGAACGAGGTAGCCCCCGGCAGAATCAAAATGTATTATTATATGGTAAGAAACACCCTTACCAACACCGAAACCTACACGGGCAAGGAAGCCCTCAAGGACAATATCAAGCGCTATAAGCGCGACTGCATTAAGATAGCACTCGGCAGAGGCGCGCACAGAAAGCTCAAGATAAAAACCATTCTTAAGGCTATCCGCGACTTCAAGCGTCGCCGCTATGACGTCGGCGCATTCAACCGCCGCTACGACGTCTACGGTCAGGAGAGGGCAGTAATGTCCTTTATCGGCGCTCCCGATATCGCCGAGCTCTATCGAAACAGGCACGGCTATACCGTATCTCGCACCTTTGAAAATCTCTCGCTCTTCTCGGTGACGGGCGACGTGCCGGCATACCTTGCCGACAAGCTTCGCTTGCCCCACTACGAGCCCGTATCCGCGGATATCGCCAAGAACTACTCGGAGCTTCTTTCAAAGAAGAAAACCGCCCGCGAGCTTCTCCTTATAGACCTTGTCCCCTCGCTCGACGAGCTCGTCACTTTGAAGGGTGAAGGCGTGAGCTTCAACCTCTCGCGCGAAGCCTACGCCGCCCTTTGCGAGCGCGGACTTGCAGGTGACCTTACAGCCACACCCTTCGACCCGACCACCCTTTCGGACGAGGAGCTCTTTGACTACGTTGAGCGCTTCGTTCTCCTGATAAGTCGGGCATACCCCACAGAAAATATCGTCCTCGTAAAGCGCGAGGCGAAGAGCGCCGAATCTGTCGCGCTCACAGGCAAGCTCTATTCGCTGCTTGAATCCAAATTCCAGTCGCTCAAGGTCGTTGACCTTTCAGGAGTATCCGACGAAAAAGGTATCGAAGAAGCAATAGAAAACATACTTTGATTACTCAGAAAGGATGAGGAAAAATGAAAATTGTAACCGATTCTTCAGCGGATATTCTGACCCTCGACGGTGCAAGCTTTGCCAGCGCACCGCTCAAAATAATCACGGCTGACAGGGAGTTTGTGGACGACGAGTCGCTCGACGTTAGGGAGATGGTCGACTACCTCGCAACCTATAAAGGTAGGTCGACCACCTCCTGCCCGAACCCTGACGAGTGGATTCGCGCCTTTGGCGACGAAGAGGAGATATTCTGCGTCACAATAACGAGCTCGCTCTCCGGTAGCTTCAATTCGGCGAACACCGCCGCAAAGCTCTATATGGAAAAATATCCCGACCGCCGCGTCTGTATGATAGACTCGCTTTCCACAGGACCCGAGATGGTTCTTATAATGGAAAAGATAGTCGCACTTATGAACGCGGGCAAGACCTTCGACGAAATATCGGCGGAAATTATGGAGTATAAGAAAACGACGGGACTTATCTTTATGCTCGAGTCGATGAACAACCTTGCCAACAACGGCAGAGTCAGCCGCCTCGTAGCAAAATTTGCAGGTCTTCTTAACATCCGCGTCGTAGCAAAGGCGAGCGACAAGGGTGAGATAGAGCCCCTTGATAAGCCGCGCGGCAGGCGCGCCACAGTCCAAAAGATAATCGAGCGCTTAAAGTCGCTCGGCTATAAGGGCGGCAAAATGAGAATAGCCCATTGCTTCAATGAGGATGTCGCGCTTGAGATAAAATCGATAGTGCAGTCGCTTTACGAAAAAGCGAGCGTCGCTATCGCGAAATGCGGCGGACTCTGCAGCTTCTATGCCGAGCGCGGCGGCGTGCTCATCGGCTTCGAAGCCTAAACCGAAAAAAGCGAAGGAATCAGTTTACGATTCCTTCGCTTTTTTCATATACTAAAGTCAATAATATCTTTCAGCCAAAATCGGCAGTGCGTGCTCGGTAAGCGAGAGTCTGTTCGAAAGCGTCAGTACGGTGAATCTGTCGCGTACCGTGTGCGCATTAAGCAAGGCTTGCTCGAACAGTTCTCTTGAAACCCCGATTTCGCTAAAGCGCGTCGGGCAGCCGAGCGATGCGAGCATTTTTGCGAGCTCGCTTGGATCGGGAAGTGTTCTTGCAATTCGCAAAAGCTCACCCTTGCCGTAAAAGTCGACATCACACTCTGCAATAAACCTGTATAGCTCCAAGCAAACGAGAGTTCCGATACCGACCTTAAAGCCGTGCAAGGGAACTGCAAGTCCGCGTCTTACGAAATCCATCTCAAGATAGTGTGAAATATGATGCTCGCCGCCGCTTGCGGGGCGGGAGTTTTTGCATTTTGCCATAGCAAGACCTGCGGTGATAAGCGCCCTCATCAGCTTGTCGGTGGCGTCGCCCTCGCCGTGTAGTAGCCCCCCGTATGCCGCAAAGCAGTCGCCGCGCGCCTCTTCCATCAAAGCATACGCTTCCTCGTCAACCATCTCGCCGGTTATAGCGGCGGAGAGTCGCCAATCTGCAAGACAGGTGAATTTTCCGAGAATATCGCCAAATCCTGCAGCAGTCATAGCGCGCGGAGCTTTCCTTATTATATCAAGGTCAACGAGAACGTCGCTTGGCGTGTGCGTCTGAAGTGTGACCTTAAAGCCCTCTTGCATAATTGCCGCACCAACCGAGCAGTATCCGTCCATACTCGCCGCTGTTGCGAGAACTCCGCAAGGAATTCCGAGTGCAAATGAGGCAGCCTTCGCAGTATCGTTAAGCGAGCCGCTTCCAACCGCTAAAACGTAGTCGCAGTCCGCGGCGCGCGCCTTTGCCTCACCCGTCACCCGCTCGTCGGGCACGAGGTCGGCAAGAGGAAAATATATATCCTCTATCTCACAGCCTGCGCCGCGTAGGTTAGCTATCATTTCATCGGCATACCCATTGGTATTCAGGTCGGATAACACGGCAATCCTTTTGCCGCCGATCTTTTCGAAGAAAAGAGGGAACGTTCCCCTTTTTTTATGTTCAATATTTATCATACCTCATAAAAGCTCCATTTCCCCTCAGTGTCAAGGCGATAAAGCTTGGCAGTCGAGGATTGATATCCGTTCTCGTCCTTTTTCGGAACGGAGAAGTAGAAATACCCGTTGCCAAAGGAATAAATACCTGTGCTGCCGAGCGAAAATTCCATGCCGGAAATCCCACCCGAGGAAAGCCCGGTGTCCTTGAGTGTCAAAGTCTTGCCGCGCATATTAAGTCCGGAAAGCTCTGCCACAACAGGCCTTGCCACAGCGTCGATTACGAACATCGGATAGTTCGGAAACTGCGGCTTCTTTCCGCGATAAACCGCCGCGAAATAACTATTGCTGAAAGCGTCGTATTCAAGGTTCTGAATTCCCCAAGAAGTGTTACCCGTGTAGAGAAAATAGCGATTTCTCGGCTCGTGCGGCCCTATTTTGTGCATATTTTTCTGAAGAAGCGGGAGTGCTGTTCCCAAGAGCTCGTCGGGCTCGTATTGCAATATTACTTGGTAGTCGTTATCGAGCCTCTCTGTATCGGAGTATATCCCGTAGCAGACGTGCAGATACTCCCGACCGTCCGATGCGCCGAAATCCGGTCCAAATGCGATTCCGTCAATTCCCGAGCAGCCGTGGATATGCAAAAGCTCGCGCCCCTCAACCACATAACTTCCCGAATAGTCGCTCACCACCGTCGAAAGATAGGCAGCTCGCATAACACCGTCACGCTCGGCATCCATTCCGATGCGGTCTATCAGGTCGCCGTCAAAAATAGCGATATAAAATCCGACATCAAGCTCGTCTGACGAGCGACCGAGTCCACGGAGTATTCCTTTTCCGATGGCGTCGTTTTTGTATTCGAGCGAGGCGTAAATTCGCCTCTCGCGCTCGTTCCAGTCAATGCATCCGAGGTGTCCTGCGATATTCTCAACCGTTCCGACTACCGTACCGTCAAGGGTGCATTTTACAAGTGAGGTCGTGAAGGAATAGTATATGTATCCGCCAATCTCGTCCACCGCAATGCCTTGACAGTGGAATTTGCCGACCTTGCCCGAATAAATTTCACGTATCATACTTAAACCGACTGAAATCCCTTGCCGATAATCTCGTTCGAGGACGTGACTATCATAAATGCGTGGGGGTCAAGCTCCTTGACCTTGCGCCTGAGCTTTATCGCTTCCATCCTCTTGCAAACTGTGATAATGACCTTTCTGTCCTCGCCGGAGAACGCGCCCTTTGCATCGTAAACGGTAGCACCGTGGTGCATCTCGTTCATAACGAACTCTTCAATAATTTCCGGCTTGCCGGTGATTATGGTAAACGCCTTGCAAACGTTGAGCGACTCTATTATATCGTCAACCACGAAGACCTTGGTGAACAGGTAGAACATCGAGAAAAGACCCGTGCGCACGTCGTAAACCACAAAGGTGCTCGCGGCAATGAATATGTCGGTTATAAGCAGCGCCTTTCCAACGTCCATATTAGTATACTTTTTGATTATCAGTGCAATTATATCAGTACCGCCCGAGGAAGCGTCGCAGTTAAAGAGGATAGCCGAGCCTATGCCTATCAGCATAACGGCATATATCATCTCAAGAAGCGGCGAATCGGTGAGCGGCGCGCTCAAGGGCAAAAGATATTCGAACGCAAGGTTCTCAAGCGAGAGCGCGAGCGTGCAGTAAACAGTCTTGACGCCGCATCCGCGCCCAAGAACGAAAATGCCCACAATAAGAAGCACCACGTTCATAATAAGCAGATACACCGACTGCGATAGATAGGGCGCAACCTTTGCCAAAATTATGGAAATACCGCTGACGCCGCCGCTTGCGAAGCCGTTCGGCGCTTTGAAAAAGTATATTCCCACTGCTATGAGAAGCGAGCCGATATTGAGATAAAGGAAGGTTTTCAGCTTCCCGAGCTTCGTTGTATTCGGCATAGTTTTACTCCTTAAAATGAACTCACAAACATAATTATACATAAAGCGACGGGAAGTTCAAGTCTTTTTTGAAAAAAAACCAATATTGCCGACCGATATCGTTGACAATCGCCGCTTTTGATGATAAAATAGGTATAAATACCTATTAAATTTCAAAAAGACGGTGAAGCTATGGAAAAAAGAGAAGCAAAAGCGAGGATGGAATACCTCGCAAAAACTCTTGAATATAACTCAAAGCTCTATTATGAAAACGACGCCCCCGAGATCTCCGATTACGAGTACGACGCGCTCTTCCGCGAGCTTGTTACGCTTGAGGAGGAGCACCCCGATCTCGCCTCGCCCACCTCGCCGACAAAGCGCGTCGGCGGCAGGGCGCTCGATAAGTTCGAAAAGCTTGAGCACAAGGTGAAAATGGGCAGCCTTACCGACGTTTTCTCGAAGGAGGAGCTCCGCGATTTTACCGATAGAATGAGCGAAGCTCTCGGCGAGGTCGAGTATTCGGTCGAGCCGAAGATTGACGGACTTTCGGTGTCGCTCATCTACCGCGACGGAGTCTTCGTCGGCGGTGCGACAAGAGGCGACGGAGTCATTGGCGAGGACGTGACCGAGAACCTTAAGACCGTTCGCTCAATCCCCCTTGAGCTCAAGGAAAAGCTACCTTATATTAATGTGCGCGGTGAGGTTTATATGCCCCGTCGCGTGTTTGAGGAGCTCAACGAGGCAAGAGAGAGGGAAGGCTTGCCCCTCTTTGCCAATCCGCGTAATGCGGCGGCGGGCTCGCTCCGTCAGCTTGACCCCAAGGTAGCCGCATCACGCCGGCTTGAGATATTTATTTTCAATCTCCAGGAGGGTGATATCTATTCGGACGGCAGAGCCGCCGCCACACATTCCGAAACGCTTGACCGCCTCACAGAGCTCGGCTTCGTCACCCTTCCAGATAGGATTGTCGCAAAAAGCTACGATGAGGTCGCAGAGCACGTTGAGCGCCTTGGCGTGATGCGTCAGGACTCGGCGTTTGATATGGATGGCGCGGTAGTAAAGCTCAACGACCTTGCCGCGCGCGTCAGAGTAGGCGAGGGAAGCAGTACGCCGAAGTGGGCGGTTGCCTACAAATATCCGCCCGAGGAAAAGGAAACCAAGCTTTTATCGATAGATATCCAGGTCGGCAGAACCGGAGTTTTAACTCCCATAGCCAACCTTGAACCCGTGCGGCTTGCGGGAACGACGGTCAGCCGCGCAACTCTGCACAACTCCAACTATATCGGCGAGCTCGACGTCAGAATAGGCGACACCGTCGTTATCAGAAAGGCGGGCGAGATAATCCCCGAGATTCTTCGCTCGGTCAAGGAGAAGCGGTGCGGCAGCGAAACAGAATTTTCAATGCCTACCCTCTGCCCGTCCTGTAACCATCCCGTAGTGCGTGACGAGTGCGGCGACGGCGCATCGGTAAGATGCGTGTACCCCGGATGCCCGGCGCAGCTTTCGCGCTCGATAACTCACTTTGCCTCAAAGGGAGCAATGAATATTGACGGGCTCGGCCCGCAGATTGTCGAGCTTCTGCTCGCAAATGGAAAAATCAAGGGAATCGCCGACCTCTACGACCTTAAGTGCGAGGACGTTGAGAACCTTGACCGAATGGGCAAAAAGAGCGCGGCTAACCTCATTTCCGCTATTGAAAAATCCAAATCGGCAGGACTTGAGCGCCTGCTCTACGCGCTCGGCGTTCGTCAGGTCGGCGAGGTTGCGGCAGAGGAGATAGCCGCCAGAATGCAGACTATTGATGCCTGCTTTGAGGCAAGCTACGAGGACTTTATCGCTATCGAGGATATCGGAGAGATAACCGCAACCTACCTCGTAGAGTTCTTCCGTGATGAAGCAACACGCGCGCTCATAGCTCGCCTTGCCGCCGCGGGCGTTAATACGTCGGCTGTCAAGGAAAAGCCTGCGGACACCCTTTCCGGACTCACCTTCGTTCTTACGGGAACGCTCCCGACTATGACTCGCGACGAGGCGTCGGAGCTTATTAAGAAAAACGGCGGTAAGGTGTCCTCAAGCGTGTCGAAGAAGACCTCGTTCGTCCTCGCAGGTGAGGAGGCGGGCTCAAAGCTTACGAAGGCGCAAGCGCTTGGCGTTAAGGTTATCAGTGAGGAAGAGTTCCTTGCTATGATTTGACGGCAGACCGCACCCCGTGTTAAATTAAATATAGATTTTTAGGGAGAAAAAGTGCTTTATGTCCAAATTTGATAAGGCGTTCTCTCGTATTGACGAGCTGAACGGTGAATTTATAAAGATTTGGGAGGATGTCTGTAATATCGAGAGTCCGACCGAGCACAAGGCGGGCGTTGATGCGGTCGGAAGGTATTTTCTCGACTATGCAAAGCGCCGCGGCTGGCAGTGCGAGGTCTTTGCACAAGAGGTGTCGGGCGATATCGTTTGCATAACGCTCAACCCCACGGCAAAAAAACGCCCGCTCACCCTCTCCGCGCACCTTGATACCGTCCATCCCATAGGCTTCTTCGGCTACCCGCCGGTCCATTGCGACACAGAGCGGATATATGGCCCCGGAGTCACCGACTGCAAGGGCGGCGCTGTTTCGGCGCTTCTTGCAATGACAGCTCTTGATGACACAGGCTTCATCGACCGCCCCGTCCGCTTGATACTGCAGACCGACGAGGAGAAGAGCAGTGTTCCGAGCGGCAAGTCGACGATAAATTACATTATTGAAAAATCAAAGGACTCGGTAGCCTTCCTGAATGCCGAGGGCGGCAAGGAGGATGGCGGCGTCATCTTCCGCCGCGGAATAGCCGTTTTTGAGTTTGAGGTTACGGGAATATCCACTCACGCATCGAATTGCGTAAACGGCAAGAGCGCCGTGCTTGAGGCGGCACACAAGATTATCGAGATAGAAAAGCTCCGTGATATTGATGCCCTTACCGCAAACTGCGGACTTATATCGGGCGGCACTGCAAAGAATACCGTGCCCGAGATATGTCGCTTTACGGCAGAGGTGAGATTTGAAACCGAGGCGCAGTATGCGGACGCGGTGGCAAAGATGACCGAGATAGCTGCCACCTCGTACATCGGCGGCACGACCTGCAAGCTGACAGTTCCGAAGACCCATCGCGTTCCGATGGAGCGCCGAGAGTTCAATCTCCGTCTTCTTGAGCGCGTAAACGAGGTGCTCAGCGAGGCGGGAATGCCTACCTTGACGGCTAAAAAAGGGCTTGGCGGCTCCGATGCCGCTGACGTTACTGCGGCGGGAATACCGTGTATCGACTCTCTCGGACCGGACGGCGGCGAGATACATACAATCCGCGAGTACGCAGAAATTGCAACCCTTGCAAAATCGGCAAAGAGATTCGCGGCAGTGGCTATCGCAATTGATTGATATAAACATAGGAGGTCTGCACCACGGTGCAGACCTCCTATGTTTATATGCACTTTTTGATAAAATCGAGTCCTGCCGAAATTGCGAATATCGCGTCCTCGAGACCCTCAAACTCGAGCGAAATATATCCGTCGTAGCCTGAAGCTACAAGCACGTCGACGCACTCCTTTACGGGCACGACTCCGTGACCGACGGCAGTTCCGCGAAGGTGGTTTCCGCCCGCCGTTCCGAAAAAGCCCATAGGACGCTCGCCATCCTTAGATTTGTAGAGGAAGTCCTTGGCGTGTACGTGAAAAGCGTAGGGCGCGGCAATTTTTACAGAGTTGAGCGGATCGCAGTCTACGCAGAGGAAATTACCCATATCGCAGAGCCAGCCGTAGTTTTCATTATCGACTGCTTTGATAAGCTCCTCGACGCGCTCGGGCGCTTGGAAGATGTGTCCGTGGTTTTCGGTCGAGGTGCGAATTCCGTATTTCTTTGCCGCCTCGGTTACTCGTCTGATGCGTGGCACCATCTCGTCTATTGCGTTGCGATAGGTATAGCCCTCGGGAAGCTTTGAGCAAACGTCGTGGCGAAGGAGCGGTGCACCCAGCTCGCGTGCCACCTCGATATCAAAGAGGAGCTTGTCGACGGATGCCTCTGCACACTCACCGACGAGATTTGCGCCAACCGTGTACGCGATTATGTCGAGTCCGATTTTTTTGCAATACTCGCGAACCTCCTTCGCGCAGGCGATAGGGTCGGTGGTTATGCCCCACCTTCCGTTATCAAGGTCGATGAACTCAATTCCGTCAAAGCCCATTTCCTTGGCTATGTCGCAGATTTTGAAGTAGTCGCATTTGTTTTCGACTATGTACTTCGAGAAGCTGTAGCTTGAAACTCCGATTTTCATTTTTCGTATATTACCTCCAAATTTGGATATTGCTCGGGTTCTTTTGTGAGGGCTATCTCAAGTCCTCGCTCCGACGTTATATTTTTGTAAATTAAATTCTTGACGGGAACGTATGCATATGGCTTTCCGGGCTTATACGAGCGGTCGTAGGTAGAGAGAACGTAGTATTTTTTGTCATTTCCCTCGGCGTACTCGTTTTTATCGAGGATACGAACTCCGTCAAGCACTATCCTTTTGGGTTGTGTTGCCACGTATCCGAAATAGTGGTCGCCGTCGTTTGAAGCGTGAATTATGCAGCCGCTCGACTTTCTCGGCACCCATTCGCAATCCTTAACGGTTGCCGTACCATCCCACAGTCCGCCGTAATCAGCGCGGAAGGAAATCAGGTATGGGCCGTATACACGCGAATTTTCAATGTAAAATCTGCCCTTGCCGATAAGGCGGAGTGACATATGCCCGAAGGTGCAGCCCCTGATGGTCGCGTTCGTAACTCCCTGATGCGCGTCAAAGCGGGAGATGACGCAATTCTCAAAGTACATATCCTTGCAGAAGTTCGAGCCCATAAGTCCCCAGTACCTTGTGTCCATAATATCTATCGACTGCTGAACGTTTATAACCCTCGTACCGATAGCACTCTCAAAGCTCAGGTCGTAGCTTCCCATACTGACGGCTTTTCCCAGGTGGCTCTCGCTTTCGGTGTGATAGGTGAAGTGCGGTGTGAGAAGGCAGTCCTTGACGGTTGCGTTGTTGCAGTACCTCACCATAATGAACGAGCGGTAAGGTGCACCGTGGTCAAGCTCGCCGGTAACGTAGTGTGTAACGCCCTCTACGGTTGCGTTCGAGCGCTCTATGCAAATTCCGCGGCGGTGGTATACGTATTTTGATTCCCACCGGTTTGCAATAGTGGTGAAAACTCCGCCCTTAACCGTTATAGGTGGGTCGTCGGCGCTTCTTGCCTCGGCGAAGCTTATCCTTTCATAATCCCAGTCAATGTCGGTAAGGATATTTCCGTCCGCATCAGCAACGAAGCAGTCGTGAAGGTTTGTTCCTGCGTTTTCGTTAAGTCCTTTTCTTATGAATACCTTTCGCTCGTCGGACTCTATGCGGAGGTACACGAGCCCCTCGTGCTGAAAATCTATTCTTTTGTCCTTTGCGGAAAAGTAGCTTATCGAAGGGGCATACGCCCCACTTTCCGAAACCAAGTAGAAAACGTCGCGGTCGTAATTTTCAAGTTCGCGGTCGTCTATGGTGAATTTTGCAGAACCGAAATCAACGTCGGTCTTAATCTCTGCAAAAAGGTCGCGCCGACCTATATAGTATTCCGCGCCGTCCCGTACCTTGACGGGCAGGCGGTTCTCGTTAGCATATCTGTGACAGGCGACTATTGCGGGCATATCGTCGGTCACACCGTCGCCGACAGCTCCGAACTCCTCGTAGCTGACGTAAAGCTTTTTATCCATCACTTGTTCCTTTCGGATAATAATTGCGTTTGGATCTATTGCATTTTAACATATCTTCGGGTAAAAGTCAACAATTTCGAAACAAAATCGGGCGCGCGTGTGATGAGTTTTTTAGAAATCTTCCGAGCGATATTGACACGCGCGCCCGCGGCGTGCTATAATCAAGCCGAATAATGTTTGGGGAGTCCTGTGTGAATAATCTAAATCGTCGCGTTATTCAATTTTTAACTTTCAATTTTCAACTTTCATACTTTTGTGCGGTCGCCCGAGGCGGCAGAATGGAGATTTTATGCTCATAATTGAAAATCTTACGAAAACCTATGGAGAAAAGCACGCGGTCGATAATCTTTCCTTGCATATCGAAAAAGGCGAGATTTACGGCTTTATAGGCCATAACGGCGCGGGCAAGACCACAACGCTCAAGGCGGTCACGGGTCTTTTGTCGTTTGATGCGGGCAGGATAACCGTGGGTGGCGAATCTATAACCGAAAATCCTCTTGAATGTAAAAGAATGCTCGCTTATATCCCCGATAACCCCGACCTCTACAATTTTTTGTCGGGTATTAAATATCTGAACTTCGTGTCCGACGTTTTCGGCGTCGGCTCGGACGTGCGAGGCGAGCGCATACACCGCTATGCCGATGCCTTCGGGCTCACCGAAAGCCTTGCCGAGCCGATTGGCTCGTATTCGCACGGAATGAGGCAAAGGCTTGCTATAATCGCCGCGTGGATACACGAGCCGAAGCTTATAATAATGGATGAGCCCTTCGTCGGCCTTGATCCGAAGGCGGCGCACACCTTAAAGGAAATGATGCACGAGCACTGTGGGCGCGGCGGCTCTATATTCTTCTCAACCCACGTTCTTGACGTAGCCGAAAAGCTTTGCGATAAGGTTGCAATAATCAAAAACGGAAGGCTCGTCGTTACCGGAACTATGGACGAGGTTAAGGGCAACTCCTCGCTTGAAGAGGTATTTCTTGAGCTGGAGGGCGGAAATGATTAAAGCTCTACTGTCTGTAAGGCTGCGCTCGCTCGTCGGCAGAATGTTCTTTGGCGGCAAGTCGGACGGCAAGCGGCAGGGAAAGGGAAGGGTGATACTTTTCTCCATTCTCTTTTTGTACCTCATTGCCGCCTTCGCCTTTTTGTCAACTATGATGGCAGTCCTTTTTGCCGAAATGCTCGTCGGCAGAGGCGGCGAATGGCTGTATCACGGCATTTTCGCTCTGATAACCTTCAGCTTCGTATTTATTTTCAGCATATTCGAAACGAAGAGCGACCTTTTCGACTGCAGTGACAACGACCTTCTACTTTCAATGCCGATAAGGCCGCGCGATATTGTTCTTTCAAGAATATTCACCATTCTCGTTTATAACTACGCCGAGGCAGCGGTAATAATGCTCCCCGCGATAATAGTCTACGGTGTAGTGGCGGCGGATATCGTCGGAATTTTCGGCAGTATAGTCCTCTTTCTCTTCATCCCGCCGCTTGCAACCGCGCTTGCCTCGGGTGTCGGATATCTACTCGCCGTTGTATCACGCAGAGTAAAAAACAAGACCTTGGTGTCGGTAATTCTCTCGGCACTCTTCCTCGGCGCGTACTTCTATCTTTACGGTCTATTCCTCGGTAATTCCGAGGCTATGTTTGAAAATCTCGAGGAAAGCGCGGAGGCGCTCAAGTCGAGCCTCGGCTTCCTCTCTACGATAGGCGAGGTCGGTCTTCTAAAGCCCCTCAATACCGTTTTGTTCGTTCTCATATCGGTCGGAGTATCCCTTCTTGCATACGCCACCGTCAGCGCAAATTACCTTAAGGTTATAACGGATAAGGGTGGCGTAAAGCGCACAGAATATCAAAAGAGAAGGCTCACTGTTGCGTCACCGATTTTCGCAGTAGTGAAAAAGGAGCTTTCGCTTTTCTTCTCCTCTGCAACTTATATAATGAACGGTGCGATAGGTCTTGTAATGACGCTCGTCCTTTCGGTAGCGGCGCTCGTCAAGCGCTCGGACCTTTTGAGCGTCCTCGAGGAGCTCGGTGCGGAAATGCAGACAGACCTGACGGCAACGTTAGCTCCCACCGTAGCAGTAGCGTTGCTCCTTCTTTCGTCTATGACGATGATAAGCTGCTCCGCGGTTTCCCTTGAGGGAAGGAATCTTTGGGTAATAAAATCTATGCCCCTTTCAGGCAGGGAGGTTCTGATAGCAAAAACTCTGCCGCAGCTTATAATGTCCGTACCCGTGTCGATTATTTCGGGCACGCTTTTGTCGATTGCATTCGGTCTGACTATCCCTGAGGGGCTGCTCGTCAATCTCGTCGGCTTGCTCGGTCAGATAATATTTGCCGTCTTCGGAACGGTCATAAATACCTATCTTCCAAAATTCGAATTCGAAAACGAGGCGCAGGTAATAAAGCAGTCAATGGCGTCGTTCCTCGTTATGATGGCGCAGATGCTTTTCTCTCTTCTTATCTATTTTGCAGCGAGCGTTCTCTCCTTGCTACTTGGCTCGCTCATAACCCTCGGTGCTATGACGCTGATTTTGCTTCTTGTATCCTTACTTCTCGCAGTTTTGCTCCTTCGTCCTGCTGCAAATAGGTTTGAACGCCTTTGACGGACGACCCCGTGTAGCAAAATAACGCTCACGGAGCAATAAATGAATGTAAATAAATATTTACCCAAATCTGCGATTTTTGCGCTTTTGATATCGCTTTTCGTAGGTATCTCGCTTATTCTTTCGGCAAATTTTGCCGGCTTTGCAGATGCCGTCAATTCAAGCGTATGTAGGCTTTTTCGAGGTGCGATTTCGCGCATCAGCGCGCTCCTTCCGTTTTCCTTGACCGAGCTTCTGCTAATCCTGTCACCGATAATTTTGGTGTTGGTCTTCCGCTTGGCGCTTCGCAGCACAGCGAGCCGCACCTCGCGCATTCGCTTTGCCGTATCCGCTGCGGCAATCCTCTCGCTTTTCTTTTCTGCCTATGCGCTAACCCTCGGGTTTTCATACAGAGCCTCGCCGATAGCCGAAAAAATGAGCCTTACGCTCTCTGACGGACATTCGCAGAGCGAGCTTGAAGCGGCGCTCTCGGTTCTTGCAAAAAGAGTCGGTAGAGAGGCGGAAGAGGTGGGCGATTTTGACTACCAAAATGCCACCTCGGCGATAATGGATTCCTACTTGGATTTTTATGAAGAATATCCGATAATTGACTCGTATACACCACCGCCAAAGCGGCTTTTATTCTCCGAACTACCCTCGCGCCTCGGCGTGCTCGGCCTTTATTTTCCGTACACAGCAGAGGTCAATATCAACACTCGTCAGCCGTCCTATATGATATCCTTTTCGATAGCGCACGAGCTGGCGCACGCAAAGGGGATTGCGAAGGAGGACGAGGCGAATTTCCTCGCCTTCGTCATATGCTCGACCTCGTCCGACCCGTTTGTCCGTTACAGCGGATATCTTTCTGCTTTTGAGATAGTTGCGAGCGCGCTTTACAGGTGTGACGCCGATGCCTACTTTTCTATTCTGAAATCCTTGCCTGAGCGCGCGATTTTTGACCTTCGTTCCTCGTCGGATTTTCTCTCTCTTTCAAATAATTCTTTTGCGGATGCTGTGGGCACGGCAAACGACGCTCACTTGAAAGCAAGCGGCACAGCGGGCGCGGTGAGCTACAATCTTGCACTCGAGCTGATAGTGTCCTACTGCGGCTATCTATCCTCAAGTTAGGTAACAGTCCCACTTTTCACGGAATATGATGTAGTATATCCTATACGGAGCATCATATTTTATGGAAAGCATTTATATAAAAGGCGGAGCAGCTCTTCGCGGCGCGGTTGATATCGGCGGCTCGAAGAACGCGGCTTTGCCGATACTATACGCAACCCTGATAGTCGGCGGTGTGTCGAGAATAGACAATCTGCCCGATATAAAGGACGTAAATACCACCCTCGATATCCTTCGCGGCTTTGGCGCAGAGGTAACTCGCGATGCGGAAGGAGTAACGGTTAACACCGACGGGATAAGCTATTCCGTTCCGAGCGACACTCTCGTCAGCTCTCTTCGCGCCTCGTCCTACCTGTTGGGAGCGGCGCTTGCCGCCTTTGGCAAGACCCGTATCCAGAATTTCGGCGGATGTAATTTCGACAACCGACCGATAGATATGCACCTCGGCGCGATATGCGCGCTCGGCGGCAGAGTGAACGGTAAGATTATCACCGCTCCGCGACTTATCGGTCAGGATATCGTTTTCCCGAAGATATCCGTCGGCGCAACCGTCAACGCTATGCTCCTTGCCGCCGTGGCAAAGGGTGAAACCAATATATATAACCCCGCCACCGAGCCTCACATAAGCGCGCTCGCGGACTTTCTCAACTCCGCAGGCGCTGATGTTGAGATACTCGAGGGAAGAATAAGAGTCGTTGGGCGCACGCTCGCTGGTGCAAGAGCGCGAGTTATCCCTGATATGATAGAGGCGGGAACTTACCTCATATGCGGACTTGCAAGCGGCGGTGAGGTAACCGTTCGCGGAGTCGTGCCCGAGCATCTCGGCGCGTTCCTTGAGCTCATTTCCTCGGCGGGAGCATCGGTCAGCGTAAGTGACAATGAGATTTTAGCGAGTGCCGACAGGCTTGCTCCAATGAAGGTAGTAACCGCGCCATATCCCCATTTTCCAACCGACCTTCAGCCGCAGACTGCGGCATTGATGGCGGCGTTTTCGGGCGGCAGTATAACCGAGGGCGTTTGGCATAATCGCTTCGGCTACCTCTCCGAGCTTGCAAAGCTCGGCGTGCGCTACGATACCCTCGACGGCGGCGCGATTATCTACCCTTCAACTCTTCACAGTGCCAAGGTCACCGCCCCCGACCTCCGCACAGGCGCGGCAGAGGTCATACTTGCCCTCGCGGCAGAGGGGGAGAGCGTTATAGAAAACGCCTCGTGTATACGGCGTGGCTATTCCGATTTGACAAAAAAACTGCGCTCACTCGGAGCGCAGATAGAATATAAGTGAAAGGATGACTAAAAATGAAAAGAATAATCACGATACAGGATCTCTCCTGTGTAGGCAAGTGCTCACTCACGGTGGCTCTTCCGATAATCAGTGCGGCAGGTGTTGAGGCGGCGGTGCTGCCTACGGCAGTCCTCTCAACGCACACGATGTTCCCGAAGTTCACCTTCTGTGACCTGACCGACGAGATAGAGCCGATAGCAAACGCGCTATCCGAGCAGAATATCGGCTTCGACGCGATATACACCGGTTATCTCGGCTCTTTTCGTCAGGTAGGGCTCGTCAGCGAATTCTTTGACAAATTCCGCGGTGAGCATACCGAGATAGTAATAGATCCCGTTATGGCAGACCACGGTAAGCTTTATCCCGGATTTTCTCTTGAATTCGCCGAGGAAATGGCAAAGCTTTGCTCGAAGGCAGACCTCATTATCCCCAATCTCACCGAGGCGTCGTTTATGCTGAAGATTCCTTACAGGGAAAAGTACGACGAGGAATACATAAAGTGCGTTCTTCGTTCGCTCTGCGAGCTCGGCTGTCGCCGCGCCGCGATAAGCGGTGTTGAGCTTCGCGAGGGCAGAATAGGCGTGTATTCCTACGATAAGGACAGCGGCGAGTATTTCTTCTACGATACCGAAAAGCTCCCCGCCGTCTATCACGGAACGGGCGATATCTTCGCTTCATCCACCGTCGGCGCAATGATGCGCGGAATGTCGGTAAACGACGCTCTCGCTCTCGCGGTTGATTACACCAAGGAGTGCATAGCGCTCACCCTTGCCGACGAGGATCGCCGCTTCTACGGCGTTAACTTCGAGGAAGCGTTGCCTATGTATATCTCGAGAATTCCGAGAGCGCTCTGATATTTATCTTCTCCTGCTGCGGACGCGCTCGCGTCCCTTCGAGCCGATAAAGCCGAAAAGCGCCGCCGTCACAGCGTACAGGATGTGGTTGATGAAAACGCCGACTCCCACCTTGCCGCCGGTGAATATAAGCCCGACGATAAGAAGTGAAAGCACGAATATTACAGACGAGCAGAGCGCTACCATAGCTCCCTTCGGTGCGTATTTCTTGGAAATCACGAATGCGGCAACAGCCGCGCATAAAAGGTAGGATGCAAGCGAGCCTATCGCAGTCAGCGATGCGGGGTCGGGACGGGAATAAATAAACGCGCTCAAAAGCAGCGTAAAGAGCGGGAAGAGAAGCGCGTTCAGCATAATGCCGAAGCAAAGCGGCGGAAGCCCGCCGCCTTTGTTGACAGAGCGTTTTTTCTTGAATTTCATATAAAAAAGCCTCCGAATAGGTCTTTACGTAACCTTATTCGGAGGTCGTCTTTTTTATGACACTTATTTGTTTTCGCCGGGAGCGTCGGCAGAAGCGTTGTCAGCGTCGGTATTCTCCGCAGCCTGCTTCTTTTCCATAACCGCAGCCGCGATATCAGCCGCCTTAACGTCAACCGAGCGAACTGCAGCCTTAAGGAATCTTATCTTGGTTCTGTCCTTGGTGGTTTCGAGCACGAAGGTTTCGCCCTTGATGGAAACTACCTTGCCGATAATACCGCCGATGGTGGTAACCTCATCGCCGACCGAGAGGGCGTCGCGCATTTCAGCATCGCGCTTTTCCTGCTTCTTCTGCGGACGGATCATAAAGAAATAGAGGAAGACGAAGAGCACGCCTATCATAATAACAGTGCCCCAAATGTCCATCGGGTTGCTGGTGGGGGCATCCTCAAGCATAAAGCCAAAGTTCAACATTAATATATCACCTTTCATTTATTTTTAATCCTGTTTTGTTGCGAACGTATAACATTATATACCAAAACGGAACAAAAAGCAAGCCTCGCCGAAAAATATTTTGAAAGTTTACAAACCGTTCTCATTCGGCAAAACGAGCTAATACAAAAAATAGCGAGGCACGGAAATCCATGCCTCACTATTTTGTTTTCGTTTCTGTCTAAATGTGACAGCCTCGCTTTTACATATTCTTTCTTGCCGCAGCGTCAATAGCCTTAATAACCTTCTGCGGAGAGAGCCACCAATCGCGGCACCAAACTCGCAGTATGGTCCAGCCCCTTGCCTCAAGGAACTTGGGCTTGCAAACGTCGCGCTCCATTGCCTGCTCGGAGGATGCAAAAGCATCCTTGTCAAGCTCAACTCCAACGAGATATTTATCCCGCTTTTCGTCGTATACGGCAAGAGATATGCGGTTGTTGCGGTTTCCGAGACGGGTATCAACCTTGTAGCCGAGCTTTTCAAGCTTTTCCTTGATCTGCTCCTCAATAGCCTCCATGCTGGTAATTGGAGTCGCCTTTGCTTCGGTTGGGTCAAGCTCGGAGAGAATAGCGCGCACCTCCGTCGTGTCGCCGTTTGATACGGCGCGAACGTAGGTGAGATATTTCTTGAGAAGCTTCGGTCCGAGGTGCTTTGCCGTTTCGACCTTAAGCGCTTCGGGCTCAATGCTCGTAACGACTATAACCTTGCTCTTCGCTCTCGTTATCGCAACGTTAAGGCGGTTTTCGCCACCCTCTGCGGAAAGCGAGCCGAAGTTGGTATAAAGCCTTCCAACCTCATTCTCGGCGTAGCCGATAGAGAATATAATGATATCTCTTTCGTCACCCTGCACGTTCTCAAGGTTCTTGATAAACAGGCTCGTGTCCTCGCCGCCGTCTATCCTATGTCGCTCCTTCGTAATAGCCGATCTGAACTCGGGGTCTTTAGTCGCCGCACGGTCTATCATATCGGCAATGCAGGACTGCTGATCGTTGTTGAAGGTGATTATACCGACACTCTCGTTGTTCTTTCTCTTGGTGAGTATCTCCTTGAGAAGCTCAACTACCTTCGTAGCCTCTACGGTATTCTTTCTGTCAACCCACTTGCCCTTGACGAGATATCTCTCGATCGGGCGCGCCTTCTTATTCTTTGAAATATTGGGCGCTATCTGAAGGCTTGAGGCGTAGAACGCGCTGTTCGAGAAATCAATGAGTTCTTGATTACGGCTTCTGTAATGGTAGGTAAGATTTGCGCTGTCGTACCTTGCGACCGCAAGGTCGAGTAAGCTCTCGACCTCAAGCGCCGCCTGAAGCGAGTAATCGTCGCCATCCTCGGAGTACGAGCCGAGGTAGCGCTTCATAAAGGTAGCCGAGGGGCGAAGCTGCTTTGAGTCACCCGCAACGACAATGTTCTTTCCGCGGTATATCGTCGGAATGGTGTTCTCGATAAATACCTGCGACGCCTCGTCGAATATTACGATATCAAAGAGATTTTTCTCAAGCGGAAGAAGGCAGGAAACGTTCTCCGGCGAGAGAAGCCAGCAGGGGAAGAGGGCGAGGATGAAGTTGTTGTAAACCTCCATCGTCTTTCTTATCGGCCAGTATTTCTGCTTCTTCGATATCTGATAGAGGTAATCCTTGTTGTTCTTCGCCGTTGCGTAGAGGGTGTCGTAGATGCGGCTGTTCTTGCCGGCGCAAAGCTTGTTCGCCACGGAAAGCTGCTCCTCGCGGAGCTTGGATATCCTCTCGGTTATGTTGGGGAAGTCGAGTATCTTCGAAAGGTCGTCCTTGCAGGTCGACTCGTATCCGATAATCTCATGATAAATGCGAAGCTCGAGTATCTTTTCTATTATGGTAACGTAGTTCTGGTAGCTCTTGCTTCTCTTGTATGCGAAATTGAGGATAGCGAGCATATTCTTGTCAAGGCTCTCAATGAGCTTGTTGACGTCGCGCCTCTCAATATAGTTGGCAAGAGCCTCGTGAACGTAGCGTATGTAAGAGGTGTTGCCTCTTAAAATGTTGTCGATGACCGCAAGATATCCGTCGTCTGTCAGGACGAGGTGCAGGCAGTTATATTCCGAGGTGAAGTCGGAAATAGCGTTGACCGTGTCGGTGAACTGCTGCTTTATCTCTGCCTCAAGCTTTCCTCTGAAGAGCTTTTTCGGAGCAGAGAATCTTGCCGCCATTCTGACCGCCTCGTCAAGATTTTTTTCGTCGGCAAGTTCGTAGTAGTAAGCGAGAACCTGACGGTAGTAGGGATACTTGGCAATGTTGAAAAGCCCCTTTCTCGACTTCTGTATCTCGTCGAGCGCCCCCTTAACGTCGCTGAGCGTCTGAATATCAACGTTCGGACGGAGATGGTCTATTATCGGGTTCTTTTCCTTGTCCTGAAGGAAGTTGTAGTAAAGGCTCTCAAGGCTCTGGTTCTTGATAACGAAAAGCGCATCGCTCAGCTGCTTGTAGTCGAGCGACATAAGGCTCGTATTTTCAAGAAGCGCCTGATAAATAGCGTAATCGGCAGACGACTTTGAAAGCATCGTCGAGGATGAATACATTTCGGAGAGCGATAGACCGAAGTCGCGCTTTTTGTTGAGCATATCGTAAATCATATCCAGCGTCGCCTGCTCGGCGTCTATTTTGAGCTGAATATCGTTAAATTGCCGCTCAAGCGCCTCAACGTCGGCAAGGCTCTCAATCATATCCTTTTGGTGCGCGGCAAGGCAACGGTCGTAGAACGCCTGCTTTTCCTTGCTTTCGTCGCTGATATACATCGCCTTTTCGTTGAGAGTGCCGAGTCTGTTGTAAACGACGTCGAGCGCTGCCTTCTTCTGCGAAACAACGAGCACGCGCTTGTTTTTGCAGATAGCATCGGTTATGATATTTACGATAGTCTGCGACTTACCCGTGCCGGGAGGGCCGTAGATAACCATATTTCCGAGCTCGCCCGCCTTTCTGACGACCTCGGATTGTGCGTAGTCGAGCATCTTAACGGCGTAGCTGCCCTCGGGCTTTTGCCCTTTCTTTTTCTTTTTAGCCTTCTTCGGCTTCTCGGGCTTGGTTCGAAGAAGCTCGTTAATAGCGTCGTTCGTAAGCTTCTTCTTTTCGAGAAGAATGTAGTCGGAATAAATCGAATTGGCAAGAGGGAAGCGGCCGAGAACGGCTGCCTGACGAACCGAGAGCTCGAGCTTTCCGTCCGGCTCCTTGAACTTTCCGTAATTGTAGATGTTCTTTGCGTCGGTGCAGGAAATCTTGACATGCGATGCGGCAAGATAATCCACGACAGCCTTTACGTTCTTGAACTGCGAAAGGTCCTCGAACTCAAGGTCGAGCTGATCGATCTTAAGCTTTTTCGACTGCGCGTAAGCGTAGACGAGTGCGTGATTGATGTGTACCTTCTCGGCTTCGTTGTATAAAAGCTGAACGTTGTTATCGTCCGAAATATCGATTTTGACGGGGAAGAGCATAAGAGGTGCTTTCACGAGCGTCTTCGTCGCACCTTGGGATACAGCACCGAAAACGAAGGGGTAACCGAGGTAAAGCTCGTATCTTCCCGTTTCCTTTTCTATCTCCTCAATCTCGCGCTTGAGCTCCCTGAGCCTGTTAACCTCGCCCTCGATGGCTCTTGCCGATTCCTCGCGGCGAATTCTATCGTTTTTCTGCGAGATTTTCTTCGCCTCTTCCTCGGTTTGTCCTGCGATTTTGACCGTCTTTGCATTTATCTTAGCGGCAACGTCAAGGTTTTCGAGTATAGCCTGACGCTCCGAAGTGTCAATTATTGAAAGCGGGAACTTCTTTGATGACCAAAGGAAATCAATCAGCTCCGTAACCTTGTCGTCACGACCTTCGAAAATGCGACCGATATCGTAGGCGCTTTTTCTGACGATGCCCTTGAGATAAAGGCACTTGTTGTTGCCGCCTATTTCAATAAGGCGCTCTCTGTAATGGGTATATATGCTTTTTCCCATCGTGTGACTCCTCCTTTGTTCTAAAATTCGACCATTTATTCAATTATATCACACCCGTGTTGAAAAATCAACCGCGCAAACGCAAAAAAACTCAAACTTTTTCGCGAGCCGTGCACACGCGCGCCAAGGCTTTCATTTTCTCGTTTGAAAGTCTGCCGCGAGCGTTCTACGCGATAAGGTCTTAAGATATATAATAACTGAAGAAAACCGTCGGGAGCGCCGAATACCCCCGCTATTTTAGCAGGTGTGCATACCGAGTTGTACATTTTGACTAAAAGTAACCGTTCTTTTTTGCCATATTGCCGAGTTGATTTTTTTATAATAAAATGATATAATATGTTTGTATTTGAATGGCTAATTCAACATAGCTGAATAAGGAGAAGTTTTATGAAACACATCAAAAAAATATTTCTCTCGGTGCTCATCGTAGCAATGCTCGTTTCCGTGCTGGCAATGGTTGCTTCGGCACAGTCGCTTGAAGTGGACGCGAACAACTTTGCAGACGTTCTTGAGTACTACACTAACACCCAGATAAGTGAAAGCTTTGAGGATCTTGCGGTCGGAATCGATTACACGACTGTAGCACCCGATACTCTTGAGTTCGATGCCGCGAATTCCGAGGCGACCGTAGAGGTCGTCGAGGTTGACGGCCAGAAGGCACTCAAGCTCACCGGTGCAAGCACCACCACTACAACCAAGGACTTTTATTTCGTTTCACCGGTAGCGGCAGATGCAGAGGGCTTTGGTATAGACGTTTCGTATAAACCTAACGAGGATGGAATTAAGAACATTCGTAGCACGGTGTACGGTATCTTCACGATATATGCTGTTCCTGCTGATGGCGGCGATCCCATAGCGCTCGTTGAGCTTAACCCCGTTGATAAGTCCAAAAACACCCTTAAGGTTCTTGATAAGGTCGACAACGGTGACGGTACCTTCGATAACGAGCTTAAGACGGTTGACGGCGTTGCAATCAAGAACAACGTTCACTACGAGGTATCCTACTACTACAATGTAGCAGCTAACCAGTTCACCCTGACCGTTACCGCTGTTGGTGATGGCGCAACTCTCGGAACTGTTGGTAGCACGTATACTTACACCGGTAGCTACGCTGAGGCTCTCAACGTATCAGCAACAAAGAGCGGATTTGCAGAGGCTCACTGGTACAATACTAAGAACTTCAATTACATTTACAGCTATCGTGCATACACCGGAAGCTTCGCGCAGGGCACTGTTTGCGAGAAGGTTCACGATGAGGTAGGAGAATACATAACCGTTCTCGGAAATATATTTGCAGATGCAAACACCTCCGCAGATCAGAAATCGGCAATCGTTGAAATGGTTGCGGAGATCGTAGGTAGCTACAACTTCAAGAGCTCTGACGCAGCTGTTAACGCAACGGTTGACAACATTCTTCTCGATGCGCAGAAGACCTGGGGCGCAAGCTTCGTTGCGGCAATGCCTAATCTTGACCCTACCGCGGCTTACGCAGACCGTGTTGCTTTCATAGAGTCTATTTCCAAGTTCTATAACGTTATTGCAGAGAAGGCCGAGATTGAAGGTATAGATTCAACTGCGCTTGCGGCAGCTAAGGAAGCTTACGTTACCGAAGTTGAAACTCTTGAGCAGACCGAGATTGACACCCTCGCTCTTATTGCTCTTGTAAGTGACGTTTCGGTAAAGAGCCTCGATTACGTAGCTCTTGACGAGTACTTCAACAGCATTACTGCTCTTGAGTACGCTGATCCTACTTATAGTGAAGCTGCTGATTTTGCAGTATTGAACGCAACCGATATCGTTGCTCGTTATCTTGAGGTTGTGGCAATGAGCGAAGCCTTCATTGAGAATGTTGCTGTTATGCAGACTGCAGAGAATTTCAAGACCAAGTATTCCGCTTACGCAATCTGCAGAGATTTCTACGAGGATCTCGATGCGGCGTACGAGGGAATTCCCGAAGCAGTTGCTGCTTACGACGCATATGACAAGGCCGATATAGTAGCTCTCGCGGCTAAGTACGATGCCCTTATTGCAGAAATCGCAAAGGCGTCCTACACTACGACCTTCAACGCAACCCAGACCTTTATTGATAACGCAACCGCCCTTAAGGCAGCGCTTATAGCCGAGGGAATAGACGTTAAAGATTATCCTGAGATGGATTATTACATTGGCAAGTATGATGAGCTCAATGCTTCTCAGATTGCCAAGAAGGAAGCTGCAGATGCATACATCGCGGCAGTTAACGCAATCAAGAGCTGCACCAAGTTCAACGACATAAAGGCGGCAATTGATGCTGCACAGGCTCTCAAGGCTACCGGAAACGTAAGCGGTATCGCAGGCGTTGACGAGGCTAACGTATATCTTTCCGAAAAGTATACCGAGATCGTATGCTTCGAGGGTTACAGCAAGCTTTACATTAATACCGTAAACGCTATCAAGGAAGCTGACACTCTTGCAGAGCGCCGTGCGCTTCTTATCGAGGCAGCAGAGTACGTTGGAAGCACCTATGTCGATTATAACGGCGTAAGCGCAGCAAAGACCGAGTATGAAGCTCAGTTCAAGGCATATAACGATGCAGTTAAGGCGGCAAACGCTGCGTTCAACACCGTCGTTACCACCGCGGCTGATGCAGTAGCAACTCCTGCAACCAACCAACTTAACAAAGTAGCACTCGTTGTTAAGAAGTTCTTCGAATAATACAAAGTCCTTGCGGCTTTAACCGAATAAGAGAATGGCGACCGCACGGTCGCCATTCTTATTGTATAACGAAAACCACGCGATAGTCGCGTGGTTCAATCAAGGCTATTGCCGATAAGCAGAAAACAAATAAAGGGATAGCGAAGAAGTTTTTGTGTCAAAGGCTCCCTCCGGGAGGGAGCTGTCGAGCGTATGCGAGACTGAGGAAGAATGCGCGACCTCAATCAAGGAGTTGCAATGAGGAGAGAGAAAACGTTAAAGCTTCGCGGGCTCCTTCCACAGCGGGGCGGTCCCCCTTCCTCCCGGAGGAAGGCTATTTAAGGAACCCGTTTACGGGTAGCAAGTAAAAATTGCACGGCTGGCAGGCCAATCTAAAACGCACTTATGCGTCGCCAGTAACATTTAGGGTTTTACCCGAAAATGAAATACCACCGGTTTTACCGGGGGATTTTTATTTATTATATAATAAAAGGATAAAAACGATGGAAAAGCAGAATTTGTTTTACTACCCCGGATGGACGAAAAAGTCTATCACCTTCACAATTGACGATGCTAACACAACCCTCGACCGCAAATTTATCGATATCGTAAGGCCTGCCGGCTTCCTCGGCACTTTTAATATAACCTCGAAAAACCTTAAAAAAATAACTCCCGAGGAGTTCCGCGAGCTTTACCTTGGCTTTGAGGTTTCCAACCACACGGCAACTCACCCATTTCTCTTAAAGGATGATGCATACGCAAAAATAACCGACGAGCCCTTCGTCGAGGCTGTAGCTGACGGGGGGAAAATATATAAAACCGACCGCGAGGGCTATTACTATTTCAAAGCACCTAACGGCTGGCGCGTCGCCGCAAGCCTCGATTATTATAAAAGTGACGTGCTTGCAGGCCACGAACAGATCGAGGCGGTGTTCGGAAAGGGAAGCGTTCGCTCATTCGTCTGGCCGTATACGGTGCAGGTGAGCGACGAGCTTGACGCCTATATCAAAAGCTTTGGCTATTACGGCATCCGCGCGAGCGGCGCGGTAAGAGATAGGGAAGAGTTCAACCTTCCGACGAGCAGATTCCCTTGGAACTGCACCTCGCCTCACAACGAAATACTTGAGCTTGGCGAAAAGTATGATAGCCTCGAGGACGATGGAAAGCTGAAGTTCTTCTGCTTCGGTGTGCATTCGCACGATTTTGAGAATAATAAAAGATGGCATCTTCTCGTCGAGTTTGCAAAAAGGTACGGCAATCGCCCAAATGATTTCTGGTACGCACCCGTCGGCGATATCTTCGCTTACGAGGACGCAGTAGCGACGGCAGAGGTCACGGCAGAGGAGATAATCAACAATTCAAGCCTCACCCTTTACCTGAAAATCTGCGGAGAGCGACGCACCGTAGAACCGCATTCATCTATTAAAATATAAAATATTGACTATTTCGATAATTTGTGCTATAATCTATATGGCTTAATAAATGGCAGATTAACAAAGGAAAGGCAATTTATGAATTTTTTAGAGTTTTGGGGGCAAATGACTGCGAATCCGCTGTTGTTTGTTGCCGTTACCTTAACGCTCGGCGTTATATTGGTAAACGGCTGGACTGACGCGCCAAACGCTATTGCGACCTGTGTTGTTACGAGATGTATGTCGCCGAGAGCGGCAATACTGATGGCGGCTGTCTTCAATTTCCTCGGCGTTTACGTAATGACGCAAATCAGCAATCAGGTCGCCGTAACTATCACGAGTATGGTAGATTTCGGCGAGAATACGGGTGAAACCGTTATTATCGTTCTGTGTGCGGCAATGCTCGCTATCGTTATTTGGGCAACTCTCGCTTGGGTATTCGGTATTCCCACGAGTGAAAGCCACGCGCTTATAGCAGGCCTTACGGGCGGCGCTATGGCTCTTAACGGCTTCGACGCAATAGTCTGGGGTGAGTGGAGCAAGGTGCTTATCGGTATCGTAATCTCTGTCGTGCTTGGCTTTGGCTTAGCTTTTCTTATAGGTAAGCTCGTTACTCAAATATGCTATAATATGAACAGACCCAAGACCGAGCCCTTCTTCAAGGGCGCGCAGATCGCGGGTGCTGCCGGAATGGCGTTTATGCACGGAGCGCAGGACGGTCAGAAGTTTATGGGAATTATCCTGCTCTGCGTATTTACCTTCCAGAGTTCAGGTGCGGGCGCGGCGTCCTTCGCAATTCCTGCGTGGCTTATGGTCGTCTGCTCGGTAGTTATGGCGGCAGGAACGGCAATGGGCGGTAAGAAGATAATCAAATCGGTTGGTATGGATATGGTAAAGCTTGAAAAGTATCAGGGCTTTTCTGCGGATCTCGCATCATCAATCTCGCTCGTGTTCTG
Source organism: Clostridia bacterium (assembly GCA_017467205.1). The sequence continues at coordinate 35,598 of JAFTSQ010000022.1, read as the reverse complement.
TTCGGTATTCGGCTTGCCCGTTTCCACCACCCACGTAAAGACCACCTCTATTATGGGTGTCGGCGCTGTTAAGAGAGTATCTGCTATTAACTTCGGCGTCGTAAAGGAAATGGTTATGACCTGGATACTCACATTCCCGGGATGCGGACTTCTTGCATTCCTTGTAACTAAACTCTTCTTACTTATATTCAGCTGAAAGGAAAATGAAAAATGGCTAAAGGCGATAAATTCTACTATGAAAACTTTGCGGCGTGCACCGCGCTTGCAAAGGATGCGGCAAACTACCTCGTTGAGTGTCTTGAGAACTACGACGCGGAGAAAATTGAGGGTATGCTTGAGGAAATGCACGTGTTTGAGCACAGTGCAGATATGAAAAAGCACGAGATGAACGAGGCTCTTGCAAAGGCGTTCGTAACTCCCGTTGACCGCGAGGACCTAGATATGATGAGCCAGCAGCTCGATACCGTTCTTGACCTTCTTGAAGAGGTTCTTCAGAGGCTTTATATGTACAATATCAAGACGATAGAGCCCGCCGCTATTGATTATGCAAAGCATCTCGTTAAGGCTTGCGAGCTTCTCTCGGCCATTATGGCAGAGTTTGAGAACTTCAAAAAGTCGAAGGAGCTTCATTCTCTTATTGTTGAGTGTAATGATGTTGAGGAGGAGTGCGACAAGCTCTACCTCGTAACGATGCACGAGCTTACCAAGAATTCCACCGACCCCCTTGCAACCCTCTCCTGGCATAAGATTTACGACTGCCTTGAGGCTTGCTCCGACGCTTGCGAGCACGTCAGCGAGTGCGTGGGGTCGATAGTTATGAAAAATACCTAAAAGGGCTACCATAATCGAAAACAAAATAAAAATAGCGAAGTATAGATTTGCTCTGTACTTCGCTATTCGCTTTTTTGGGGTGTTTAATAAAGGATTAAATCCGTGCGCCCGAGGGTTGTCTTTATTCCTCGTCAATCTTTCCCGCATCGGGGTATCGCCCCGTTATCTTAAAGCCGTCAACCTCGCCCTTGCACATAGCGCGGAATATGCGGTGCTTGAGCCCACGGTTGCCACGCTCAAGTGTTGTGAGCAGCTGCTTTATATTCTCGCGCTCGGTTTCCTTGTCCTCGGGGCAGAGGCTCTTGATAACCGGCGTGCATCTTTTGTTCGTGAAATAAACGACGTCGCGCTCCTGCGCGTAGATTAGCGGTCTTATAAGCGTTATTTTTCTGTTGGAAAGGTATGTGACGGGCGAGAAGCAGCCTATCCTTCCTTCGAAAAAGAGATTCATAATGAAGGTTTCGATAGCATCGTCGTAGTGATGACCGAGCGCCACCTTATTGCATCCAAGCTCCTGTGCCGCCGCATGAAGCGCGCCTCTTCTCATTTTTGCGCAGAGCGAGCAGGGGTTGCTCTCGCGTCTTACGTCAAAGATAATTTTAGCAATATCCGTCTTTACAACCCGATATTCAACGCCTATCCGCTCGCAAAGCTTGTATATCGGCGAAAAGTCAGAGCCCTCAAAGCCCATATCTATCGTAACGGCAATAACCTCGTATTTTTTCGGATAAAAGCGGCGCATCTCGGAGAGCACCTCAAGGAGCGCGAGCGAGTCCTTGCCGCCCGAAACTCCAACGGCTATCCTGTCACCGTCGGATATCATCGAGTAGTCGTCAACTGCGCGGCGAACGTAGCTGAGCATTCGTTTCATTTCATTCATGTCAAAAAACCTTATTCTTGCGTATTATATTATAAAAAGCAATTTTGGAAGGTGCAAAATGGCGATAAAGGTATACGTAGATCAGGGGCATAACCCCAGAGGGTATAACACGGGTGCGGAGGGCAACGGATTTTTCGAGCAGGATATAACCTATGAGGTGGGCAGAATTCTCTATGACTATCTCGCCGCCGACCCGAATTTTGAGGTCAGGCTTTCAAGACCCACAGAGGATACTGTCCTCGGCGTAAACAATTCTACCAGCCTCTCCGAGCGGGTGAGGGAAGCGAATAGCTGGGGTGCTGATGTCCTCGTTTCTCTGCATACCAACGCATCCGATAACCCGAACGCCACGGGCAGCGAGGCGCTGATATACGACGATAGCGCCACCGTCGCCAAGGCAATAGCCACCGATATTTTAGAGCAGCTGAATCTTATAACTGGGCTTCGCAATCGCGGCATAGTCGAGCGCCCCGGCCTCTATATCCTTCGCCGTAGCAGAATGCCCGCAATGATAATCGAGCTCGGCTTTATCAGCAACCCGTACGACGCAGAGCTTATGGCGTATTCGCCGAATTTGTTTGCCCTCGGCGTTTATCGCGGACTTCGCGAGTATTACGGGTTATCTTAACTCAATAGCGTCAAGACCGAGAAATTCCTCGGCAGAGGCTGGAGTGTCGACGGAAAAGATGTGCGACGCATTGCAATTCTTGCAATAAACGCGTATTCCGCCCCCCGCGAATTCAAGCTCGTACTCGCCCTCGTCGCAATTACAGCTTATTTTACCGTCTGCCTCGAGGTCCTTGACGAGAAAGCGTATTATATCGTAGGTCGCAGGGTCTGGCAGAATTTCGTCTTCCTCAAGGTCCTCGGGTTGCATATCCTTGACCGACTCGAGCTCAAGATTCTTTAAGAGATTTTCAATCTCTTTTGCGTTTTCCACTGCGCGAGCGGATATTTTTTCACTGTCACCGATAAACGCAATGTCCATATTCGAGTACGGGCAGTTGAGTATAAAGAGGTCGCGCCCGAAGAGTATACTCTTTGAAATAACGAAATTGTGATTTTGCTTGCAGTATAAGCAGGGAACGGATAAGCGCACCTTCTTGTCGCTAGTCATTCTTATATCGAGCGCGGAGCTTCCGCACTCGCAACGAAGGCGCAAAAGGTCGCTCGCCAAGGCAAACTGACCGACGAATCCGTATATGAGCGTTCCGCAGTCGGGGCATCTGTACGCAATATGTGCCTGTTTGTTTTCAATAACCATAAAAGGCTCTCCAAATATTATATTTCCATTATAGCGCCGCGGCATATTTCCGTGGCTCTCTCTTTTCCGATAAGAAGGGTGAGTAGCTCATAGCCGAACCTTCCCGCAACTCCCATCCCCTTTGCCGTGGTGATATTACCGTCGGTAACAACTTCACCGTTGCACTTAATAAATCCCTTCAGCTCGTCTTCAAAGCCGGGATAGCAAACGGCGCGCTTGCCTTCAAGGTATCCGCGCCTTCCGAGAATGAGGGGAGCGGCGCAAATAGCCGCAACTCTGCCGCCTCGGTCAAGGACGGTCTTGATAGCCTCTCCTACAAGGTCGCTTGCATCAAGGTTGAGCGTTCCGGGCATACCGCCGGGAAGAATCAGCATACTCACCTCTGAAAGCTTCAGCTCGTCAGCCGTCATATCGGCAATAACCGGAATTCCGTGCGAGCCGACGGCTATTTTTGAGCCAACCGCAACCGTGCGCGCGTCGAGCTTTGCGCGCCTGAGTAGGTCAAGTGGGGTTAGGGCCTCTATCTCTTCGAAGCCGTCTGCTAAAAGAATTGCAATCATAAAATAATTCCTTCCTTTAATAAAACAGGGCGTGCGAGCTGTTAATTTCTCGACACGCCCTATGACTAAAACGATTTTTAATCAATCGAGAGGCGGGAGAGCTTCTCGTGCCACTCGTCCCTCGTTATAAGAACGTCCCTCGGCTTTTGACCATTCGGCTCGCTGACGATGCCGAGCGATTCCATAGTATCAATGAACTTTGCCGCCTTGCCGTAGCCAAGACCAATCTTCCTCTGCAAAAGCGAGGTGGATATCTTGCCCTGCGAGATAGCAAGGTCAACTGCGTCAAGGAACTTCTGGTTGCCAAGATATCCTTCGTTATCCGAGTCGTTGGAGCCGACGTCGCGTCCGTCGGAGTCGGAATCCTTCTTTTTAACGCACTTCTGCGCCGCACGGTTGATTTCCTCAAGTGCCTGCGAGTCGTAGGTCTGACCCTTTGCTTGAGTTTTGAGGAATTTCATAATAGCCTCAACTTCTCTGTCGGCAACGTAAGCACCCTGAACTCTTATGGGCTTCGGCTTTCCGACAGGCCAGAAGAGCATATCACCGTTGTTAAGAAGCTTTTCAGCTCCCGCCTGCTCAAGAATGGTTCTTGAGTCGACGTTGGAGGACACCTTGCAGGCGATTCTTGAAGGAATATTAGCCTTAATAACACCCGTGATGACGTTAACCGAGGGTCTTTGAGTACCTATAATAAGGTGAATTCCCGCGGCTCTTGCCTTCTGCGCAATGCTCATAATAAGGTTTTCAACGGGGTCGCGCACCTGAATCATCAGGTCGTTGAGCTCGTCGATAACTATAACAATCTTAGGCATCGGCTCACCAAGTGTCGGGTCCTCGGTAACCTTCGCGTTATACGCCTCGATATTACGAACGAAGAGCTTTTCTATAAGCTCGTATCTCTTCTCCATCTGCTCAACCGCCCACATAAGCGCACCTGCGGCTTGCTTCGGGTCGGTAACGACGGGGACGAGAAGATGCGGAATTCCGTTATAGCCGTTGAACTCGACTTTCTTCGGGTCAATCATAATAAACTTGACCTCGTTGGGCTTTGCCTTGTAGAGCATACTTATCAGAATGGCGTTCATACAAACCGACTTACCCATACCGGTAGCACCTGCTATGAGCACGTGCGGCATCTTGGCAATATCGCCGAAGACGGGCGAGCCGGTAACGTCCTTACCAATGCAAACGGTGGTCTTTGCGCCGGCGTTTGTAAACTCGTCGGTATCAATAAGGTCACGGAGCATAACGGTGGACGGCTTTTTGTTGGGAATCTCAAATCCGATAGCCGACTTTCCGGGAATAGGAGCTTCCATTCTGATACCGTCAGCCGCAAGCGCGAGCGCGATATCGTCAAACAGGTTGGTTATAGAGCTTACCTTAACGCCTCTTGCGGGCACTACCTCGTAGCGAGTGATTCGCGGTCCGTGCTCAACGCTCTTTATAGAAGCGGTAACGCGGAAGGACTCAAGCGTGTCGATAAGCTTTTCCGCATTCTCCTGAATCTCCTCGCTGACGCTCTCGTCCTCGTCGTAATTACCCTTTGACATAAGGTCGGGGGAGGGGAAGCGGTAGTTCGAGTAATCGGGGCCCTTAGGCTTCGGCGGCTCTTCCTCTATATCCTCGTCGTCCTCGTAGGTCGGGCGGGATGTGGGAGCGCTCTTCGGCATATCAAAGGGCGGGAGGTCCTCGTCCTCTTCCTCGTCCGTAGCGGGCTCGTCCATCTCTTCCTCGCCGTGGTCCTCATCCGCTTTGTCGTCAAAGATGGTGAACATTTTGCGGTATTCCTTTACCGCCTCGTTCTGCTCCTCCTCGGGAATCTCCTTGGGCTCAAATACCTCCTCGGGCTCAAGCTCCTCGGGGGCTATAAGCTCCTCTTCCTCGTCGAGCTCTTCTTCATAGGGCTCGGGCTCGGGGGAGAGCATAGTGCGCTCAAGCCTCAGCGCCTCCTCGCGCTCGGCTCGGCGCTCTTCCTTTTTCTGCGCTTCGCGCGAAAGGTAATCCGCAGGGGATACGTAGGTCTTGAACTCCTCCTCCGGCTTCTTCTTCGATTCCTCGAAAATGAATGCAGAGAACTCCGCCGCCTTGCGCGAGCTGTCGCTTTCTTCGGTCATAGGCTCGAAGGTATCTTCGGCTATCGGCTTTTCAATAGTTTCAAAAATAGAGCTTTCGGTGCGCTTTGCCTCAAAGGTTTCGGGCACGCTCTCGCGGAATTCAACGGTCTTTTTGGTGTCAAAGCCGCCGAGCACAGGCTCGACCTCGGGTTCAACCGCCACAGGCTCAAGGTCGGGCTCAACAGTCACTGGCTCAAGGTCGGGCTCAACAGTCACAGGCTCAAGGTCGGGCTCAACAGTCACGGGCTCAACCCTCTCTGCCTCTGCGCGCTCCGCCTCGGCTTTTTGCTTTGCGTAAGCCTCGGCGAACATCTTTTTCTTCATCTCAAACTCCGCCTTTCGTCTTGCCGCGGCAATATCCTCCTCGGAGAAGGTCTTTTCGGGCTTGACGGTTTCGGTAACGGTCGGAGTATCCCTCATTGCGGCACGCGACGAGGGCTTGGATGCGTATGTGTAGTTGGTAGATATATCAAGCGGATCGAAATCCTTTGTAAATACGTTCTCCGCACTGTCGTCAAGACCGAAATCCTTTCTTGAGTAGGCTTGCGTCTTGGGCGCGCTCTCTTGATAGTTTTCGTAAATTATATCGTTTTCTTTAACCGTGGGCTCGCCTTTTACCTCCCACTCGGCGTCGGAAAAATCTTCCTCGTATATCTTACGCTCGCGCTTTTGATCGCGCGCGGGCACTTCGTGTATGCGTGATGTGGTTTCGGGCTCGTCCGCCTCGTACGCACCCTTGTGGAATACCGTTTCGTGAAGGGTGGGGTTAGCCTCAAGTGACTCGCGGCTTCTCGTTTCGAGTATGCCGAGCTCGTCTATCTTGAGCTGCTTCATACCGTTGTCAACTGCAAAGAACTCGTCATCGTAAAGGTCGGCGCTCTTTTCCTCAATCTTGCGCCTCTTTTCCTCCTCCTTCGCTTTGTGGTGGCGGCTGAAGAGCGACTTTATACCTCGCTCAATCTTGGCAAATCCGCCTGCTATCGCGGCAAGAAGACCGAGAAGTATTTTTGCCGTAGCCGACTGACCCTTTGCAAAGAAGTAGCTTATATAAAGCGCGAATACCGCAATCGCAATAACGATAAGTCCCACCGAGCCGAAAAGCTTGACGATAGCGTAGGCAACGATGCTTCCGATAAAGCCGCCGCCAATCTTTTCCTGACCGTCGGAGTAGAACTGCTTCGGTGTGAAGGTGAGCTCCGCGCCCCAATTGCCGATAACGTATATCAGAGAAGAGAAGGTAATGAGCGCAACGAGAGAGAATATTGTTCTTGACAAAATGCGCTTTTCCTGAATATCCGACGCATAGAAGAGCGCGTGCGCCGCGATAAGAACGGGGAGGGCGTACGCCGCGTATGAGAAGAGTCCGAGCATTACTTTCGATATAGCGTTGCCGAACGCGCCCGTGCCCTGCGTGATATAGCAGAGGGCAAGGAAGACCGCGAAGGCAAGAAGAATTATAGGTACTGCGCGGTGAATTCCGCGGAGGTCCGAGTATGAGCTTTTCGGCGTATTTTTGTTATCTGACATCTTGATATCTCCAAAACTTGAATTTCAAGGTAATTATCCACTATATATAATAACAGATTTTTCAAAAAATTACAAGTATATTGCGCAAAATATTATTTGCGCGCGATGCTTGACAAAGAGGCGGCTATCTGTTAAAATTATAAGAGTATCAAAAATAGATATCTGCGAGGAAAAACAAATGCTTCTTTATAATTCACTTACGAGAACTCGCGAGGAGTTTTTGCCCAATGAGGCAGGCCGCGTTTCGATGTATACCTGCGGACCGACGGTGTATCACTTCGCTCACGTCGGCAACCTCAGAACCTATATTATGGAGGATACGCTTGAAAAGTATCTTACCTATGCGGGCTACGACGTAAAGCGCGTTATGAATATAACCGACGTCGGTCACCTTTCGAGTGATGCTGACAGTGGCGAGGATAAGATGCTCAAGGGTGCGCGCCGCGAGCACAAAACGGTAATGGAGATAGCGAAGTTCTATACAGACGCATTCTTTGCCGACTGCAAGAAGCTTAATATAAAAATCCCCGAGGTAGTCGAGCCTGCAACCGCCTGCATCCCCGAATTTATATCGCTCGTAGAGCGCCTTCTTGAGCGCGGCTATGCGTATTCGGCGGGCGGCAACGTCTATTTCGACACCTCAAAGCTTGAAAAATACTACGTATTCAACGATTTTGACGAGGACGACCTTGAGGTCGGCGTTCGCGACAGCGTCGGTGAGGATTCAAACAAGAGAAACAAGGCTGACTTCGTTCTCTGGTTCACCAAATCCAAGTTTGAGGATCAGGAGCTCAAGTGGGATTCGCCTTGGGGATACGGATATCCCGGCTGGCACATCGAGTGCTCGGCTATATCGCACAAGCATCTCGGCGAGTCGCTTGATATTCACTGCGGCGGTATAGATAACGCCTTCCCCCATCACACCCACGAGATAGCGCAGTGCGAGGCGGCGTTCGGCCATAAGTGGTGCAACTATTGGTTCCACGTTCATCACCTTAACACAAGCGACGGCAAGATGAGCAAGTCGAAGGGCGAATTTCTGACCGTATCTCTGCTTGAGGAGCGCGGATACGCCCCGAACGTCTATCGCTTCTTCTGCCTTCAGTCGCACTACCGTAAAAACCTCGTGTTCTCCTGGGAGAACCTTGATAATGCAAAAACCGCATTCCGCAAGCTCCTCGTTCGCATAGCTGCGCTCAAGGCGGGCGGTGAGGTTGACTCCGAGGCATTCTCGCTCGGTAAGAAGAAGTTTACCGACGCGCTTGATAACGACCTCAATACCTCGCTTGCCGTAACCGCGCTTTACGACGTATTCAAGCTTGATACGACGGATGCAACCAAGCTTGCGCTTATCGAGGACTTTGATAAGGTTCTCTCGCTTGACCTTCTTTCGTCGGCGGCAGCGCTCACGGAAAACAAGACAGACGCACCCGAGGTTCCCGCGGAGCTTCTTAATTACATCAACGAGAAAATAGCGGCAAGGCGCGCGGCAAAGGCGGCGAAGAACTTTGCCGAGGCAGATGCTATACGCAACGAGCTTTTGGAGCGCGGTATAACCCTTGTCGATACCAGAGAGGGAACTACCTTTAAGCTTTCGGAGTGAGAATAAAAAATTACCGCTGACGTGCGGTGGAAAGGAGCGGATATGTACGAGCATTCTAAAATCGACGTAATGTTTATGGACGGCGAGCACGAGCGTGCGGCAAAGCTTTATCTGGAAGCGGCAAGAGAAGGCTCTATCCGCTCCGCATTCAACTATGCTTACTGCGCCCTTGGCGGCTACGGTATGCCGTACGACCCAACTCTTGCCTTTGAGTTCTTCTCCTACGCCGTCAATATGAAGGGCGGCGAGGCGGCGTATAATCTCGCCGTTATGACTATGCGCGGCTTGGGCTGCAAAAAGGACTATAAGCGCGCGATAGCCTATATGCGCGACTCTGCGGAGCTCGGTTGCGTTGAGGCGCAGCTCTATCTCGGAATGGCGTATACGCTCGGCGCGGTCATTGAGCCGGATATCGTCCTGATATCGCTTATTCCGTTCCATAAGGCAGAGTACAGAACGCCCGACGATATGCTTCTTTCGGGCGAGGTCGGGGATTTTGAGGCAGACGAGGAGCTTCGCATGACCACCCTGTCAGCCGACGCTCGAGAGGCTTTCGAGTGGTTCAGGCTCGCGGCGCATAACGACCCGACCTACACGGCAAATCTTGTGGCAAAGGGACAGTTTATGTACGCGAAGTGTTACATAGACGGCTTTGGTACGCAGTTTGATAAGAACAAGGGCAACCGCCTGATGCTCGTCGCAGGCAAGAGCGGCTCTATGGAGGCGGTGGAATACCTCGAAACCAACGGCATACGCCCCGAGACGCTTCTTGACGCGGGAAAGGGTGGCGGCTGATGGAAAAAAGCAAGAAGGATAAAATATTCTATGCGATAATTTTCGCGGTAATCTTAGCCAATCTCTTGTGGATATTCGTTCAGTCCTCGCTGCCTATGGAGGTTTCGGAGGCGGAGAGTGATAAGGTAACCGAGGTGGTCGACAAGGTCGTTCCCGAAGAGGTCAGCTTCAAGGAGTTTTTGCTCAACAATATCCGCAAGATAGCTCATTTTGTTGAGTTTGGCACGCTCGGGCTCGAGGCGTTTTTGCTCCTTTGGTATTCTCGGCGGATGAAGATTTCTACCGTGGCTTGCGCCTTGGGGCTCGGTGCGCTCGTCGCGTTCTTTGACGAAACCGTGCAGATTTTCTCAAAAAGAGGCGCGGCAATCCTCGACGTTTGGATAGATATCGGCGGCTTTGCGTCGTTCTTCCTTTTGCCCGTGGCAGTCTATATCTTGGTAAGCTGCATAAAGCATAAAAACGAAACAAAAAACTCGATTTCAGCCTGAAATCGAGTTTTTTGTTTCCTAATATATCGTTAATGCGCGAATTGGCTGTTGTAAAGGGTGTTATAGAATCCGCCCTTGGCTATCAGCTCGTCGTGCGATCCCTGCTCGATTATCCTGCCGTCCTTCATAACGAGTATGACGTCGGCTTCCTTGATAGTCGAGAGTCTGTGCGCAACGATAAAGCTCGTGCGCCCGTGCATCATTTTAAGAAACGCCTTTTGAATGCGCATTTCGGTTCGTGTGTCGATAGACGAGGTCGCCTCGTCGAGTATGAGCATCGGGGGAAGGGAGAGCATAACGCGCGAGATGCAGAGCAGCTGGCGCTCGCCCTGCGAGAGCAGGTCGCCGCCGTCGCCGATAACGGTGTCGTAGCCGTTCGGCAGTCGCTTGATAAATCCGTGCGCGTGCGCCGCCTTCGCCGCTTCAATTATCTCCTCGTCGGTCGCGTCGGGCTTGCCCATCGCTATGTTTTCCTTGACCGTGCCGCTCTTGAGCCAGGTCTGCTGAAGCACCATACCGTAGCTTCCGCGCAGGCTCTTGCGCGAGATGCGTCTTATATCCTCGCCCTCAACGGTGATAACACCGCCGTCCACGTCGTAAAAGCGCATAAGAAGATTGATAAGCGTGGTTTTTCCGCATCCCGTCGGTCCGACGATAGCCACCCTCTGCCCCGGCTTCACCGAAATATTCATATCGTAAAGAAGCCTCTTGTTCTTGTCGTAGGAGAAGGATACGTCGGTTGCGGCAACGTTACCGTCAACGCCCGTGAGGACGACGGCATCGGGAGCGTCGGGAATCTCGCTTTCCTCTTCAATAAGCTCGAAGATGCGCGCGGCGCAGGCGAGAGCGCCCTGGAACTCGGTGATAATACCGCTTATTTCGTTAAACGGCTTGGTGTATTGGTTGGTGTAAGCAAGCATACAGGAGAGCTGACCTATCTCAAAGGGAACTGCCGCCCCCGCCGTCGCTATTGCGGTGAGCGCGCCCGTAAGAGCCACTGCCGCGTAAACTATACTGTTGACGAACCTCGTCGTCGGATTGGTAAGGGAAGAGAAGAATATCGCGCTTAAGGAATATTTTTCAAGCCTTGCATTTATCTCGTCAAAGCGCTCTGTAACCTCGCCCTCCTTGGAGTAGGCGATAACGACCTTTCTGTTCGTTACCATCTCGTTGATAAGCGCCGTCTGCTCACCGCGCGTTTTAGTCTGCATAACGAACATACTGTGCGTTCTTGAGGAAATGAACCTTGCAATAAAGAGCGATATAGGCGTCAGGCAAACTACGACGAGCGCTATCTGCCAGCGCAGTGCTATCATAAACGCGAGCGTACCGATTATCGTGATAATTCCAACGAACAGCTGGGAAAAACCGAGAAGAAGTCCGTCGGAGAATTGGTCAACGTCGGCAATTATCCTGCTCACCGTATCACCGCTTGAGTGAGTGTCGATATAGGAAAGCGGCAGCTTCTCTATCTTTTCAAATGCGTCGCGCCTCATATCGTGTGATACGTGATAGGCAACTCTGTTGTTTATCATTCCCATCAGCCACTGGAAAACGAAGGTTGCACCGATTAGCACGGCAATCTTTATAAGAAGCGTGAAAACACCGTCAAAATCGACCTCTCCTTTACCGACGACAAGGTTTATCGCGTCGCCGATAAGTATCGGGATGTAGAGGGTGAGAGCAACCGTAATGAGCGCCAAAAGCGCCGAGAGGAATATAAGCGGACGGTATCTTCCGATATAGGTAAATACCTTCGAAAGCGTCCCTTTCTTTTTAGTATTTTTCATTACCTGCACCCCCTCTTATGAAAACTGCGAGTCGTATATCTCTCGGTAGACCGCGCTCGACTCAAGCAGCTCTTCGTGAGTGCCTATACCGACGGCTTCACCGTCGTCGAGAACAACAATTCTGTCTGCGTGCATAATAGAGGACGTTCTCTGCGAAACGATAAAGACGGTAGTACCCGTGTCGAGTTTTTTGAGCGCGGCGCGCAGCTTTGCATCGGTCGCAAAGTCGAGTGCGGAGCTCGAATCGTCAAGAATGAGTATTGCAGGACGCCTGACGAGCGCGCGTGCTATCGTCAGCCTCTGGCGCTGACCGCCCGAGAGGTTTGAGCCGCCTTCCTCTATCAGCGCGTCAAGTCCGCCCTTGGAGGAAATAACGTCGCTCGCCTGAGCTAACTCAACTGCGCGGAGAATCTCCTCGTCGGTCGCGTCAGGCTTACCCCATCGCATATTGTCGCGGATAGTGCCCTCGAAAAGCACCGCCTTTTGCGGCACTATACCAATCCTTTTTCGAAGTGAGTCGGTGTCAAGCTCGCGCACGTCCGTGCCGAAAACCTTGACCTCACCACCGCTTACGTCGTAAAAGCGCGGGATAAGATTGACGAGCGTGCTCTTTCCCGAGCCCGTGCCGCCGATAATTCCTATGACCTCGCCGCGCTTTGCGCTGAAGCTTATATTTGAAAGTGAGTTTTCGCCGGCACACTTGTATGCAAAGGAAACGCCCGAAAATTCAACCGCCGTGTCGCACTCGTTCTCTGTCGCCTTGCCCGTGCCCGACCTAATAGAGCTTTCGACCTCAAGAACGCTTCCGATGCGTCCTGCCGAGGAAACCGCCTTGGTAACGCTGATTATGAGGTTAGCAAGCTTGATAAGCTCAACGAGCACCTGGAGCATATAGTTGTAGAGTGCAACCAGCTGACCCTGCGTGATAGCTCCGCTGTCAACGCGGATAGCTCCGTCGTGTATAAGAAGGAGTATTCCAAGATTGATTATTACGTAGGTTAAGGGATTGAGAAGGGATGATATGCGGCCGACGAACTTTTGCGTTGCCGTCAGCTCACCGTTCCTTTTCGCAAATTCGCAAATTTCCGCCTCCTCACCGGAGAAAGCGCGGATAACTCTCGCGCCCTCAAGATTGTCCTTGGTGGTGATAAGCGTGCGGTCAAGCTTTTTTTGCACCTTCTTGTAAAGAGGGATACAAACGAGCATTATCGCGAATATAACTATTGCAAGCAAGGGAATGGTGTATGCAAAGGAAAGAGCCGACCTCCAGTCAATCGAGAACGCCATTATCATAGCGCCGAAGACCACGAAGGGCGAGCGCAAAAGCAGGCGAAGGGTCAGATTTATGCCCGACTGCACCTGGTTTACGTCGCTTGTCATCCTCGTTATGAGCGTCGACGTGCCGATGGTGTCCATCTCGGTGTGCGAGAGCGACTGAACGTGAGAAAAGAGGGTGTGCCTTATCCTCGCCGAGCAACCGACCGCCGCCTTTGCCGCAAAATATTGAGCCGTAACCGAAAAGGCAAGGCCGACAGCTCCGAGCAGGACGAGCAAAAGGCAGGCCTTTACGGTGTAAGAGTTGTCGGACGAGCCGATACCCGTATCTATTATCGCCGCTATAATGAGCGGCACGATAAGCTCAAGCGTTGCCTCAAGGAGCTTGAAAAGAGGACCGAGTATCGACTCGGTAATATAGTACTTGAGGTACTTTAAGACTTTTTTCATATTTTCTCCGAAAACTGTTTTTAGGGTGCCGAGTCCGAGGGCTCGGCACCCGTAATGTTAAAATTCAAAGGTTATATTGCAGAAAAAGCTCATCTCCGAATTTGGCGAAAGGCTGAACATATCCTCTCTTCCGTCAAAGCATTCGTCCAAAAGCCCCTCTGTTGGAACGGACGTCCAGGGCTCAAGGCAGAGGTACTTATCATCCTTGTCAGCTCTCTTCCATATGCAAAAATAAGAGAACTCGGGCGAGTATTCCATCTTGACCTCGCGAGTCGTGCCGTCGGCATAGAGGCGCACCTTACTCGGAGCATTCGCGAAAACCAATGTGTCGTTTTCGTATATCGCCTCTTCGTTTATAGTGTAAACTCCGTCTGGGATATCCCACTCCTCGCTCTTCTTCGAAACGAAGCAGCCGTTACATAGCGGGTGATAGGTAAGCCTTTTGCGCCCGAAATCTATCTTATGCTCATTCGTCTTGATTCCCTCACCCAATGGGAGCTTAAACGCAGGGTGAAGACCTATCATAAAGGGCATAGGTGCGCTTGAATTATTCTTAACCGTATAGCTTGATTTGAGCGTCTTGCCGACGAGGGTGTATTCAACGGTAACCGTCAAATCAAAGGGGTAAACCCTTCGCGACTGCTCGTTCGAATGAAAGACGAGCGTCACCGAGTCGGAAGCCTCGCTCAAAACCTCGAAATCCGAATGGAGAATAAAGCCGTGCGGCGTAAGGTCGTACCGCTTGCCGCCGAGTCGGTATTCGTTATTCTTCAGCCGACCGCAAACGGGGAAGAGGATGGGAGAGGAATTTGCCCACCTATCGTCCTTTTGCCGAATAAACTCAAAGCCGTCGGACGCGAGCGCGGAGGAAAGCTCCGCGCCGTGCGTCGCAATTTTGACGGTGAGATTTGAATTTTTCAGTATCTTTATCATAATCAGTGCTTTTTCGTCTTGATTTCCTCAAGAAGCTTGTTGACGAATTCGTCGACCGAGAACTTGCCGCCCTCGCCCTCAACGCGCGCTCTTACGGTAACCGATCCGCTTTCCTGCTCGTCAGCTCCGATAACGACCATATAGGGAACCTTAGAGAGCTGTGCCTCGCGGATTCTGTAACCGAGCTTTTCGTTTCTGTCGTCAAGCTCTGCGCGAATGCCCGCCGCCTTAAGTCTTTCGGTAACCTCCTCAGCGTAGTCGGCGAACTCATTAATTACGGGTATAACCGTTACCTGCGTGGGCGAGAGCCAGAGGGGAAGCGCACCTGCATACTTTTCAAGTATGAGTGCAAGCGTTCTCTCGTAGCAGCCCATAGAGGTGCGGTGGATGATGTAGGGCGTCTTCATCGTGTTGTCGCGGTCGGTATATTCCATACCGAACTTCTTTGCAAGGAGCATATCTATCTGAATGGTAACGATAGTGTCCTCTTTACCGAATACGTTCTTGCACTGAATGTCGAGCTTCGGGCCGTAGAACGCCGCCTCGTCAATACCGATAACGTAGTTTTCGCGTCCGAGATACTTGTCAAGCAGCTCGCCCATAACGCTCTGCGCCTCCTCCCACTGCTCGGGAGTGCCCTCGTACTTGTCGGTACGCGCAGGGTCCCACTGTGAGAATCTGAAGGAGCAGTCCTCCCAGATTCCGAGCGTTTCAAGGCAGTATTTCGCGAGGTCAAGGCAGCCTGCAAACTCCTCTGCGAGCTGCTCGGGGCGAAGGATAAGGTGACCTTCGGATATGGTGAACTGGCGGACTCTTATAAGACCGTGCATCTCGCCCGAGTCCTCGTTTCTGAAGAGCGTCGAGGTTTCGCCAAGTCGCATAGGAAGCTCACGGTAGGAGCGCTTCTTATTAAGGAATACTTGATACTGGAAGGGGCAGGTCATCGGGCGGAGCGCAAAGCAGTCCTTGGTGTAGTCGTCGGGGTCGCCCATAACGAACATACCGTCAAGGTAGTGATCCCAGTGACCGGATATCTTGTAAAGCTCGCGCTTTGCCATAAGGGGCGTCTTCGTGAGAAGATAGCCGCGCTTCTGCTCCTCGTCCTCTATCCATCTCTGAAGGAGCTGAATGGTTCTTGCGCCCTTGGGAAGAAGGATAGGCAGACCCTGACCTATCGAGTCGACCGTCGTGAAATATTCAAGCTCGCGGCCTATCTTGTTATGGTCGCGCTTGAGCGCCTCCTCCTGTGCCGTAACGTAAGCGTTCAGCTCGTCTTTGGTGGGGAAGGCTATACCGTAAACGCGCTGAAGCATCTTGTTCTTCTGGTCGCCCTTGTAGTACGCACCGGTGCACTGCGTGAGCTTGAACGCCTTAATAAGACCGGTGGAGTGAAGGTGCGGGCCGGAGCAGAGGTCGGTGTATTCACCCTGCGTGTATATCGAAATCTCCGCGTCGTCGGGGAGCTCGTTGATTCTCTCAACCTTGTAGGGCTCGTCAAGCTTGGTCATAAGCTCAATAGCCTCTGCCTTCGAGAGCACGCGGCGCTCGATTCTGAGGTTTTCTTTAACTATCTTTTTCATCTCCGCCTCGATAGCGCGAAGGATATCGGGGGTAAAGGAAACCTCCGAATCAAAGTCCTGGAAATATCCCGAGTCGGTAGCAGGGCCTATGGTCTGCTTGGTCGAGGGATAAAGGCGCTTAACCGCCTGCGCCATAATATGCGCCGCAGTGTGACGGAATATGTGCTTGCCCTCCTCACTCTCGAAGGTGAGAAGCTCAACCTCCGCGTCGGAGGAAAGAACTGTCGAAAGCTCGGTTGCAGCTCCGTTTACCTTAGCCGCTAAAACTGCGCGCGAGATAACCCCCGCACCAACTGCCGCCTCGTATACCGAAACGGGATTTTCGGAGGCAAATGCCTCGCCTGTCGTAAATTTAATGTTAATCATTTTTATATCTCCTTGAAGTAAAAATTAACTAAAAAAGCACACCCCGAAATACCTGTTGGCATTTCGGGGTGTGGACTAACTTGTCCGCACGGTTCCACCCGAGCGTTTAACTCAAAAATCTTCTGTTTTGGCGCAAAAGTATGCGCGTGGGCGGTATCCGTCAGGGGTTATGACCGCGCTTTCAGCTGTCGGCGGCTCTCTGTGCATAACTTGCGAAACGGACGTGTTCCACAGAATGTATATTACCACAAAAAGCTCCGTAAGTCAATATAAAAGTAAAAATTTTTTGTTCTATGCGCCCATAACCGTCACCGCGAGCAGTATAATAAACGCCGCACCGAGAAGTGCGACGGCAATATCCGCCGCCCGAAGCGAAATTTTTATTCCGGAGTAGAGTCCGCCACCTCTTTTATTCATAAAAACCTCTTACTTTCTCGAAAGGTATTTTCTCATATCCACCGAGCAGGCGAGCAGAATTATCAAGCCCTTGATGATATAGAGCATATTCTGGTCGACCGAGAGGAAATTGAGTCCGACGAATATTATCTGCAAAAGAAGAACTCCGATAACTATACCGCCGACCTTACCCGTACCGCCGACGAAGGAAACACCGCCGATAACGCAGGCGGCGATAGCGTCGCTTTCGTAGTTAACACCGGTTGAGGAGGCGATAGAGGCGATTCTTGCACCCTCAAAAAAGCCCGTGAGAGAGTACATAATTCCCGCCAGCATAAAAACGCCGACGATGGTCCAGAACACGTTAACTCCCGAAACGGTTGCCGCCTCCTCGTTCGAGCCGACGGCAAACATATTCTTTCCGAACGCCGTTTTATTCCAGATAACCCAAACGATAACGGTTAGCAGAACCGAATAAAGCACGTATCTTGGCACGGCTATTCCGGAAATATAAAAGAGCGGGCCGCGAACGAAGTCAAGATAACCCGAGTCAAGGCCCGAGAGTGTTTGACCGCCGTTATTTCCGAGCATAAGATAAAGGAGTATAAGACCGTAGACGATAAGCTGAGTCGAGAGCGTTACGATAAACGGGTGAAGCTTGAATTTTGCAACGAAAAATCCGTTGAACGCTCCGATGAGAGCACCTGCTATAAGCACTATCGGGATAACCGACCAAACGGGCAGGGGAGATATACCGAATATCTTTCCCGTATAGCTCGCGCTCTGCAAAAGCGAGGCGGCAATGCAGGCGGTAAGACCGACTATTCTTCCCGCGGATATGTCCGTTCCCGCAAGCACGATACAGCCGCCGACGCCGAGAGCTATCGGCATCTTGGACGCGGTCAGGGAGATTATATTGATTATCGATGCCGAGGAAAGAAAGCGCGGCGCTCTTATCGCTATGAAGATTATCGCGATAACTATGAGAATATACATCGCGTTATTGAAGAGAAAATCGCGGCTCACCCGCCACTTTTCCTCGGGTGAGAGCTTCAAAAATTCGTCGAAGCTCTCCTTGGCGCGCCGCCCCTTTTCCTTGAATCCTAAAAAGGAGAGCCCCTTTTGCCGTCTTAAATTATTTTCAGACATTTTTAGGTCCTTTCACGTATTTGAGTGCGTATGACATTATCTCCTCTTGCGAGGTAGCCTTCGCGTCGAGAACGCCGGCAACCCGCCCTGCCGACATAACGAGTATTCTGTCGCATATTCCGACAAGCTCCGGCATCTCCGAGGAAACCACGATAACTCCGCGCCCCTCCTTTGCCATTGCCATTATCAGCTGATATATCTCGTATTTTGCGCCAACGTCAATTCCGCGCGTCGGCTCGTCGAGCATAAGCACGACAGGCTCGGTGAGAAGCCAGCGCGCTATTATGACCTTCTGCTGATTTCCGCCCGAGAGCGAGCGTATCTTCGTCTTGTGGCTGGGGGTCTTTATCCTCAACTTATGGATTGAGTCCTCGGTCGTGCTTCTTATCGCTCGGTCAGAGAGAAAGAGGTGTTTTTTGTATTTTTTTATGCTTGATATGGTGGTATTTTCGCCTATATCGAGTATTGAGAAGATACCGTCGCGCCGTCTTTCCTCTGTTATGAGTGCAAAGCCGTTTCTTATAGCCTCGCGCGGCGTTCTGTTCTCAACTGCCCGTCCTTCAAGGTAGAGCTCACCACTCTCCTTTTTCGCAAGACCGAAGAGCAGCTCAAGCAGCTCGGTGCGCCCCGAGCCGTCAAGACCCGAGATGCCGAGGACCTCTCCCTTTCCGAGCGTGAAGCTCACGTCCTTGACGCCAGAATATTTCGAGCAAAGCCCCCGCGCCTCCAAGAGCAGCTCGCCGACCTCGCTATCCTTTTTCGGATATCGGTTAGTCAGGGGGCGGTTGACCATAAGCGAGATTATCTCGTCGGTTGTAACGCTGTCTGCATCGCGGGTGGCAACTCGCTTGCCGTCGCGCATAACCGTTACCTCGTCGGAAATGCGCAGAATTTCCTCCATCTTATGCGAGATGTAGATTATTCCGCAGCCCTGCCGCTTCAGCATATCTATAATGCGGAAGAGCTGCTCCGCCTCCGTATCGCTTAAAGAAGAGGTCGGCTCGTCGAAAACCAGCACCTTAGCACCGTACGACACCGCCTTGGCAATCTCTATCATCTGCCGCTTTGAAACGGGGAGCGTTCCGACAATGCTTTTCGGGTCAATATCAACACCGAGCCCTCGGAAAAGCTCGCGCGTCATCTCATAGGCGCGAGCGTCGCTCGTAAAGGGAAGATAGGGCGACACTACGGGGAATCTTCCGAGCCAGATATTATCCATAACCGAAAGCTTTAGGGCTTGGTTTAATTCCTGGTGCACCATTGCGACGCCCCGCATAAGCGCCGCCTTCGGATTCTTGAACTCGACCTCCTCGCCGTCGAGGATTATTTTTCCCGAGTCCTTCGTGTACACGCCGAAAAGTATCTTCATCAGCGTGCTCTTACCCGCACCGTTCTCGCCCATAAGCGCGTGAACGGTCGACGGCGAGAGCGAAAAGCTAACGGCGTCAAGCGCTCGAACGCCGGGAAAGCTCTTCGATATATCTATCATAGAAAGGAGCTTTCCGCCGTGATTTGTATCCATAAACTATTCCTTCGTATATGCGGAGTAGGGAATATTGAGCCTCTTTTCTCCCGCAATGCTTTCCTCGTCTATTCCGTCGAAGTACGGCTTTTCGTTATTGATATTCTCAATTATTTTGCCGATAGCCGTCGCCATTCCCTCGCCGTCCTGCCGTATAGTTCCCGCCATCTTACCGGAGTCTATGGCAGCTCGTGCCGCCTCGGTAGCGTCAACGCCGAAAACGGGTATGGTTTTTCCCGCTGCCGTATTGTAGCCTGCCGCCTCAAGCGCGGATATAGCGCCGAGGGCCATCTCGTCGTTGTTTGCTATAACCAGCTCAACCATATTTCCTCCCGCCTCACTGTGAGCCGAGAGAATAGTGTTCATATAATTCGTTGCCGCCTCGCTTGACCAAATTCCGCCCTGGTCGACGAGATAGCCGTTAGTGTTTGCAACGTCGTAGAACTTAAGCGCGCTCTTTCCCGCCTTCGTGAGAATTTCGTTTGCGTCGAGCACACTGTATTTCGTTCTCGCGTCCGCCTCCGCATTTCCGTTCTCACCCTTGAAGAGCACGTAGCTTATCTTACCGTCGCCGTTGAGGTCGACCGCATCGTAATTCTTAAGAAGGTAATTTCCTATCATTTCCCCCTGCATATGGCCCGCCATTTCGTAGTCCGTGCCGACGAAAACGCACTTGTCGTAGCTGTTAACTATCTCCTCGTCGACCGCTCGGTTGAAGAAAATGAGCGGTATATCCGCCGCGCGAGCCTTCTCAACGATAGTCTTTGCCGCATCCTTCGAGCCGGTCGTGACTATATTAACGACGAGCGCCGTTGCCCCCATCGTGATAGCGGTATCAATCTGGTTGGTTTGGTTTGCCTGATCGTTTCCGCTGTCATAGTCCTGATAGGAGATGCCCTTTTCGGTCAGTATTCTTCCCATAGCGGAGCGCACGGTGGAGATATAGGTATCGGCGTATGTGTAATAGAATATCGCCACGTTTCCGCGCCCACCGCCTCCGCAGGATACGAGAGAGAGGGTGAATGTGGCAATGACAAGCAGCATAACGAGTAACTTTTTCATAGCAAAAATCTTCCTTTCAGAAAAAACGCATCGAATTTACGAGTCTATTTTGTCCCTTTTGCAAAAAGGTATACATATCAGCGCGCTTGACATTTTCGACGAAAGGTTGTATACTGAATTAGCAAAAATAAAGGATTTTGAAAGAAAAAGAGGTGATAGTGCGTGATACGGACGGATATAACGGTTAGTATAGGTTATACCGAGGAGGAATTGTGGACGGCAGTTTGCTCTCACTTGCCCGTGTCGATTGAGGAAATTTCGGAAATTCGCCTCTTAAAGCGCACGCTTGACAGCTCGGATAAAAGCAATTTCAGATACAAGCTGACGGTAGCGCTCTCACTCTCTCCCGAAAGGGAGGCGGGGCTTCTTAAAATGCGAAAGCGGGTGTCACCCTGCCAGAGCCTCACACTCCCTGAACTTGAATGCAGTCTCCCTTATTCTCCCGTCGTCGTAGGCTCAGGCCCTGCGGGGCTCTTTGCCGCGCTTCGACTTGCCGAGTCGGGAGCTTCGCCTATCGTTCTTGAACGCGGCCTTTCGGTCGACGAGAGGGTTCGGAAGGTGAAGACGTTTGAAAAATTCTCGGTTTTAGACCCCGAATGTAATATTCAATTCGGCGAGGGCGGAGCAGGCACGTTTTCCGACGGAAAGCTGAAGGTCGGCTCGCTCGACGCATATAAGTATAAGGTCCTCTCGACCTTCGTATCTCTCGGTGCTCCCGAGGAGATTTTGTACGACTCGGGTGCGCATCTCGGAACCGATAAGCTCGCTTTGGCGGTAAAGTGTCTTCGCGAGCGGATAATATCCCTCGGCGGAAGCTTTATCTTCGGCGCGCGGCTTACGGATATAACGGTAAGCGAGAGCAGAGTCACGGGAGTAGAGTATATAAAGGATGGAAAACACGAAAAGCTCGACACGGGTGCGGTCATATTGGCAACCGGTCACAGTGCAAGGGACGTTTTTGATATGCTTTATAAAAAGGGCGCGCCTATGGAGGCAAAGTCGTTCGGAATAGGTGTCCGCCTTGAGCATAAGAGGGAATATATCGACGAGCTGATGCACGGTAAAGAGCCGCCAAAAGAGCTCGGAGCTGCGTCCTATCACCTCGTCAGCCACCTTGATGTCGGCAGGAGCGCGTATAGCTTTTGTATGTGCCCCGGCGGATGTGTGGTTGCGGCAACGTCCGAGGAGGGCTGTGTCGTAACTAACGGTATGAGCCTCCACGCGCGCGACGGCGAGAACTCCAACGCCGCTATTCTCGTATCCATGACTCCCGCTGACTATCCCTCAAACTCGCCGCTTGCGGGCATAGAGCTTCAGAGGATGATAGAGCGGTCGGCGTACTCTGCGGGCGGCTCGTCCTACTTTGCACCGGTGCAAAAGCTCTCCGACTTCCTCGAGGGCAGAAAAACTACCGCACTCGGATCTGTCAAGCCAAGCTATCCCATAGGCTACGAGCTCTGCGAGGCAGACCGCTATCTGCCGCGCGCGGTAAGCGAAACGTTGCGGCTTGCTATTCGTGATTTTGACGCTTGGCTTCCGGGGTATCTCTGTCCCGACGCGGTAATGACGGGTGCTGAAACCCGCTCAACCTCTCCCGTCCGTATCCTTCGAAGCGATAGCTGTGAGTCGGTGAGTATAAGCGGGCTTTACCCCGCAGGCGAGGGAGCGGGCTATTCGGGCGGCATAGTTTCCTCGGCAGTCGACGGAATTCACTGCGCAGAAAAGCTTATTCTTAATGAGAACAGCCACAGAGGCGAACGGATTTAGAGCAGAAATCGTCGGCTGACGAGTGAGAGGTGTACGAGTGTACACCGAGCGAGGAAACGGCGATAGAAAACAAAATACTAAATAAAATCGAAGAAAACCGTAGGTTTTCAACCTTAATCAATTATCAAATACCAAAAAAGAAATAGCGAAGTACAGAGCAAATCTATACTTCGCTATTTTGTTTTCGGTTATGCCTAAATACGACAGCCTTGTTATCTTACTCCGAAGAGAAGCTCTCCGTAGGAGGGATAAGGCCAGCACTCTCTCGAAACCATCGTTTCAAGCTCGTCTGTCGCCTCTCGCGCCTTCTCCATCTTCGGAATAACGAGGTCGCGGAAGGCCTCCGCGCGCTCCGTCGGGTCGGCAATAACGCTTACCTTTTCGTATGATGCCTCAAGTGAAGAAAGCTTCTTATAAACGGTGTTCTTGAGCGAGAGTATCTTGCGAAGCGTCCTCTCCTCGTACATCGGCATCTCGCCGAGCGCGTTCTTTTGTGCGATAAGGCTGTCAGAAAGCGTCTTTGCGTACTCGCTTACCGCAGGAAGAATGTCGCGCGAGAGCATCTCAATCATAGTGAGCGCCTCGATATTGATTATCTTCGCGTAGTTTTCCTCAAGAATTTCGTGGCGCGCGCGAAGCTCTGTCGCGCTAAAGACCTTCATCGAGGTGAAGAGCTCGATGTTCTTTTCATCAAGCAGGTGCGCGAGTGCGTCGGGGGTCGTCTTGTAATTCGGCAGTCCGCGGCGCTCGGCTTCCTTGTACCACTCCTCGCCGTAGCCGTTGCCGTTGAAGAGTATTCTCTTGTGACGGCGAATGGTGCGCTTTATAAGGTCGTTCAGGGCAGTGGTGAAGTTCTCGGCAGCCTCAAGCTCGGTTGCAAACTCCGAGAGCACCTTTGCCACAGCAGTGTTTATCGTTGTATTCGCATCGGCTATCGAGTTTGACGAGCCGAGCATACGGAACTCGAACTTGTTACCCGTAAATGCAAAGGGTGAGGTCCTGTTTCTGTCGGTCGAGTCCTTCGGGAATTTTGGAAGAACGTGAACGCCTATCTTCATCATTTCCTTGTCCTTGGAGCTGTACTCGTCCTCGTTCTCAATAGCGTCGAGAACTCCGCTGAGGTCGTCACCGAGAAACATAGAAACTACCGCAGGGGGTGCTTCGTGAGCGCCAAGGCGGTGGTCGTTACCGGGGGTAGCAACCGATATTCTGAAGAGGTCTGCATACTCGTCGGTAGCCTTTATAACTGCCGTGAGGAAGAGTAAGAACTGCGCGTTCTGATAGGGCGTTTCGCCCGGCTCAAGCAGGTTAACACCGGTGTCGGTCGAGAGCGACCAGTTGTTGTGCTTGCCTGAGCCGTTGACTCCCTCAAAGGGCTTTTCGGCAAGCAGGCAAACGAGGCCGTGATTTCTCGCTATCTTCTGCATAAGCTCCATAGTGAGCTGGTTGTGGTCTGTCGCAATATTGACGGTTGCGAATATCGGCGCAAGCTCGTGCTGTGCGGGTGCTGCCTCGTTGTGCTCGGTCTTTGCAAGAACTCCGAGCTTCCAAAGCTCGCGGTCGAGCTCGTCCATAAACGCCTTGACCCTCGGCTTTATAGTGCCGAAATAATGGTCGTCAAGCTCCTGACCCTTGGGCGCTCTCGCACCGAAGAGAGTCCTACCCGTGTATACTAAATCCGGTCTTTTAGAGTAAAGCGACTCGTCAATGAGGAAGTATTCCTGCTCAGGACCGACCGTCGCGCGAACCGAGCTTACCTCGTCGTGTCCGAAAAGGCGAAGAACTCTCAGCGCCTCGCGGTTGATAGCCTCGGTCGAACGAAGAAGAGGTGTCCTTTTGTCAAGTGCCTCGCCGCCGTAGGAGCAGAAGGCTGTGGGTATGTAAAGCGTCTTTTCCTTAATGAATGCGTAGGAGGTGGGGTCCCACGCGGTGTATCCGCGCGCCTCAAAGGTCGCGCGCAGACCTCCGTTCGGGAAGGAGGACGCGTCCGACTCACCGTGAATGAGCGCACTTCCGCGGAAGTCCATTATAACCTGACCGTCGCGCGTTGGGGAAATAAAGCCGTCGTGCTTTTCGGCGGTAACGCTCGTCATCGGCTGGAACCAGTGGGTATAGTGGGTAGCCCCCTTCTCGATAGCCCAGTCCTTCATAGCGGCGGCAACTACCTCTGCCGTCTGCATATCAAGGCGCTTTCCCGTCCTGATGACTCTTTGCATCATATTATAGGTGTCCTCTGGCAAGCGCTCCTTCATAACCGCGTCGCCGAACACCATAGAGCCGAAATATTCTGTCAAGTTTTCAGTATGCATAAAGAACTCCTTGAGTGATAATAAAGCCGTGAAAATGAAAAGCGATAGTGACGGAACGCTCGTCAACGTCACTACCGCTATAAAATTTTATATTATTTTGTCGTATTTGTCAATAGATTTTGATAAATTCGCTCGCGTGAGGGGGAAGATAATCAGAAATTCCAGTTTCCGTCCTTAAAAATCTCAACTCGCTCGCCGCTCTCGGTAACTGCTGTAATAGAGAGATCCTTCGTGCCTATCATAAAGTCCTCGTGAACTATCGAGTCATTTATACCCATCTTGTGAAGCTCTTCCTCGGTATACTTGTCGTAGTCGCGGATAACGTTGGTAAATCCGCGTCCGAGAGCGAGGTGGCAGGCAGCGTTTTCGTCAAAGAGGGTGTTGTAGAAGAGGAGTCCCGACTCGCGTATCGGTGAGGAATAGGGAACGAGCGCGCACTCACCGAGGTACGCCGCACCCTCGTCCATACCTATAAGCTCGCGAAGAAGCTCCTCGTTCTTCTCCGCTCCGACCTCAACTGCGCGACCGCCCTCGAATCTTATCCAGAAATTGTCGATAAGCTGACCGCCGTAGGAGAGGGGGCGAGAGGAATAAACGATACCGTCAGCGTCTCCGCGTCGAGGCGAGGTGAACGCCTCCTCGGAGGGAATGTTGGGGTTGAAATACTGACCCGAAAGGGTAGTTTCGCCGCCCGCGCAGAAGGTTGCGTTAGGCAGAAGTCCGACTCTGAAGTCTGTGCCGTTTTCGGATTTGTAGTAAAGCTCCTTGATGCCGAGCGAATTGAGGTATTCGCATCTTTTTGCAAGGTCAGCGTTGTGCGCGTTCCAAGCGGCGACGGGGTCGTCGTTTACGCGAGAGGTGGAGAGGATAGCCTCCCAGAGCTTCTCAACAGCAACGCTCGCTCTCTCACCGGGAAATACCTTCTTCGCCCATTCCTTGCCGGGAACTGCCGCAATGCACCACTGATAGCGGTTTTCCATCCTGTTTCTTATCGGCTTGATTATCTTCGAGCGCATAGCCATGCTCTTTGCGTACTTTTTCTGATTGATTCCAGAGAGGCCGTCCGGGTCCTCGGAGATAAGATAAATCTTGCAGGGCAGAACCTCTGCCTGATGCTCCCATTTTTCAATCTGCCACTTGTCAAGCGAGCCGAGAACGCTCTCCTTGCAGTATCTGACGTGAAGCTTTGTGAGCGGCTGGTATCCCCAGTCAACGCTTACCTTCTTAGCCCCCGCCTTGTAGCACTCTTCAACCACCATCTTAACGAATTCGGGCTGATCGAGGTCGGCGTTGATAAGGACCTCCTGACCGCGCTGTACGTTAACGCCGACGCGTGCGATGAGATTTGCGTATTTTTTGAGTCTTGTCTTGTTCATATTTTTTGTCCTTCCGTTCTGTTAAATTCTTTTGAGTACTTCTTTAAGGAACTCCCAAACCCTCGCCGTCGAGGATATCGAGAGGCGCTCCTCGGTTGTGTGTATGTCGTATGCATCAGGGCCGATGGATACGCAGTCGAGCCCCTCAAGCTTGTTTGACAGTATTCCGCATTCAAGTCCCGCGTGGATAGTCAAAACCGTTGCGTCAGCGCCGTACATATCGCGAAAGACCTCGCACATACAGTCGCGAAGGTGCGAGTCGCGTCTGTATTCCCAAGCGGGATACGCGCCGTACTGCGTTGCCTCGCCGCCAAACTCCTCAATAAGCGCCGAAACGCGCTCTGTGAGAGCCGCCTTTTCCTTGTCCTTTGAGGAGCGAAGGGCAGACGAGAGAGTGAGGCTTTCGCCGGAAAGCGATAGCATACCGAGGTTCAGCGAGGTTTCAACAAGCCCCTTGATATCCTCGCTCATTGCAATAATACCGTCGGGCATTTGAGAGAGAAGGGAAATAACCCTCTTTGAGTCGGAAAGCGAGAGGGAGCAGCCCTCGTGTGAGGTGGGGCTGACGGTTAGCTTGATATCCGGATCAGTGTCGGAATACCTAAGCTTAACTTCTTCGTAGAAGGCGGCAACCGTGTCGGATATTTCGCCTGTGCAGGTAAACTTAACTTTACAATTTCTCGTGATCGCGTTGTCCATGTTTCCGCCCGCAATCTCGATTAAGCGAACGCCCTCGAGCCGCGAGATAAGCTCGATTGCGAGCTTTGATGCGTTTGCGCGGCCCTTGTCGATATCAACGCCGCTGTGACCGCCGAGCGCCCCCGAAACCTCAAGCTCAAGCGCCTCGCCGTCGCATTTCTCTAAATCAAAGTCGAATTTTCCCGTAACGCGAACGCCGCCCGCGCATCCAACGGTGAAAATTCCCTCTGCGTCCGAGTCAATATTTATAAGTAGTCTGCCGCGCACTGAGTCGGCATTAAGCGCCGAAGCACCGAAAAGACCTGTTTCCTCGTCGACTGTAAACACAGCCTCAAATTCGGGGTGGGGAATATCGGTGCTGTCGAGCACCGCCAAAGCGTACGCCACGCCGATTCCGTCGTCAGCTCCGAGCGTCGTGCCGTCAGCGGTGAGAAAATCACCGTCGCGAAGCACCGTCACTCCGCTCTTCGTCATATCTATATCAAGCCCCGGGAGCTTTTGAGCAACCATATCGGTGTGAGCCTGAAAGACTACTGTCGGGCGGCTTTCGTAGCCTGCCGTTGCGCTCTTTCTGATTATAAGATTGCCAAGCGAATCTCGCTCGTACCAAAGCCCACGGCTTTTTGCAAAATTCTCAAGATAATCTGCGACCGCACCACAGCTGCCCGACGGGCGTGGTATCCTCGTCAGCTCAAGAAAGAAATCGAAAACCGATGAAGCACTCGTGTAATCGGATAAATTTATCATACTTATTCCTTTCGTAAATCTATTACTTATGCTATTTTACAACAAACGAACGAAAAATTCAAGCGTATAAGTTGACATTTTGCATCTTTTATTGTAAAATACAGCTATAATGAACGCATATGCGTCAAAATACCGTGGCACTCCCCGTGCTTTGAAAGGATTTTTCAGCTATGAGCAATATTTCCGAGCTTTTTGAATTTATATCCGCATCCCCCTCGCCCTACCACGCGGTAAGTACCGCAAAAGAGGCGCTCGCAGCGGCAGGCTACACCGAGCTTTGCGAGGACGCACCGCTCACGAGCGGAAAGTATTATACGGTGAGGGACGGCTCATCCCTAATAGCCTTCAATATTCCCGCGTCGCCAAAGGGCTTTTCGATAGTCGCGTCGCACTCGGATTCTCCCGCGCTTAAGGTAAAGGTGTCGGGCGAGCGCCGCGGCGCATATACCACCCTCGACGTTGAGCGTTACGGCGGAATGATTTATTCCTCTTGGTTTGATAGACCCCTGTCGGTTGCGGGAAGAGTAGTGCTCAAATCGGACGGCGGCGTGAGGATCGCAAACGTCGATATTGCACGCGACCTTGCCGTTATTCCGAACGTCGCAATTCACTTCAATCGCGCAGTGAACGACGGATATAAATATAACCCCGCAGTCGACCTTCTTCCGCTTATGACCAAAGGGGAGGGTAAGGGAATAGTCGAGCTTGTTGCCAGCAAGCTCGGAGTCGAGCCGCAGGACGTCCTCTCTCACGACCTTTTCCTCTATAATCGTGATACGGGTCGCACGTTTGGTGCAGAGGATGAGTATATTCTTGCCCCGAGAATCGATGACCTCGGCTGCGCCTTTGCATCGCTCAAGGCACACTTGAGCGCCAAGGACTCGAGCACAATTCCCGTCCTCGCAATCTTTGATAACGAGGAGGTAGGCTCGGAAACCAAGAAGGGCGCGGCATCCGATTTCCTTCTTCAAACTCTCAAGAAAATCGCGGGCGACAGCTACGACACAATGATAAATAACAGCTTTATGATAAGCGCCGATAACGCTCACGCCATCCACCCGAACCACCCCGAGCTCTCGGATAGCAAAAACGCGCCTCGTCTGAACGGGGGCGTCGTTGTTAAGTATAATGCAAATCAGCGCTACACGACTGACGCCGTGTCTGACGCACTTCTCCGTACAGTTGCAGAGCGCGCAGGCGTCACTCTTCAGTCCTACACTAACCGCGCAGATATGCCCGGCGGCTCAACTCTCGGCTCGATATCCAATACCAAGGTCGCCGTCCGCACCGTCGATATCGGTCTGCCTCAGCTCGCAATGCACTCGGCAAACGAAACCGCAGGAGCGCAAGACCTCGACTCTATGATAACTTTCCTTACCGAGTTTTACTCGACTGCCTTCATTGCAGATGGAGATACTATCAAGCTGGTAAAATAAACCTAATGGCAGAGAACGCAAATTCTCTGCCATTATTCTTCGCAAATTTCCTTGTATTTTTGCTTCATATATTTCTTCGAAAGTGCAAATTTATCGCCGTGCTCTGCAATATCGCGAAAAACCTCTTCAACGAAGCGCATCGTCTTTGGGTTGCCGAGGACCTTATTTCCGTATCGCTCCCAATGCTCAAACGGCTTTGTTCGGTCGTAGTTCTTTCCAAGATAGGTATGCGTCGCGGCAAGCTTGTCGCAAATGCACTCAACCGCGTATTTGTAGGGCATAAGCGGCTGGACTGCGCAGTCTGGGTCAGTCCAGTATTCGATGTGATGCTTGTTGCGCCCCTTGTGGTGAAGCCAGGCGCGGCTATAACCTGTTTCGCGGCGGCAAACGCCGATAGGCGAGCGGTTGCCCTGATAAAACCTCACGCTCTCGAAAAACTCCTCGGGTGAGAATTTCGATAGGTCGTGAACTATCCCGCGCCACAAAATTCCGCACTTTGCACAGTTTATAAACACACGCCACTTGTGTCTGAAAATCAGATTTGTGTGGCGAAATATATTCAAGAATTTCAAAGCATCATCTCCAAAAATGAGTCACTACTCGATTATTATAATCCAAAACCCTACCTTTGTCAATAGCTTTGCTCTATTCAAAAAATACGGAAAAGATAGGCAAATTATGTGATTTTTCTTTAATAAATCACATTTTTTGGGAATAAAATATCGGAAAATCAAATTTCGGTGTGTTACATTTTTATTGACAAAGGTCTTGGAAAATGATATAATGTATTCTGCAATGCACTCTGGGGCTGCAATGGTTTCGACAGGGAGTGTGAGGCTTGATAAGCGTGGCGGGCAGGATAATCCCGTTAAAATGTCCAACTTAAAAAATAAACGACAACAATACTGTTGCTCTTGCAGCGTGAGCTGTGACGCGGCAATAATGCCGCCCGTACCGCGAGAGAGGACTACGGCTCTCGCCGTGCGTCAAATCAGTAGTGAACATGAACCGAGAGTTCGCACTTGTGTCGGTCATGGATAAAAGTGCTACCCAAATCGGAGCCTGTTAGCCGGCGTCGGTTTCGGGGAAATACAATAGACTGACTGCCCACGGAGAAGGTCAAGTCAAGTGCTTTTTGGACACGAGTTCAATTCTCGTCAGCTCCACCAAAAAATTCGACAAGTTTCGACTTGTCGAATTTTTTTATCCATTGCGAAAGCAATGGTATATCATCATGCTTTAGCGTGTATCTCATCACCGAAGGTGTATATCATCAGCCATAGGCTGTATTCTCTTTCGCAATGATGATATGCAAGGCTCACACCTTGATGATATACACGCCTATGGCGTGATTGGAATGCGTCAGTTCAACTCCAAACGAAAAAGATTAAAAATATCTTTTTTGTCCGCACTTCACATTAAAGTCTGATTAAGTAGTCAATGCTTGGTCGGACTTT
This sequence comes from Clostridia bacterium, assembly GCA_017467205.1. The sequence goes on along the minus strand of JAFTSQ010000022.1, from coordinate 5,219 downwards.
TTTATTCTTTATAGAGCTCGTAGTTGATGGATTGACAAGGAAGTCCCGCAATAAAAAGCGGGGTTTCCTTGCCACGAGAATTGAAAGTTCCACAGTCCCCTCGCATAGTCGCCGCATCGCCTGCGCCTGCTCGGCTCGCTAACTCCTTGCTCGACGGACTTCGCTTCGAAAAAACCGTCGTTTAGACGCTTTTTTCTCGCTCACTCGTCAGCTCCACCATTAAAGGGCAATAAAAAAGATATCGCCCTGAAATCCCTTGAAAAATCAAGGGATTTTCGCTTTTTAAGGGCGAATTTTTATGTTCGATTTCGTAGATGAAAAACGGATATTTTCCGATACTGAATAGATTTGAACTCCTACATGCCAAAACAAGCACATAACAATTACTGCTATGTACTTGTTTTTGTTATTAAAATTCAGTATAACGTATTCCATCTCGGCAGGTGTCGAATTTCTTATTTCGGGTTCTATGTTATTGTCATAGCCGCCGTTCGTTTTCAATACTAATGTTTTTTCTTGAACAAATAGCAAGAGTCCTCGCCACTTCGGAACGAGGACTCTGCATTTTATTCAATCATTGAATCAATCTACGGTGGGAACAGTAAAGTCTGCTGTTCCGTATTTTATACCAATACGCAAAGAGTCGCTGCCCAGTTCAAGTTCAATACCTGTAAGCTGATTATCCTCAAAATAAAGTCTCACCTTATCATAGGTCTTTACTCCGGCGCTTTCCATACCCACAACATCAGAGAACAAAGCGATTTGGATATTTGAGCCCTCATATGCTTTCCATGACTCACTATATTCAAAATCTTTGGTGAAATCAATGAAATACAGCATATTGCTGATAAAGTTCTTGCGCATATCGTAGCGTGAAGCTATATCGTCATTTGTTTCCTTGACGTAATTTCCGCTTACTCTGTAGTACTGATATTTCACGCCATCTTCAACAGTCCAATATATGCTTCCTTCGCAAATATTTTCGCCAATATACGAATAAGTTGATTCTCTGTGCTGTCCTCCAAGGTTTGAGCTATCAGAAAATTTGATTTGATAGTTTTCGGAATTGATCAAGCTCTGAATAGCTAATCCATAGCTATTCACAGTCGTTACGGGCTCATATTGTACAGGTAACTCTAATTCATACTCGCAAGTCGAGCAAGCACGCACTCTTGTCCCTGCGCTTTCTTTTGTGGGCTCAACAGTAACTACCCAATCGCTCCAACTGTGAGATGCGATCATAACCTTTCCGCATAAACAAGTCATCGTGTGATTTTGCTCCGTCGCTTCGGTGAGTGTGAAAGAGTGTTCGGCCTCATCAGCAACCCCTTCATAACAATCCTCATCTTCACAATCGTGCCAATGCTTTGTATCATTATACGACCATTCAGCTTCGTATGTACACTCGTGCCCGCAAGCCGTTAACATTACGCCAATAGACAAACACATACACACCGTGAGTAAGAGAGATACAATTTTTTTCATAGAAAAAACCTCCAATAAAATATTTTTCTTCGGTATTTATGTTTTTGTGCGCCTTTATTATGCGGAAAATAAAAGGTGCGCAACTGTCGAAGTCACGCACCGAAAAACGCAAACTCCGATTGTTGTCACACAAATTTAATCAGAAGAGAAAAGCGTTTCTACATTCTAACTGTGGGAATTTGCATTTTTACCAAATTCAAAAGTTAGAATGCACAAAAAAGGTACAATTATCCCTTTAACAAAAAAAGAAACAACTTTACCTCTGATTATTAAATTTGTGTGACAGTAGTATTATACCACTTTTTTATGAATAAATCAAGATATTTCGGCTTATTTATAAGTTTTTGTTTAAAAATCTTGTATCGAAAACAAATTTGCAAATAAGTCTTACCGTAAGCATCGCAAGGAAAAGTGACTATGAGGTTGCTGTAAGCGGACCGGATGGAAGCGATAATTACACCATCACCTACGTGGGCGGTACTCTGACCGTTCGTGACAACGCGTATGACAGCGGTCGGGTGACTGCAGCGCCCGGCTGTAATGCAGGTGGTGAGATGACCTATACCTGCTCCCACGACAGCTATCTTGCTCTGATAGGGCTTATAGGCTTCTCGCTCTTCTGGTTTGTAATAAAGAAGAAAAGTGAGCGGCATCGTAAGGTTGTCAAAGAGTAATAGACCCCTCGCACGCAAATGCGTGCGAGGGGTCAGCACCGACCGACTGTGAAAATAACTAAACGCGCAACGGGAAGGGGATGTTTCTCGGGGGTAATAGGTTGTATGCGTTCCACCGAAGTTCAAATGAAAACAAGGTGCGCCTCGCAACGCAGATACCGCGACAGCTCTCTTCCTCAAGGTCAATTTGTGCCTACGGTATGCGAACACTCGTGTGGTGTTATCCACAAACTGATTTCGAGTAATTAACCGTAAAATCCCTATTCGTCCCCCGTCGTCCCTATTTATATGAAAAAACGTGCATACAAATAGAGTTTTTCTGAAAAACTTCCGCGAAATTTGATAGAAAACTGTCAGAAATCCGACTCGACGAAGTCAATAAAAGTTTCTCGGTATCTCCGTCGGCAAAAAGAAATATGGAGAAACAAAATGGAAAACGGTAACAAAAGACAAAATTTAGAATGGTTGCTCAGAGGATGTCCCGGTGGGGGATTGTACCGATAAACAAGCTTGCTTTTTTCGTCAAAAAAACGGAGAGCTGTCGAGCGCAGTGCTTCAACATAAATCTCTCCGTCGGGCTCGTTCGCCTCCTCGAGTATGACTTTTTTCAGTCTTCCTGTCGGCGGTGTCATAGCCTTTGTTCTATTTATATCTTTGTTTATGGCAAAAAATTGTATACGGTTGCCGGTCTTGTTGTGTATGATTTCGAAAGGTGACGTAAGTACGCGAAAGTCGGTATCCTTCCGATTCGATATGGTATACCCAAGGTCGCGTATCGCGGACTGCATAGCTTGGAAGACCTAGCGTCTGATAGTGCTTTCCTCGCTCCTACACAGCCATACATCCCCTGGCTCTTTGTCTACAAGCAGTGGCACCGTAGAATAGTCATCGTTCTGCGTTTTGCCCGATATTCTACCGCCTTTTAGGACGAACTCCTTAAGACCTATCTCGTCATTTGATAATTCTTCGCCTGAAAGCAGGCGGCGACGAATTTGAGCTTTGTATTCTGATGTAAACTTTCGCGCTTGCTCTTCGGTATGGTTAGGGAGAAATAGAGATGCGTACATTTGTGGGATAACTATTTGTTTACTCGCCACTTTTTACCCCTTTCGAGGAGGTATCAGCAAATACAAAGGTTATATTATGCTCCTCTTTGCTTTCTCCCTCCGTCTCGTTCACGATAACGTCACGCTGTCCGAGGTATTGCTTACCAAGCCATATGGCCATAGTAGCATTAGTTTTTGACAGCTCAAATTGGTGACGGCGCAGGGACATTTTTCCGTGCTCTCGCCCTTTTTTTAGCGCCTCCAAAAATATCTGCTCATTATGCTCGGCATACAAGGTATCTGTTTTAACGCCAAGACAAGCTGCGATTTCCTCTTCGGTGCACATTACTCGCGCCAATGCTATGATAACACTGACGCCGGTGTCATTGATTCTCTTGCGCGGCCTACCCGCCTTTCCTCTACCTGCCTTAACGTTGTCGAAGCAAGCGGCAGGCTCTATGCAATCAAGGTTTATGTTGTTTTCTTCTGCCATTTGCTTCTCCTTTCGTTAGGGTATAAAAATAGCACCTTGCGAGAGGTCGCAGGGTGCTCGAGTTATTTGGTTGTTATTCTACTATCTCAAAGCATTCGGGAGGAAACAAATAATCCTCATCAAGTTCTGTCATAATGCGATACCAACCGCGTTCGATGGACATTACATCATAAACCTTATCTTTGATTAGAACTTCTAAGACCATAGGATAGTTTCCTACGTATTTTACCTTTTTTACTTCTGTCTCCATTACAACCACCTTTTCACAAAAAAGTCAAACTTGCCGTATTTTTTATGTTGCGACCAATGAACTTCTGCTTTTGACGTGCCTTTTCCTGTTGATAGCTCTGCTTTCGCTTTTGCGTGTTGCCACTCTTCCGGTAAACCGCCAATTTTCGTAGCGTACTCAATTCCTTTTCGATATTTAAATCGTGTGCCATATCCTGCAAACACTTCAACGTCCTGCAGCTTACTACCTTCGACAAAACGATAATACTTACCTGTTTTTAAATCAAGCACTTTTTCATTCCGCCACTTTGCACCAACCGACCTTGGTAGCTGTTCGTCCGGAAGTTTCAATCTCCCAAAAATTCGGATTATCTTTTGGATTATTCCCGTAGTGCTAGAATAACCCTTTTTAAAATCAAAACGACCCCCACCCTTGTTTCCCTTTGGAATCCTCGGGTGCTTGCTTTCGTCCCACGCCATAATTATATCACATCCCTTCGGAGTTGTCAACAAAAAACGCACCGCGGCAAAAACCGTAGTGCGTTATATTTGTGCCGTTTTTTCCCTTGGAGCAAAAGAGAGGCGCTCACGGCTTTGCGCCTTTAATAAGGAGGTGTCGGATAAGAGATAATCTTGTTTGGAAGTGTTGTCGTTGACCGCTTGTTATGCTCTTTGACGATACCATTATAGCACGGAATTATTGCAAAAGATTACAAACTTTTACTAATCCTTACAAATCTTTACACATTTTAGAAAGTACGCTTGCTATCTTTTGGCTAAATCAAAAGTTTGACTAGTTTTTGACTACTTAAAAACCTTCCCATAACGGTGTCAAACGGATTGAACGAAAAAATAAAAAAGCCTTAAAATCCCTAAGAAATGTAGGAAAATCAAGGCTTTTTGTTTTGGCGCAGAGGGAGGGATTCGAACCCTCGTGTGGTATTATCCACAAACTGATTTCGAGTGTTGTCGATAATTTGGAAGATGCGGAATTTTGAAGGAATTTATGAGTGCTTTTTGGAAGGCATTTTTGATAGCCTTATCGAAACATAGTTTGGAGAGAACAAACGTATAAAAATGAGCTGTTCAAGCGTAAAATCCCTTGAAAAACAAGGAGATTTTTGACTTTGGGTGCAAAAAAATAATCCGTACTGTACTTTGGAAATTATGAGAAAACAGAGTGCTTTATTTAATTTTTCACACCGCTTTTGAAAAATACTGTCATAGTTCGAATCGAAGAAAAATCGGATAAAAAACGAGCATTTTGGAGAGAACTTGGAGAGAACTGAGGGG
>JAFTSQ010000021.1 GCA_017467205.1 Clostridia bacterium | reverse complement strand
TTTTTTCAAAGTGTTATTAACGAGATCTTTCGCACTTTTCAGTGCTTGAAATTTCGTGTTGTTCAATTTTCAATGATCAATTTGCCGAGGCGCTCCGCGCGTCAGCCTATCTATTATACATCATCACCGAGGGGTTGTCAACCCCTTTTTTGAAAGTTTTTCGCATTTTTTTGCTTTTTTCAAAAAATCGGTAATAATCATAAAGCAGAATGATAATTTCGGCTGATTTGGTGCAAAATATACATAAAAACCAACGAAATTATGAAAGGAGAACCTTCTAAAATTGGCTTCCATTCTCATAAGAACGGCTATAATCTATGTATTTTTATCGCTCGTGATGAAGATGACGGGAAAGCGCCAGCTCGGCGAGCTTGAGGTTGAGGAGCTTATTTCAACCTTTCTTATCTCCGAGATAGCAGTCTTCCCCATTGACGACCCGGATATACCCGTTCTCAACGCGGTTATTCCTATCGTTCTCATAGTTTGCTGCGAGGTTCTGCTCTCCTTTATCAAGAACAAATCCACTCGCCTTAAAAGAGCTATTGACGGCAGAGCGATATATATTATATATAAAGGTAGACTTTTGGAGCACGTGCTATACGAAAACAGGATTTCGCTCGAGGAGCTGCTCTCTGCGGCAAGGCAGAACGGCGTTGGCGATATTACGAAAATCCGCTACGCGATAATAGAGCCGAACGGAAAGATATCCATACTTGAGGACGGGCTGACGCACGTTCTTATAAGCGACGGAGAGGTAAATGAAAAAACGCTGAAATCCTTGGGATATGATGAAAAATGGCTCAAAAAGCGGCTCGACGAAGAAAAGCTCAAGCTGCCTGAGGTATTTTTCCTCGGAGTTGACGACGAGGGTGGCGTGACGGTTTTACGGAAGGATAGAAGTTTATGAAGCACGCATTTATAAGTCTTGGAATTATCATCGCGCTCATCGCCTCGACGGTTATAAATTCCTTTGTTCTGCGAGGAATTGTTGACACTTATATAGAAAGGATTGAATCGGCAGAGGGCGGCGAGGGGGCAGAGGAGTTTTACACCGCACTTTACGACGAGTTCATCTCCGACGAGGGATACATCAGCCTTACCGTCAGCCACGAGGACCTGCGAGATATCGAGAAGAGCTTTTCCGAGGTAATCGCCGCCGAAAAAATGAAGGATGCTGACGAGGCAGAAAAAGCAAAAAGCCGCCTTATTGATGCTCTTTTGCACCTAAAGCGGCTTTGCGGTATAAATATTGACAGTATATTATAAGAATTCCAAAAGGTCAGCGCGGTACGCCGCCGTCCTTAATATCGAGTACGACTCGTTTATAAGACAGGGATCGGAAAGCACGCCGCACTCGCGCCTTAGAACCTTTATAATATGCTCGGGGTTCAAAAAGGAGGACGAGTCCGCCGAGAGGGTGGCGGATAAATGAACGACACCATCATCGAGCGACACCGAGTGCGAATGAATAAGCGGGGCGATATTTACCGTGGTGATATCGCCTTTTTTCGTGCGCTTTTCTATCTCAATCTCGGGAGAGGAAAGCACGCCCTTTATCGACGATACGAGTTCCTCGTCGGCATTTGCCGTTCTTATATCTATCGAATAGGCAAGCCACGCGAGCTCCGAAAGCTTGCTTTCGGGATAATAAACGAGCTCGGGGCTCATCTCGGGCGGCATATTCTCCGAAAGGCGAGCAAAAAGCTCGTCGGTTGGCGGGCGGGAGGTGAGCCTTACGTCCATAAACTCGACCAGGCTCTCCGTTCCTATCGAAAGAGGAGCGGCAAAGGTCATTTTCGGCTTGGGGTTAAAGCCCTCGGTATAATATAGCGGAAGACGCGCGCGCACGACGGTTTTCATCATCGTGCGAACGAGGTCGAGGTGAGAGATATACGAAAGCGCTCCAACCTTGGAAAACTTGACGCGAAGGGTTATGGGAGTGTTATTTACTTGCACCATCTGTTCTTACCCCCAAGCTTATTTGCTCCGCAGCCGTTGCACTTTTCAGCACAGGACGGAGTCGTTTTGCCCTCGTAGGCGAGTGCTCGCTCACGCAACAGATACTGCTTTGTTACTCCGCAGTCTATAACGTCCCACGGAAGTATTTCGTCAAGACCGAAGCCGCGAGTGGTGTAGAATGCGGGGTCAACGCCACAGCGCTCAAAGGCATTTATCCACTTATCGTAGTCGAAGTTCTCGTCCCACGCATCAAGGAGCGCTCCCTCCTCTGCAAGCAGAGCTATCGCAGGTGCGACGCGGCGGTCGCCTCTTGCTAAAACTGCCTCGATAAAGGAAACCTTTGCGTCGTGGTAGGTGTACCTTATGCGTTTATCGGTTATACAACCTTTGAGATGCTCTTGCTTATCGATAAGCATCTCGTAGGAGTCCTGCTTCTCCCACTGGAACGGGGTGAAGGGCTTGGGAACGAAGCAGGCCACACTCACCGTTACGCCAACACCGCGCGGACGCTCTGCCTTGGGGAGCGCGTAATACTCGTCTATTACGGTTTTGGCAAGGGCGGCAATTCCCTCGATGTCCTCGTAGGTTTCGGTGGGAAGGCCGTCCATAAAGTAAAGCTTAACGCTGCTCTTTCCGCCGCGAAAGGCTATGCCGACAGCACGGCGAAGGTCGTCCTCTGTGACGTTCTTGTTGATAACGTCGCGAAGGCGCTGCGTTCCTGCTTCGGGGGCGAAGGTAAGACCGCCGGTGCGGACCGAGGATATCTTTTGCATCAGCTCCTCGGAGAAGCTATCGAGGCGCAGGGACGGCAAGGAAAGGCTGACGTGCTCGTCATCCGTCCAGGAAAGAAGCCCGTCCGTCAGCTCGCGCAGGCAGGAGTAGTCGCTTATCGAAAGGGATATCAAGGATATTTCGTCGTATCCCGTGCTTTCGTAAAGCTTTTTCGCGATACTGCAAAGCGTTTCGGGAGATTTTTCTCTTATCGGGCGGTAAACCATTCCCGCCTGACAGAAGCGGCAACCGCGAATACATCCGCGATATACCTCAAGAACTATTCTGTCGTGCACCGTTTCAACGTACGGCATCACGAGCTTATCGGGATAGGGGGCTTTATCGAGGTCGGCAACTATGCGCTTTCTGACCTTTGCGGGAACGTCGGGATACCTCGGAGAAAATTCCTTTATCGTTCCGTCCTCGTTATAGGTCACCTCGTAAAGTGAGGGGATATAAACGCCCTCGATATGCGACGCCTCGCGAAGAAAGGCTGATTTGGTATAAGTGCCTGCTTTCTTCATTTTTATATAAAGATGGCATATATCAAGCAGCACCTCCTCGCCCTCACCGATGTTGATAAGGTCAAAGAAATCGGCTATCGGCTCGGAGTTGTAGACGCACGGTCCGCCGCCTATTATGACGGGAAACTGCTCTCCCCTATCCTTCGACCAGACGGGCATACCCGCAAGGCTTATCATAGAAAGCGCTGTGGTGTAGCACATCTCGTACTGTAGGGAAAATGCGACGAGGTCGAAATCGGTTATTTTGTCGCCGCTCTCTATTGCGGTGAGGGGCAAGGAATATTCGAGCATTTTATCGCGCATATCGCACCAGGGCGAGTAGGCGCGCTCACACCAAATCTCCTCATCGCGATTTAAGACATCGTAGAGTATCCTGACGCCGAGATTGGACATTCCGATGTCGTAGATATCGGGAAAGCAGAAGGCGAAGCGGCAAGGGATTTTCGTTTTATCCTTAATGACGCTATTGTATTCTCCGCCCGTGTATCTGCCGGGCTTGCTTACCGATTTAAGTACAGAAGATATATTATCAATTTGCCGGGACATTATTCTTGATCTTTCCTTTTTTGTTTGGTAGAAAAGCTCCTTCTTGAAAGGATATAGAGGATAGCGCACCAGAGAAGCTGCCAGCCGCAGAAGACTACCGCGGGGGTCAGGGGCGTCATATTGACGAGAGCAAGAGCCGCCGCCAATGCCGCGTTAACCGACGCAAGAGAAATCTCAAGCGTTGAGAATCCGCCGAGAAGCTTCTTATAGCGCTTTACGAGAAGGAGCGCGTTTATCGCACTCGTCTTATCCCCCTGCGTGACTATACCAACGCTTGCGCGGCGGTAGAGCTCCGAATCCGAATCGGTAGAGGAGGGGCTTGTTTTTTTCATAAGTCTTATGCAATCGACCCCTGCTGTGAGCGTTGAGATAAGGTCTTTGTCAAGATTGGGGTCGCGAGTGTAGACGAGGGGGACTATTCCCTCCTTTTTAAGAACAGGAAGGAGCATTGTGAACTGCTCGGAGAAGGAATATCTTATTGAGAACTTAGCATAGACCTTTCCGTTCTTCGAGGCGTACATTATTCTCGTGGAGTCGAAGGGTGCTTTCTGCTCTGCCTGCTCCTCGGGAATATCAACTCCGTGGCGAAGCATATAGTCGCGAGTTCCTGCCGCGACGTGATAGCCGTCTGCCATACCGGAAATTCCGTCCTCCTCGATAACCGTGCCGGTTGCGGGAGCGCATTTGCGCTCGAAGGTGCTTGAGAACATATAGTCAAGCGGGCCGCCGACCGTTTGGAAGAGGGCGGACATATGGCGCAGGGGTGTTGAGATATCGCCCGCATTGCCAAATACCATTACGTGCTTGAGATTGACGTCCTCCGTGCCAAATATCTCGGTGTCGTGGAAGGTTACGACGTCAACGTCGGAATACTCGTCCACCGCGCACTCGCCGACAAGGGCGCTCTTTTCCCTCTCGCATTCACGCTCTGCGTGATAGTACGGGAGCTTATAGAGAATAAGCGACACCGCCGGGCAGGCGAGCGAGAGCACGAGCGAGAAGGTCGAAAGGGCGGATATCAGCCCCTCGTAGACGAAGAAGCAGATAGCACCGCTGACGAGCGCCGTGCCAAAGGACACGATAAGAGTCAGGGCGGTATTGAAGTTACTGTACGAGGTCTTTCTTGCTCTTGCAAAGAAATCGGATATAAATACCGTGCGGTAAAGCCTTGCGGTTTTTGATTTGTACTCGCTGACAGCACCGTCAAGCGCAAGATTTTCGCGCTCAAGCGTCCTCGTGCTCTTGCAGTCGAGCGCGCGCTTTTCACCGTTGACCGACACGGTCTTAAAGGCGGTGAAGTCGGCGGTATCCGAAAGGTAGGTCGCCACTATCGAAATGAGAGCGGATATGCCGAACACAGAGCCGAACATAACGTAGCTCTCGGGATTTATTACCATCAAAGCCGCGATATAGCCGCAATATCCGAGCGCCGATACGACAAGCGTCAGATTAGCCGAAAGCCTGCCCTTAACGAGCATACGGAATGCGCCTATAAGCTCGGGAATAGCAAGGGCGAGAAGGCAGAGGACGAACTGCATATCGATAAGCGGAACTGCCCACCTGATAGACGAGAAGCCGAGCAGGATTACAAGGTCAACGCCGAATGCGCCGAGATTTTCGTACACCGTCATAAAGAGGAGAATGAAGAGAGCCGCGAAGAAGCGCACCTTCACCGACATTATGGTGTCGAGGAATCTATCCTTAAAGCTGTCGCGCTGGGAGAAGTTGGTATACTCTCCGCTCTTGAGCCGTCCGTCGTAATTATCAAGCTCTGCAGGCTCGTCAACCACTGCCACAGCCTCGGGATATGCGGGGGGCGTGTATTCGGCAATAGCGGTTTCTTCTGTCACGGGTGATTCGACAGTCGCCTCTGCCTCGGGCTCGGGGTGCTCCGCCTCGTCCTCGTCGTTTTGCGAGAGGAACTCGGACACAGAGGAGAGTATCTTCTCTTCCTCGCTTACCTCGGGAGCAGATTTTTTGCCGGCGTCATCGTTTGCAAATTTATATACGCTCATACTTTCGCCGGGAAGGTCGGTCACCGTGTTGACCTTAACCGAAACGGCCGAGTTGTCGGTCTTATCCTCGCCTATTTCCTCAAAGGGATCGATAGGGGGCTCGGCGGGAGTTTCCTCCTTTTCCACCTTGGGTGCGGAAGAGGGGCTCTTGGGGCTCGTTGCCATTCTGTAATTCTCGCTTGCCTCGGTGAAGCGCGGAATGTAGGTCGTCCATATTCTTACCGGTTCTTCTTCCTTGAGATCGGGTACTTCCTCGTCCTCGGCTGTCGCCTCGCCGTAGCTTTCCGGGATGGAAAACTCCTCACTCGAAGGCTCTTCCGGAGCGGGTGAAGGCTCTTCCTTTTGCACCTCTTCGACAGGCTCTTCCGTCGGTGTGCTTCTGCCGAAGTCCTCAAATACCAAGCCGCTCTCATCGGGGACATCCGAAAACTCAAACTCAATTCCGCCCTGCTTAATGGCGGCTTCTTTATTTTCGGATTCTTTTTTTATTTTGTCGAGAATGTCTTTTATTTTATCGTTATTTTCCAAGTTACACCTCCGCAAGATGCCTCTGCCTTGCCGCCTCGGACAGAATTACTGCCGCGGCTGCCGACACGTTCATTGAATTTATACTTCCGTAAAGGGGAATGGAAACCGTAAAATCGCATTTTTCTTTAACGAGGCGGGAGATTCCGAAGCCCTCGCTACCCAAGACTATTGCGGCGGCGGAGGTCATATCGGTATCCGAGTAGGACGCACCACCCATATCAGCCGCGTAAATCCACACGCCACGCTCCTTAAGAGCGTCTATGGTCTGGGATATATTCGTCACCTTTGCCACGAGCATATGCTCGATAGCGCCTGCCGATGCCTTTACCACAACGGGAGTGATACCGACCGAGCGGCGCTTTTGGATTATAACTCCGTGCGCGCCCGCGCACTCTGCGTTCCTTATTATCGCGCCGAGGTTATGAGGGTCTTCAACACCGTCGCATATAACGATAAGCGGACGCTCGCCGCGCGACTCTGCGTAAAGGAGGATATCCTCGACCGATGAATACTCGCGCGGAGATGCTATTGCAACGACGCCTTGGTGGCGGTTATGCGCACACATTGTATCAAGTCGCTCACGGTCAACCTCGTGTATCGGAATCTTACGCTCGCGCGCGACTGCGATAATTTTGTTAACCGAGCCTTCCCTATCACCGCGTCTTATATATATTTTTTCAATGCTCCGCTCGCTCTCAAGAAGCTCGCTTACCGCGTTTCTGCCGCTGACTACCGAATCGTCGTCCATCTCACGCGCAGGAGCGATATCCTTTTCCGCCCTTTTTCTGTCGGTATATCCGCCGACTGAGCGCGAGCGCTTATCAAATCTCTCTTTTTTATCCATAATACCCTAATATCCTATATTGTCGTATATTTCTACATTATAATTATAACACACAAATTCCGATTTGTACAGTATTCTTGCACAAAAAAGAAAAAAAGATAGGAGCTTCATTGAAGCTCCTATCTTTTTGGCTTAAAGGCAGATTATGCTCTCTCTGCTCTCTTTGCTGCGAAGCACTCGCTGCAGTAAACCGGCTTGTCGGCATTAGGCTTGAAGGGGACCTGGCACTCCTTACCGCACTCTGCACAAACGGTAGCGAACATTTCTCTTTCGCCCTTCTGCGCGTTCTTCTTTGCAGCACGGCACTCCTTGCATCTGGAGGGCTCGTTCTCGAATCCCTTAGATGCGTAGAATTCCTGCTCACCTGCGGTGAACACGAACTCGTTACCACAATCTCTGCACTTCAATGTCTTGTCCTGGTACATGGTTTTTCCTCACTAGGTTTTAATATATTTGCCCTTGGACGGATTTTAACCGACGCCTTTGTAAACAACGCTCTCCCTTAAGCTACTCGGGCATATTGACTGAATTTATGAAAGGTCACCGTGCTCCCTCGCTCTGCGGAAAACGCGGGATTTCGCGTTGTCAACAGACTTCGGCGAACGGGACAGTGCCTCTGCTATCTGCGCGGTGGTGTAACCTTGGATATGATAAAGAAGAACCTTATACTCATACTCCGAAAGGTCAGCCTTCAGATAGCTCATAAGGCTCTCGACACGCTCTTTTCCGAGCAAGGCTTGCATGCCGTCGTCCGAAGCGGGAAGCTCGGAGTCAAGCGGTTCTGCCTCCTCGTGCCTGAGCGAAGCTGCAAAGCTTTGAAGATGACGGCGGACGCATATACGGGCATAAAGCCCAAAGGTCACCTCACTCTGCCCTACCTTAAACGACTTGACCGCACGGTGAAAGGCGAAGCACGCCTCTGAAAACGCCTCGTCATAGGTAAGCGCACAGCTGACGAAAGAGGCGGTAAGCCTTGAAAGCAAGGGGTGATATACCTCAACGAGCTCCGAAAACGCCTCGTCATCCCCCGATTTTGCGCGGATTATCAGCTTTTCGGCATCGACAGACCTTTTCTGCATGCTATCTCCTCTTTCATATAAGTACATTATAAGGGTTTATTCATAATTTGTCAAGAGTTTTGTTAAAAAATTTCGACCTTTTTTCTATGTTTTACACAATATTTTCCCACCAAACGAGAAAAAATTGTAAAATCAACATAAAATTTCACTAAGAAATGAAATCAAGCCGACCCGTTGCGGAGAAAAGCACGCCGCGATACACTCCCGTAGGGTTTATCTCGTAGTTTCTTCTTATCTCCTCAGCCTCGGCGAGCGACGCCACGGTCAAGGAAAGCTTCATTATCTCGCCCTGCCTGTCCTTTGCCATAAGAGTTACTACGTATCGCTTATCACCCGATGCCTCTACCCTCGCGCCTATCTCAACGCCTCTTGCGGAAAGCGAAAGATGCTTTGCAACACTCTTTACGCTACGCTCGCGAAAAGCGCCGTCAAGATTGTCGTAAAGCTCGCTCGATATGGCCCTGCCCTTTTCGGATATCATATAGTATTTATCGTCCTCGTCAAAATACACGAGTCCGTCGCGGACAAGCTCGGCAAGGCAGGAGTCGTAATCAAAGGATATGCTGTCGGTATTCTCAACTATTATTTCAATAAGGGTGCTCCTGTCTATTGGATATCTCACTCTGTCGAGCAAGAAAAGAATAAATATCTTTATTTCGGTGATGGAGCGCGGAGTTGGGTCTTTTTTTTGCTTTCTCATATTTTTTCCTTTTGTAATGATAGCGCCCGTGGGCAGAGAATTTTGCCTACGGGCGCTCTTTTAATCAATCCTCTTCGGGAAGATACTGCTTGTAGTTTTTCTGGCTGACTCTGGTGAAGGAGAAGAAGCCGTATCCGTCAACGGTAAGTCCGGAAAGATCGGAGCTTACGAACGCAAAGTTCTGATTAAAGAGAATCGGAACGATGGGCGCTGCGTTTACAAGCTGCTTTTCTGCCTCGTGCAGATAAGCGGAACGGGTTTCTGCATCCTTTGCGGAATATGCCGCGTTCATAAGAGTATCGTACTCAAAGCTCCACCAGGAAGTGATATTCTCACGGGCAAGGTTTGCGTCGGAATCAAATCCCGCAGTACCCATTGCATGCGAGAATGCAGCAAGCGGAACGAAGGCATCCTGCGAGTACATCTGCCAGTCAACTGCTATAACGTCGTACTCAACCTTACCGTATGCTGCTCCCTTTACGAGCGACTGAATGGTAGAATCGTTTATCTCAAGCGGCTCGCCGGTGGTGAAATCAACTATCTCACTTGTCGTGCAGCCAACTGCCGAAACGGTTACCGAAATGCCTACGCCAAGGTTCTCCCAAGCGGTCTTAACGAGATTTGCGATAGCCTTGCTCTCCTCATCATCGTTAACCGTGAGGGTTATGGTAAGGTCAATACCCGTAAGGTCAACACCCTTAAGAAGCTCCTTTGCCTCGTTAAGCTTGGAGGTGGTGGAAATGAGGTCGCCCGTACCGAAGCTCTTGCCGGTCGCAGTGTCAAGCACAGTACCGGGAAGGAAGCCCGTTGCAGCCTTACCAAAGGTAACTGCCGCAGCAATAGCCTCACGGTCTATAACCATAGAAAGCGCCTGTCTTACCTCCTTGATTGCAAGGAGAGGATGGTTGGTATTGAATACGTAGCAATATGTAGAAAGAGCGTCCGCAACCTTCGCGCTCGACTCGTTCGCTACTCTGTCGGATAGAGGCGCGTCGCCAAGATAGAACACGGTCTTATCGGCAAGATCGGAATAGTTAACCTCGGTTACGGCATCGCCGATTATGAAGGATACGAGCTTATCCGGAATTACCTGCTTGGTGTAGTCAACCACACCGGGATCCTGATGGTATCCGAGGTTGCGGGCAATAGTAAACAGACCCTCGTCGCGATTGACGGACGAGATGGTGAACGCACCGTTGGTGCATATCGTGGTTATCTGCTTGGTCCAATAGGACTCAACGTTCTCGTAATAATCCTGTCTTATGGGAGAGGTGGAAACCGATGCAAGATTCTTAAGAAGCTGACGGTAATCAGCACCCTCGCGGTAGGTTATCGTAAGCTCGTAGGTATCGCTTGCAGCCACACCGAGTGCGTATATCGAATTCTCGCCGTTCTTGACTGCGACTGCGTTCTCTATGTCATAAAGAAGCGCCGATGCGGGCGAGGGGTTATCGGGGTTGAGAAGAATATTTCTCCACGCATATACATAGTCGTTTGCACAGACCTTTACCTTGTCCGACCAGTAGGTATTCGCAAGAGTTACAACTATCTCGCGCTCCTCCTCGTCAACGGTATAGGACTCCGCACCCGCACACTCGAGCTTGCCCTTGGAGTTCAGCTTGAAGAGCGGCTCAAAGAGGAGGGACATAAGCTCCGCGGCGTTATCGTCCACATAATAGTCGGTCGGGTCAAAGTCAAAGACCTCGTTACCGAGATATACACTGATCTGCGCTCCGTCATCCTCCGGTGCTCCGCAGGATACGAGAGCGGAAAGGGTGAGGCAAAGCATCACAGCTACCATTATCACACTGATTATTTTTTTCATTTTCTTCTCCATTCAGTCGCCGGGGAGGCGACAGCAATAACAGCACAATAAATTATTCTGTTTCCTATACATTTTACCATAAAGCGCGCGTTTTTTCAATCGTTTATTTTAATAAGCCGAATTTTTGGCTATTTGCACAAATAAATCGCGGCAAGTTGGCAGTTATGCCTAAAATATTTTACCAATGAATACCATACACCCGAGCGGGTATACTTTTATGAGAGAAAAATCAGGAGGATTTCAGCGTATGTGGCAAACCAACATTCCCGAAAGCGACCTTGCCTGCGAGCGCAGACGGGCCGACACGAGTATCCCGGGAGTTGAATACAAAAAGGAAAAGCACGGCGGCTTTACCTGGGAGAAAATAAGAATAACGAGCGAGGAGGGCGCAAGGAGCATCGGTCGCCCCATCGGACACTACGACACCCTCACTACTCCGCGTATGGACAAGCTTGACGCGGCAGATATCGAGGATGCCCAAGAGGAGCTTGCGCGTGAGCTTTGCATAATTCTCGACGGAAACGGGATATACCCCGAAAGGCTGCTCGTCGTCGGACTCGGAAACCGAAGCCTCACCCCCGACTCGATAGGGCCGAAATGCGCGGAGAGGATAAATCCGACAATGCACATAATGGGTTATAGCCGCGAGATGTTCGAATCTCTCGACTGCTCCGAGATAGCCGTTTGCACGCCCGGTGTGACCGCGCAGAGCGGAATGGAGGCGGCGGACACCGTGCGCGGAATTTGCAACAATATCAAGCCCGACGCCGTAATAGCCATAGACGCCCTCGCCTCACGCTCAAGCGAGAGGCTCGGCAGCACGATACAGATTTCCGACACCGGCATATTCCCCGGCAGCGGAATAGGTAACAGAAGAAGCGCTATCAATCGCGCGTCGGTCGGCGTGCCCGTCATTGCCATCGGAGTTCCGACGGTTATAGACACGCGCGTTTTCATCAACGAGGAGATGTCGCTCATACTTGAGCGCGAGGTGAGCCTTAGAAAAAATGCCGAGCCGATGTTCGTTTCACCGAGGGAGGCAAACGAGATAACCGACTGTGCGGCAAGGATAATTGCGGGAGCTATTAATCAAGCATTCGGTACGGAGGGATAGCATAGCACGAGGCGAACCGGCAAGCGATTAATCGAATAAAAAAGAGCGGAGGTATTGTGGTATGCAATACTTCCGCTTCCAATATTAATAGACAAAGTCGAACTCGAAGTCGTATATACTTACGGTGTCGCCTTCCTTAACGCCTGCCTCGCGGAGCTTATCGATAACTCCGTTCTTTACAAGAACACGCTGGAAGAAATTAAGCGATTCGTAGTCCGAGAAATTGATTTGACCCATAAAGTTGAAGAGCCATTCGCCCTCGACGATATACTTTTCGTTTTCGCGGCGAACGGTTGTTTCGGTTACCGACGCAGCGTTTACCGCGCTCTCCTCGGGGGTGAATTCGGTTTCATAAACAACAAGGGGCGGAAGAGATGAAAGCTTTTCGGATGCGAGCCTTACGAGCTTCGAAAGACCTTCGCCCGTTACGGCGCTCACGAACACCACTTCCCTGCCAAGCGATTTGCAAAACTCGGAAAAGCGCGCGACCTCCTCGGATTCCATATCCACCGAGTCTATCTTATTCGCGACCACAATCTGCGGGCGGTCGGAGAGCTCCGGTGAATATTTCGCAAGCTCGCTGTCTATCTTCTTGATATCGTCGATAGGCTCTCTGCCGTCCGCGGAAGAGATATCAACGACGTGGAGAAGAAGCCTGCATCTGTCGACGTGGCGAAGGAACGCGTGGCCGAGTCCTGCACCGTCGGATGCACCCTCGATAAGTCCGGGGATATCTGCGGCGAGGAAGCCTGCGCCCTCTGCAACGGACACGACTCCGAGGTTGGGAGAGAGAGTTGTGAAATGGTAATTTGCTATCTTGGGCTTCGCGGCGGATATGCGGGAGAGGATAGAGGATTTGCCGACGTTCGGAAATCCGATAAGTCCGACCTCTGCGAGCATTTTGAGCTCGAGCAGTATCTCGCGCTCCTCGCCCTTCGTGCCGCTCTTGGCAAAGCGCGGAATCTGACGGGTGGGGGTGGCAAAGTGCCTGTTGCCCCAGCCGCCTCTGCCACCTCGGCAGGCTACGAATTCCTCGTCTTTAGCCATATCGTGAATGATTTTTCCTGTAACGGGGTCCTTGAGAAGCGTTCCCGGAGGGACTAATATCACGACGTCAGCGCCGCTTTTGCCGTGCATTTTTCCGCCCATACCGTTGCCGCCACTCTCTGCGATGAACTTTCTTTTATAGCGGAAGGCAAGCAGGGTGTTCGAGCCCTCGTCGACGCGGAAGATTATGCTTCCGCCTCTGCCGCCGTCACCGCCGTCAGGGCCGCCTGCCGCCACGTATTTCTCGCGGTGGAAGGCTACCGCGCCGTTGCCGCCGTCGCCCGCCTTTACGTAAATTTTGATATTATCTACAAACATTTTTTATTCCTCACCGCCCACCGACCGAATCGGCGTTGTCGCCCTTCTGCCTTATTACGAGGCGGATGGGCGTTCCCTCAAAGCCGAAGGTATCGCGCAGGCAATTTTCTATATAGCGTTGATAGGAGAAGTGGAAGAGCTCCTCGGAATTGCAGAATATGACGAAGGTGGGGGGATTGGTCGCCGTCTGAGTCATATAGTAAATCTTAAGGCGCTTGCCTCTGTCGGAGGGGGGCTGAACTCTCGTCATTGCATCGTTGAGAAGGTCGTTGAGCGTACCGGTGCTTATTCTGCGTGACGCCTCGCCGTGAACGCGCTTGATAAGCGAATATATATTGGTTACTCGCTGACCTGTCTTTGCCGACACGTAGATTATCGGGGCGTAGGTCATATAGGCAAGGGCGGTTCTTATCTCGTTATTGAAACGGTTTACGGTTGCGTTATCCTTCTCTATCGTATCCCATTTGTTGACGACTATGATGCAAGCCTTGCCCGCCTCGTGAGCTATTCCCGCAATCTTCTCGTCCTGCTCGGTAACGCCGTCGTTTGCGTCTATCATAATGAGGCATACGTCGGCGCGCTCAACCGCCATATTGGCGCGCAGAACGCTGTACTTCTCTATTCTGTCCTCGACCTTCGAGCGACGGCGGATTCCCGCAGTGTCGATAAAGTTGAATACTCCCTCGGAGTTTTCAACTCGGGTATCGACGGCGTCGCGCGTCGTTCCTGCGATATCCGAAACTATCATTCGCTCCTCGCCGCACATACGGTTGATTATAGAGGATTTTCCGGCGTTGGGCTTTCCTATGACCGCGACGTTTATAACTCCGGTTTCCTCGTCCTCATTATCGGTAAAGTCACACTCCTCGATTATCGCGTCAAGAAGGTCACCGGAGCCCGTGCCGTGAAGGGCGGAGATGGCTATCGGCTCTTTTTCAAAGCCGAGCTCGTAGAACTCGTAAAACTCCATAGGCGGCGCACCAATCCTGTCGGACTTGTTGACCGCAAGGATGATAGGCTTGCCGGATTTTTTGAGCATCATTGCGATATCGCGGTCGTCGGAAAGAAGACCCGCCCTAATGTCGCACATAAACACTATAACGTCAGCCGTTTCGACGGCTACCTCTGCCTGAAAGCGCATCTGGCGAAGGATGGTATCGTCGCTTTTCGGCTCTATACCGCCCGTATCTATAATAATGAAGCGACGGTTGCTCCATTCAGCCTCGGCGTATATTCTGTCCCTCGTTACACCGGGGGTGTCCTCAACTATCGAGCGGCGCTCGCCGATGAGCTTATTGAAAAGCGTGCTTTTGCCGACGTTGGGTCTGCCGACTATCGCTACTATTGGTTTTGCCATAAAATTCTCCGTTCTGCCGCGAGGTGCGGCTCAAAAATGTCAAAGACTCTCGCCGAAAATGGCGTCAAAGAGCTCGAATCCGTCAGCGCACTTTCTGACCTTGACGCCAAGGGTTTCCGAAAGCTCGGATAGGGTCATATTGCAAAGGAATACGTCGTCGTACCGCAGTGCGTTTGCGGGAACTAACAGCTCGTCGCCGAGCGGCTTATCCTTTAGCTGCCGAGCAATGTCCTTGCCTGTCAGAAGTCCTGTAACGGTTATACTTTCCCCAAAGAAATCATTGATTATTTTGTAAACATTTATTGTCAAATTCGGACATATCGCCATAACCCGTTCAGCCATATCGCTTATCATCGGGTATGACGCCGTGCTCGTCGCGACCGACACGCATCTTGGCTCGCGCACACTTTGCGAGAGCTCAATTAAATCCTCTGCCGCTATGCCGAACTCATCGGTAAAGGAGCGAATCATTCCGACGCCGTTTTCTATCTGCGGATACTCCTCATAATACTCGGTATCCGGGATAGGTCTTTCGGCTTTCAGATAGAACTCGTCCGCAACGAAGAAGAGGCGAGTTCCACACTTTTTCTTCAAGCCTTCGGCAAAGGAGTCAACTGCGTCTATTACCCTCTCTGCCTCCTCCTTCGAGAAGTCGGTTAAGGGATAGAGCTTATCTCTGAATTTTGTGAGTCCTGCGGGGACTATCGAAACGCTTGAGAGCTCGGGAAGATATTTCGCGAGGTCGCGCATTGAGCGTGTGAGCTCCTCGCCGTCGTTTATCCCGCGACAAAGAACTATCTGGCCGCACATAGCTATTCCTGCGCCCTTCAGCCTATCAAGGTAGGAGAGAACCTCTCCTGCGCGCTTATTTTTCATCATTTTGACGCGGAGGTCGGGGTTGGTGGTATGCACCGAGATGTTTATCGGCGAAAAGCGCATTTTGATAATGCGGTCGATATCCGAGTCGCTCATATTGGTGAGGGTTATGTAATTACCGTGGATGAAGGAAAGGCGAGAGTCGTCGTCCTTAAAATATATCGAATCCCTCATTCCCTCGGGGTTCTGGTCTATGAAGCAGAAGATGCAGCCGTTCTTGCAGGAATGCTTTTTATCCATCAGGGGCGTTTCAAAATCCAAGCCTATATCGTCGTACTCACCCTTGCGGATGGTGACCGTATATTCATCCTCTCCCCTTCTGATGCGGAGGGTTACGGACGGCTCGGTGAGATAAAAGCGATAGTCAAGAACGTCGTTTATCTCGTTGTTATTTATGCTGATAAGAGTATCCTCTGCCATAACGCCGTGACGGGCGGCTGATGATGCGCGCTCAACGCCGGTTATTTTAACCATAACGCTTTTACCTTTCTTTTGTTTTGGGCTTTCTTTTTGTTTTTAGGCTTTGTGCATAATAAACCATTATGTATTTTATCACATTTTCCCGAAAAATGCAATCAATTTTAATAAAATGTTTCGTTTTTTATAAAAAACGCTTGTAAAGCGGACGTGAGTATGATAAAATTACTGTGCTAACGCTATATTTTGGTCGCAGAGCGACGGATTGGAGTTTTTTATGATAGACTATAAAGAAACAAGGAGCGAGCTTGAGGCCGCCTTTGCAGCATTCAAGGAGAAAGTGCCCTCGGAGCTCAATACCGAGCTGGTGGTTAAATATCTTGACCAAAATCTCACCGAGTGGGATGAGGCGGACGAGGACTCCATTGCGTTGTCTATGGACGTTTACGTTTATACGAAGGGCGTGGTAAACGAAGAGGACAAGTACTGTGTTGCGTCCCTTTGGCTCGACGACCCCGAAAAAGCAGAGCGGGACGATGAGGACGAAGAGGTCGACTTTGCAAAGGAAGAGGCAGAGGAGAAGGCACAGTTCCTTTCCGACCTTGACAAATTCTTTACCGATATGGAAAATGAAATCTCCCCTACCGAGTTCGTAATCAAGGCTGTCGAGGAGCAGAACTTGGCTCGCGCCAAGTTTGAAAAGGAGCTCAAAAAGAGTATGTTCTCTATCGTTTTGCTTTCGATAGTTTGCGTAATCATCGTCGCCGCGGTCGTTATTGTCGGAGCAATGGTCTTCTGATATGGATTTCTCGAAATATACTAAGCGCCGCCCGTCAAGCTGCGAGAGCTGCGAATACTACGATTACGACGAGCATACAGACTCTTACTCCTGCTCGCTCTCGCTTGACGAGGATGAGGCGCGGGAAATTTTGGAGTTCGGTGCGCGCGACTGCAAGTACTACAAATTCTTTGATGAATACAAGAGCGTCAACCGCCAAATATAAGATAATTTGGGGCATTTTCGTCATTTTGCGAAAAATGTCCCAAAATTTTTTTATAAATCGCAAGTTAGGAAAAACGAGAAAAAAGGAGAAAACAAGAGCTTTTGGGAGCTTTGTATTTTCTAAATCGTTTTGAGTCAAAAAAGTTTGCAAAAAAGGTTGACAAGCGAGAGGATGTGTGTTATAATTACACCGTTGCAAAAACGCTCCGCGTCCGTCAGGCGCGGGAAAACAAAAAATCGGAGGAACTAAAATGTCCACATTTATGGCAAAACAGGAAACCATCGAACGCAGATGGTTCGTTATTGACGCCGCAGGTCAGCCTCTCGGCAGAGTAGCTGTTAAGGCTGCTAACATCCTTCGCGGCAAGCACAGACCCGAATTCACTCCCCACGCTGATTGCGGCGAGTTCGTTATCATCGTGAACGCTGCAAAGGCTACCCTCTCCGGTAAGAAGCTTGAGCAGAAGTTCTACCGTCACCACTCCGGCTACATCGGCGGCCTTAAGGAAGTCAGCTACAAGACTCTTATGTCTACTCGCCCCGAGTTCGCTATGGAGCTTGCGGTAAAGGGTATGCTTCCCCACAACTCGCTTGGCAGCAAGGCTTTCACTCGCCTTCACGTTTATGCCGGCGAAAATCACGAGCAGGCTGCACAGAAGCCTATCGCTATTGACTAAGGGAGGATTTTGAATTATGTACACAAGCGCTAAACCTTATTTCTACGGCACAGGCAGAAGAAAGAAGTCTGTTGCAAGAGTTCGTCTTTACCCCGGTACCGGTGCTATCACCATCAACGGCAGAGATATTGACGATTACTTCGGTCTTGAAACTCTCAAGCTCATCGTAAACCAGCCCTTCGCAGTTACCGAGAACCTCGGTAAGTTCGATATCGTTGCTAACGTTTGCGGCGGCGGCTTCTCCGGTCAGGCAGGTGCTATCCGTCACGGCGTTGCTCGTGCGCTTCTTCTTGCTGACGAAGCTTACAAGCCCCTTCTCAAGAAGGCAGGTCTTCTTACTCGTGATCCTCGTATGAAGGAGAGAAAGAAGTACGGACTCAAGGGTGCTCGGCGCGCTCCTCAGTTCTCGAAGAGATA
>JAFTSQ010000001.1 GCA_017467205.1 Clostridia bacterium | reverse complement strand
GCCGTAAAGCTTACTCAGCTACTACGGGTGCTACGTATGCCTTTGCAGCAGCTACGTAGTGGTAAATTGCCTGTGCGAATGCGTTGTTCTCTGTTGCAAGAGATGCAAGGTAGGTATCAAGGTTGTAGCTGAGCTCAAGCGGCTGACCGTCGATCGAAACGGTGATGTTCTGATCAAGGTTGTAAACCTTCATCTCAAGCTCGTAGGTCGGGTTAGTCGAGTTGAGGGTAACGGTTTCGGTTACCGTCTCAAGATTCTCGTCTACATAAGTGAAGCTTACGGTTACGCCCACAAGGCTCATCGTGTCGGATACTTCAAATACGATACCGGGAGTTCCCTCAAGTCTGAGGTATGCGCCCTTGAATACTCTTGCGAGCATCGTGGTATCATCAGGCATAAAGGACGCGTCAGTCTTAACGGTTGCCTCATAAGCCTCAAGAGCCTCGATTGCGGTGGAATTCTCAGCATCAAGTGCCTTGTATGCCTCGAGAGTGTAAACGAGGAGTGCTCTACCGAGCTCACACTCAACGTCGTTTGCGCCCTTAGTCATAAGCTTGTTAGCGTATGCTACAACGGAAACCTCAATGTACTTAGCAACGCTCTCATCAGCTGCTGCGAAGACCTTGATCTTGATAGAGTCAACAGTCTTGATTGCAGTAATGCCGGTGTAGCTTGCTACGTAGTACTGCTCCTCACCGATGGTTACGAGGGTGAGGTCATCCTTGGTGAAGGTGCCAACATCGGGAATCCAAACCTTGTAGAACTCCATAACGTCTGCGGGAATTGCAACGTTGATTGCAATCTCGGACGCAAGAGTAAGGTTGTACTTGATACCGCTTACAGCAGCTTCCTTAGCGGAGAGGGTAAGAGCAATAGTCTTGCTCTCACCTACTGCGGTAAGAGTTGCGGATTCGGTAGTGGAATAAGTAGACTTAATGAAGTTCTCGGTTACAGATGCACTGTAAGGAGCAACGTACGCGCCGTTTTCACCGAAGACCATAAAGTAAATGGTCTTGAACGCGTTGCCGTCAACGGTGTAGTTAACAGCTGCGAAGGACTCTGCAAGGGTCTTGGTTGCGGTGGTGAATGCTACGTCCTGTGCATAAACCTTGGTGTTCGAAGCAAGGTATTCTGAGGTGTGAGTTTCAGCACTGTAAGCCTTGCCCTTGGAAGCGTAGCCGTAGGTGGTGGTTACACCGAGGGTGTAAGCGCCGGCAACGTCGGTGTTAGCCTGGCAATCAACGAGGTTGTAGGGAGTGTTCTCGTCGATTCCCTTAGCGAAGTAGCATCCCTCGTAGATATTGATGGTGGGATAAACGGCGTTAAGACCTACCTGAGCGGTAAGAGCTCTTGAGCCAAGAACCACGCAAGACTTAAGGTTGATGGTAGTGTTATCCGGCGTATGAGTGTTGTTCAAACGGCAGAAATAGTGGCTCGAGCTGCTGGGAAGAATAATTGTGCAGTTCTCGAAGGTAGCGGTCTGCTTGATAGTCGTAGTAGCTACCTGGCAGGAGGTAAGGTTCTGATAGGTAGAATCGATAAGAGCGTTCTTAACGTTTACAACAGAATTACCCATAGAGCCCTGCTGGAATATTGCCCAAGAGTTAGAGTAGGACTTGATGGAAACGTACTTACCGCCGTCGATGTTAATGGTATTGTTAGTACCGTTGTTAGCCCAGAGAACGGGGGTGTAGATGGTAAGGTTCTTACCGTCAATGGTAACGGTTCCGTTTGCAGTGTTAGAGGTCATCCAGAAGAGCTGGTTGCCCTTGGTTCCGCCGTAGTTATAGATAACACCGCCTGCCTTGGAAGAGGTGAGGGTGATGTTATGAGTGTTCATAACACGCCAGGTTGCGTTATGACCAACGACGTGCTCAGCAGTTGTACAGCCTGTTTCCTTAAGGCAGTTACCGGTCGAAAGGGACAAGGTGTAGCCGTTAAGGTCGAGGGTGAACTGGTTCGAGGAGAGCGGGTTGTTATCGGAGGTGAGAGCGATATCTGCAAGAAGCTTAACGGTCGTGCCGCTTGCTGCGGTCGACATTGCCTGAAGGAAGTCGTAGGCAGTCTTACCACTGCCGACAACCTCGCCGGACAGATCGTTAGTTACTATGTAGCTAA
This sequence comes from Clostridia bacterium, assembly GCA_017467205.1. The sequence goes on along the minus strand of JAFTSQ010000001.1, from coordinate 78,217 downwards.
CAACGCCGACGTTCTTGCACTGAGGAACGTAGTCGAATGTCCAACCGTCACTATTGACTACCGTCCACTTTTCCTGAACGTAGAGGTCACCGGTTTCCTCATCAACGTAGGATGCGTCGTAGCCGGAATTCTGGATGGTGGAGTAATCAAGAGTAGACTCCTTGGGAGCGTAAACTACTGCAAGAAGACCATCGGGACCGTTACCTGCTGCGATAACCTCGTTATCGAGAGTTTCCCAGTCGCCGGTCCAGTTTTCGAAGGCGTTGTCGATTGCTGTGTCGGTTTCCCAGTAGTAGTGGGTAACGAACTCTGCATCCTCGGGAATCTCAACTACGTTAGTGAAAGCAGAGGTCTGAATGCCTATCATAAGGCCGTCAGCGAGGGTGGGAGCGAAGGTAAAGCCGTTAGTCAAAACGTTAACGGGAGCGGAAACGGTAACGGTGTTGTCAACGTTAGCAAGAAGGATAACGATATCCTCAGCCTTTGCTGCTGCGACTGCTGCAGCTACGGTTGCATAGCCCTGACCGTTGATGATAGCGGCGGACTGGATGATTCTGGTTTCTGCTGCAACGTTAAGCGATTTAGTGCCTGCGTTATACTCAGCAGCGGGAATGTATGCATACTTATACTTGGAATCACCGGAGTTGGACACGATGTATCCGTTAGGAGCTTCCTTTTCAACAGCAGTGGTAGCAAGAGTGCCGCCGTTTTCATTGGTGGTAGACGTAACGGTTACATCCCAGAAGTCCTGAAGATAGTATCTGCCAGTTGCGTTCTTAACGTTGTGGCTGAACATAGGATACTTAACGGTTCCGTCAGCCGCAGTGTAGGGATAGAAGGTAACACAACCGTAAGACTGGTTGGTAGCAGCCGGGGCGTTGTTACCGAAGAGCTTCCAGTCGTTAGACGTGCCGCTTACGTATCCACCGTAGATGTTCATCTGATAAACAGAGGGGTGGATAATAGCCTCAGCTTCACCCTCTATCATACAGTCGTAGAAGTTCCAAACGCCGACCTTGTTCTTTTCAACGAGGTAAGAGCCTGTAGTAACCTCGGTTGCAGTGTAGGTTTCACCTGCAATACCCATAAGGGTTGTGCCGGTGATTGAAGGACGAACTACGCGGAATGCGGAGTAGAGATAGCAGTTAGTGAAGTTGTATTCACCGTAGTACGCTTCCAGTGCAAGCATAATTGCGGAGCCCTTACCGCCGGAAGCGTTGGGGAGGGGATCATAGAACACGGAGTTCGTTGCGCTGATAACGACACCCTTTTCGCTCCAAACGCCTGCAACCTGGATGGGATACTTAGCGTTTATGTAAGAGTTGTTTATAACCAAGTTAGAGGACTTGGTGTCGTCATAGTATGCATTGGTATTCTTGGGGCTACCAACGAAGATGGCGGTTGCCGTGTTCGCCGTCGTAGGCATCGTGATGGTCACGTTGTTGACGGTGATATCGGAATAGAGAGTGCCGTTTCTGTTATCCTTATTCTCAAGGCTTGAGATAAGAATGTCAGCATCGGGAGTGATCATACGGCCGTTCTGAACGGTGAACGCTCTTTCAACGGGAGCCGCGGGGGTTGTTGCGTCTGCAACGTAGAAGACGACATTGTTGGTCTTATCGGTGAAGGCATAGCCTGCTGCGGTAGCGTCAAGAGTGTTCCAGCCGAGGTCAAGGGTGACGTCAGCAGTTACTCTATAGCCTGCGCCTTCTGCAAGAGTTACGTCCTTAAGAAGCTTGATAGTTGAGCCGGGGGCTGCCATTGCTGCTTCCCAAGCCAAATCAAAGCTATCGTAAGACGTCGTTACTTCTCCCGTCGTTACGCTTGCTACTGCGGTTTCGTCATCTGCTGCCGAAGCAAGAACAGCGAGAGAACCGAGAAGAAGCGAGAACGTGAGAAGTAAAACGAGGATTTTACTAAACTTTTTCATAAGTTTTCTCCTTTATTGTATTTTTTGTTGTAATTAACCTGTTAAGTTTCCAAGCTCTCGGCTCGAGTCGGAAGGTTTTTTCAAAAAATCTTTTTTCTCCTTTCTTCGAAAAGAGCCGCTTTTCGAGAATACAAGAACACTTGATTCTTCAAACACATTATAACACTCGCGCGAGCGGTTGTCAATCTGTCATTTTGCCGTTTTTCAATCGGTGGATTTTTGCATTTTTAACAAATACATCAAGGCGAGTGTACGAAATTCCACAAAAAGCAGACAAAAATCCACATGATAAGTTGAAAGTTGAAAATGGTGGATGCGCGATGGGGTGTTCTGTAGGGACGGGCGTCCTAGACGGTCCGCCCGTCCCAAGACAATGAAACGAAAATAACGGACCGTCGAGGACGCCGGTCCCTACAATGCGATTAATACACAGCTATCTCCCCTGCGGTAACGGTTTTGATTTCGCATTTAATTTGCATTCTGCATAAATGCGATTTTTGGAGCATAGGATTAGGTAAAAAGACTTTTGTGGAGGGGTTATGTTCATATATTCTGTGCGTGCGTCAAGCGTTCGGTTCTTTGCAATACTTGCGCTTACGGTTACCGTGCTCGTCGTTATTCTTGGGCTCGGCGGGCGAGATGCGGTTTTCGCCTCGAGCGACGGCGAGGCAGGCTACAATTACTCCGGTGCGGAGGAAAAGGAAGGGCGAGTTGCCTTCCTTTCGCAGTTCGGCATTGAGGTCAATTCGGAAAGCGAGGCGGAGGAAAGCTTCACTATGCCTGAGGACTTCGACCGCGTGATGCTCGGCTACAACGAGCTTCAAAAGCTTCAAGGGCTCGACCTTTCGAAGTACGAAAAGAAAAAGGTCACCCGTTTTACCTATGAGGTCACGAACTGCTCTGAGGCGGACGGCGTGGTGTTTGCCAATTTGCTCGTTTATCGCGGTCGGGTTATCGGATGCGACTATTCCACCGCTGACCCCGAGGGATTCGTTAAGCCGCTCACCGATTTTCCCGAAAAGGCCGGAATTTAACATTAATTTGGGCTCTTGCATAGTATGTAACGAGCGGTAAAGCCGCTGAGTATTTCGCATTATGCGCAATTGACATACGAAAGGAACTGCCCATCTATGAATAACAACTGCTTCTGCCATCTCTTTGACGATAACTGCACCTGGATAGTCATTCTTGCTATCGTGATAGTTCTCTGTTGCTGCTGCAACAACTGATGCAAAATCACATAAAGAGGCTCGCTGATTATTAAAAACGGTCTATCCGCTCTTTCGGGCGGATAGACCGTTTTTTCATACACGGGGTGGGGGAATGCAGAATGCAGAATGTAAAATGCAGAATGTAAAATACGGTGGTGAGATGCCGGCGGGTGTGGTGAATTTTACGGGTCATTCGGTATACAATTCATCATAACGCCAATGCATCGGATTTTCATAAATGTACCGCAAATGTTCGTCGTAATCTTGTAGGTTACGGATAATATGATCATTGGAACGGTATTGCCATATATTTTCGCCGTATTCTTTGTTACAGAATCTTTTGAACGTTGACACGAACCGCGAAGGAATGGAATTTTGCACCGTAGGGACCGGCGTCCCCGACGGTCCGTCTGTGACCGATGTCATCGACGCTCCGTTTTCATTGCCTTTTAACCATAACAAAAGATGAATATGGTTTGGCATAATTACGTAGTTCTCTACCGAAAGTTCCTCATAAAAATCATTCAGCTGACGGATATATTTCTCCGCAATTCGCCCATATTTTGTTAATTCGACTTGTGGACCGTCGAGGACGCCGGTCCCTACGATTCGCTCGTGCTTTGCTGATTCATTTCGCGGACCGTCGAGGACGCCGGTCCCTACAATCCGAGAGAGAATACACCGCCGATCTTTTGTACATATCGTCAAGAAAACGACACCGCTTCGATTATAATCGGCGCCCTTTAAGCGCGTTGTCTTTCGAGCTTTTAATTCATCCATATTCTGCGTTAATTAAACTCAAAAGTTGCGGTGTTGTCCTTCAGGACGAGTCTTGCTGAGAAGGCTTTGCCGCGCTTGGAGATGAAGCCGTCGAGGACGGGGGTTTTGCCTTCGGTAAGGAGCGCTGAGAGCTCGTCAAGGGTGATGACGCGGGAGCAGATAACCGTTCCGACGCGGAAGGCGCATCCCTCGTTGTAGCCCGAGCAGCCGTAGCTGAATTTGCCGCGAAGGACGGGTCTTTGGCAAATCGGGCATTTGCCGACCGTGTCGCCAACCTTACCGGTTGCGGCCTCGGTGGGCTTGACGGTTATGCGACGGGTGGTGTCGACGTTCTTGAATATCTCGCCTATCTCGCCCTCGGCAAGTCGGACGCCGTCCTCTACCGTGAGCTCGCCGCGGAATATCCGCTTGAGAGCTCTGCCGAGCTCGCTCGTTTTGTATTTATCCATACTTATTCCGAGCTTGGCGAGCGTTTCGATAAGGAATTCGCCGCCGGGGAGAATGGTATAAACGTCTTTTTTCAGGTCGATATAGCCGCTTTTCTTCGCGTTATCGATAATTCCCGTTCGCGTCGCCTCCGTGCCGAGCTCAAGGCCCTCGAACATTGCGCGGTAATCGTCCGCGTCGTCGATGTCGCCCTGCTCCTCAAGCTCCTTGGCGCGAGCCTTATCGTCCTTGAAGGGATTTTTGAGGTAGTTATTGAGAGTTTCTATCGTGTAATGCTTCGGCGGTGTGGTTTCACGCTCTACGGGCGCAAAGTCAATATTGACCGCCTCGCCCTCCGAAAGCTTCGGAAGGAGCTTATCCTTTTGGGTATAGTCGTCGTACTTCGTCCAGCCCGGCTTCTGAATTACCGTGCCCTTGAGGACAAAGTCCTCATATCCCGGAACGGATATCTTAATCTCGCTCTTTTCGGCGATACATTCCTCGGCGCAGAATACCGCGACGAAGCGGCGGAAGACGGTGGAATACACCTGTCGCTCGCGCTCGGAGAGCTTTTCTGCGTTCGGAATTTTATAAGTAGGAGTGAGTGCGGAGTGTGACTCTATTTTCGAGTCATCGAACACGTAGCGCGAGTCCTTGAAGCGCACGGGGTAGCCAAGGCGCGACACATTCGATAAAATCGAGCGGATTTTATCCTTTTCCGCGGTGGCAAGGTACTCCGAGTTGGTACGAGGATAGGTGAGGTAGCCCTCCTCGTAAAGCTTTTGTACGGTGGCAAGGCTATCCGCCATTGACATTTTGTATTTCTTACCGAGGGTGTTCTGAAGAGTGGAGAGCGAGTAGAGCTTACCGGGGAGGATCGCCTCCTCCTTGCTCTTCACCGAGGTGACGACAGCGCCTGCCGCATTGTACTCGGCAGAAAGGGCTGCCGCCTTATCCTTTTCGGTGGCGGCAAAGCGAGCCTTGCTGACGAGCTCGACAGACTCACCGTGAGTTTTTTTACTGCTTTTGAGGACGAAATATTTTTCCGGCTTGAAGTTTCTGATTTCAAGGTCGCGCTCGTAAACTGCGCGGACTATCGGGACGATAACTCTGCCCACACGAAGCAGCTTTCCCGAGAGAATAGTGGCATAGCGTGTCAAATTAACGCCGTACAGCCAGTCGGTATAGGTGCGGGCAAAGCCCTCGGCGGCAAGGTTATCGTACTCATCTTCCTCCTTCATTTCCGAAAGAGCTTTTCTCACCGTTTCGGGAGTTTGGTCGGGAAGCCAAAGGCGCATCTTGCGCTTATCGTTACCGAGCGCGTTATCAACGCAAAGGCGGACTATTATTTCACCCTCGCGGTCTGCGTCGCCCGCGTTTACGATAGTATCAACGTCGGGGCGGTTGACGAGCTCTTTAAGTATTTTGAACTGACGCTCAACACCCGAGTCAACGCTCTTTTTATCGGAGGATTTCTTCAACTCAAAGCGGAATTTTTTCGGGAAGCAAGGAAGATTCTCGAACGTCCAGCGCTTGCTTCCGTCGGGGAGGGGGTTATACGCTTCGATATCCGCAAGCGAGAAGAGGTGACCGAATGCCCAGGTTACGATGTAGTCGCCGCCTATGAAATATCCGTTTTTCTTCTGCATATCAGAGTCTATACCCGCGACGATATTTCGCGCAAGACTCGGCTTTTCGGCTATTATGACTGTCACACTTATTCCTCCTTCCGTTTTGTAGCGCTGATTTTACAGCAATATATATTGTAGCACATATTTTTGCAAAATTCCATACTTTCACAAAAAATGTGGAATTTTTATTTTCTCTTCCATTTTTTCAAATGATATGCTATAATGGTATTGAAAATGAATTTTCAATAGGCAAAAAGGAAAGATTGCTATGGCTAAGCTTTATTTCAAATACGGTGCTATGGGCTCGTCTAAAACGGCGCAAGCGCTCATTACGCGCTTCAATTACGAGGAGCGCGGTATGGCGGTGCGGTTTATCAAGCCGAAAACCGACAGCCGCGACGGCGAGGGAGTTGCAAAATCGAGGATAGGACTCTCTATCGAGTGCATAAGCGTTGACAAGTACGATTCCATAATTTCCTTGCTCGGCATCGGCGGCTTTGACGCAGTTATCTGCGACGAGTGCCAATTCCTTACGGCAGAGCAGGTAGACGAGCTTCGCAGAATAGTCGACGAATTTGATATCCCCGTTCTCTGCTTCGGTCTGCGCACCGACTTTATGACGCATCTCTTTGAGGGCAGCAAAAGGCTCTTTGAGATAGCCGATTCGATATCCGAGATAAAGACGGTTTGTGCCTGCGGCAAGAAGGCGACGGTCAACGCCAGAATGACCGATGACGGAAGAATAACCGTTGACGGCGAGCAGCTGATGCTCGGCGGCAACGAAAGGTATGTTGCAATGTGCCATAGGTGCTGGCGCGAGAGGATAAAAAAGGAAAGTTGATAAAACGATATTGTAAATATCTGTTTACATTACATTGCTTTCCGCGAGCAAGGTTACAAAAAACAAGTCGAATCCGTGCGTTGAAAAGTAGGATTCGCTCATAAAAAGGAGAAGCTTTATGGAGAAGTTTTACACACCGCATATAAAGGCCGAGCCAAAGGATTTTTCAAAAACCGTTCTTATGCCGGGCGACCCCTTACGCTCGAAATTCATTGCTGAGAATTTCCTTGAGGGTGCGCGCCTTGTGAACAACGTTCGCGGAATTCAAGGCTACACCGGCACGTACGAGGGTGTGCCCGTTTCGGTTATGGCAAGCGGTATGGGTATGCCGTCTATGGCTATCTATTCCTACGAGCTATTCAAGTTCTTCGGTGTTGAAAACATAATAAGAATCGGCTCGGCAGGCGCTCTTGCCTCGCATCTTAAGGTGCGCGATATAGTTATCGGAATGAGCTGCTCCACCACCTCCGCCTTTGCCGAGCAATACAGGCTCGGCGGCACTTATGCACCGACTGCGGACTACACACTCTTAAAGCACGCTACCGAGGAATGTGACGCGCTCGACCTTCGCTACTCGGTTGGAAATCTTCTCTCAAGCGACGCTTTTTATAACGCTGACCCGAAGTTCAACGAGCCTTGGCGCGATATGGGAACGCTTGCGGTTGAGATGGAGGCGGCGGCTCTTTATATGAACGCGGCGCATCTTGGCAAGCGCGCACTCGCGATATGCACGGTTTCCGACCATATTTTCACGGGCGAGGCGCTCTCCTCCGACGAGCGTGAGCGCTCGTTCACCGATATGATGACGGTTGCGCTTCGCGTTGCGAAGAGGATGGACGAAGAATAATGCGTATCTTCCTTATTATTCTCGATTCCCTCGGCATCGGAGCGGCGCCGGATGCCGAAGAGTTCGGCGACGGGGGAGCTAACACGCTACTCAGCATCAGCCGCTCGAAGAATTTTCATATACCGAATCTTTTAGCGGCGGGGCTTGGAAATATAGACGGCGTCTTGGGACTTCCGAGAGCCGAGCAGCCCACTGCCGCCTACGCAAGGCTTCGTGAGTTGAGCCGCGGAAAAGACACGACCGTCGGTCACTGGGAGATTGCGGGTGTTGTGTCAACCTCGTCCTTCCCTACCTACCCTGACGGATTTCCCGACGAGGTGATGGAAGAATTCAAAAAAGCCACGGGGCGCGGAGTGCTTGCAAACAAGCCGTACTCCGGAACGAAGGTTATTGAGGACTATGGCGACGAGCACGTAAGGAGCGGCGACCTTATAGTTTATACCTCGGCTGACAGCGTTTTTCAAATAGCGGCGCACGAGGATATCGTCCCGCCAGAGCAGCTTTACGAATACTGCCGCAAAGCACGAACGATACTGACGGGCAAGCACGGAGTCGGGCGCGTTATTGCGCGACCGTTCGTTGGCAAAAGCGGCGGCTACACGCGCACGGCGAGAAGGCGCGACTTCTCGCTCCCGCCGCCCGAGGATACTATGCTCGACCTCATTGAAAAAAGCGGATTTTCAGTCATTTCCGTCGGCAAAATCAAAGATATTTTTGCCGAAAGGGGCATATCCGTGTCAAATATTACGCATTCGAACGCCGAGGGAATGACAAAAACCCTCGAGATTGCAAAGAGCGATTTTTCAGGACTTTGCTTCGTCAATCTCGTCGACTTTGATATGCTCTTTGGGCATAGGCAGGACGTAGACGGCTATGCCAAAGCTCTCTCGGAGTTTGACGCGTGGCTACCGAAGCTTACCGAGCTTTGCCGCGAGGACGACCTCGTAATTATCAGCGCCGACCACGGTTGTGACCCCGCAGACGAGAGCACCGACCACACTCGAGAATACGTGCCCTGCCTTATGCTCGGAGAGCGCGTAAAGCCGCAAAATCTCGGCACGGGGCACGGCTTCGGCATTATTGCCAAGACGGTGTGCGAGCTTCTCGGAGTGGAAAACCAATTTAATTTTGAAAGCTTTGCAAATGCTTTTGATAAATAATTCAACCAATAAAATAAATCAAGGAGAACCGATATGAGCAAAAACGAAAAAAGCACCAAGGATGCTATAGCGGAGCTTAAAAGAACCTTCGCTCCCATTACCGACCACGTTCGCAACTCGAGCCCCGTGAGCATCATAATACAGCTCGCCATCGCGTCGGCAGTGGTACTTTTCATTTCAATTTATTTCGCTCTCACACCCCTCAACATTTATTCCGAAACCACTCGCACGGTTCTCGTGCTGCTTTTAGCACTGTGGAGCTTGCCTGCCATTGCAAGAAAAAGGAAGGACAAGGAGTGGCTCAAGAGCGTTAAGGAGCATCTTATCAACCTGCCGCTTTACCTGCTCGTGCTCTTCGTTTCGCTCAACGTGATGGTCAGCATAATAGGCGCACCCATCTTCAGAGCGTCGAGCTATCGCGATCTTATCACGGTTACCGACAACGCAAGCTTCACCGAGAGCGTTGAGGACTACACGACGATGCAGATACCCGTCGTTGACAAGGCACTCGCAGAAAAGCTTGGCGACAAGAAGCTCGGCGAGGACAACCTCGGCTCGCAGTACGAGGTTGGCGATTACTATATGATTTGCCACAACAATAACCTTTACTGGATTGCACCTATTGAGTACAGCGGTCTTTTCAAATGGATGGACCAGGAAACCTCACCGGGTTACCTCTTCATAAATGCGAATGATCCCGAGGACGTTTCCCTCGTTCGCCGCGAGCTCAAGTACGTCGACTCGGCGTTCCTTTGGGACGACCTGCAAAGAAACAATTATTTCGGCAATCTCACCGCCTGGCGCGCAGGAAATACTCACCTTGAATTAACCGACGAGGGCGATCCGATGTTCGTTGAGTCGGTATTCATCAACAAAATCAACTACAAGAGCGGCACGGACATCGTCGGTATAATAGTTACCGACCCGACGAGCGGACAGACTACCTATTACGACGTTGAGGACGCGCCCACCTGGATAAACCACGTTCAAGACGAGGATATGATAGTTGAGCAGCTCAACTATTGGGGCGACTACGTAAACGGCTTCTGGAACACGTTATTTGCACAAAAGGATATACTCAACGTAAGCACGGGTATAAACTACGTTTATTCCAACGGAAATATGTATCTTCAGACGGGTATGACCTCCGTCGGCTCGGATGAGTCCATCGTCGGCGTTATGATGGTGGATATGAGAACCAAGGAGGCTATGTTCTGCCGCATCGGCGGTGCTACCGAATGGGCGGCGGCGCAGTCTGCGGTCGGCTATGAGCAGTCGATGCGCTTCACCTCAAGCGACCCGATAATGATAAACCTCGACGGTGTGCCCACGTATTTCACTATGCTCAAGGACGAGGAGGGACTCGTTAAGCGCTACGCTTACGTCAACGTGGCAAACTACACTATCGTAAGCACGGCGGAGCATCAGGCTGATGCGCTGACACAGTACAAGGTGAAAATCAATAAGGACGACAGTGCAAACAACCAAAAAACCGCAGTTTTCGTGATACGGGATTCGGTTTCGGTGGTTACGGGTGGCGAAACCTACTACTATATGCGTTTCCTTACCGAGAGCGGTGAGGCGGTCGACGGAGTTTATATCTGTCCCGTTTCGGTCAATGCAAATCTTCCCTTCCTCACCTTCACTCAAAAGGTTGAGATAACCTTCACCGAGTCAGAGGGCGGAGTTTACAATATTTCAAAGCTTTCAATGGTAGAATAAAGGCACAGTAGCGCCGTCGGCAAAACCGACGGCGCTCTTTAATTCAATATATTTTTTGAAAAACCTTGAAATACCTCTCACACGCGTGTATAATTAATATGAAGAAAAATCCACAAAATGACAAGGATAAGGCGCTATGAACGATATTTTACTTATTGGAATCTGCGGTGGCTCGGGAAGCGGCAAGAGCACGCTGGCAAGAAATATCGCCGAGCAGTTCGGCGACGGAGTTGCGCTCATCAGGCACGACGATTATTATAAATCGCAGGACAGGCTGGATATAAGGGCGCGTAACGAGGTAAACTACGACCATCCCGACGCATTTGATACCGAGTTGCTCGTGAAGCACCTGAGGGCTCTGCGTGGCGGCGAGGCAATTTCCGCGCCGATATATGACTACGCCCTTCATACGAGGAGCGGTAAGGTGAGAAGAATCGAGCCGAAGCCCGTCGTTATTCTCGAGGGCATACTCATATTTGCCGACGAGCGACTACGCGAGCTTTTTGACATAAAGATATTCGTTGATACCGATGCGGATATAAGGATTCTTCGGCGCATAGTTCGCGACGTAAAAAAGAGAGGCAGAACGCTCGACTCGGTGATTTCGCAATACCTTTCGACCGTAAAGCCGATGCACGACGCCTTCGTTGAGCCGAGCAAGAAGCACGCGGATATCATAATTCCCGAGGGCGGAAAGAACCCCGTCGCCTACCAAACCGTGAGCGACAGAATACGCGCCCATATAAACGGCACGAGCTCGAAAAACTAAAATGTGCACAATTTTTCTTTTTTATTCCATTTTTTTGTGCAAATTATTTCGTTTTGTACTTGATTTTATTGCGCAGAAATGCTATAATGTACATAATGGCGGATTTTTGGTATTTCAGGCACGGAGGGTGACGAGAGTATGCACGGAAAGTATATAACCCCCCTCTACCTTCTTAATATCATATTTCAGTCGCTCTTCAGTCTTCTGACTCCGGTAGCTATCGCGCTCGGCGCGGCTTGGCTTCTTGTGACGAAGGCGGGCGTCGGCGGCTGGATATACGCAGTTCTCGCTCTGTTCGGAGTTATTACGGGGCTTTATTCGATGATAGTTTTCATTCTTCGCGCGACAGCCGCTTTTGAGAGGCTTGAGGCGGAATGGGACGACAAGGCACGCAAAAACCGCAAGGAATAACCGAGAAACACCAATCGAAAGGAACATCCCGAACGGCTATGAAGAAAAACTCAATAGTCCCGATTTACGAAACCCTCTTTCTTCTCCTCGGCGAGCTGGCGGTTTCGGCTATAACCGTCGGAGTTTTCGCTCTGCTCGGTAAATTTTCGTATAAGGTCATAACAGGCGCAGCACTCGGCAGCCTGATAGTTATTATAAATTTCGTTATCCTCTCCATTCAAGTCAATCTCGCGATAGACCGCGCGATGAACGAGCGCCCCGAGGGCGAGCTCGACGACGAGGCGGCAGCGACGTTTGCCGCCGAGCACGAGGCAAGAATAAGAAACGCGGCAAAGCTTTCTTACATAGTAAGAAGCGTGTCAATGCTTGCGGCTTTGGTAATAGCGTTTGTGCTCGATTGGTTCGACGTTATTGCAACGCTCGTTCCCTTCCTCGCTATGCGCCCTATCATTACGGTAGAGGAAATCTTCAGAAAGAAGGCGAATAAATGAATCTTTCCATAACCGGACCCGGCGTGTATTTCACAATACCGATACTGGGTGGAATTCCAATAACGCAGACTATGGTTTCGCTTCTTCTCGTCACGATAGCGCTTATCGTGATTGCCCTCTTTATAAGGCGCAGTCTTACGATACGCCCCGGCAGATTCCAGGTCATCGTTGAAAAGCTCGTTTCAATGCTCTACGGCATCGTTGAGGACACGATGGGCAAGCACAACGCGCGCTTTGCTCCGTACATCGGAACGCTTTTCCTCTCCTCATTCTTCGGCAGCGTAATCGGAATGACCTACGTCTTCCGCTCCACGACCTCCGACCTTTCGGTAACACTCGCGTGGGCGGTAGTTACCTCGGGACTCGTTTGGTACTGGAACATAAAGAACTTCGGTTTCAAGGCGTGGCTCAAGGGCTTTACCGAGCCCGTAGTCGTAATGACGCCTATGAACATAGTTTCGGAGATAGCACAGCCGCTTTCGATGGCATTTCGTCATTTCGGTAACGTAGCGGGCGGCTCGGTGCTTACGACTCTTATCTATTCGGCTCTTGCCCTGCTCTCCAACTTCGTGCTCGGCTGGATACCGAAGCTCATTACGGGATGGCTCCCCGAGCTTATCGCGTCAATTCCGATACTTCAAGTCGGCGTCCCCGCGTTCCTTTCGATTTACTTCGATTTGTTCTCGGGATTCGTTCAGGCATTCGTCTTCTCGCTTCTTACGATGGTTTACATCGCAGGCGCGTGTCCGCCTCCGGAAAACGAGGCGGGTGAGGACGCAATTTCCACCACCGTTGAAAATTAAAAAACAAAAAATATAAACTACACTTTTCAGGAGGAAACAAAAATGGAAGGTTTAACAGGTTCTATCGAGGTTGCGGCAAGAGCGCTCGCGGCAGGTCTTTGTATGGGCATCGGTGCTATCGGTCCCGCTATCGGAGAAGGTAACGCAGTTGGTAAGGCTCTTGAGTCTATGGCACGTCAGCCCGAAATGGCAAGCACGCTCCGTACCAACATGATTCTCGGATGCGCTATCACCGAGACCACGGGTATCTATTCTCTCGTCGTCGCGCTTCTGCTCATGTTCATGAAGATTAGCTGATTTTTCGAGTTTCGAGGACAGCAACAGTACGAGTTACGTACGGCTCGCGGTGCGAGCCGTACGTAGAAGAAAGGTAGCCATATAACAATGGGAATTTTTGAAAAATTTGAAGCCTTTGTCGGATTCAATTTTTGGACGGCTATCTTCGCTTGGTGCAACCTTCTTATCCTCTATTTATTCTTGAAAAAGCTGCTCTTCAAGCCTGTCAAGAATATGATAGACAAAAGGCAGAAGGAAATAGACGATATGTACACGGATGCGGAAAGCTCGCGCGAGAGTGCGTCGAAGCTTAAGGCGGAGTACGAAGAAAAGATAAGCCACGCAAACGAAGAAAGCGAAGATATACTCAAAAAGGCCGTTCGCCGCGCCCAGCTTCGCGAGGAGGAAATCCTCAAGGAAGCGGACGAAAAGGCAGCTCGCACCCTTGAGAGAGCCGAGGAGCAAATCGAGCTCGAGAAAAAGCGCGCACTCAACGAGGTTAAAAACGAGGTTTCGGATATTGCTATCTGCCTCGCGGGTGCGGTTATAGAGCGCGACGTTGACGAAGCATCTCACAAGGACTTTATCGACGAATTTATTCGCGATATGGACAAAAACGACTGATTCGTCGGCAAGAAAGGTTGTTTTGAAGAATGATTAACGCGGCGGAATACGGTAAGGCGCTTTTCCTTCTCAGTGAGGAAAGAGGCACGACCGAGAGTGTTCTTGCTGATGCTCGCATCGCGAGAGCGGTACTCTTGGAGAACCCGAAATATTCAAAGCTTGCCGACACTCCGGCTCTTTCGAAGGATGAAAAAACGGCTCTTATCGCAGAGGCGTTCGCCTCGCTTGACCCCGATCTCGTCAGCCTTCTTAAAATACTTTGCGAAAAGCACTCGGTGTGCGAATTCTGCAAGGTGGCGGATGCGTATTTTGCACTCTACGACGAGTCGCGCGGCATTGAGCGAGTTGAGGCAATCACTGCCGTTCCGATGACGGCGGCGCAGATTGACGCGATGAAAGCAAAGCTCGAAAGGCTTACCGGTAAGCAAATAATAATTACGAATAAAACAGATAGAGCGATACTCGGCGGCGTAAAGCTTCGCTATGCCGGTATTCAGCTCGACGGCTCGCTGAAGAAAAGACTTGATACACTTGAGTCGAGCCTTAAATCTATCATAATTTAACTTAAAGTTGGTGATAAAATGCAGTCGAAAACGGACGACATCAGCAAAATAATTAAAGAGCAGATAAGAAATTACGCGAAGAAGACCGAGCAGGACGAGGTAGGCTACGTTATCTCGGTCGGTGACGGTATATCCCGCGTTCACGGTCTTGACAAGTGCAAGTCCAACGAGCTGCTCGAATTCTCAAACGGCACCTTCGGTATGGCGCTCAACCTTGAGGAGAATTTCGTTAGCGCGGTTCTTCTCGGAACTGACGTCGGTATCAGCGAGGGTAGCATCGTTAAGCGTACGGGAAGAGTTGTTTCCGTGCCCGTCGGAGAAAAACTCATCGGCAGAGTCGTAAACGCGCTTGGTCAGCCGATAGACTCCAAGGGTCCTATCGAGGCATCCGAATACAGCCCTATCGAGCGCCGCGCTTACGGCATTATTGAAAGAAAAGCGGTTTCGGTTCCCCTTCAGACGGGAATTAAGGCAATAGACTCTATGATACCCATCGGTCGCGGTCAGCGTGAGCTTATCATCGGTGACAGACAGACGGGTAAGACGGTTATTGCAACAGATACCATTATTAACCAAAAGGGCAAGGGCGTTATCTGCATATACGTTGCGATAGGTCAGAAGCAGTCAACCGTTACGAACGTCGTTGACACCCTTTACAAGAACGGCGCTATGGATTACACCATCGTCGTTGCGGCTACTGCGGCAGAGTCCGCGCCGCTCCAGTACATCGCGCCTTACGCGGGATGTGCTATGGGTGAGTACTTTATGGACCGTGGAAAAGACGTTCTTATCATTTACGATAACCTCTCAAGCCACGCAGTTGCATACCGTGCACTCTCTCTTCTTATCAGAAGACCTCCGGGCAGAGAGGCTTATCCCGGTGACGTATTCTATCTTCATTCAAGACTTCTTGAGCGCGCGGCAAGGCTTGCGCCCGAATACGGCGGAGGCTCGCTCACCGCTCTTCCGATAATCGAAACCCAGTCGGGCGACGTATCGGCCTATATTCCCACTAACGTTATTTCGATAACGGACGGTCAGATATTCCTCGAAACAGAGCTCTTCCACTCGGGCGTTCGCCCTGCCGTTAACCCCGGTATCTCGGTATCCCGAGTCGGCGGTAACGCGCAGATAAAGGCTATGAAGCGCGTTTCCGGTAAGCTCAAGCTCCTCTACTCGCAGTACCGCGAGCTTCAGTCGTTTGCGCAGTTCGGCTCGGACCTTGACGCCGATACCAAGGCAAGACTTGAGCAGGGTCGCCGCATCGTTGAGGTGCTTAAGCAGGACAAGAACTCTCCCGTTGACGTTGAGCTTCAGGTCGCTATCATATACGCTGTTACGAGTGGTCTGCTTGCAGAGATTGCGGTCGAGGATATATCAAGATTCGAGGAGGAGCTCTTCGAGCACCTCGTTGCCACCAAGGACGCCCTTCTCGCGAAAATTCGCGACACGGGTAACCTCTCCGACGAGGAGTGGGCCGAGCTTGAGGGCGCAATAATCTACGTAAAAGACAAATTTCTGAATAAAGAGTAAAAGGGGGTGACGGCATGGCAAGTGCGTCCATGAACGATATTAAAGCGCGAATGAAAAGCGTGGAAAGCACTATGCAAATCACGAAGGCTATGGAGCTGGTTGCAACTTCAAAGCTTCGCCGTGCAAAGCAAAATGCTGAAAATTCCCGTCACTTCTCCGACACACTGAACGAGGCGATAAAAGCGCTCCGTCAGTCGCCTGACGTCAGCGCGACCGAATGGAGCACCCCTCCCGGAAATAACCGCCGCACCTGCTATATAGTTATCGCGGGTGACCGCGGACTTGCCGGCGGATACAACAGCAATATTTTCCGCCTTACCGCATCTCTTTCGGAGGGCGGGTCGCCCGTAATAATTCCAATAGGCAAAAAGGCTGTCGAATACTACAGATACAGAAACGCCGAGACTCTTGCCTCTGCCACGGTCGGCACGGCGAGCGTTGGTGACGCCATGGCGCTCTCAAGGCTCGTTTGCAAGAGCTATCTTGACGGCGAGTTCGACGAGGTTGTGATAGTCTATACGAGGTTCGTTTCTATGATGACTCAACAGCCGTCGTACGAGAGGATTCTTCCGCTTGAGCCTATTGAAGAGCAAAGCTTAGACCCCATATACGAGGGCGACCTTGAGGAAATCCTCGCGAGCGTCGTTCCCGACTATATCGGCGGCTTAATCTATTCAAAGATATGCGAGTCAGTGGCATCGGAGCACGCGTCCCGCCGCTCAGCTATGAGCTCGGCGAACAAGAACGCCACCGAGATGATAGACACGCTGATGCTCAAGTATAACCGAGCAAGGCAGGCGGTAATAACCCAAGAAATAACCGAAATCGTTTCCGGAGCGGAGGCACTCTGATTCACGGAAATTTGCGAAAGGAAAAGCTGATGGAAAAGAACATCGGAAAGGTAATACAGATAATCGGACCCGTCCTCGACATTAAGTTCGAGGGTGGCAAGCTCCCCGATCTTCTCAACGCGATAGAGATAGACTGCGAAGGAAGGCGCGTCGTGTGCGAGGTTGCGCAGCAGCTTGGCGACGATACCGTTCGCTGCATCGCCATGTCGGCGACCGACGGTATGTCCAGAGGTGCTGAAGCAATTGACACGGGTGCGGGCATATCCGTTCCTGTCGGCAGAGAAACACTCGGCAGAATCTTCAACCTTCTCGGCGAGGCTATCGACAATAAGCCCACCCCCGAGGGTGTGGAAAAGTGGAGCATTCACCGCGACCCGCCCTCTTATTCCGACCAGAGCGGAACTACCGAAATTCTCGAAACGGGTATCAAGGTCGTCGACCTTATCGCGCCTTATGCAAAGGGCGGTAAGATAGGTCTGTTCGGCGGTGCGGGCGTTGGAAAGACCGTGCTTATAATGGAGCTTATCCACAATATTGCAAAGCAGCACGGCGGTATCTCGGTATTCACCGGAGTCGGCGAGCGTACCCGTGAGGGTAACGACCTTTATAACGAGATGTGCGAGTCGGGAGTTATATCCAAGACGGCGCTCGTTTACGGTCAGATGAACGAGCCGCCCGGAGCAAGAATGAGAGTTGCGCTCTCCGGTCTTACTATGGCGGAATACTTCCGTGACAGAGAAGGTCAGGACGTGCTCCTCTTCATCGATAACATATTCAGATTTACACAGGCAGGCTCGGAGGTTTCCGCTCTTCTCGGAAGAATGCCCTCCGCGGTTGGTTATCAGCCGACGCTTGCTACCGAAATGGGCGCTCTTCAGGAGCGCATAACCTCTACCAAAAAGGGCTCTATCACCTCGGTTCAGGCAGTCTACGTTCCTGCGGACGACCTTACCGACCCCGCGCCCGCAACGACCTTTGCTCACCTTGATGCAACTACTGTTCTTTCAAGAAGCATAGCGTCGCTCGGTATCTATCCTGCGGTTGACCCCCTTGAGTCTACCTCAAGAATACTCTCGCCCGACGTCGTCGGAATCGAGCACTACGAGGTAGCGCGCGAGGTTCAGAGAATTCTGCAAAGATATAAGGAGCTTCAGGACATTATCGCGATAATGGGTATGGATGAGCTCTCCGAGGACGATAAGCTCGTCGTTAACCGCGCAAGAAAGATACAGAGATTCCTCTCCCAGCCCTTCTTCGTTGCCGAGCAGTTCACCGGTATGGAAGGACGATACGTTCCCGTCAAGGAAACGATACGCGGCTTCAAGGAAATTCTTGAAGGAAAGCACGACGACCTTCCCGAATCGGCGTTCCTCTTCGTTGGAACTATTGACGAGGCTGTTGAGAAAGCTAAAGGCGCAAAAGCTTAACTACCGGAAAGGATAGATATGAAAACATTTTCTCTTTCTATCGTAACGCCCGACAATCTTGTCTTTGAGGGCGAGGCAGAGGGTCTTATCGTCAAAACGCGTGAGGGTGACGTTGAGATACTTGCAGGTCACTGCGACCTCATTGCCGCAGTCGGAACTGGCCGCGCCGTCGTAAAGGCTGACGGTACACGCCGCACGGCTTCCTGCTCCGGCGGACTTCTCACCGTTGCGGGCGGCAAGGTTTCGCTTTTGCCGACCACCTTCGAGTTCAAGGAGGATATCGACCTTCAGCGCGCTATTGAAGCAAAGCGGCGCGCAGAGGAGGCAGCGGCTCTTGCCAAGGGCGACGAGGCGAAGCTCGCAATCGCCAAGGCAAAGCTTATGCGTGCTATCAGCCGCATCAACGTGGCAAACGGTAAATACTAATTTACAGAGGCTGTCGCTTTAAGCATAACTGCTCTAAATTCGTTCGCCCCCCAAAAAAAGTGTCACCCCGTGTGAAATTTCACACGGGGTGACACTTTTATTATCAGACCGCGCCCTGCGCCAGCATTGCATCGGCTACCTTAATGAAGCCTGCAATATTAGCACCTGCAACTAGGTCGTCGCCAAGACCGTATTTTCTTGCTGCGGCAACAGAGTTCTCGAAGATGTTGCGCATTATCATATGTAACTTCTCGTCAACCTCTTCGGCACTCCAGGAGTAACGCATAGAGTTCTGGGACATCTCAAGACCGGAGGTAGCAACGCCGCCTGCGTTAACCGCCTTGGAGGGTGCTACGATAACGCCGTTTGCCTTAAGATAAGCAACAGCCTCGTTGGTGGTGGGCATATTTGCAACCTCAACGTAGTACTTAATGCCGTTCTTAACCATTGCCTCGGCTTCCTTCATTCCGACCTCATTCTGCGTTGCGCAAGGCATAAGGATATCTGCCTTAACTCCCCAAGGCTTCTCTCCCTTGAAGAACTGAACGCCGAACTTATCGGCATAATCCTCTACTCTGTTGCGGCAGGATGCGCGCATCTCTAACATATAGTTTACCTTCTCCTCGGTGGAGATGCCGTCGGGATCGTAGATATATCCGTCAGGACCGGAGATGGTGACTACCTTTCCGCCAAGCTCGTTAACCTTCTTTACAGTTCCCCAAGCTACGTTACCGAAGCCGGAGATTGCAAAGGTCTTGCCCTTTATATCGTCGCCGAAATACTTGAGCATCTCGCAGGTGTAGTAAACCGCGCCGTAGCCGGTAGCCTCGGGGCGAATAAGCGAGCCGCCGTAGGAGATACCCTTACCTGTAAGAACTCCGGTGAATTCGTTTCTGATTCTCTTATACTGACCGAAGAGATAGCCGACCTCGCGAGCACCAACGCCGATATCGCCCGCAGGCACGTCGGTATCCGCACCGATATACTTGCAAAGCTCGGTCATAAAGCTCTGACAGAACGCCATAACCTCACGGTCGGACTTGCCCTGAGGGTCGAAGTCAGCTCCGCCCTTACCGCCTCCCATAGGAAGCGAGGTGAGCGAGTTTTTGAAGGTCTGCTCAAAGCCGAGGAATTTTATAATACTTTCGTTTACGGAAGGATGGAAGCGAAGACCGCCCTTGTAAGGACCGATAGCGCTGTTGAACTGAATTCTGTATCCACGGTTAACCTGAACCTTGCCGTTATCGTCGACCCACGGAACTCTGAACTTTATAATTCTCTCGGGCTCAACCATACGCTCAAGGACACCCGCCTCAACGTACTCGGGGCTCTTTTCAAGCACAGGCTCGATGGATTCAAGAACCTCCTTAACAGTCTGATGGAATTCAGGCTCTCCGGGATTGCGTGCTATTACGCGCTCCATAAGCTCTGTAAGATATTGGGATTTGAACATAATGTTTACACCTTTCCGCCACGAAGGCTTTAGTAAAATAAATATGTAGAAATTATATCACTTATTCGAAGGAAAATCAAGGGGTATCTTAAATATTTTTGCAAGTTTTTGTCGTGAATATTGCATTTTTGGCGTAAAATGCCGTAAGTTTTGCCAAAATTCGAAATGGCAGAGAGAAAAAATATTCAAAAAAGAGAAAAATTGCCTTGCACAAAACAAGCGGCGCGCGGGAAGGATATCCGTAAGAGAGTTGAACTGACAAAAAGGAGGACGGTGTTTTGTATGAAGGCAGTGCGACTCTAAAACGTGCGAGTCTCTCGCTTCCTGCGAGGGCGTCGTTTTACAGCATTGGAACGAATATTATCTCCAAGGGCATTTCGATAATTTTCACCTCGATATTCACGCGCATTCTCTTGCCGTCGGAGTTCGGAGAATACACCGTCTTTGCAAGCTGGGTGGGCATTGCGAGCGCTATTTCAACCTTTGAGCTTGGCGGCAGCGTTCTTTATCGGGGAATGCAGAAATGGCGGGAGAATTACGAGAGCTTTCTTTCGTCGGCTTTCGGTCTGCTTTGCGTTTTTATGCTCACGTCGGTAGGGGTGTATCTGCCGTTTCGCGCGAGGATAAATTCGCTGACGGGTCTCACGACGCTGACGAGCATTTTAGTATTTCTCGACATTTTCTTTAATGCGGCGATAAATTTCTACTCGGCAAGATGCAGGTATTTTTACAGCCACCGCACCCTATTCGCCTTAAACCTTTCCTATTCCGCGCTCTCCCAAGGTACAGCGCTTATGCTCATTCGATATGGCGGCGCGGGTGGTGAGGGGCGGATATGGGCGGCAGTTGCAACCGCCGCAATTCTTGGCGCACCACTACTCATATATATTTTTCTGCGGGGCAAAAGGTTCTTCTCCGCTCGCGTGTGGAAATTTCTTCTTCTTTTTAATCTTCCCCTGCTCCCGCACCATCTTGCGCACACGGCGTCAGCCTACGCCGACAGGGTCATAATCGAGCGATATTTCGGCGAGGGGGTGCTCGCAAAATACTCGGTAGCACTGTCCGCGGGGCTGCTTCTCTCGCTCGTTGTTTCGGGTCTGAATTCGGCGCTCGTGCCGTGGATATTCAGGAAGGTTGCGGCAGGAAAACTCGACACGGTACAGAGGGTCGGCGCAGATGCGGCACAGTTAATTGCAACCCTGACGCTCGCCTTCCTCGCTATTGCACCGGAGGGTATGCGGCTGCTCGCACCGCAAGAATACTCGGAGGCGCTCTTCGTGGTTTATCCTGCGGCAGTGTCGGTTACACCGAGCTTTTCCGTCACCCTTCTCACAAGCGCGAAAATGCAGGAGGAAAAGAATTTTGCCGCTATGGCGGCTTCGCTGATAAGCGCCGCAATAACGGTTACCCTTAATATTCTTTTTATATCAAGGGTAGGTTATGCGCTCGCGGCAGTCAACCTTCTTATAGGCACGCTTCTGACGCTTGCCTTGAGTTATCTTTTCGTTGGAAAGGAAAAGCAAGCCGTGCTTGCGCCGCGCAAGCTTTTGTGCACGCTCATCTTCCTTTGCGGCGGTGCTACACTGCTCTATTTTCTAAAGGAAGTGCCACCCGTGCGCGTTTTCGTGCTGATTTTGCTGCTTGCGATTTTCGCCTTTAAGGCTATGAGCGTGAAGGAAATTTTGCTTGATAAATGAGAAAAGTACCCGAGGCGAACGGATTGTCAATTACTCAAAAAGCAAATAGCGAGATACAGAGGAAATCAATATCTCGCTTTTTTGTTTTCAATTATGGTAGCCGCAAGAGAGCCTTTAAGATTGTTTATTTTGCTTGGTCCTTAAGAGCCGCTCTCTTCTGCGCCTGTATTCTCTTGCGCGCAGCCATATCGAGTATGGTTTTGCGCAGTCTTATGCTCTTCGGAGTTATCTCTATAAGCTCGTCCTCGTTGATGAACTCGATAGCCTCCTCAAGCGAGAGCTGGACGGGGGTTATGAGGGTGAGCTTTTCGTCAGCTCCTGACGAGCGGATTGCCGTCAGATGCTTTTCGCGGCAGACGTTAACCTCAATGTCGTCGGGCTTCGGGTTCTCGCCTACTATCATTCCAGCATAAACGGGGGTTGCCGGTCCGATGAATAGCGGACCTCTGTCCTGCGACTGATAAAGTCCGTAAGTCGTGGCAGTTCCTGTTTCGGATGCGACGAGCGAGGAGGTAAACCGCGTCTTTATCTCACCGCGGAAGGGCTCGTAGCCTGCGAAGATGGTAGAGATAAGGCCCTCTCCTCTGGTATCGGTCAGAAGTTCGGAGCGATAGCCGAAGAGGCATCTTGTGGGAATGGTGTAGAATAGCTTTTGGCGAGTGCCGTTCAGTTGCATATCGGTGAGCGTCCCCTTTCTTGCGCCAAGCTTTTCCATAACCGCGCCAACGTACGCCTCGGGAACGTCGACTATAACGTTCTCAATAGGCTCGCACCTCTCGCCGTCTATTTCCTTATAGAGAACTCGCGGGTTGGAGCAGCAGAGCTCGTAGCCCTCGCGACGCATATTTTCAAGGAGTATGGAAAGGTGCATCTCGCCTCTGCCCGCTACGTTAAAGCTGTCGGTCGTTTCACCGTCGCTGACGCGCAAGGACACGTCCTTGAGAAGCTCCTTGTAAAGACGGGCGCGGAGGTGACGGGAGGTAACATACTTGCCCTCCTTGCCTGCAAAGGGCGAATCGTTTACCGAGAAGGTCATCTCCATCGTCGGCTCGCCGACCTTTACAAACTCAAGCGGCTCAACCTTCATAGGTGAGCAGACGGTGTCGCCTATCGCGATATCCTCACAACCGGAGAAGCAAACGATATCGCCAACCTTTGCCTCGGTTACCGGAACGCGCTTAAGTCCGTCAAACTGATATATCGAAACGACCTTGGACGGTCTTGACTTGCCGCCCTCGTGATAGTTGCAGATGGAAATTCCCTGCCCCTGCTTTATAACGCCGCGCTCAATTCTGCCTATACCTATTCTTCCGACGAACTCGTTGTAGTCAATAGAGGAAACGAGAAGCTGAAGCGGCTCGTCCTCGTCGCCCTCGGGCGCAGGGATGTATTCGAGAATGGTGTCAAGAAGGGGGGTAAGGTCTGTTCCCTGCGTGTGCGGGTCAAAGCTTGCAGTTCCAGCTCTGCCAGAGCAGAATAGCATAGGCGAGTCAAGCTGCTCGTTGGTTGCGTTGAGCTCAAGGAGAAGCTCAAGAACCTCGTCGCCTATCTCGTCAAGACGGGCGTCGGGACGGTCAACCTTGTTGACTACGACGATAACGCGGTGGTTAAGCTCAAGCGCTCTTTCAAGAACGAAACGGGTCTGGGGCATAGGGCCTTCAGCCGCGTCAACGAGGAGAATAACTCCGTTAACCATCTTGAGTATACGCTCGACCTCACCGCCGAAGTCTGCGTGGCCGGGGGTGTCTATCACGTTTATTTTCGTATTCTTGTAGTAGATAGCGGTGTTCTTTGCAAGTATCGTTATTCCGCGCTCGCGCTCGAGTGCGTTAGAGTCCATTACACGATCTTCCATCTCCTGATTATCGCGATAAATACCGCCCTGACGGAGCATTTCGTCAACTAGGGTGGTCTTTCCGTGGTCAACGTGCGCTATGATTGCAATATTTCTTAAATCTGTACGCTGCATACTACTTTCCTCTTTTTATAAATCTTAACCTTTATATTGTATCACAAAACGACGAAAAATGCAAATTATTTTTTTCACATATTTTTTCGCCCGCGCGCGTTCGCTTTTATAGCATTAGCACAAAATGCACGGTGGCAATTTGTGCAAAACTTTAAACAAAAAGTGCAACCGCTGTGACGGTTGCACTTTTTGTTATGCTGTGAATTTAGGATTCTCAAAAGCAAATTTACGCATAAACGCAACGAGGCGCTCAACGCCCTCGTAGGACATCGAATTGTAAATAGATGCGCACATTCCGCCAACGCTCCTGTCGCGCGCGAGTCCTAAAAGTCCGCACGCCTCCGCCTCTTCGACGAACTTTGCGTCAAGGTTGGCGTCCGAGGTCATAAAAACGACATTCATCATTGAGCGGCATTTTTTGCTGACGGGCGAGGTATAATAGGTTTGCGAGTCGAGATAGTCGTAAAGCAGGCTCGCTTTGCGCTCGTTCTTGCGCTTCATTTCCGAAAGTCCGCCAAGAGAGGCAAGCTTATCGAAGGTGAGGGACGCAAGGTAGAGATTGAGCACCGGGAGAGTGCCGAAAATCGCGTTGTTTTCCGCCACGGTTTTATAGTTGATGACCGAGGGCGTGTCAACTCTTGCGCCTCCGACGAGGTCGTCGCGCACGATAACGACGGTCATTCCCTCAAGTCCGATATTTGCCTGCGCACCGGCATATATCAAGCCGAATTTCATAACGTCAATAGGCTCGGAAAGCAGCGACGAGGTCATATCGGCAACGAGCGGTATATTGCCCGTATCGGGGATATAGTGGAATTTCGTTCCGTAAAGGGAGTTGTTGTAGCAGATATGAACGTAGTCTGCATCCGGGCGAAAATCGCTCTTCTGCGTTTCGGGTATCACCGAGTACGCCGGCATTGCACCTGCCGAGGATGCCGCAACGGCAATATCGCCGTATTTCTTTGCCTCAAGGCTCGCGTTCTTGGACATAAAGCCCGTCAGAACGTAGTCCGCACACTTGTGCTCCGAGAGCAGATTCAAGGGGATTGCCGAGAACTGCGCCGACGCACCGCCGGTCATAAAGAGTATTTTATAATTGAGCGGAACGCCGAGGAGCTCGCGAAGGGTGCTCTCTGCGTGCGACTGCAGCTCGCGAAGCTTATCAGGGTCGGTCATAAAAGCCGACACGACAGTGCCGAGCTCGCCGCCCGCTATTGCGAGTATGTCCTGCGGCAGCATCGCCTGCATTCTCGAAAAGTTGAATATTTTATCCATAATAGATTATATTCCTTCCTACTTGATGCCGAGCATCTTATTAAAGGAGATTTTTATTATTATAACTCATCGCGCCCTCGCTTGTCAAGTGGGCGAATTTCGTAAGCTTTTCCAAAAGCGAAATTTTTTGAAAAAATATCTTGACTTTTGAGTATTGTCGTGATATAATAGTCGAGCGAGGCTCGTTGGAGCTTCGTTTTTGTGGCGGATTAGCTCAGTTGGCTAGAGCGTCCGGTTCATACCCGGCAGGTCGTTGGTTCAAATCCGACATCCGCTACCACAAAAGGCCCGTTGGTCAAGCGGTTAAGACACGGCCCTTTCACGGCTGTAACATGGGTTCGATTCCCGTACGGGTCACCAAAACGAAAAGGACATCCACCAGGGGTGTCCTTTTTCGTTTTGGTGTGACTCCGTCGGAATAGACGCACTCTGAAAATCTCTGATTTTCAGAATTGGGTTCGAAACATTGCTCCGTCCTTCCCTGTGAGAAGCTTGTAAGACGGAGCAAATTCCCGTAAAAGCAAGAGGCGAACATCGCGTTCGCCTCTTTCTTCATAGATTGTTTGTTTCAAAACTAACACACGTCACGGTGCAAAATCCGAATGCTTTTCCCTAATCTATAGAAAACGTTTTTGTTATCTTTTTATTCTCCTAACAAATTTAAATACTCGTCAAGTCTTTCATCCACATACTCTGCTATCAAATCTATCATAGCGCCTGCATCATTGTCGCGGTAGAATGCATCGAAAGCATCGTAGTAACGCCTACGATCTGCGAATTTCACGTTTATCGGTGGGAATCCATTACGAATAAGCTCAAGATTAAGAATCAAACGTCCGGTTCTTCCATTTCCGTCAATAAAGGGGTGTATACCTTCGAATTCAAGATGAAACTTGGCTATGCGTTCAACCGTAGTCATTTCATTTTTGCGAGCCTCGTTTATCGAAAGCAATTCAGTCATCTTCGGCTCAATCAGATAAGGTTGAACAGGCTCGGTGTACGCACCCATAATTCGAACGGGGATACGGCGATACTGCCCCTTATCTTCGGGGCGGTTCATCAACACGAGTGCGTGAATGTTTTTGATAACGTATTCCGAAAGCTCAACTTCGTTTTTAGCAATCTCCTGAACATAAAGAAATGCATCACGGTGTCCGACGGCTTCAAGATGGTCTTTAAGTGGCTTTTGGTCGATAGTCATTCCTTCAAGGGCTAATGCCGTTTCTTTAAGTGTAAGAGTGTTTCCTTCAATAGCATTGGAGTTATAGGTGAAGTCTACCGTAAACTCTTGAGCCAATCTATCAACCTCGCCCGGGGTCAGGGGACGCTTGCTTGAAAGCAGGCCGCGCTTCTTTTCAATATCAAGCAGTAGTCCTGTTCTGCCTTTTCTACCGTCCATAGGCTTCGCAGCGGTAGCAGGAATCATATACAAGTTGCCTTTACGAATTACGCCTTCAATCTTTCCTTCCGCACACAAAACTCGAACTCGACGAGCCGAGATGCCCCATTTTTCAGCGGCTTTAGACGCCTTTATATATTCCATTAGAGTAACCTCCAAAATCAAATACAGTTTTACAATGTGTATTATATCACGTTTTGGGAATAATATCAATAGCAAATATTCATTTTTCAAAATTAATATTCCCAAATCTTTGATATTAAGGAATAATAGCTCTTGAGTTTTGATTTTCATCTGTCCAATTACTCGATAATAATTTTCATACCGAGCTTGAAAGTATACTCAAATATGGATGCTTTTGACAAACTTATTTACATTTCGCACACTTTGTGGTATGATTGTTTTATAATCATAAAAACAAAACGGAGGCGAATATGTCAGTTGCAATTATAACCGGGGCGTCGAGCGGAATCGGGCGCGAGTTCGCAAGACAGCTAAAGGAAAAGTGCGGAGTTGACGAATTTTGGTTCGTTGCAAGAAGGCGCGAGAATATGGAGGCGCTTCGCGATGAGCTCGGCGTCAGTGCCGAGATAATCTCTGCCGACCTTACAAAACCCGAAGGGATTGATGCGGTGCGAGAGAGGCTTACGGAGAAAAAGCCCACCGTCAAATACCTCGTTAACGCCGCGGGCTTTGGCAATTTCGGGGCGTTCGACGAGCTCCCCGAGTCCGACGTTGCGGGAATGATAGACCTGAACGTCAAGGCAACCGTACTGCTCACACACCTCGTCGTGCCCTATATGGTGAGGGGCGGCAGAATAGTTCAGCTCGGAAGCGGCTCTTGCTTCACTCCTCTTCCCTATTTCAACGTTTATTCCTCGAGCAAGGTTTTTGTCCTTCACTACACGAAGTCACTCAATTACGAGCTCAAAAAATACGGAATACGCGCGACCTGCCTCTGTCCCGGTTGGGTAGAAACCGAATTCCTCGAAAAGTCTATGCTCAACAAAAAGACGCACCCGAAGTCAATGAAACCACTGCTCAAATGCGAGGCGGTAGTTGCAAAATGCTTAAAGGCTCTCAAGCGCGGGCGTGCGATGTGCGTTATGAATTGGTACACGAAGCTGCAGCACGTTTTATTCAAGCTTATGCCAGACCCGATTTTGACGAAGATGTGGCTCGGTATGCTCGTTCACCCAACGGACGAGGGAAAGGCGGCAAAATAAACAAAAAATCGCCTTTACAAATATATATTTGTATGGTATAATCAACACATAGATTTGCGTTTGGTAGCAAACGCGAAAAAACGGAGGCGTTATGAAAGACAGACGAAAAAGGATGCTGACGAGTATTGTCGCGGTTTTATTGCTTATCGCAATGCTGCCGACGGCACTTGCCTCGGTTGCGATTGCAACCACAGATGGCAACACACAGAAAGGAGTTGACGCTATGACGGCAATAGAGAGCGCTCTCTCATCGAAAAAGCGCGGAGCGACCGTTAAGGTCGCAAACGACGGTTACATAGGAATACCCGTAGAGGTTTCTGTTTATCACGGTGGCGGCACGGTTAAGCCGGGCTACGCTATCGATGCAACTCCGATAGTAATCTACGTAGTTAATACGCAAATCGAGCGCATAGGAACGGACAGCGACGTTAACATCATCAATTCGATGCTTGACCGCGGCTTCGTTGTTGTTATTTTCGACTATCTTAATAATGCAAAGGCAATCTCCCCCGACCTTGATTGGTCGGTGCAGGGTCTGCGCCCGAACGTAGTTAAGGGTACTTACTTCTCCGGCGCAGGACTTTCCTCGGGTAGCTATCATAACAATATGGTCGTTCCCGCAGGCTACAATATTGAGTTCAATCAGGTTTTCTTTGAGATAGATAAGCACGGCGCGGACGGTATTTTCGATAAGACTATCGAAATCTGGAACAACGATTTCCGCTCATACCACAGAAACAAGCTCGTCAAGTGGGTTGACGAGAACGGAAACCGCAAGGCAACGCAGAAGGGCTTTGACGGCTCTGATCCCGTTTGGCTTAACTCAAGCGGAACTGCAAACGCCGGCGGCGAATACATACGCGTGCATTACACGAAGGCTGAGAAGGTAGAGGACCTCGTTAAGCCCGACGGCACGCCGATTGACTGGAATCTTTATATGCATATCACCTATCCCACAAATCCCGGATATGACGTTCCCGTTATGGCGCTCGCCTGCTCGTCATCGCATCTTGCGGGAGGCACGCAGACGGCTGACCGCCCCCAGCTTAACGGCTTTGCCTTTGGCGGCTACGCTACCGCGACCTTTGACCACGGCTTCTTCCCGATGGCACGCACCGACCACTTTGATTTTTACAGCGGAACGGTCAGTGCAACGGGCAACACGGGTGTTACGAACGACGGCGGTGCATACTGCCTTCAGCATTACGATAACGTAAGAATTGACACGGCGGCAATGCGCTACTTGCGCTATCTTTCGCTCTCCGATCATGACAAATACAGCTTCAACATCACCTCGGTAGGCGTTTACGGCAACTCCAAGGGCGGCTGGGCGACTCACCTCGGTGAAGAAAACCCCGAAACCGGTATTCAGAGAAGGATAGTTCCCGGCTACAACGGCAAGAGCCGCTATGAGAACGGCAAGACCGAGGATATCATCGTCGGCGACTACGTAATAGACGGCGGCGAGGTGCAGCCTTGGCTTACCTATAACGGTGAGAAGATTGACAGCGGTGCAGACCTCGTTTACGCAGGCTGCAGCGGCGGTCAGTACACCATAACGCCGGAGCACGCACCGACCTTCATTTCCTGTCAGCTCAGCGACGGCTCGTTCTACGGCAACTCCAACCTTATGGTAAACGCCTGCAGAACATCCGACGTTCCTACGATGTGGTTCGAGGTCGCACAGGGACACACCCTCGCGAGTGCGCCCGATATGAGATACGGCGTTAACACCTATAACGCATTTATGGACTTCTGCGGCTACTACCTGCGCGGCGACGCGGTAAAGGTTGAGTACGTGCACCGCGACGCCGAGAAATACTCGGGTATGCCGAATAACGGCCCTATAACCGTTAAGTTTACCGGCGCGGTCAGCGCCGACGAGGCTCGGAAGATAACTCTCACCGACTCCGAGGGCAAAGCGGTCACCGGCGGCATATGGAAGGCGCAGTTCGGCAACACCGAGTGGACGCTCGAGGTTCCTACCCTTGAGTGCGACGAGGCTTACACGCTCACCGTGCCCGCAGGAATCACGGGCGATAACGGCAAGGGAATGAGTGAGGATTACACCTTCGAGTTCCGCACCGGCTACGAAATTGCTGACACGGGTACTACCCTTACCACCGCGGCGGGAACTTACGTTTACTTTACAGTACCCGACCCCACCACTATCGAGGAGTTCGATGCAGAGCTTTATACCATTCGCCTTTACGTATCGAACGACGGCATTAACAAGCTTACGGTTTACCCCCTCGGCAACTTTGACCCCACCTCTCCAGAGGGTGCAATAATGGGAAATCCCATCACGACCGTTCCGGTTGCGGGCGCGGGACAGTACGACATTGACGTTACCGATTATATCAAGAATATGACCCCCGGCACGACTGCGGCCTTCCTCGTAAAGCAGACAAGCGCGACAGGTGAAACCCTCGTTCACTCCTCGCCTCTGACCTCGAACAAGGGCAGCTGCTCGGTTGGTGGAAACTTCAGCGCCTCGATTGCAGAAGCACCCGACGGAACGAAGGCTCTCAGGATAGACTCTATGAGCTACAAGACCTCCTATCCCAACAACGAGTTCTATTACTGTCCCAGCACGGTAATAACCAACTCCTCGATTATCAAGGACGGTGTGCTTCGCGACGAGGATATCGGCAGAAGCTTCAGAATAAGCTTCAAGGTCTACGACACCACCTCGAGAATAATAACCGTTAGTATGAACTCGATAACCTCTTCGTCTAAAGAGTTCTCCGACTACAACGTATCCTACTACAATATACACACCAAGGCAGGCGAGTGGGTAGAGTTCAGCTTCATCCACACGGTCTACGAGCCGCTTTACGCCGATACCGTAGGCTATAAATCCCAAAAGCTCACGATAAACGCACCCTCTTGGGGCTGCGAGAATCCCGGGCTCTATATCAGCGACATCAGGTCGGTTGAGGTGATAACCGACATTACCGTAAGCGCCGCCGAGCTCCTTATCGGAACGACGAAGCAAAGGGAGAACCCCCTCGTTACCGAATACGGCACTATCCCGACGGTATACGAGAGCGTTGAGGATTACCCCTACGTCATATTTGACAGCACCGGAAAGTGCGTATCGGCAGGTAAGTCGCTTATTGATACCGGCGTCGGTCTTCTTCTCGCCTTCCAGGATAACACGCCTCCCTTCAACCAGACCAACCATACCCTTCTCGTAAGACGGGATATGGAGCACACATCGTCGTACGCTAACTTCGGCTTCATTCACGGAAACCTTACAATAGACCTTTTGGGCAACACCCTCACCTGTACCGGCAGACTCTTACACGCACAGGCGAAGAGAAGCGGCACGTTGAACGTTACCGTCAAGAACGGAACGATGCTTCAGAAGAATACTTCGCTAATCGAGGTTTCCTCTTATGATACCGAGCACTACACCTACGAAACCACCGGTACGAGAACCTTCAATTTCCTCTTTGAGAACGTGACCCTCGGCTACGTAGAGGGTGCAAGCTCCACTCCCTTTATAACGACTGCGGGAGCGTCGCAATTCCCCGTAATATCAAATATTGAGCTCAAGAACTGCACCGTTGACCTGGCGACTAACGCCCCCGGCGGTACGTATCAGCTCTTCAAATCGCATAACGACTCTAATGCGAGCAGTCACGTTTCAATAGAAATGACGGGCGGCACTATTTTGGCAAACAAATTCACGGGTATCACGATAGGCAAGACGCAAGGCAACGGCAGCTTCAAGTTCGTCAGCGACGAAAAAGGAAGATACACGACGGTAGTCCTTCCCGAAACTGCGGCAGCACCGAGCGGCAGCTATGACACCGATACGAGAACTGCGTCCTACATAGCCGCATACACCGAAGACGGAAAGACGGTTTACAGGCTTGACATCAACTGTATTCACGGCGACGTGAGCGAGGGCTGGCAGAGCGAGAGTGGAACTCATAAGAGATTCTGCTCATATTGCAGGTCCACGGTTGACGTGGGCGAATGCTTCGGCGGTAAGGCGAATTGCTCAAGCGGTGCTATCTGCTCAAAATGCGGCGACGTATACACCGCCCCCGACACGAGCACTCACGTACCGAGCGGCAATTGGACATATGAGAACGACAAGCACTACTCTACCTGTAAAAACGGATGCGGAGTTATAGAGGAGGCGTGCTCGGGCGGCACGGCGACCTGCAAGTACAGAGCAATTTGCTCGACCTGCAAGAACAATTACGGCACGACCTTAGAGCACAGGTACGACGATAACTGCGACGAAACCTGCAACTCCTGCAAGAGTAAAAGAGTTGCTCCGCACACCTTTGGAGAGACTTGGCAGAAGAACGACGAGTTCCACTGGCAGGACTGCATCGATTGCGGCGAGATGCTAAACACAAGCGCCCACTCGAACGAAAACGGCGACGAGGCGTGCGACTCTTGCGGTTATCCGTTGCCTGCAACCACTCCCGAGCCGAGTCCCAATCCGAATCCCGACACCACACCCGACGGTGCGAGCGTCGGACTTATCGTTGGCGTATCGGTCGGCTCAGTTGCGGTCGTCGGCATTGGCGTATTCTCGCTTATCTGGTTCGTTATCAAAAAGAAAAGCTTTATAGAGCTTTTCCGCAAATAACTAAATAAGAGCGGTCGGCTCAAGTTCAAAACTTGAGCCGACCTTTTTACGTTATGATTTTTTACTGTTTTTCCTTTTCTCTATTAAGTACCACCCCGTGCAGCATACAAGGCTTATCCAATAGAGCGACGAGAGTATCGGGCGGAAGAAATTGTAGGTTTCGGGATCGAATGTGGCCGTCGCGAGTCCAAGGAAGAACACGGATAAAAATATCGCCAAAACGATAAGCGCGAGGGTCAGCGTTATGCGCCGAAGCGAATGAGTGTTCTTATCGAAGACGGTGCGCTCCGAGTCGTCCATATACACCGCGCCGCCCTTTACGAGCCGACGGAGTATCCAGAGCCTCCATAAGATGTAGGTAGGAACTGTAAGCATTACGACAAAGATAAGGGTTGAATCGAGGAATACGAAGAAGAACGGGCGGTTATAATCCGCAGGATAGAGGATAGCCGCGCTGATACAGACGGCAATGAGCAAAAGTATCAAAAAGAAGATTTTTACACTCGCAAGCACCACACCCGTGTTAAATTTCTTGATCTCACAGACGTGCTCATCATCCTCGTCCTCAAGCAGTCTTGCCGACGAAAGAATGCCTATCTGCACTATCGCGCCTCCTACGAAGAAAAGGGCGGCAAGGCACAGTCCGAGCAGAGCTTTTGAGAAGACTAGCCTGCATACGAGCACCGAGATAAGTCCTATCACCGAAAGGGATACGGACAGGAGCGTTATATTCGAAAATCGCTTTTTCGCCTCGTGCAGCATAAGCTTGAATTGCTTATCGCTTTTTCCCTTTTTATATTCGCTCTCACCGCCGTCCCGCTCGCTTCTCTCACCGCGCAAGAGCTCGTCGGTGCTGACGCCGAATATCTCGGCTATCGACGGTATGAGCGAGAGCTCCGGCGTGCACTCATCGCACTCCCAGCGGCTCACCGTTTTATCTGAAACAAAGAGCCGCTCGCCGAGCTCCCTTTGTGTCATCCCGTTTGCCTTACGCAGAGCGGATATGAATTTTCCTATCGTTTTCTTTTCCATTATTTCTCCTATTTCTCCTATCGTTGAATTTATTTTAAGCGTGGTGTTTACGTTATCATTCTATCACTTCGACAGAGTTTTTTCCACCCCCAATCCGAAGAATCTCTCTCGGAATGCGAGAATTGATTTCCTTTTTCGGCAAAAGCTCTCAATATCTCCGCTTTCGGTCGCTTTTTGCAATAAAAAGCATTGACAAATGGCGTAGTTTTGCTTTATAATGTACGTATATTTTTACTCGCGCGGCGCGTTAGCTCGCAAATAAAGCTCGGATATGTATGATTTGGTCAGAAAAGGAAATATTCTCCGAAAACGCAAAACAACTTTTGAAACTCAACTGACAGAGGAAAGATATGATAAACGAAAAAATGTATGCGCTTGGCAGTAAGCGCTCGATAATCAGGGAGATTTTTGAGTACTGCAAGGTGCGCGCAACCGAAATCGGCAAGGACAAGGTTTTTGATTTCAGCATCGGAAATCCCTGCGTTCCGCCGCCGAAGGAAATCAGCGACGCTATCGTAGATCTTGTAACGAACTGCGACTCGGTAGCTTTACACGGGTATACCTCGGCGCAGGGTGACGCGAGCGTCAGAGGGGCGGTTGCCGAGCATATAAACGCGCGCTTTAACACCTCCCTCACTCCCGACAATATCTATATGACCTGCGGCGCGGCGGCTTCTCTTACCATAACGCTCAAGGCTATTATGAACCCCGGCGACGAGTGCGTTCTCTTCGCTCCATTCTTCACCGAATACCGCGTTTTCGTTGAGAATGCGGGTGGCAAGGTGGTAGTTTCCGAGCCTATGGAAAAGACCTTCCAGATAGACGCCGCCGATTTTGAATCGAGGATAACGCCTCTTACCAAGGCGGTGATTATCAACTCCCCTAACAATCCGAGCGGAGTCGTTTACAGCGAGGAAACCGTCAAGGCGGTGACCGACGTCCTGAAGCGCAAGTCCGCCGAGTACGCGCACCCCATCTATCTGATAGCCGACGAGCCCTATCGCGAGCTCGTTTTCGACGGCATCGAGGTTCCCTACCTTATGAACTATTACGACGACACGATAGTCTGCTACTCCTACTCAAAGGCTCTCTCGCTCCCCGGCGAGCGCATTGGATACATTGCGACGAGCCCCAAAATGAAGGACGAGCGCGAGGTCTATCTTTCGGTTTGCGGCGCAGGTCGCTCGCTCGGATACGTTTGCGCGCCCAGCCTTTTCCAGCAGGTTGTAAAGCGCGCGGTCGACGCTCGCGTGGACATCAATATCTACCGCGAGAACAGAGATATCCTTTATTCAAATCTCACCGAGTTCGGCTACGAATGCGTTAAGCCGGACGGCGCGTTTTATCTGTTCGTCAAGGCGCTTGAGGAGGATGCTTACAAGTTCTACGAGCGCGCAAAGGAGAAGGAAATCCTCGTCGTTCCCTGCGACGATTTCGGCGTCAAGGGCTACGTAAGAATAGCCTACTGCGTCGATAAGGACAGGATAGTCCGCTCTCTCCCCGCGTTCCGCGAGTTAGCCGAGAGCTACGGAAAATAAGAAAATGTGCGAGGATGCATTTTGCATCCTCGCACTTCTTTTATCTTGCGGCGTGGTGAAACTCCTCAATATTGGTTACTATTGAGAATACTGTGTGCGCGTCGGTACTGTAAAAGCTCTTTATCCCCTTTTCAAGCAGGAAATTAAGGCGAGCCTCGGCGCGCTCCATACGGGTGTAGCGCACCTCAACGACGGCGGGAAACTCGATTTTTTTGGGCGTGGGGCGAAGCGACGCAGCCTCCTTTGCACGCTCGTAAATTTCAGAAAGAAGCTCGTCGTTATCTCTGAATATTGCTTTGTTTCTGGAAAGAGCCTCCTTCGTCTGTACCGTAACGATATCCGGGAAGCATTCCTTCGCCTGTGCGATAGCCTTATCGTCACCCGCAAAGAAGACGGGCGAGTATCCCTCTTCTGCGGCGTAATAGCCATCCAGCTCCGCCTCGCAAACGGGCTTGAGGTTTACCTTTATAAACTGTATGTCCTTGGAGCTCCAGGTGTGCGCCAAAACCGCGCCAACCGTTCCCTCCATTGCGTGATAGCCGAGAAAATACATTGCGTCAAAGCCATAGTCCTTTGCAAAGGCTTGGCGGATGCCGGGGGCTACGCGTTCAATAAGCTCAATGCGACCGTCGAGCTTTTCGTATTCGAGGTTACCTCCGCCGCCGTGGTTATCCCAAAGCACGACTCGGTCGGCACCCGTGTCAAATAAAGCGCGTGCAACTGCGTTTACCTCGAGTATCGCCTGCGCTCTTGCGACCTTCCACTGCTCGCTATCTTTTCCGAGCCCCTCGTAAGGCACTCCGACGACACCGCCTACACCCTCAAGGTCCAAAGCTATTAAGTAATTCATATCGGTACTCCCTTGAATATTTCATCATACTAAATAATAGCACAAATAATTTCCTTTGTAAAGCGCGTGAGCAAAAAATATAAAAAATTTGCCGAGCGCACAGCGCTCGGCAAATGGGTTACATTGCTGATTTTATAATTTCCAACGCCGCAGCGGCATCAGATGCGGTAGCATCCGGCGTATCGCCGAGCGGATAGTCAATACCAAGATTTTGGTATTTGACTTTGCCGAGGGTATGATACGGAAGCACTTCTATTTTCTCAAGGTTATCAAAGCGAGAAAGATACTTACCGAGTGACAAAAGATGCTCGCGCTTGTCGGTAATGCCCGGCACTAAAACGTAGCGCACGCGCATATTCACACCAAGCTCCCGAAGGTGCTCGGCAAAGGCGAGGACGTTCTTATTCGACCTTGAGGTAAGAGCCTTGTGCTCCTCGTCGTCTATATGCTTGATATCAAGCATAACGAGGTCGGCTGACTTTAGCATACGGTCGATTTTCGCGACACGCCCCTCGTCGTTCGGGTCAAAGAGGATGCCCGACGTATCAAGACAGGTGTGTATATCGCGCCTCTTGGCAAGCTCGAAAAGCTCTGTCAGAAAGTCGAGCTGGAGCATAGGCTCGCCGCCGCTTGCGGTTATGCCACCCGTTCTGTAAAACGGCTCGTTGCGAACCACCCTGTCGACAAGCTCCTCTGCCGTGTATTCCTTGGCAAACTCACACGACCAAGTGTCCGGATTATGACAGTAAAGACAGCGCATCGGGCATCCGCGGAAGAACACGACGAATCTTATGCCGGGTCCGTCCACGGTGCCGAAGCTCTCTATCGAGTGTATATTGCCCTTTAAGCTCATACGCCCGAGTGGAAGGTACGGGAGATTACCTCGTCCTGCTGCTCCTTCGTCAGCTTAATGAAGTTGACTGCATATCCCGAAACTCTGATAGTGAGCTGGGGATAAAGCTCGGGGTGCTTCTGCGCGTCAAGAAGGAGCTCCTTGTCAAAGACGTTTACGTTGAGGTGGAAGCCACCCTTGACAGCGTATGCGTCAAGCAGGGATACGAGGTTGTCCACACGCTCGTCCTCGGTCTTTCCGAGTGCGGCGGGAACGATGGTGAAGGTGTTGGATATACCGTCCTGCGAATCCATAAACGGAATCTTTGCAACAGAGGAAAGGGATGCAACAGCACCTGCCATATCTCTGCCGTGCATAGGGTTAGCACCGGGAGCGAAGGGCTCGCCCTGCTTTCTTCCGTCGGGAGTCGAGCCGGTGTTCTTACCGTAGGTTACGTTAGAGGTTATGGTAAGGATTGAGGTGGTGTGGATACCGCCGCGATAGGTGTGGTTCTGGCGAAGGTAACCGATAAAGAGATGAAGAATCTCTTTTGCTATATCGTCGACCCTGTCGTCGTCGTTTCCGTATCTCGGGAAATCACCCTCAACGGTGTAATCGGTGACTATTCCGCGCTCGTCTCTCTTAACTCTTACCTTTGCGTACTTAATAGCCGAAAGCGAGTCCGCAACTACCGAGAAGCCCGCAATACCGGTTGCAAACCAGCGCCTTAAGGTCTTATCGTGAATCGCCATCTGAAGACGCTCGTAGGAGTACTTATCGTGCATATAATGGATGATGTTAAGCGTGTTTACATAAACCTGCGCGAGCCACTTCATCATCGCCTTGTACTTTTCCATTACGTCGTCGTAGTCGAGGTAGTCGCCAACGACGTGACGGTACTGCGGTCCTACCTGATCGCCGCTTATCTCGTCAACGCCGCCGTTGATAGCGTAAAGCAGGCACTTTGCAAGGTTGGCTCTCGCACCGAAGAACTGCATCTCCTTACCTACTCTCATAGAGGATACGCAGCAGGCGATAGCGTAATCGTCGCCGTGAAGGGGTCGCATCAGGTCATCGTTCTCATACTGAACGGCGTGATGCTTGATAGATATCTCCGCGCAGAACTTCTTGAACTCCTCGGGCAGATTCTTCGACCAGAGGATAGTAAGGTTGGGCTCGGGCGCTGCACCGATATTGTTAAGGGTGTTGAGGTAGCGGAAGGACATTTTCGTAACGAGGGGTCTGCCGTCGGTGCACATACCGCCGATAGACTCGGTTACCCAGGTGGGATCGCCGGCGAATATCGCGTTGTAATCAGGCGTTCTTGCAAAGCAAACCATACGAAGCTTCATAACGAAGTGGTCGACTATTTCCTGAATCTCCCGCTCTGTGAACGTTCCCTCGGCAAGATCGCGCTCGGCGTATATATCAAGGAAGGTTGAGGTTCTTCCAAGGCTCATTGCCGCACCGTTCTGCTCCTTGACTGCGGCAAGATAGCCGAAGTAAAGAGCCTGAGTTGCTTCCTTAACGTTGCTTGCGGGCTTGGAAATGTCGCAGCCGTACGCCGCGGCAAGCTTTTTGAGCATTTCGAGCGCTCTTATCTGCTCGGAGAGCTCCTCGCGCTCGCGGATAACGTCGGAGTACATTATGACTCTGGTCGTATCCTTCTGATATTTCTTATCTTCGATAAGGCGGTCAACACCGTAGAGCGCAACTCTGCGGTAGTCGCCGATAATGCGGCCTCTGCCGTAAGCATCCGGAAGGCCGGTGATGATGTGGTTCGAGCGGCACTTTCTCATCTCAGGAGTATAAGCGTCAAAAACGCCTGCATTATGCGTTTTTCTATGCTCGGTGAAGAATTCGACTACCTCGGGGTCGACGGTGTATCCGTGATCCGAGCAAGCCTTAAGCGCCATTCTGATTCCGCCGTACGGCTGAAGCGAACGCTTCAAGGGCTTGTCAGTCTGAAGACCTACTATCTGCTCTTTATCCTTATCAATATATGCCGCGCCGTGAGAGGTTATAGTGGATATAACCTTAGTGTCCATATCAAGAACACCGCCTGCATCTATTTCGAGCTTCTTAAGACGGCTTACCTCATCCCAAAGCTCAAGAGTCCTTTCG
Organism: Clostridia bacterium; assembly: GCA_017467205.1. The sequence continues at coordinate 39,485 of JAFTSQ010000001.1, read as the reverse complement.
GTAGCGCCTTCGAGAAAGTCTGCACCGCCATAGTACGGATTAAAATTTTTATGGATGAAATCCCTAACGTTGATTTCGGCTACCCAGCATCCGGACCGAAATCCTCTCCATTCTGTTCTCATATACGAGACCTCCTTCTATTTTTTACATCGAAAAAGCCGACATTCTCCGGGCTTCTCAAGAGCCCAGACGGTCGGCTATCTAAAATGCTATACTTCAATATGGTTAATTCCATTTCCGTCAGTCATATAACACGTCTATATTATAACATCGTCCCGCGCGTTTGTCAATGGAGTTGTGCGTCAAATTTTTGCATATTTTGTCAGGTGCTTCTTGTTGATTTCGACAGTTTTGTTTGTTAAAAAACAAACGATTTTAAAAAGAAGACAACGCCAACCGGTGCGCGAATGCGGGCGTTTTGCAAACAATTATTTACATATATCTAGTTTTAGTGCATATGCGTGTCAAATTTCGTTCGTTTTTCGTTTGAAAGAAGTTCACAAAACATTTTCGCAAAACGCTCTTGCGTCGCGGCGTATTGTGTGCTATAATGCTGTTGTAAGTATTATTAACCCGCGCGGCGTAAATTATTTAACCACACTCGCGCGGCGCAAAGAAAGGCAATTTTGCAATGCAGGAAAAATTTATAAGTCTGCTCTATCCCAACGAGGAGTCATATTCATATCACCAGAACCGAGCAAACCTTCCGGATATTTCCGAAAAGGTATGCGACGAGCTCGGCCTCAGTGAAATATTCGGTCTTAAAAGCGGTGCTCTTCCGGATTTCTTCACAAAAGACCCCGAGGTTATCCGCTACCGCCAGGCAACGATTACCGATATGCTCGAGCTACCCGAGCTTCGCGACACCTTATCGAAGGCGCATCCGATACTCGACGATATAGACGAGCTTCGCCGCCTTGACAGCGAAAGCGTTAATTCCGCGGACTCGTATCTTTACAGTATCACAGAGATAGAGCTCTATGTCAGCTGTATTGACGCGCTGTGCACCGGCCTTTCGCCCATTAGAAATAGGATAAAGAGCGAGGCGTTCGGCAATCTTGCCGATTTCGTTATCGCCCTCTCGGAGTCGGACTACTACAAGGAGCTCAACAAAAAGCTTGAGGCTCTTGCCTCTCGCGTTCACGAGGTCAGGAGCATCACGATAGGCGTTAATCTTGACAGAGAGCTTCGCCCCGCCTCCGCAGGAGTTATTTCGGTCAACGCAGAGCCCTTCAAATCGGGCAAGATGCTCGACAAGATACTTCGTATGTCGTTCAAAAACGACGCCTTTACCTGCATTGCCGAGCTCTCCCCATTCGGAAAAGGACAGAGCGAGAACAAGCAGGAGGCGCTCATCGGTGCATTCAACTCGGCTATTGAGGACGTTTTCCGCTCCTCCGTCAAGGGTTGGCGCACGATAGTCGGCGAGTACGTGCTTGACAAGACCGATTTCCTTCTTAAAATGCTGCCGGAGATAGAGTTCGTTACCAAGTCGGCGTCGCTTATGCGCAAGCTTTCGACTCACCCCGGCTGTGCGATAGCTCTGCCGAAATCAGCACCCGCCCGCGACAAGGAATTCTCTGCTACGGGGCTTTTTAACCCGAGAGTCGCCCTTGCTATTGACGACGAGATAGTCACAAATGACTTCACCTTTGACGACAACGCGAGAATTTACGTTATAACAGGCCCTAACCGAGGCGGAAAATCGGTTCTTACCGTCGCGGTTGGCGCAGCACAGGCGCTCTTCCAGCTCGGTCTGCCCGTTCCCGCACTCGAGGCTACCCTCTCGCCCGTCGACGGCATCTTTACCCACTTCCCCGAGGGCGCTGACGACACGATAGACAAGGGTAGGCTCGGCGAGGAATGTGCAAGACTGCGCGAGATATTCGACCAAGCCTCCGAGGACTCGCTCGTGCTGCTCGACGAATCTCTTTCATCCACGGGAGCTTACGAGGCGGCTTACATTGCATCGGAGATACTCACGGGCCTTGCGGTTATGAGATGCAGAACCATATTCTCCACCCACCTTCACGAGCTCGCCGCAGGCGTTACCGAGATAAACCGCCGCTCAAAGGAGCTCGGCGGAGTTATGTCCGACACTCTCGTTGCGGGCATTGAAGAGGGGCGGCGCTCGTTCAAGATTGTAAGAGCCGCGCCCGACGGAAAATCCTACGCAAAGGATATCGCCGACAAGTACGGCCTCTCCTTTGAGAACCTCATAAAAGAAAAAGGAGCAAGATAAACCTTGAAAACCGTTATTGGAATAGACGTTGGCGGAAGCACCACGAAGATATGCGGTATAGTTACCGACAACGGAAAAAGAAGACTTATCGACCCGCTCTGCGTCAGCGCGGGCGACCCCATCACCTCAACCTACGGAGCGTTCGGTAAGTTCACCGACGTCAACGGCATATCCCTCTCGTCAATCGACAAGATAATGATGACCGGCGTCGGCTCGTCGCACATAAGAAACAACATTTACGGACTTGAATGCACCGCTATCGAGGAGTTCACCGGCACGGGTCTTGGCGGCCTTTACCTCTCCGAGCTCTCCGACGCGCTCGTAGTGAGTATGGGCACGGGTACTGCCGTCGTTCACGCAAAGGAAGGCGAGCGAATGATATACCTTGGCGGCACGGGAGTCGGCGGCGGAACGCTCATAGGCCTATCGAAGCTGCTCACAAATTCCGACACTATCGAGCATATGGTCGAGCTCGCAAGCAACGGCGACCTTTCGAAGATAGACCTCACGATAAACGATATTATAGTGCCCGACAAGGACGCGCCCCTCGGTCGCGACACCACTGCGGCGAACTTCGGCAACGTATCCGACCTTGCAACCCGCGAGGACATTCAGGCGGGTATTATGAATATGGTATTCGAAACGGTAGCTATGGTCGGCGTGTTTGCTGCGCGCTCGCGCGGTGTTAAGGACGTCGTTCTCACCGGCAACCTTACTACCCTGCCCCAGTGTGCAAAGAAATTCGAGCAAATCAACAATATGGGCTACGGCGTTAATTTCCTCATCCCGAAGCACGCGCAGTTCGCAACCGTTATAGGAACGGCTCTTTGCGGCTGAAAGCTCACCCCCGTAAAAAAGTTGAGAAAGGATATAGGATGAATATATTCAGATTCGTCATACCAAAAAGCCTCGTTGAGCATATAACTCTCGACTCTACCGTGAGGCAGGCACTCGAAAAGATGCGTTATCACAGATATACCGCCATTCCCGTGCTTGACGGCGAGGGCAAATACGTCGGCACTTTGAGGAACGACGACATTTTCGACTATTTCCTTGAACGCGGAAGCCTTGATTTTCGCGATGCGGAAAAGGACGACATAAGCGGCATATTCAGCCGCTCCTACTCAAAGCCGCTCTTCCACAACGCATCTATGGAGGAGCTTATCGAGAAGGTTAAGGAGCACAACTTCGTGCCCGTCGTGGACGACCGCGGATGCTTCGTCGGCATCATACTTCGACGCGACGTGCTGAACTATCTTTCAAAGTGCTACGTCGATGCAAAGGAAAAAAACAAAATGCAGAAGGAAAGACTATAAATGTCTGAAGATATAAACAAGAACGGCCGCGAAGCAGGCGGCGACTCAAGTCTACACTCGGCGATTAGCAAAATCTCCGAGGCTGACGCATACGCAAAGCTCAGAAAGGCCGAGCAGAATAAGCGCTTCAAGAGCTCGGACGAGGAGCTTCAGCGCAGAATAGAGTCGACCGAGCGCGAGCGCGCTGTGCGCGAAAGGCTTGCGCGAGAGCGTGCAGAGCGCGAGCTTGCCGCGCGCAAGTACGCAGAGGAATACAGAGCAAGGCTCAAGGCAGAGGGCGAGCAGCCAAAGGCGGCAAAGCCCGAAGACGCGCCCAAAAGGGTCGAGTCCTATGAAAAATCTCCCACCCCCGAAGCGCCTCGCGGCGTGCGCACGGCGGATATTCTGAAAAGAGCCGCCGAGTACCGCAAGAGAATGCGCGAGCTGAACGGCGTGGGCAAGAGCCAAAGCTCCGACTCGCAGACGGAGGAGCACCAAAGGACGAACAACGGGCTCAAGGAAGAGCCGTCGGAAAAGAATAACGAAAAAGAGCCCGAAGGCGACGTGCCGAAGGAAAAGGAAAAAATAATCCTTAAGATTGAGGAAGAAAAGCCAAACGACAAGCTCCTCTTCATTCCCGGCGAGGAGTTTTACGGAAGCAACGCACCCGAAATCAACCACGCGCTCGCCGCGGTTATCGGCGCTTACCGCGCTAACCTCAAGCTTGAAGAAAAGCGGATGGACGCAGCCTTCGAGCGCGAGATGGAGCTTGCAAAGGATGCGGGCGACGCTGCAAGGTTTTCCGCCGTCGCAGAGGCGCGGCTTAAGTACGGCAAGGAGTCGGCACACAGAAGAGGTGTGCTTGACGAAGAGATTGCAAGAGTTGCAAAGCTTAACCCCTCGCTTGAAGCACTCACGCTTGAAGAGGAGATAAAATACGAAAGACTCCTTGAGGAATCAAAGCGACGCAAGGAAGAGCTGCGTGAGAGCTATGAGCGACAGCTTAAGGAGGCTTTTGGCGATAAATACGCACCCCGTGTCACGAAAACTCGCGACGAGGAGTTCCTCGAGGACGTAAGTCTGGCTCTCAAGGGAGCGGACTCTCACAGCGATAAGCGCGCAATAGCAGAGTACGAAAAGCACCTTGAGAAGAAGTTCTTTCTACAAGTCGAAAAGAGCGCCGCCTCATACTCCGACTCCGAAAAGAGCGGCAAGGGCTACGACCTTGACGCAGAAAAGGAATACGAAAAAGCTCTCAAGAACAAGGATTACGAAGCCCACGCAAAGCAGGGCGAATTCGTCCCGATAAAGCGGGGCGAGAGCTACTATGTGCGCGAATACGAAGAGGCGAAGGAGAAGGACGAGGCGTACAATCTCGGCACTTACCAAAGCTACGAGGACTCTCGCGCGCTTGCCGAATACGAAAGCGACATGTCGGACGCACCCGAAAAGGACGCGGATATGAAGCGGACGAGGCAGGATATTCTCGACGAGGAGGCAATTCGCGCCTACGACAAGTACAACGAGGCAAAGGAGCGCGAGGCGGAAAGACGCCGAAGGGCTACCGGAAAGGATCTTACCGAGGATCTTATGCCGATTGTCGAGGAAAGCTTCCACGCGGTAGCCGACCGAGATACCGTATTCTCCGGTGAGCTCATAACCCGAGCGACTCTCGGCACGTACCTCAAAAAAGTCGACGCGACGAGGAAGGCTACCGAACGAAAGATAGAGCGCCTGCTCTACAAAAAAGACGAGCTTTCCGGTGCAGACCTTGCCGCACTGCTGCTCGACGTGCTTTCGGAGAGGCGGCTCATGGTTGAGATGCACCTCGAATGCCTCAAGACCCTATCGAGCATTGACAGAAATAAGCGCAGGCAAAGAAAATACGCAACAAGGCTTTCGCTTGCGATAACGAATTACAACCGCACGGTCGACGACTTTGCCGCCTGCTCGGCAAAAAAGCTTACCAAGATACAGGAAAGCGTGGCAAGCGACGTGCTGGAGAAGTCGGCATCACCTATAATTCCCTTCGTTACTTACACAATCCCCGCCCCCGTGTTAAAGGAAAGCGCATTTTCAAGAGCGCGACGGGAGGCACGAAGAGCGAGCGGACCAATTGCAAAATACGTTGCCCGTGATATGAAAAAGCTTCGCCGTCAGGTAGAAAAGAGGACGGACAGGTCGAAAGCGGCGCTGAGCGCGGATTTCGAGCCGCGAAAGCTCTTTGAGCGCGCGGAGCGCGAGATGGCACAGGACCTTGAGATGATATCGCTCAGGACGAGCTTTTTGAAAAACTACTATGGCGAGCGGCTTGCGCTTGAAAAATACAGCTTTGCTCTCACCAAGGAGGAGCACAAAAGAGATATTGCTGCACTCTCCCGAGAGCTGAAGCTCGTGTCAAGAGAGAGACGGGCTGCTCTCAAGCTTGAGCGATGCGACAACCTGCGCTATTACACGGTTCTCTGCACCTCCCCGAGCGCCCATAAGGCAAGAAGGCAGGCAGACAGAGCGGCACTTGCCGAAATGCACAAGAGCATATCCGAAATGCTCCTCCGTCGGCACGCATCTAACGAGGAGCTCGTGAAGCTCTACTCGCAGAGCACCGACCTTTTCGGCGAGAGGATAAACAAAAAGGCAAACAAAAAGGCGCTTGCCGCCGCAAAAGCAGCGCACGCCGCTATGCTGCCGACTCTCGAGGAAATACGCGAGGCAACCGCATTTGACCCGCATCTTGCCCTGACGGCTATGAATAAAAAAATAGCGCTCGTGGCACAGATAGCGAAGGAGGAATGGCGAGCAAAGAAGCTCAACATCAGAACCGCCTCGCACAAGCGGCGCATCAAGCAGCTGAAGGATGAGCTGAAGAAGACCGAGTCTACCATCCGCTCCTACGTCAGACGGGCTCGCGCAAACCCCAAGCGAAGACTCATAATAATCCTATCGATAATAGCAGCTCTCTTGCTTATCGCGGCGGGTGTCGCCGCTTGGCAGTGGGATAATATCCTTTCCCTCTTCCAAGGTATGACGGCATTTTTGCCAAACGATACATATTTCTCATTATAGGAGGCACGCAATGTTCGGATTTAACAGTAATAAAAAAACGGCGAGCCGTACCTCCGTGATGGAGAACGAGCTCATCTTTGCGGCGGAGAAAAAACGGGTGCATACCGTTATTGCCATTGAGGATACTCTCGAGAAATTCTCGCTTGAGGTGGCAAACTCCAAGATATCGAAAAGGAAGCATCCGCTTGGCGAGGGAGCTAACGACTGGAAAATATAAAAAGGCTGTCGCACGGGGCACATACCCCGCCCCGTGCGACTTTTTACGGTGAAAAATGGATAAACAGTTTATAAGAACGGCGTGGCTTATCGGCGAGGGGGGAGTTCTGTCCCTCAAAGAAAAGAGAGTCGCAGTATTCGGTGTCGGAGGCGTTGGCGGCTACGCCGTTGAGGCGCTCGCGCGGTGCGGCGTCGGAGCTATTGACCTCATAGATTCGGACAAGGTCAGCATCTCGAATATAAACCGCCAGATACACGCAACGCACTCAACCGTCGGAAGCTTGAAGGTGGAGGCGGCAAAAGAACGAATACTTGACATAAATCCCTCGGCGAGAGTTGAGATATACCCTATCTTCTATTCCGAGGAAACCGCCGACACAATAGACCTCTCGCGCTACGACTTCGCGGTCGACGCGATAGATACCGTTTCCTCAAAGCTCCTTCTCATCGAAAGAGCGAAGGCGGCGGGCGTGCCTATCATCAGCTCGATGGGTACGGGAAACAAGCTTGACCCAACACGCCTTGAGGTCACGGATATCTCAAAGACGTCGGTTTGCCCGCTTGCGAGGGTGATGAGGTATGAGCTGAAAAAGCGCGGAATACACCACCTTACCGTCGTTTATTCAAAGGAAGAGCCGATAAGGCCGCAGTACGATGAGTCACCGGACAGCGAGGAGGGCTCAAGCCGCAAGAGAGCACCGGGAAGCATTGCATTCGTTCCCTCTGTGGCAGGACTTATTATAGCCGGAGAGGTGGTTCGTGCTCTTTCGGGCAGAAAAGAGTAAATAATTTTTCCAAAAATATTTTGTCAGATACTTGCAATTTGTGATATTATATGATATAATGTCATTAGAATTAATATGATGTGATTTGAAGAGTGGCTTGCGAGTCACTCTTCATTTGTTGTAAAGTAACAGACAAGTGAGATAATCTTGAAAGGAATGAGGAAAGTGAAAAAAAGCATCAAAGAGGTAGTAAGAGAGGCTATCGAGCCCACCGTTACCGAGCTCGGATATCGCATTTGGGACGTAACGTACACGAAGATAGGCGCAGATTGGCATCTTGAAATCACAATCGATCAGGACAGCGGCATCGGTATTGACGACTGCGAGCGCGTTCACCGCGCCATAGACCCGATACTCGACGAGATAGACCCCATCGAAGGCTTCTACTATCTTGAGGTTTCCTCACCCGGAAGCGAACGCGAGCTCCGCTCTGACGAGCATCTTTCCCTCTCGATTGGCGAGGGTGTAGAGGCAAAGCTTTTCGCACCGAAGGATGGCGCAAAGTCCTTCGTCGGCGCGCTCACCGCGTTTGACGAGAGCACGTTCACCCTCGCGACAGAGGTCGGCGAGATAGTCCTCGAGAGAAAAGAGGTTTCAAAGCTCTCGACGGTTTACACGGAAGAAAAATAATTTTTGATAAATATAGAAAGGACCGTATATTTTTACGGGGTATAACGGAAAAATGAACAAGGAATTTTTCTTGGCTCTTGACCTTCTCGAAAAGGAAAAGGGCATATCAAAGGAGTACATGATTGAAAAAATTGAGCTGGCGCTCGCAAACGCCTGCAAAAAAGAGGTCGGACCGACGACGGTTATTCGCGTTCAGCTCGACCCCGTTAAGCACGATATGCGAGTCTTCCAGCAAAGAGACGTCGTTGCAGACGGAGAGGTTGAGGATAAGCTTTCGCAGATTTCTCTCAGCGACGCAAAGGCGCTCTCCCGCCGTAACAAGCTCGGCGGCAAGGTGGAAACCGAGCTTAAGACGAGCACCTTCCGACGCCTTTCCGCACAGGCAGGAAAGCAGATGATAATTCAGGCTATTCGCGACGCAGAGCGCGAAAGACAGACGAGAGAATACGAGGAAAAGCGTGAGGAAATCATCACCGCAGTGGTCGACAAGGTCGACAACACCACGGGAAATCTCATTATGGACACCGGAACGGGCTACGCTACCCTTCTCAAGTCCGAGCAGATACCCGGTGAAGTTCACGACGTCGGCGACAGACTCAAGGTATTTATCTCCGAGGTCAAGGGCGCTGAATCGAGAGGTCCGCTCGTTTCTCTTTCGAGAGTTCACCCGAACTTCGTCAAAAGACTCTTCGAGCTTGAGATACCCGAAATTCAGGACGGAACGATACTTATTAAGGGCGTTTCGAGAGATGCGGGAAGCAGATCGAAGATATCCGTCGTTTCAAGGGATGAGAACGTCGACGCTATCGGCTCTTGTATCGGTAAGAACGGTATGAGAATCGCCGCAATCCTCGCAGAGCTCGGAAATGAAAAGGTAGACATAATCAAGTACAGCGAAAATCTCGCGGAATACGTTGCAGAGGCGCTCTCGCCCGCAGTCGTCATCTCCGCAGAGATGGAGAGCGAGCGTTCCTGCAAGGTCACCGTCGCTCCCGAGCAGCTCTCCTTAGCAATCGGTAAGGAAGGTCAAAACGCAAAGCTTGCCGCAAAGCTCACAGGCTGTAAGATAGATATTAAAGCATAAAAGGAAATTTTACTGAATTTATGAAAGAAAACGGTTTGCTAAGGGTTCGTAAAACTCCCGTCAGGAAATGCACGGGATGCAATGAGCATTTCCCTAAAAATCAGCTCGTCAGAGTCGTCAGGACTCCCGAGGGCGAGATAGTTCTTGACCTTACGGGCAAGCGCTCGGGCAGAGGGGCGTACGTTTGTAAGAGCGTCGCCTGCCTCAAGAAAGCAAGGCAGAAGAATCGGCTTTCCGCATCTCTCGAGGTTGCTATTCCCGAGGAAATCTACGATAGGCTCGAGGAGGAAATGAGCCAAAATGGCTGACAAGAGAGCTCGCCTTTTCGGTATGCTCGGCTTTGCGATGAGGGCGGGCAAGCTCACAGTCGGAGCTGAGCAGGTGTTCGCTGAAATGGCAAGACCTATCGGTCGCCGCCCCGAGATAGTCGTTTTTGCAACCGACGCCTCGGATGGCGCAAAGAAGAAGATACGAACCAAAAGCGAATTTTACGGTATAGAAGCATTCGAGCTGCCGATAACGGCAGAGGAGCTGGGACAGCGGCTTGGCAAGTCCTACACCCCCGTGCTCGTCGGAGTAAACGACGCGGGCTTCGCCAAGGAAATAAGGCTTTCCCTCTCGGAAAATACATCAGGAAAGGAAGTTTCCGCCCCATCGGAAACGAGGTGACTAATATATGGCTCAAAAGGCAATTAAAATGAAGCAGCTGTCGGATAACCTCAATATGAAAACCAAGGATATTCTCGACGCCTTCAAAGATCTCGGACTTGATAAAAAGAGCGGCGCTTCGGTAGAAGCAGCAGAGTTTGAGCTCCTTATTTCCACGCTCACAAAGAAAAATCAGATATCGAGTATTGACGATTACCTTGACGGTAAGGTAAAGATAAGCTCTGTAAAGGAAGCAAAGGTCGCGCCGAAGGTTGAGGCAGCACCCGCACCGAAGGTCGAGGCAACGCCCGCACCCAAGGCTGAGCCTGCACCCGTGCAGAAAAAAGCGCCCGAGGCACAGAAGCCTCGGCCCGCTCAGCAGACAGACGCGCCCCGCGCGCATAAGCCGCTGGCTACCTACATTAACCCCAACGTTCAGCAGGCAAAGAAGCCGCAACAGCAGCAGGAGCGCCCGCGCTATCAGAAATACAACGACAAGCCGCAGGAGAATCCCTTTGCAAAGCGCACCGAGGGATATGCGAAGCAGCAGCGCCCCGCGCAGCAGCCCTACAACCAGCAGCAGAAGCCCGCAGCACCTGTAGCCCCCGCAGCTCCCAAGAGCACCGCTCAGCACCCCGCACAGCAACAGGCGCTCGAGCGTCAGAAGCTCGCACAGCAGAAGGCTTCGGCACAGTCAAAGCAGCCCGAGGCACAGAAGCCCCAGCAGAAGCGCGAGGAGAAAAAGCCGCAGCAGAAGCAGCAGTTCCGCACTATTACTCCCGTAATCAACAAGGAAAACGTCAAGGGTGGAGTCAATATCGGCGGTGAGTACACTGCAAACACTCCCAAGACGAGAGTCGTTGATATGCGTACCTCCGACGTAAACCTCTCCAAGTACGACGACAGATACAACGATCAGTTCTACGCAATAGCGAACGGCACGGACACCAGAGCGTCCAAGCAGAAGCTCAAGAAGCAGGACAACAGAAATCAGTTCGGCAAGAGCGCAAAGGACAAGGAAAGAGCTGCACAGGAAAAGCTCAAGAGGCTTGAGGCAGAAAAGGCAAGAAACAAGCAGCTTGAGATAACCGTGCCCGACGAGATAACCGTTTCCGAGCTTGCGCTTCGCCTTAAAAAGACCTCCGCTGAGGTCATCAAGAAGCTTATGCTTATGGGCGAGATGAAGGGGCTTAACGACGTTGTCGATTTCGGCACGGCAGAGATAATCGCCGACGCGTTCGGTGCGAAGGCGACCAAGGAGATAGTCGTTACTATCGAGGAGCGCCTGTTCACCGAGGCTGAGGACAATGAGGCCGACCTTATCGAGCGCGCACCCGTCGTTTGCGTTATGGGTCACGTTGACCACGGTAAGACCTCTATTCTCGACGCTATAAGACACACTAACGTAACTCGCGGCGAGGCAGGCGGTATTACGCAGGCTATCGGTGCGTATCGCGTTAAGGCTAACGACAAGGATATTACCTTCCTTGATACCCCCGGTCACGAGGCGTTTACCGCAATGCGTCTGCGCGGTGCTAAATCCACCGACATCGCAATTCTCGTAGTTGCCGCGGACGACGGCGTTATGCCCCAGACCGTTGAGGCCATCAGCCACGCAAAAGCAGCAGGCATTGATATTATAGTTGCTATAAACAAGATGGATAAGCCGCACGCTAATCCCGACAACGTACTCAATCAGCTCACTCAATACGAGCTCGTTCCCGAGGAGTGGGGCGGTGACGTTATCTGCGTTCCCGTATCGGCTCTTACGGGTATGGGTATCTCCGACCTTCTTGAAAGCGTACTTTTGGTTGCAGAGGTTAAGGAGCTTCGCGCCAATCCGAACAAGCGCGCAAAGGGTCTTGTTATCGAGTCAAGGCTCGACCGCGGTCGCGGTCCTGTTGCTACCGTTCTTATACAGAACGGAACGCTTCATCAGGGCGACTACGTAATCGTCGGAAACGCGGTTGGACGCGTTCGTGCGATGATAGACGACAAGGGCAGAACCACCAAGGTTGCAGGACCTTCCGTTCCCGTTGAGATAATAGGTCTTGACGACGTTCCGCAGGCAGGCGACGAGCTCAACGCCGTTGAGGACGAGAGAATGGCGAAGGACCTCGCGGATCAGCGCCGCGAAAAGCAGCGCCAGGAGATTCTCGCGGCAAATGCGCGCGTAAATCTCGACGACCTGTTCAACCAGATAGCAGAGGGAACGAAGACCCTCAACATTATCGTAAAGGCAGACGTTGCAGGCTCGGCAGAGGCTGTCAAGTCCTCGCTTCTTAAGCTCTCGGGCGACGAGGTAAGGATAAACGTTATCCACAGCGCAGTCGGAGGAATCACCGATTCCGACGTTATGCTTGCCACCGCGTCGAACGCAATTATCGTCGGATTCAACGTCCGCCCCGATAAGAACGCTCTCGACTCGGCTGAAAGGAACAACGTTGATATCAGAACTCACCGTATAATCTACGAGATAATCGACGAGGTTGAGGCGGCTATCAAGGGAATGCTCGCCCCCACCTTCAAGGAGGTTCTTCTCGGTCACGCAGAGGTCCGCCAGACCATCAGAGTTCCGAGTGTCGGAACTATCGCGGGTTGCTACGTTAAGGACGGAAAGATTACCCGTCAGTCCGAAATCCGCGTAGTCCGCGACGGTATAGTTATCTTCGAGGATAAGATATCCTCTCTCCGCCGCTTCAAGGACGACGTTCGCGAGGTTGCGGACGGATATGAATGCGGTGTCGGCCTTGAGAAGTTCAACGACATCAAAGAGGGCGATATGCTTGAGGCATTCATTATGGAAGAAGTCGCAAGATAACAAAAGTCCGCTTCCTTTAGGCATAACCGAATAAAAAACAAAGGTGATGTGTTTTTGACACGTCACCTTTTCTTTTGTTTAACGCTGTTTGAGGAAAATTAAGGTTGAAAACCTGTGGTTTTCCTCTTTTGTTTTAGTTTTTTATTCTATCTCCGTTCGCTACCTCTCGGCGTATATAAATACGACTTCGGGTCGCGAAACGAAGATTTCTGCTCTAAATCAAGCGGACTTGAATGCGTTTATGCAAAGCATTGTTTGCATAAACGCGCTTTTAATTTTGCACGGGGTGGTGCTTTATATATTTTCGTGGGTCAGGTTTCTTGCATAGTGGAATATGTACTGCTGGGCAACTCCCGCGTACTCACCGAGCGTTTCGCGGTCGAGCTTCCCCTCAAACCAGCTGTCAATCGCGCGGCGCATCCAGACGTCTATCGGAAAGGCGTCAAGATTGCCGAGTCCGAAGAGCGCGACGCAGGAGGCGACCTTCTCGCCAACGCCCTTTATACGCTTCAGGCTTTCGAGCGAATACTCAAGGTCGTGACGCTCGCGGATAGCCGCAAGATCTACCTCACCGCTCGCCACGCGCTCTGCCGCGTCAAGAAGATATTTGTATCTGAAGCCCGTCTTTGCCGGGAGCATCTTTTCGGGCTCGGCGGCAACCGCCTCAGGCGTGGGAAAGCTATAACAAATGCCGCAATCCTTGCAGTTTTCTCTGCACGGGGTGCTATTATGGAGCGAAAGCGGACACCTCTGTCGCCCCTCCCTCTCGGCGATATTCTCGCCGTACGAAAGCGAGAGCGAGCGTATTATCTTTCTTATCCTCGGTATGTTATTGTTCTGCGAAACTATGAATGAGAAAAGCGCTTCCCACGGGTCTTGGCGAAGAATATAAGTTCCCTTCGCGCCCTCCGAGGCTTCAATAAGCTTGTCTATCGGTGAGCGGGAGATTATTTTCTGCCTTATCCCCTCGAAGTCGGTATCAAGCGAAAAATACGGGACTGCCGTTTCCAAAAAGTCCTTTTCGGAAATGCCGTGAAACACAACCTCGCCGCGAGCGTTTTGCGAGAGCTCGAATATCCTTCCCATAGCCACGACGATATAGGACGCGGCGTATCCCTCGCGCTCTACCCTCTCGTATCTGAAGCACTGACCGCACTCGAGCGTGTCAGAGAGGTCGAACTCGCCTATATCGCGAACGAGCACCTCACTTCCGCCTTTGGCGGATTTTCTCATTTTCCAAAACATTTTCCCATCAACCCCTTGAAAAAAACTATAATATAGTGTATAATTAACCTATATATTATATTTTAGCACAAAATTCGCCCCAATGCAACAGGAAAATCAACCTTTCGCCTTGGGCACGGAGATAATCTATGCAACAGATTTACACAATACCCGTCAACGAGGCGTTTGACCTATGTCGAGAGAAGCCTGAGGTCGGCTGTCCGTTCTGCGCGCTTTACAGAAAGCTGCAGGAGGATGAGCTTGATATAATCCTCGGCGCTTCGATGATGGAGCCGGATATCAGAATAATGACCAATGAGCTCGGCTTTTGCGGTACTCACTACGGGATGATGCTCAAAAGAAAGCGTATGCTCGGTATGGGGCTGATGCTTGAGAGCCATCTTGCAGAGGTCGAGGCGAAGCTCGACGCAAAGTGGCCGCCCGTCGTTGGTGCGACCGGCGCGAACGTCGAGCCGCTTGCAAAGCTCGGCGAGAGCTGCTATATTTGCTCGAGAATAAAGAAAAATCTCGATGCTATGACGGCTACGACGGTCTATCTTTTCGAGAGCGAGCGAGCCTTCAGAGAAAAATTTGCCGCGCAAAGCTACTTCTGCCTGCCGCACTACTCGGCAATGCTTTCCTACGCATCCAAGAAGATGAATAAGAAGAGCTACCGAGAGCTTCTTCCGGTTGCGCACGGCATCGAAAAGAAATACATACAGTCGCTTTCGGGCGACGTCAGCTGGTTCTGCAAGAAGTTCGATTACAGATACGACGCAGAACCGTGGTACAACTCCAAAGACTCCATTCCGAGAGCGATAAAGTTCCTCTCTTCCGATACTGACGAAACAAAGGAGAACGGCAGATGATAATTGAAAAGATAAGCATTAAGAGCTTCGGTCTTTTGAAGGATACCGACCTCGTTTTTTCGGATTCCATCAATGTCATTGAGGGCGAAAACGAATCCGGTAAGAGCACCGTTGCGGCGTTCATCAAATATATGCTCTACGGCTTCGGTGCGGAGGGCGATTGCGACTCGCTCGGCGAAAGACGCCGCCGCATCAATTGGGAAACCAACAACGCGCAGGGCTCTATGACCGTCAGAGTCGGAGAGAAGAGATATCTCATCACGCGCTCTACCGTGCCAACCGAAACGAACGGATATACCTCCTATAAGGAGGAGGCAACGATAATCGACCTTGAGTCCGGCACTCCCGCCTTTGGAAAGATGCCCGCAGGCGAGGTCTTCTTCGGCATTGACAGGGAGCTTTTCGAGAACACCGCGTTCGTCGGTCAGATTGGAGACGCGAAAATCAACGAGGGCTCGGTCAAGCAATCTATTGAAAATATACTCTTCTCGGGAAGCGAGAGGCTTAACACCCAGCGCGCAATTGATAAGGTTCAAGGCAAGATGGAGGTGCTCCTCCACAAGAGCGGTGCGGGAGGAACTATTTACGACCTCGCACGCCGCCGTGCAGACCTTGACGAGCGCCTCGATGCCTCTATGGCGGACAACCGCGAGATACTCGCAAAGGAAGCCGAGCTTTACGACATAAAGGAAAAACGCGAGGAGGCGCTCGAAAAGCAGGAGAACCTTCTCGACCTTGACAACTGCTACAAGAACGTTATGCTCATCCAAAGCTTCGACAAGCTCCATGAGCTTGAAAAGGAAGCGGAGGAAAAGGGCGAGGTATATAACGCGTTCATTGCGGACAACGCAAAGGACGGCTTTACCCCCACCGAGAGCTACCTTTCGGACATCGCGGTTTCGCGGCAGAGCGTCAACGACGCTTACGTAGCGCTTGAGAACGCCGACGCGGCATACGCAAAGGAGCGGAGCGCTGCGGGTATTACTAACGAAATCGAAGCATCGATAAGGCTTGCCGACGAGATGGGCGGCGAGCGCACGGTGCTTGCAAAGGCAAAAGCGGCGTACCGCACGGGAATAAACTTCCTTACCTTTGCCATTCTTTCGGTACTCGGCGCACTTGCCGCTGTGGTCTACGAGATTGTTGCGGTCGGCGCGGCGGCTACCTTGCCCCTGCGCGTGCTCGTGGGCATAGCGGGCGTACTCGCGCTCGGCGCTTGCGGATACACGGCGTATCTTGCGGCAAAGGGCAAACGCGAGCTTGGCGCTATCAAGGCACAGCTCTCCACCGAAACCTACCACGACCTTAAGGTCAAGCTCGTCGTTATCGGCGAGGCAAGAGAAAAGCGCGACGCGCTTATCAGCAGCACCGAGCTTGCAAGACGTAACCTTGAGGAAGCAAAAACCAACTTTGCCGCTGCAAAGGTAAATCTTTCGAATATCGTTTCCAAGTGGAGCGACGGACCGAAGGAGTCCGACGTCAACGAGTTCCTCGACAATTACGAAAACGAAATCCGCGAGTTCCTTGAGCGCAAGAGGCTTCTTCTCGAGGATAAGAACAACAGCGAGATCACCGTTCGCGAGATAAGACGAACCCTCTCTGAAAAGAGCGAGATAGACATCAGAGCGCAGGTTTCTCCCCTTAAGAGAAAGGCTCTTGCATCCATCAACCACGACGGTATAATCAACGGCATTGCCACCTGCCGCGCTCAAGTTGCCGAGCAGGACAGACTCTCCTTTACAGTTGAAAACGAGCTTGCCGCACTCAAGATAAAGTCAAGAGATCCTGCGGAAATTTACACCAAGATAGCAAACCTCGACGATAATATCGAGGAGCTGACCGAAAGGCACAAGGCATACTACCTTGCCTACAAGACCCTCGAGGGTGCGACCGATAATTTGCGCGCGGAAATTTCACCGCGCCTTGGCGAATACTCGGCAAATCTTATGGGCATTATGACCGACAAAAAGTACGCGGATATCGACGTAAGCGACGGCTTGAAGGTTTCCTTCACAACGCCGAGCGGCGAGAAAAAGTCGGTCGACTTCCTCTCCGGCGGAACGCAGGACATAGCATACATTGCCGTGAGAATGGCACTTATCGATATGCTCTACAAGGAAAATCCCCCCATCTGCTTCGACGAGAGCTTTGCTCACCAGGATAACGTGAGAGCAAGATCGATGATGAAGGCTCTCGCACATCTCTCCGGCGAGCAGTACCAGAGCTTCGTATTCACCTGCCGCGGCAGAGAGGCGACCTTGGCAAAGGAGCTTATGCCGTCTGCGGAGGTATTCAGACTCTCTGTAACGAGCAGCGATTTTACTTAAAGATTTTGAAAGGACGACCTTAAATGGCACAAGGCGGAAAAAGAAGAATACTGCTGATAGGAAGCGCGAATATGGACCTTACCCTGAATATGTATAAGCTTCCCACAGCAGGCGAAACCGTTAGCGACGACGGCGGTATTGCCTACACTCCCGGCGGAAAGGGAGCGAGCGCGGCTATCGCCTTTACAAAGCTCGGTGCGGACTGCGTTTTCGCAACGAAGCTTGGCGCAGACCTTCACGGTCAGAAGCTCTATAACTACTATAAGGAAGTCGGAATAAACACCTCCGCTATCAAGGTCGACCACGATTACCCCACGGGGCTTTCGGCGGTCATAAGAGAGGCGGATGGCACGGAAAGAGTTATCTTTTATCCCGGTGCGAACTCCAATATGACGACCGAAAATATAATCGATGCGTTTGCCTGCGAGCCGGACGCGGTGTATCTCGGCTTCGGGCTTCCCTTCCCGACCGTTCTTGCGGCGGCAAAGGTTGCCTCGGCAAAGAATATTCCGATATTTATCGACGCATCTCCCGCCGCGAAGGACGACCAGCTTGAAGCACTCCCCTTCGTTGAGATATTCTCTCCGAACGAAAACGAAACCTACGAGTATACGGGAATTATGCCCACGGGCTCGGAATCCTCGCTTCGCGCGGCTCTTGCGCTTTACCGCAGAGTTAAGTGCAAGTACCTCGTCATAAAGCAGGGCTCGCGCGGCGCGTTTATTTACGACGGCAAGCATTACGATATGGTGATGGCGTACCGTCCCGAAAAGACCGTCGACCCGACTGCTGCTGGTGACGCGTTTACCGCGGCGATGACGCTGGAATATCTGCGCACCTCAAGCATCAAGGACTCGGTGAAGTTCGGCTCTGCGGCCGCGGCTATCACCATCTCACGTGCGGGAGCGGCAAATTCCGTTCCGACCGAGAGCGAGGTCGTTGATTTTATGCACAACAGAAGATTTTAATCTATGATATCGGCAATTGCAATAACCGGACCTACGGCTTCGGGAAAAACCGAGCTTTCACTAAGGCTTGCCACCGCCCTCGGCTGCGAGATAATTTCCTGCGACTCAATGCAGATATATCGCGGTATGGACATCGGCACGGCAAAAGCGACGCCCGACGAGCAGGCGCGCGTTCGCCATCATCTGATAGATTTTCTCTCTCCTACCGAGAGCTTCAGCGTTCAGGACTATCGCGAGGCGGCGATTGCCGCCGCAAAGGAAGTCACCTCGCGCGGAAAAATCCCGCTTTTCGTCGGCGGTACGGGGCTTTATATCGACGCGATTATGCGTGCGGACACCTTAACCTCCGTGCCCGAGAGCGACAGAGCGTTCAGAGATGAGCTTCTTTCCTCGGTAAAGACCGAGGAGGATAAGGAAAGACTATGGCAAAGGCTCTTTGAGGTTGACCCCGACTCCGCCACGACAATACACAAAAACAATCTGCGCCGCGTCGTGCGCGCGCTTGAAATTTTCGAGGCGACGGGAAAGCCGAAGAGCTATTTCGACAAGCTGAGCAAGACCGCCGAGGGCGAGGTTGACCTGCTTATGTTCACCCTCGATTTTCAGAACCGAGATATCCTCTACCGCCGCGTTGACGAGCGAGTTGACAAAATGATAGAGGCAGGGCTCGTCGAAGAGGTGAGAGGGCTCGCCGAGGCAGCTCTGTTGCCGAATGACTCGACCGCCGCGCAGGCGATAGGCTACAAGGAGATAATAGAATACCTTGATGGCGGCTCGACGCTCGACGAGGCGATAGAGCTGATAAAGCTATCCTCGCGCAGATACGCAAAGCGCCAGCTCACCTGGTTCAGACACGAAAAGGATGCTGTCGTCATCACGGTGGACGACGGAGACGCTATGCGCTCGAAGGAGACCGTACTTGCCGAAATGCTCGGCGTGGCAGAGGCATTCATTAACAAGGCGAAAAACCAATAAAATAAAAATAAATACACGACCACGAAAGGATATAAAATGAGAGCATCAGAACTTAAAAAGCAGCTTTCCGAGGGTGCGCTTTCGAAGTACGCACACCTCTACTCCGATATAGCGGAGCAGACCGAAAGATTTATCGAGGCTATCGACGCATTCTCCGAAAAATACGGCGAGGAGCGCGATATTCACATCTTCTCCGTTCCCGGCAGAAGCGAGATTTCCGGCAACCACACCGACCACAACAACGGTAAGGTGCTTGCAGGCGCTATCGACCGCGACATCATAGCAATTGCGGCGAAGAGTGAGGACGGAGTTATCCGGTTTCAGTCCAAGGGCTACGACGAGGACGTCGTGTGCCTTAAGGATATCGGCAACCCCGACAAATTCAATAACTACACCTCCACCGCTCTCGTTGCAGGTCTTGCAAACGCATTCGCTGAAAACGGCTACTCGGTTGGCGGCTTCGATGCTTATTCGACCACTATGATTCTCAAGGGAAGCGGAATTTCCTCTTCTGCGGCGTTTGAGGTAATGGTTGGAAATATCCTCAACCACCTTTATAACGACGGTAAGGTTTCGAACGTTGATATCGCGAAATATTCGCAGTACGCAGAAAACGTATTCTTCGGCAAGCCCTGCGGACTTATGGACCAGATGGCGTGCGCGGTCGGCGGATTCGTTTACATAGATTTCGAGAATCCCAAGTCCCCCGTCGTTGAGCCTATCTCATTCTCGCTCTCGGATGCTGGTTACTCGCTTTGCATCGTCAACACCGGCGGCAACCACGCAAATCTAAACGACGACTACGCATCCGTACCCGCTGAAATGAAGGCGGTTGCAAAGGCGCTTCAGCACAGCGTTCTTCGCGGTCTTGACGAGTCGGAGCTTATCAAAAACATCGCTACCCTTCGTAAGACCGTTGGCGACAGAGCGATTCTGCGCGCTATCCACTTCCTTCGCGAAAACGAGAGAGTCGTTAAGGCAAAGGACGCACTCAAGAGCGGCGATATCGACGCATTCTTTGAGAACGTTCTCGCATCGGGCAACTCCTCCTTTGAGTATCTTCAGAACGTATTTACCACGATAAACGTTTCGGAGCAGGGTCTTTCCCTCGCTCTCGCCGTTACCGACGGCTTTATGAGAGGCAAGGGCGGCGCGTTCAGAGTTCACGGCGGCGGATTTGCCGGAACTATTCAGGCGTTCGTTCCCAACCCCTTCGTTGACGAATACTGCGCGCTTATGAACTCTGTATTCGGCGAGGGCTCGGTTATGAAGCTTAATATACGCC
The DNA here is from genome assembly GCA_017467205.1 of Clostridia bacterium. The sequence goes on along the minus strand of JAFTSQ010000001.1, from coordinate 19,053 downwards.
CCGTCGGTGCTTGTCTGCTCTTCTGATAAGCTTGTAGCAGGGCAGTCTCCGGTGCCTCTTTACCGACAGCAGAAGAGGATATAATTCTGTCCGTTTTATTGGACAGAGCGTGGCGTATAATGAATGTGTAAAAACGAAAAAGGAGAAAAAACATGGCAACTAAAAAATCCACCGCAGCAGCGGAAAAGACTCCCGTAAGCGATAAGCGCGCGGCGGTCGAAACTGTTATGTCCAGAATAGAAAGAGAATGCGGAAAGGGCTCGATAATGCGCCTTGGCGAGAACACGAATATGAACGTGTCCGCAGTTTCCACAGGCTCGCTCTCGCTTGATTTCGCGCTCGGAATCGGCGGAATCCCGCGCGGAAGGATAACCGAGATATACGGTCCTGAATCCTCGGGTAAAACCACTATCGCGCTTCACGTTATAGCAGAGGTTCAGAAGCAGGGCGGCGAGGCAGCGTTTATTGACGCGGAGCACGCGCTCGACCCCATCTACGCAAAGAAGCTCGGCGTTGATATCAACAACCTTCTCGTTTCCCAGCCCGACTGCGGCGAGCAGGCGCTCGAGATTGCGGAAACGCTCGTTGACTCGGGTGCTATAGATATCATAGTTATCGACTCGGTTGCGGCGCTCGTTCCCCGTCAGGAGATTGAGGGCGATATGGGTGCGTCGCACGTCGGCGTTCAGGCAAGACTTATGTCGCAGGCGATGAGAAAGCTCTCCGGCTCTATTGCAAAGTCCAACTGCATAGTTATCTTCACCAACCAGCTTCGTGAGAAGGTTGGCGTTATGTACGGAAATCCCGAGGTTACCACGGGCGGTCGTGCACTTAAGTTCTACGCTTCCGTCAGAATTGAGGTTCGCCGCGGCGAAGCGCTCAAGAACGGCACGGAGGTTTACGGCTCGCACACCAAGTGCAAGGTTGTTAAGAACAAGGTTGCTCCTCCCTTCAAGACTGCAGAGTTCGATATTCTCTACGGCTCGGGAATCTCAAAGTCGTCCGAGATAATCGATATGGCTATTCAGCTCGGAATAATCGAAAAGAGCGGCGCTTGGTTCTATCACGACGGTCAAAGGCTTGGACAGGGTAAGGACAACGTAAGAAAGCTTATCGAGTCCGACCGCGAGTTTATGGATAAGCTTGAGGTGATCGTTCGCGAAAAGGCACAGAATGCCGAGGCGGTGGACGACTTCTCAACAGACGACGAATTTGAAATAAAGGACTTCGACGAAGAAATCTAAAAAATGAGAGCCTCGTGCGCCAAGCGCGCGAGGCTCTTTAGACTATGATTAGGCAGGGTGAGTTCAGTGGCAAAAATACTCAAAATCAGCTCGCCAAAGGGCAAGAATATACTAAAGCTCCGCCTCTTCGACGAGGAGCGCGGAGAGATCACGCTCACCGTGTCGGAGGCGCTTTATCGCCGCACGGGGTGCCCCCTTGCCGGCGAGGAGGTTGATGACGAAGCACTCGCGTGCTTCGCCGAGGAGGACGAGCAGAGGCGCGCCGATGCTCGCGCACTTCGCCTGCTCGAATACGCCGACAACAACGAGCTTATGATAAAGCGAAAGCTTATCTCGGCAGGATTTTCCAAAGAGGTGGCGGAGGAGAGCGCAAAGCGAATGGTGATGCTCGGATATATAAACGAAGAGCGCCAGCTTTCAATTCTCGTTGAGCGCGAGGCAAACAGAGCTCTGCGCGGCCCTAAGCGAATTTTAGGAAAGCTTGCGGCAAAGGGATACGCAATAGAGGAGATAAAAAGGGTTATCTCAAGGCTTTGCGAGAGCGGCGAGATAGATTTCAAGCATAACGCCGAGCTGCTCGCAGAAAAGCACGGCGTCACGGCGGGAAGCGAAGAGGCAAGGCTTCTTCTCTACAAGAACGGATACTGAAAATGATTAGAAAATTTGTAAGCTACTACAAGCCGCACCTAAGGCTTTTCGTGATAGATATGCTCGCGGCGGTTATTATTGCGTTGTGCAATCTCTTCTACCCCACGGTAGTAAGAAAAATAATCAACGAATACGTTTACGACGAAACGACGAAGGCGCTGATTGCCGCCTCAATCTTTCTGGTAGTGATATATATAGTCAAGGCTATCTGCAACTATATCGTCGGCTACTACGGTCACGTGGTTGGCATCAGGATGCAGGGCGATATGAGGCGCGACCTTTTTAAAAAATACGAAACGCTCCCCTTCTCCTACTTTGATAATCACAAGACCGGCGACCTGATATCAAGGCTCGTCACCGACCTTTTCGACGTTGCCGAGCTTGCTCACCACGGCCCTGAGAATCTCTTTCTCGCCGTGCTGATGCTCGTCGGCGCGTTCGTTATGCTATTCAATATCAACGTAACGCTGACGCTCATGATGTTCGCGTTTTTGCCTGTCATTGCCTTATTTGCTATACTCTCGCGGCGCTCGCTTTCAAGCGCTATGAAGGCGTCAAAGCGGCAGATAGCCGAGGTCAACGTCAGAGTTGAAAACTCGGTTTCGGGAATAAGAGAAACGAAGTCCTACGTTGCCGAGCATATAGAAGCCGAAAGGTTCACTACTGAAAACCAACTGTTCGTCAAATTCCGCTCGGGTGCTATGAAGGCGCTCGGCAGGTTTGAGGCGGTAATGCAGTTTTCGACGGATATTCTATACCTGCTTATAATCTTCATCGGCGGTATGTTCCTCTATTACGGCAAAATAGATGCGGGAGATTTTGCGGCATTTATACTTTACACGAGTATGTTTATGACACCCGTGCAAAAGTTCGTCGCCCTCTTCCAACAGCTCCAGGAGGGTATGGCGGGCTTCTCAAGATTTACCGAGATTATGGCGCTTGATGGCGAGGTAGACCGGGGGCGTGTCGAGATTTCCGAGGTGCGCGGCGAGATAAAGTTCGAGAACGTAAGCTTCGGCTACGGCGACTCCTCGCTTTCCAAAAGGCTCGTTATATCCGACTTTTCCTTGACGGTTAATGCGGGTGAAACCGTCGCCCTCGTCGGACCGTCGGGCGGTGGAAAGACCACCGTTTGCAACCTTATTCCGCGCTTTTATAATATCGATTCGGGAAGAATTCTTCTCGACGGCGTCGATATCTCGGATATCACGCTGAAGAGCCTGCGCCGCAATATCGGAACGGTATCGCAAAACGTGGTTATCTTCGGCGGAACGCTTCGCGATAATATCGCCTACGGCACCGAGTGCGCAAGCGAGGAAGAGATAATCGAGGCGGCAAAGCTTGCCAACATTCACGACTTTATAGCCTCCCTCCCCTGCGGCTACGACACCGAGGTCGGCGAGCGCGGAGTTAAGCTCTCGGGCGGTCAGCGCCAGAGAATTGCCATTGCAAGAATGTTTATGAAAAACCCGAAGCTCCTCATTCTTGACGAGGCTACGAGCGCTCTTGACAACGCAACGGAAATGCTCATTCAGGAGTCGCTTGAAAAGCTCTCTGCGGGAAGAACGGTTCTCGTCGTGGCGCACAGGCTCTCGACAATCAAACGCGCAGATAAGATTGTTGTGCTCGACGAGCACGGAATAGTTGAGTCGGGAACGCACGAGGAGCTGATGAAGCTTGACGGCGAATACAAAAAGCTCTACTCCTATCAGTTCAAGGAATAAGATAGCCGTGCACTTGACATCTTTACCAATAAGTGCTATAATTGGTGGGTATTGTAAATTCTAAAGACAAAGGTATTAATTTAATGTACTATATAACACTCGACCTGGAATGGAATCAGGCGTACGCGCAGAAGGCTCTTGCCGTACAAAAGCAGCTCTCCTCGCGCCTGCGCGGCGAGGTCATTCAGATAGGCGCGGTCAAGCTCGACGAGGATATGAACCCCTGCGGCTCGTACCAGATAATCGTTAAGCCGAAATACTTTAAGAAGCTTCACCGCCACGTATCCCAGCTGACAGGCATCACGCAGGAGCAGATGGACGTTGGAACGCCGCTTACCGAGGCAGCCGTAAGATTCAAAAAGTGGTGCGGCAAAAGCTTCGCCTTTCTGACCTGGGGACCCGACGACATTCCGATGCTTAAGGAAAACTTCCACGTAAACGATATAGAGTCAGCCTGGCTCGACAGAACGTACGACCTTCAGAAGATATTCAACACGCAGACTGACGGGCTCTCGAAGCAGCGCTCGCTCGAATACGCTATGGAATACTTCGATATTCCGCAAAATCTGCCGGCGCACGACGCGCTGAACGACGCATACTTTACCGCCCTCGTTGCCGCAAAGCTCAACGTTGGCGAAGGAATTAAGACCTACGATTCAAGAAACGGCGACTACCTCGAGGAAGAAACCCTTGGCGACGCGGATGCGGGCGGCGACGGATACGTTACGATAGAGGAGCTCTTTGACGACGAGCCGATAAAATCCCCCCTCTGCCCCGTCTGCAAAAAGCCTATGCGCTCGACAGGAAAGCTCCTTCACTCGAAGGGTCAGCGCTACACCGCGCCGTTCAAGTGCCAGAAGGACGGCGAGATGCTTCTTTCCTTGAAGCTTTACAGGAATTTCAATGACACCTGGAGGGTAAAAAAGACGGTATACACCGCCACAGAGGAGAGATTGAACGAGTACCGCACGGGGCTTGAAAAGAGCAATATCAGAAGAAAGGCTCGCTCAAGACGGTCAAAAATCAAAAAAAGAACTTCGCAAAGCGCCTCAAGCGAGAATTAAGACAACAAAAGGAGTTAACGAGTTATGGATTCATACACACTCTTGATAATTGCAGGCGGCGCAGCTTTGATTCTTGCGTTTTTGATAATCGGGCTGAGAAGAAAGTAAACTTCACAAAAAAAGGAGTATGAACGGCTTGTTCGTACTCCTTTTTCTTTTGCGCATTTGAACTATATTGCACAAATCCGGGGTGCGCTTTAGCGCAGGTTGCACAAAAGTGAAAAAAATTTTCTGCGACTATTGCATTTTGCGGGGGGCTATGATATAATAATATTGCAATCAGTTATGCTTTCATATCGTACAACGGAGGTACTATATGAAATACATTACTCCCGAATGCGAAATACTTGAGTTCAGCAAGGATGATATCATTACTTCGAGCCCTATCACTGATACGGGTCTTTTCGGAGATTCACCCTGGCTTGGCTATTAATTTTGCATTCTCCAACCCCCGCCTTCAATCAGCGGGGGTCTTTTTTTGCAAGTGGATGGCGCATTTGGGCGCAAATCCCGCTCACAAATCCCCCTATCCCCTAACGTATTTGAGGGTAGCTCAAGTTTTTTACAGCTTGAGCTACCCTCTTTCTTTTTTTAACAGCCTCACTCGTCATCCCGAAGCGCTATCTCTCGCGCCTCATTTGCATACGCGGAAAGAAGCGCAAAGAACTCGTCTGTCCCCTCGATAAGAATGACCGAGCTTTCGTATCTCGTTTTAACGGTGAGCTTCGCGCGCCGCGCCTTGCCGAGCGTCGGAGAATAATTATAGCGCCGCGCCTCCTTTGAGGTGCGCTCTGTGTCCTTTCCGTCCTCGAGGATATCGACCGAGCGGATGGCGGAAAGCTCGACATTACAGAGGGTGGTTGCGCGCTTACCCGAAAATTTCCTTACTACGAAAAGCGGTGTGTCCTGTGAATCGTAGGTAATATCGTAGGAATACTCCCCTGCCATAAATCTCGAATAGACCGAGAGCGCCGCCACTATAACTATGACGGCGGCGAGGGATATCAATCCGCGACCGCGCTCTGCAAGATACGACGCTGCAATAATCGCAAACGCGACGAGCAGAAGACTGTAAAAAACGCGGTCGGCAAGCTTGCTTTGCGGCTTTGGTCTTATAGAGAGCTCGTTAATCATTCGGCTTCTCCTTTGCCGAAAGTGCATAGTCGGAGAAGGTGGAAAAATCCACGTTGTTTTCATAAACGAGAACGTAGGAATAGGGCTCTTCGTTATCGCCTACGAAGACCTCAAGCCTGATCCATTCAGGGAATTTTCCATCCCCCGTATCCTCAAGCACCACGCCGTCGAATACGAGCTTATAGTAGCGGTACATAGCAAACGAGTCGCGCTCGGAATAGACGATATCCTCATACGCCCTGCCGTAGTTATCGTAAAGGCGGAAGGAAAGGAGCGTTTCGTCGTCGGGGTCGAGGTTCTCGAGCTTATATCTTTCCTCAATATCAGCCATAGCAGAAACGTTGAATCTGACGGAAAGCTGAAGCTGGTCAACCCCGTCTATGATAATAAGATTGTCACAGAAGAAATTACCGAGGTCACTATCGTCGTACGGGAAGCGAAGGTCCTGCGTTCTCGCGCCGATATTGCCGTCCTGAGCGTTATAATACTCGGTAAGCTCATCGTTGAAATAGATATTTTTAATATTGTCGGGATAATAGTTGAAAAGTATTATTCTGAATAAAACGACACCGATAACCAAAGCGCAAACAAGCCCCGTCAGTATCTTCAGTATGAGCATAATGGGCTCGCCGCGACCGCCGGCGTAATCGTCGTCAGTATCGTTGTAGTCGCCGTATCTTTCAAAATCTTCCATATCTGTTTCCTTAAATGAAGTTTTTGCAAAAAAATCGTTCGCCATATATTTTAACACAAAAGATCCCTCGTGTCAATGACGGGGGAGAAATGTTCAATAACTGTTAAAAAACGTGCGAGGTCGCCTCTTTTATGAATAAGTGAGCGCTTGCGTGAGAAAATAGAGCAAAAAGCAAAAGAGGCACAGACGAGATGAGTTCGATTTTCGAGGTTGGAGTTAAAACCGCGATATACCCGCCCTTGACCGAGGACGCAAGTTGCGACACGCTCGTAATAGGCGGCGGAATTGCGGGAATTCTCACAGCTTACAGACTTAAAGAGGCAGGCGTCGACTGCATAGTTGCAGAGGCCGACCGCATATGCAGAAGAACGACGGCAAACAGCAGCGCCAAGGTGACGGCACAGCACGGGCTGATATACTCCGAGCTGATAGAGCGGTACGGCAAAGATTTTGCCGTCCTTTATCTGAAGGCAAACGCCGATGCGGTCGAAAAATTTGACACGCTATCCCACCTTTACCCCTGCGACTTTGAAAGATGCGACTCTTATATATACTCAAGAAACTCGAAGAAGAGGCTCGAGGATGAGCTTTGCGCCCTCGAGTCGATAGGCTATCCTGCAAGCCTTACAAACCTCACACCCCTTCCCTTTGAAACGGTTGGTGCTATAAGGTTTTCAAACCAAGGAAAAATCAATATAGTAAAGCTCGCTCACGCCTTGGCAAGAGAGCTTAAGATATACGAGCGGACGCGCATAGTCAATATCGAAAAGGGGGTAGCCACCGCCGAGGGCGGATACAGAATATACTCAAAAAGAACCGTGGTTGCCACTCATTTTCCGATACTCAACCGCCACGGCGCATTCTTTTTGAAGATGCACCAGAATCGTTCCTACTTTGTAGCGCTCAAGGGTGCGCCGCTGATTTCGGGGGTATATCTTGACGAGGATAAGTCCGGCTACTCCCACCGAAGCTATCGCGACACTCTTCTGATAGGAGGCGGAGCGCACAAGGTAGCACAGGATGGCGGCGGCTTTGGAATCGTTGAGGATTTTGCGAAAAAGTGCTACCCGTGCGCTGAAATCGTGGCAAAATTCGCCGCAGAGGACTGCATTACTCTCGACAGTGTTCCCTATATCGGGCAGTACTCAAGGCGCACGCCGCACCTCTACGTTATAACCGGTTTTAACAAATGGGGTATGAGCACGGCTATGGCGGGAGCGGAGGTCATTCGCGACCTTATTATTAACGGCAAGAGCGAGTACAGCTCGGTATTCGACCCGTCGCGCTCGATGTTAACGAAGACACTCGGCGAGAATATTCTCTCCTCTGCAAAAGGGCTGCTGACGCCGAAGAAGAAAAGATGCTCGCATCTCGGTTGCGCGCTGAAGTGGAATCCGCACGAGCGAAGCTGGGATTGCCCCTGCCACGGCTCGCGCTTTGGCGAAGACGGAAATATACTTGACGGACCTGCAAACAAAGGGGTTAATTTATGAGGACTAACGAAATAATGAAGGAAGCGGAGTCGCTTGGCGGAGAGCTTCTTTTGGAAAGACGGTATCTGCACAGGACGGCGGAGGTCGGCTTTGAGCTTCCGAAGACGCAAAGGTTCGTTATGGATAGACTTAAGGCTATTGGATGCGAGGGGCAGCCTTTGGGCAGGTGCGGTGTCAGAGCCGAGATAGGAGATGGCAAGCGGACGGTGCTCCTTCGCGCAGATATGGACGCGCTACCGATACCGGAAAAAACAGATTTAATCTTTCGTGCAACGAACGGAAATATGCACGCCTGCGGCCACGATATGCACACCGCAATGCTTCTCGGCGCGACGAGAATTTTGAAAAATCACGAGAGCGAGCTTCAAGGGCGTGTACGGCTGATGCTTCAGCCTGCCGAGGAGATACTCGCCGGAGCGCGCGATATGATAGAGAACGGAATTCTCAACGCTCCGCGACCGCAAGCGGCGCTTATGATACATCTTACCCTTGGCGGTATGGAGAGCGGCAAGGTCGTGATTCCCGAGGGCGTCAGCGCTCCTGCCGCCTCCTTTTTCAGAATAGCCGTCAAGGGCGAGGGCTCTCACGGCGCTACTCCCGAGAAAAGCCGTGACGCACTCCTCGCGGCAGCTCATATATACTCCGCCCTCGCCTCCGTTGCCGCACGCGAGATTGCATCCCGTTCCCGTCTTACAGTAGGCAGGCTTTCGGGCGGCTGCGCAGCAAACGCTATTGCCGACGAGGCGGTAATTGAGGGGACTGTCCGCTCCTATTCGGAGGTCGAGAAAAAACGCCTCGGCGAGAGGATAAACGAGGTGTGTTTAGGGGTGGCGATTGCTATGAAAGTCGGGGTGCGTGTCGAGTTTTTCGCCGATTGTCCACCCCTTATATGCGACGAGGAGCTCTCACGTGCAGTGCTTGCCAACACGAAAGAGCTCCTCGGTGATTCGGTTATTTCCGCAAAGGATTTGCCCCCGACGGAAAGTGGCGGAGGCTCAGAGGATTTCGCCTATATTTCAAGGGAAATCCCCTCTTTGATGATTGCTATGTCGGCAGGAGAGCGCGGCGCGCTTCACAGTCCCGAGGCTATCTTTAACGAGAGCGTTCTTGCGCGCGGGAGCGCAATTTTAGCCTACAACGCTTATAAGCTGCTTTCTGGTAAGCGGTAATTTTCCGATATTTCCCGAATAGCAGAGATTAACTCTTCCCTAACCCAAAGCGGTGAGATTATGCGCATATCCTTGCCAAAGCCGAGCACCCAAGCAAAGAAATTCGGGCTGACTATAACCTTTACCGATACCTTGAAGCCGAAATCGGTTTTCGTGAAGGTTGGTTCTATACCGAATCGGTCGATGATAACGCCTGCGAGCTTCTCGCGGCATTCGAGCGTCACGAGCTCCTCTTTTCCGCCGTACATTCCGAAAAGCTTTTGCGAATAAACCGCAGGATTGAAGCGCGACGAGCTCACCGCCTCGCATCTTTGCTCATCCGTTACCGTCACGTTCTGCATTTTATCCACGCGAAAGTTCTTCATTATTCCCTCGCGCTCGTCGTATCCTACGAGATAGTAGTTCTGGTCGTTCCAAAGCAGTGCCGCCGCAGAAACGGTGTACGGCTCGCCGCCGTGGCGCAAAGCCTTTTTCTTCTCCACGTCGTAATCGAAATATTTGAAGGTTATCTGCTTGTTGGAGTTTATAGCAAAATGAATGGTGTCCACGTTGTAAAACGCCGAGGAATTCATATTTCTGACTCTGTCCTCAACGTACACCTGTCTGGAAAGCTCACGCGAGCTATGCTCGCCTGCAAAGAGCTCGAGCTTTGATATTATTTCCCGACATTTCTTGGAGCTGACGAATCTTGAAGACTGTATCGCATCAACGAGCATCTTCAGCTCGGCGAGCTCAAAAATGCGCTCCTCAAGTGTGTATCTTGGGGGGCGTGTATTCATTTTCGCCACCGTGAAGCCGAGCTCCTCAAGCGTCAGGAGGTCATCGTAAATGCTCTTGCGCTCTGCCTTGATACCAAACGATTCAAGAGCGCGTATTATCTCGGGCATAGAAAGACCGTGCTCCTCGTCGGTCTTTTCCATAAGTATTTGAAGCAGACGAAAAAGCTTTTGCTTGTATTTTTCATTCTTCGGCATAGGACACCTCTTTCTGTCTTGTTTATCGGACAGTTGTATTTTAGCATTACTCAGCTTCTCTGTCAAGAAAGAATGAAAAAAACGGCGAAAAATTCGCCGTTTTTTGTTATAGTCCGAGCATCAGCTTGGCAATAAAGAAATATAGCACCAAGGACATTGCGTCAACCACCGTCGTGATGAAGGGGGACGCCATTACCGCAGGGTCAAAGCCTATCCGCTTGGCAAGAAGCGGAAGCGTTGCACCAACGAGCTTTGCGACGACTATGGTGGCAAACAGAGCTATCGACACCGAAAGGGCGACCCAGACGGTGACGTTCGGATTGCTCATCAAGAGCCTATCCACGAGCATTACCTTGCCGAACGCAACAGCGCCGAGCGACAGACCGCAAAGGACTCCGACGCGAAGCTCCTTCCATACAACGAAGAGGATATCCGAAAAGCTTATCTCGCCAAGAGAGAGTCCGCGTATCAAAGTGACCGAGGACTGACTGCCCGAATTTCCGCCCGTGTCCATAAGCATCGGAACAAAGAGGATAAGCACGCTCGGGAGTGCCGCTTCAAAGCGGCCCAGAATAGTGCTCGAGAGCGTTGCGGATATCATAAGAAGCAAAAGCCACGGAATTCTTGCAAGCCAAAGCTCGCCGACGCTAGTTTTGACGTACGGCTTTTCGCTCGGCGTGATAGCCGCCATCTTTGCGAAGTCCTCCTCGGTTTCCTCCTTGATGACCTCGATAGCGTCGTCGACCGTGATTATACCGACGAGGCGGCATTCGTTATCAACGACGGGCAACGCTATAAAGCCGTATTTATCGAACTTTCTTGCAACGTCCTCTCTGTTCTCGGTCGTTGCTACGTACACTACCGCATCCGTCATAATATCCTTAATCGGCGTATCAAGCGGCGAGGTTAGAAGCTTTCTTGCCGTAACGAGTCCTTCAAGATGACGGCGCGAGTCGGTTATATACGCGGTATATATCGTTTCCTTATCCACCGCAACGCGCCGAAGGTGGTCAAGCGCCTCGGCGACCGTCATTTGCCTATTAAGCCTGACGTACTCGGTGGTCATAATAGTTCCCGCGCTGTCCTTCGGATACTTCAAGAGGCGGTTGATTATACTGCGGTTTTCGCTCGTGGAGTTGCCGATTATTCTGCGCACCACGTTCGCGGGCATTTCTTCTATCAGGTCGACGGTATCGTCAAGATAGAGCTCGGAGAGCATTTCCGAGAGCTCTGCGTCGCTGAAGGCGTCTATGATATCCTTCTGTGCTTCGGAGTCCATCTCAACGAAGACCTCTGCCGCTTGCTCCTTCAAAAGCAGCCTGAAGAGGCTGACGCGATAGAGCTTTTTCATATCCGAGAGTATCTCTGCCATATCGGCGTGCGGAATATCCTCGGTAAGATATCGTATCTCCTTCAGATTCTTTTCATCAATAAGGCGGCAAAGCTCCTCCGTGCTTGGAAGACTGCAGTCCGCAGATTCCAAAAAATCCGTGCCGCCGACCGCTTTGGTGATTTCAAATTCGTTCTTCTCCATTTTTCCCTCCCCGTCGGGCAAAGGCGCAAAAAAGGCGCGCCGAAGCGCGCCCGGATAGAACGACCTAAAAAGGCTTACCCGTGCCAAACGCCCGACATATTAAAGTTTTGTTTAAGTATCTACTTCGACCGGCGTCCGCCACCACAGTTCACCTCCTGTATTATTTGCAGTTTTTCTGCGTGTTAGTCGAACCTAGAGAAGCCGAGAGCTTCGGCTTCTTTTCTTAACCATTTTACTATCGAATCCTTCGTTTGTCAAGAAAAAATTATCCATTGCCCGCGATTTTCCGCTTTATTTCGTCCATATTCCCCGCACCCATCAAAACGATAGTGCCCTCGCGCGTGTCAGAGAGCGCGTCAAAAACAGAAGAATCGGCAGAAAACGACGCACGCCCCCCTATCTCTTCCGCCAAGCGCTCAGAGGTTACGTTTGGAATCGGGCTCTCTCTTGCGGGATATATTTCGGTAAGTATCACCCTGTCGGCAAGCGAGAGCGAAGACACGAAATCCGAAAAGAGCGCCATTGTGCGAGTGTATGTATGTGGCTTGAAGACAACCGTTATCTTACCTGGGTGAAGCTTCCTCAATGCCTCAATGCTCGCGCGTATCTCGCTCGGATGATGGGCGTAGTCATAGTACACGGGACAGCCGTTAAATTTTCCTACAAGCTCCGCCCTGCGCGCAATTCCCGAAAAGCATTCAAGTGAAGAGCGAATACTCCTTTGCGCAATGCCGTACTCGCTTGCAACCGCAAAGGCGGCGGTAGCATTGGCAGCACTGTGCTCACCTATCACCGAGAGCGTCAGAGCTGCGACCCACGCGCCCATATGATATATATTAAACGTAGGACAGGGGTTATCTACAACTATTTCGTAGCGGTAGGTGGCGCTCATAGACTTGCCGACCGAAATTTTCCTGCCCTTTATCCTTTGATAAACGCGAAGTGCCGCCTCCGAGTCTATATTGACAACCGAAAGTGCCGCGCCCTCACTTGAAGAAACGAATGCGTCCTCTATCTCTCCAAGGCTTGCGTAGCAGTCCGGGTGGTCAAAATCCACGTTCAGTATTAGAGCAATGCTTGGCGAGAAGGACAAAAACGCGCCGCGATACTCGCAGGCTTCATATATTAAAACGTCCTCTCCGCCGAAGAGGTAGGACGAGTTATTCGAAAGAGGTGCGCCGGAGAGCACCGTCGGGTGACGGTACGACATTGAAAATATCCTGCCGAGCATCGCCGTCACCGTGCTCTTGCCGTGACTGCCGGATACTCCGATGCGCGTGCCGTAGCGCAGCATAAGAGCGCCGAGATATTCGGCGCGGCTGACGGTTAGTATCCCCTCGTCCGCAGCGCGACGAAGCTCCGGGTCGTCATCCTTCACCGCAAGAGAGTAGACGACGAGCGCCGCTCCCGAAACCGTTTCGGGAAAATGCCCGACCCTCGCGTCAACACCAAGGCTCACAAGATCGCGCAAGGTTTTCGACTCTTCCCTGTCACTTCCGCTGACTCTCACGCCAAGCCTTCTCGTCAATGCGGCGAGAGCCGACATTGAAACGCCGCCGACCCCGATAAAATGTACACGCCCCCCACTCTTTTCCAACACATCAAGAATTCGCGACCTTCGAGCTTCATCTAACTTTTTTGACAACACTTGATAACCTTCCCTGTTTCGTTAATAGTTTGTACATTCTATATTCGCGAATTATAAACAGATAATTAAAAATTTTCCGCACCTTACACCGAATATTTTTAACAAACTTATTGTATACTATATTCATAACGCGAAAAAAGTTTACATCGCAGGAAAGGAAATACAAGAAATGCAAATATCAGACATTAAAATCAGAAAGTTCTTTGACGAAGGACCTATGAAGGCTATCGTATCCGTCACCTTTGACGACTGCCTCGCAGTTCACGACATAAAGGTCATTTACGCAAGAGAGCGCTTCTTCATCGTTATGCCCTCGAGAAAGAATCCCGACGGCACCTACCGCGATATCGTACATCCCATCAACTCGGATTTCAGAGTAGCGCTTGAGAATGCGGTAATCGACGCATATCACGTTCAGCTTGCGGTTGCAGAGCAGGATGCTTTGGACGAGGATAACGCCGTTATTATCTGATAGCAATTATATTAAAGACTCCCTACCACTGTCAAAAGGCGACAGACCGGTGGGGAGCTTTGTTTTTTGGGGAGGAATATGAAAATTTTGATGCTTGCCGCCGCCTTTGATATCGGCGGTGCTGAAACTCATATACTTGACCTCTCGCACGCACTTATAAAAAAGGGAGTGGCGGTCAGTCTGATAAGCGCCGGCGGTGCGTACGTCGAGCGGGCGGAAAGAATAGGCGTTCGGTGCATTCTCGCGCCTATGCAAAAGCAGTCGCCCGCGTCGGCTATGAAATGTCGGGAAATAATACTTCGCGAGCTTGAAGGGGCGCACTACGACGCAGTTCACGCGCACACGCGTTACGCCGCCACCCTCGCATATCTCATACTGAAAAACCGACCGACGCCTCTTGTGGTGACGGCGCACCTCTGCTTCTCGCTCGGCTTGAAGCGCCGCTTATCACGCTGGGGCGATGCAACTCTCGCCGTCAGCAAGGATATCAAGGACTATCTCACAAAAGAGTACGTGCTTGACGAGCGGCGGATAATTCTCACGAGAAACGGTATTGACGGCGAGGTGTTTTCAAAATGCGAGCCGACGAAAAAGCGGATAATTCACACCTCGCGCCTCGACCTCGGCAGAAGCCTCACGGCAAAGCTTCTTGCCGATGCCGCCGTTAAGCTGCTGCGCAATCACCCCGAATACGAGATATGGATAGTTGGCGACGGGGATGATTTTGCCGAGGTAAGCTCGCGCGTCCGCGCGGCGAACGAGGCTCTCGGATTTTCGGGAGTCAAGCTGCTCGGAAAGCGAACCGACGTTGCCGCCATTCTTTCGGGTGCGGAGATTTTCGTCGGAGTCAGCCGCGCGGCGCTTGAGGCGGCGGCAGTCGGGCTCGCGGTTATCATTTCCGGTGACGAGGGCTACGGCGGAATACTCACCGAGGAAAGCTTTTCAAAAATGGAGGAAAGCAATTTTTGCGCGCGTGGCGAAAAGGCGGCTACGAAGGAGCTGCTTTTTCGCGATATCGAGGAGCTTATATTGAATGAATCCTTGCGAAAAACTCTACACGGGTACTTACCTTGGCGCATAAGGCGCGACTTTTCGACAGAGAGAATGGCGCTCGACGCAATTCGCGCCTACCGCCTCGCAAAAAGAAATAAGCGAAGGACTGCCGCCCTCGTCGGCTATTACGGCTACGGCAATCTCGGGGATGAGGAAACGCTCATAGCACTCCGCGAAATCTTAAAGTCGAGGTCGGTTGAGGTTATTTACCCGGGGAGTAGCTTCGGCAAAGAAAGCAAGCTCACAAAAGCGCGAGAGCTCGCGCGCGGAATAAGAGCGAGCGACTACGTTATTCTCGGTGGCGGCAATCTTATGCAGAACGAAACGAGCAGGCGCTCGCTCGTCTACTACTGCGAGGCGATAAGATACGCCGCGCGACACGGAAAGAGAGTTTTTCTCTTCTCCTCGGGGCTCGGCGAGATAAATGGGCGGCTTTGGCGCAGATATACTCTCGGCGCACTATCAAAATGCGAGCTTTTAGGTCTTCGCACCTCTCGCGATATGCTCGAGCTTGACGCTCTGTGCACGCTCACCGAGGGCGCACAGAAAAGAGCCGCCGTCAGAATGCCCGACCTATGCTTCTCCATTCCGCCAACCTTAACGCCGAAGGGTGAGCTCGTTGCTTTTATTCTCTCAAAGGACGGCACGCTTGACGTTCGAGAAATAAAACGAATCGCCACTGAGTCGGCTCTCTCGCCGAGGATAATCTCGGTCTTTCGCCGCCAAGATACAAAACGGGCAAAGGAGATAGCCGATGCGCTTGGAGTTCCGCTTTATTTTGCAGAGGACAAGCAGTCCGCCATCTCGCTTATCGGAGAGTGCAAAATGGCTGTCAGCGAGCGGCTTCACGGAGCAATATTTTCGCTTATAGCAAAAACGCCCGTGTTTATTGACACGAGGCGCGAAAAATGCGAGGCTTTGCTTCACGAGATTGAATTGACGGCAAGGCGGTCGGACTGCCGCTCGCCACTCTTCCCTATCTCCATGATAGATAACAGGCAAGCGCTTTTGTCAAAGCTTTCGTCAGCGGATTTCGATATCTGCCTTGCCGCACTTCGCCGCGAGCTTCGAGAAGCTATCAATAATATCATATAAAGGAAAAAGACGCGATTTTTCGCGTCTTTTTCCTTTATATGTCGCACCCGTTGCACAAAAATGGGTGTTTTACTGCTGCGGCATTGCCTTTTTAAGAGCAGTCTTTTGCTCCTTTAAGGCATCCTTGACAGCAGCTCCAAGCGCCTTTTGTATATCTGCAATCTCGCCCTGCTTTTCGCCTATTGCCCGCTGGTCGCGGATGAGCTGGCGCTGAACTGACGCCGCCTCCTTCTGCATATTCTGCGCCTCGGTTTGCAGAGCCGTGAGCTCCTTTTGCGACTCAATGCTCTTTGCATTTCCCGCAACTATCGACTGCTGCGTATTGATAATATCGCGCTGCGTACGCATTACCGTCTTCATCGATTCCTCGAGGGTGGCTTGGGTTTCAAGCACGGTCTTCTGCGAATCCAGGAGCTGCGCCTGCGCCTCGGTCAGAATCTTCTGCTTTTCGGAAGCGCCCTTCTGCATTTCCCGGAGGAGCGCTTGCTCGTGGGCAATATCGTTTTGCTCCTGATTTATAAGCCTTTGATTTACCTGAACGCCCTGCGCCTCTCGCGCGGTCGAGCGTTGCATATCGTTGGTCTGCTTTTGCGCTTCGTTTATCTCGCGAAGCTTGTTTTCTATCTGCTGATAGCTGTCGCTTATGCGCGAAAGGTCTGCCGCCATAGCGTCAAGCCTTGCCATAAGAGCACTGACACCCTCGGCGAGCGCGCCTGTCTTTTCTATAACCGCCTGCACGTCGGAGTCAGCCATAGGCTGTGCTACCTTTTCACCCTCACAGGCTTTGCTCTCGAGCGCGGGCAAATTCAAGCCTTTTGCATATTCGCCGATTTTCTCTTCAAGCGCCTCGGTTAGCTTTTGGATAGCGAAATCAACCGCGCGCTCGACCTTGTCGGATATATCGAGGCTGACGGGCGCAAATCTTATCTGCGGACGGTATTCCTCATACTCACGGAAGACGCTCTGCGGCTTCACCTCCGTCTTCGGTGCACTCGGTTGCTCGGGAGCGCCAACGCCGACGCTCGTCGACTCAAAACCGTAGGAGCTCTCGCGCTTTTCTTCTTCCGGCTTGACCTTTTCCTCGGGAAGAGGTATTTCCGCGAGCATATCATTCAGCTGCGCGCGCTTTTCTTCATACTCAAAGGTATATCTCTGCGCCTTGTCCGCTACCTTTGAGGCGGCACGCGGTGAGGTGCGGGAGAGCATTTCGGAATATTCCTCGTAACGCGCGACGACCTCGGCGTTATGCTTATTCAAAAAATCAAGCTTCAAGCGATACGCGCTCACCGCATCGTCAAAGTTGTCCTTTGCGTTTTCTACGCGGCGAAGATTGCGAGCCTTGGGCTTTATGTCGTAGTTTTCCTTCGCGGTGGCATATGCCGAATAGGCGGAAATAAGCTTTTCTGCCGCGCGGCGACATTCCTTAAAGGACACGTTCACGTTATTCTTATCATTCTTTATATTACTTTCGTAATAGCCGCGGCTTTCGTACTGCTTAAAGCCCGATTTTGAAAGGTCGGCGGAGAATATATCCTTTTCTGTTCCGCTGCTTGCCATATAGCTTACACCTCGCTCGTTTTACTTCAAATACATTATATCAACACATCAAAAAATAGTCAATACCTTTTCGTCATTTTTGCGCGTCACGGCTTGATTTTTGGCATTTTTGCAAACAATTGTTGTCATATTTCTCGTTTTGCTTGAGAAAAACCGAGCATCTGCATTTTTGAATTTGACAAAATTCGCGAGTATTTGCTAAAGAAATTTATTTCCCGAAATTCCACGACGCTAAAAGAAACGAAACCGAGAATTCGCACCCCTTGAAGAACGCCTTTCTCAAAAACAGTGCGTCGATATCACAACGCGCGTCAAGATATTTTTCTACTGCAAGCTCTTGCTCCTCGTTTAAGAGGTCATTCAGCTTTTCGTGCAGCTTTGCAACCTTTTTCGTAAGCTCTCGCTCTTCTTCGGTGTCTATCGCAGCACACACCTCTGAAAGATATTCATTCCACAGTTTTTCAAGTATTTGTTTCATTTTTACTCACCTTTCTTTATAGTTCAAAAGCAAACTATACATATTATAGTTCACAAATGAACTAATGTCAACCCTTATTAGTTCATTTGTGTTATAATTTTCAAAAAAGCACAAGGTGATAAAAAATGAACTCATATCAAAGACTAAGGGATCTTAGAGAAGATGCCGATAAGAGTCAAGAAGAAATCGCAAAAATTATAGGCACAAGTCAATCCTACTACGCACAATATGAAAACGGCAAAAGAGCAATTCCGCTTGTACGTATGATTGCTTTGGCAAGATACTACAACGTTTCGCTCGACTATCTCACAGGGCTTATCGATACGCCGAGGAAGTTAAGATAACAACTTTTGCTAACCGTAAACGGGTTAATTAAGAGGGCCTTCCTCCGAGAGGAAGGGGGACCGCTTGCGGTGGAAGGAGCCTGCGTAATCTTGAGATTAGCTATCACTTTCAATTTGCGCACTCTCCCTCAGTCGCCTACGGCGTCAGCTCCCTCCCGGAGGGAGCCTTTGGCACAAGTACATCGTGCGCTTGCTTGCTCTTTTTTACGTTCATCGACATAACCTATACAAAAAAAGCGCATCTGCGTTCCGCAGATGCGCTTTGAATTTTAGATTAGTGGCAGATGCACTTCTCGGTATCCTTATCAAAGATGTGGATACGGGAGGTATCAACCGCAACGGTGATGCTGTCGCCTGCGCGAGCCTTGGAACGAGAGGAAACGCGGGCAATGATGTTCTTGCCGTTGGTTGCGTCTTCCATTCCCTCGAAGCCGAGGTAGAGATAAATCTCAGCACCCATAAGCTCGGTAACGTCAACGTTAACGGGCATAAGAGTTTCGCTGAAGGACTGAAGGTACATAGGCTCGTCGTGAATCGACTCGGGACGGATACCGAAGATAACCTCCTGACCAACGTACTCCTTGAGGTCGGGGTTGTTCGACTTTTCCGGAGGAAGCTTGAGCTCGGTAGTACCGAAGTTAGCATAAAGGTCGTTATCCTTCTTCGTAAGCTTACCGGTGATGAAGTTAATATGAGGAGTGCATATGAAGCCTGCAACGAAGAGGTTG
>JAFTSQ010000020.1 GCA_017467205.1 Clostridia bacterium | reverse complement strand
CTTAACAAGACCAACCTTCTCGCCCTTTGCAAGAAGATAATCGATAACCTACTATGCAACGTCGCAAACAGAGCCCATAGCGATGATAAATCGCTCTGCGTCGGGTGCGCCGTAGTAGTTGAAGAGCTTGTAATCGGTGCCGAGCTTTGCGTTAACCTTGTCCATATACTCCTCTACGACTGCAGGAAGAGTATCATAGTAGGGGTTGCACGCCTCTCTGTGCTGGAAGAAGATATCGCCGTTCTCTGCCGAGCCGCGAAGCGCGGGAGTTTCGGGGTTGAGAGATCTGTTACGGTATGCCGCAACAGCGTCCATATCAACCATCTCTGCAAGATCCTTATAATCCCAAGCAGCAACCTTCTGAATCTCGTGAGAGGTACGGAAGCCGTCAAAGAAGTTAAGGAAGGGAACTCTGCCCTTAATGGTTGCAAGGTGAGCAACTGCACCAAGGTCCATAATTTCCTGTGCGTTGGTTTCTGCCATCATAGCGAAGCCGGTCTGACGGCAAGCATATACGTCGGAGTGGTCACCGAAGATGTTAAGAGCGTGAGATGCTACGCATCTTGCGGAAACGTGAATTACGCAAGGAAGAAGCTCGCCGGCTATCTTGTACATATTCGGGATCATAAGAAGAAGACCCTGGGATGCGGTATAAGTAGTGGTAAGAGCACCTGCTGCAAGCGAGCCGTGAACTGCGCCTGCCGCGCCTGCCTCGGACTGCATCTCTACAACCTTAACGTTCTCGCCAAAGATGTTCTTTGCGGGTTGGCCAAAGATGTTCTTGTTCGATGCCGACCAGGTATCAGTCACTTCAGCCATAGGGCTGGAAGGGGTGATGGGATAGATAGCAGCAACTTCGGTGAACGCGTAGGACACGTGAGCCGCAGCTGTGTTACCATCCATAGAAATTTTGGTTCTTTCTAACATTGATTTTCCTCCGTTTATATTAATTTTTAATTTTGAAGCTTTTTGGAAACTTTCCAATTGTTAATTATATCACATTCACTTGAAAAAGTAAATAGTTAAAGCCAAAATATTTATAATTTTAACGTAGCAAAAGGTGGTAACGCCCGTTTTGCGTTACCACCCCTCAAAAAACTCAGCTCTGAGTGCCTATCTCTTTAAGAGCCGCTTCGTATTCTTCCCTACCGCAAATGAGATTTATCGCCTCAAGCAGCGCCTTTGAGGAAAGGTCTTTCGGCAGGTCGAGGCGCTCTGCAAGACGCGCTCTTTTAGCCGCCGAGCCCTCACCGCCCGAAAGCCCGTCGCGATAAAAATCAATAACGGTCACCGGATTCTTTTGCTCGGCTTGCTCTGTGGCAAAGGGTAAAAACAGCCGCTCTATTATTTCGCGGCTCATTCCCTCAACGCCGAGCGTGCCCGAGCGCGAGGCTCGCCTCTTGCGCGCCTCCTTGCCCATGATTTTTGGGATATGAAGCTGATGCACCCGCTCCTTCGGCAAAATTCCGAGGATATAGGAGCGTATCTGTCTGCCGCCGCCATCGGGGTCTGTCAGTAGGATAACGTCGGTCTTCTCTGCCAGCTTCCGCACGAGCTTCCTCGTCTGCTCGGAATTGAAGACCGAAAATCCGCCGAGGACGACTATATTCGCGTCAATTATTGACGAAAGGGTGATTTTATCGTACTTTCCTTCAACCAAAACGGGAAAGCGAACCTTGATTTTTTTCTTCATAAGTGCCACCCGTGTCACTTTTTCGTGCTGTTTCGCTCGAAATGCAGGCAGATATCCTTCATAGGACACACCTCGCATCTCGGCGACCTTGCCGAGCATATTTCTCTGCCGAACTCGACTATTCTATGGCAAAAATCGCTACCGTCCGTCACGTCCATCAAGGAACGCAGAATTTTCTCAACGCGCTCTGCCGACTTCTCTTTTTCGGGGTAAAGACCTATCCTTCCGCATATTCTTATGCAATGCGTATCGCAGACTATGGCAGGCAGCTTGTATATGTCGCCAAGCAGAAGATTGGCGATTTTTCTGCCAACGCCGGGGAATTTCAAAAGAGTGTCCATATCCCGAGGCAAATCTCCCGAAAAATCGCTAACCAGCATCTCCGACGCAGCCTTTATGCTCTCTGCTTTCATACGGTAAAGACCGCACGGACGAACTATCTCTTCAAGCTCAGAGATATCCGCGCTCGCCATAAGTGATGGGGTCGGATATTTCTCGAAAAGCGTTTTTGAAACTATATTAACTCGTCTGTCAGTACACTGTGCAGAAAGGCGAGCCATAACGAGAAGCCGCCAAGGATCGCCCCCGTACTCAAGAGCGCACTCGGATACGGGATACAGCTCGGCAAGCCTGTGCGAGAGCTCCTCTACTCTTCTCTTTTTTTCGTTCTTTGTCAACTTTTATTTACCTCAAGTATGGATTTATCGTTCAAAAAGCTCGACACGGTATCAACCTAACAGACTGTCAGCGAGCTTTTTTGTGAGGACGAGCGAGAGTCCTATAACCGTGTCCATATCCCCCTCAACCCTCTCAACGAAAGCGCCCGCCGCGCCTTGAATTCCGTACGAGCCCGCCTTATCCATCGGCTCGCCGCTTGCGACGTATTTTGCAATCTCCTCGTCGGAGAGCTCCTTGAAGACTACCTTCGTTGAGGCAACCCCGCTTGCAACCCTACCGCCAAAGTGGACGGCAACGCCCGTGCGAACGAAGTGCGCCGCACCGCTCAAGGCGCGGAGCATACGAGCGGCGTCGGACGGGTCGGTAGGCTTTCCGAGAGGCTCGCCGTTAAGCTCAACGAGGGTGTCAGAGGATATGATAAGTGCGGTTGGGTCGGCAACCCTTTCGAGCACCGCGCCCCCCTTTCTTTCCGACAAAAGACGAACCCCCTCTTCGGGAGTGACTCCCGCGGGAAGCGACTCGTCTATATCCGCGACCATCACCTCAAAATCCGGATAGAGCTCGCGTAGCAGCTGTCGTCTGCGAGGCGATGCGGATGCAAGTATAACCTTCATAGCTTTATTCTCCTCCGTCGGCACGGCTTTTTTCAAGTGCCGCGCGCTCGTTCGCCTTTTTTTCTCTCGTATCTCTTGCAAGACCGATGATTATCGAGGTGAAAACGAGCAGCTCGTTGATTATTCCGCCGACCGAAAGCTTGGCGATATTGTATACCAGCCACTGCGGAGATATGAAGGCGGATAAAATCTTAACGAGCCTTGCCTCTCTCATTCTGAATGCAAAGTTGGCAAGTATTCCTGCGGAAACCGGTAGAAGCTCGAGGAGAATTATCCAAATATCAACCGTCTCGTACGTATATTTCAGCGTCACGAAATATCCGACGAAATAAAGTGCCGAAAAAACGCCAATCCAGGCAGGGTGCGCAGCCCACGCGTCGCGACTGCCGCGCGCGTACACAAAGGCGCGCACAAGGCCTATCGAGTTGACGAAGAAGGCGCCCATCGCTCCGAGCAGAAGATAGTGGAATGCAAAAAGCGTTGAGCACACTATTTGAAATATAATAATGCGCATCTGCGTTTTCTGCTGATAGGACAGCATCATCAAGGGAACAACTACTATTCCGATGATTTGAGCCGCAATTTGCATCTATCCTCCACCCCTTTCCGAAAGAAAAAAGCATCACCAAAACTTGCGGCAGTGCTTTTTTCCGAATTTCATTAAAGATTTATTCTGTTCGCTATCTCGTAAAGCTCCTGCATCTTCGAGTGCTTCTCGTCAACGCGGGCTCTCATCTTGCTAATCTCTTCCTCGCTGAAGGGCAAAAGGTCGGCATCGGTGAGCTTGTTTTTGTACATCTTATCAAGCACGAGTGCGTAATTTATATCCTCGGTGACTATCTCACCGCGGCGCTCGCAGATAACGAGCTTGGAGTTGCCCTTCAAGAGCTCGTCCACAGCGCGCACACCCATACGGGTAGCCATGGTGCGATCGTGAATAACGGGGCTTCCGCCGCGAATAACGTGAGCGGGGCGAACGAATCTTGATTCAATTCCTATAACGCTCTCGATTTCCTCGGTCAGCGCAGGTCCGTAATCAGAACCGAGTGCCTCGGATACCAGAACGATAAAGTTGCGCTTACCAACCTGCCTTGCCGCTTTCATCTTGCAGAAGAGCTCGTCTTTGTCAAAATCAAACTCGGGAATAACGATTCCCGTCGCGCCGGAGGCGATACCTGCGTTAAGTGCGATATCTCCCGCGCCGCGTCCCATAACCTCAACTACCGCGCATCTTGCGTGCGACTCGCTGGTGTCGCGTATCATATCCACGAGGTCAACGACGGTGTTCATAGCCGTTGCATAGCCTATCGTGCTGTCGGTCGAGGTAATGTCGTTATCAATAGTTCCGGGGATTCCGATGCAGGGGATGCCGAGGTTGGTAAGGTCGGTAGCTCCGCGGAATGTTCCGTCGCCTCCGATGGCAACGATACCGTCAATGCCGAGCGAGCGGCAAACCTCAACACCCTTCATCTGACCCTCTACGCTCTTGAACTCGGGGCAACGGTCGGAATAAAGCACCGTTCCGCCGCGGTTTATAATGTTTGATACGTCGCGAATGTCAAGCGGACGGATATCCTCCGAGAGAAGTCCCGAATAACCGCGATATATTCCCATAACCTCAACTCCCGAGGAAATTGCCGCACGGGCAACGGCTCTTACTGCCGCGTTCATACCCGGTGCATCACCGCCGGAGGTCAAAACACCTATTCTTCTGAATTTTTTCATAATCTGATTTACCTTTCACTTGATGTATTTATCACCGCTCGCCGCCATACGTGGCGGGCGTATTATACGATTTTTCCCAAAACATAACTTATTTGCCATATTTCGTCAGCCTATATTATACAACATATTTTTCATTTTTACAATGGCAAACTCGCATTTTTTTAACTTTTTTTGAAATTAAAAATTGTCCTCTCCCATTGACAAACATACAGAAAGGTGTTATAATAACCATTAAAAGAAATGCGCGCGAGCTCTCGCACGCACACTTTTCTATTTTTATTAGAGAAAGGAACGGTTCAAGTCAATGTATATTGCCATAATTGCTGACGACAATAAAAAAGAAATGATGGCGCAGTTCTGTATTGCGTACTGCGGAATACTTGCCAAGCACAATCTCTGCGCGACACACACGACCGGCAGATATATATCCGACGCTACCGATTTGGATATAGACACCTACCTTCCCGGAACTGCGGGAACGGAGCAGATAGCTTCTCTCATCTCTTATAACGAGATTGACCTGCTCTTTTATTTCAGAAGCACCGATCCTGCGAAGGAAGAAAGCGACACGGAGATGAACATTCTCCGCCTTTGCGACGTTCATAACATTCCCTTGGCGACCAACATTGCGACCGCTGAGGTGCTCGTTATGGCTCTTGACAGAGGTAGCCTTGACTGGCGCGATTTTATCAATCCTCGCAGCGAGTACAACATTAAGAAAAGGCGCAAATAAGACTACTAAGGACGCCCCGCGAAAGCTTGCTCCGCCGCTCACGGTCGGATCTGTATTACACAGTGTGAGAATGCTTTCATACAAAAGCGGGCTTCCTTTTTTATTACAACGATTGTCCTGCGAGGTGGCTTATGTCAGCATCAGAAAAAGCGAAGCTTCATATCCGTTCTTCCGTCAAGAATGACGGAGGCGAGAGTGAAGTTATATCCTTCGTTACCGAAGGGCTCTATGAAAAAACCGACGGCGGCTTCGTTATCCTTTACACAGAGCTCACCGAGTCGGGCAAGGTGGAGTGCCGCATCATAACCGACGGGGGAAAGGTCACCGTCAAGCGTTGCGGCGCTATTGAGTCAACTCTCGTATTCAGAGGCGGTCATCGCCACGTATCCCTTTATTCTCTCGGCGGATTTGCCTTTGATATGGCAGTCAGCACGAGGCAGGTCAAGTGCGAGCTTGGCGACGCGGGCGGAAGGCTCGCTTTACATTACGATATGACCGTCGGAGGTGCGGACAAGGAGGTCCGCTTCTCCGTCAGAGTCGAAAAGGCGTGAGGCATAATGGACTTAAACGAACTTAAGGCAAGGCTGAAATCGGGAAACGTCGGCGGCTGGTATATCTTCGCGGGCGAGGAGGAATACCTCAAGAAGCACTATATATCCGCTCTTCGCGACGTTATTCTTGACGACCCCGTCTTCTCCCCGTTCAATCATATAATCTTCGACGGTGCGGATATCGAAATAGCCGCGCTTACCGAGGCGGTCAAGAGCGCGCCTATGATGAGCGAATACAAGCTCGTCGAGTGGAGGTATGCCGACCTTGAGCATATGAAGGGCTCGGCGCTTTCCGCGTTCGAGGATTTCCTTCTTTTGAAGGACTCTCATCCCTACACCGTCTTCGTTATGCTTCTCACGACCGAGGGCTTTGACCCCGGAACGCCCAAGCGTCCGAGCAAGCTGATGAATAAGTATTCCAAGACCTTTGACATTCTGAATTTCCCAAAGTCTACCGACGCGCAGCTGCTCCCCTGGCTCAAGCGGCATTTTGACAAGGAGGAGATAAGCGTCACCGTCGGCGCGCTAAACGCGCTCATCTTTCGCTCGGGGCACGGAATGGAGGTGCTCAAAAACGAGGTTGAAAAGCTTTCGGCGTACCTTAAAGCGAACGGCAGGAGGGATCTTACCGAGCGCGACGTCAATGAGGTCGCCTCATCCTCTGCCGAATGCGACGCATTCGCTCTTTCAAACGCGATAATCGGGAAGAGCCGCGACGGTGCGTTCGTAGCGCTCACCGATATGAAGCTTCGGCGCATAGACCCGATGGCTGTTCTCGGTATGCTTGCGAAGGTTTACAGCGAGCTCTCCTCGGTGGCAATACTGCTCGACGAGGGCGCGGGTGCTGCGGATATCGAAAGCGCGCTATCGCTGAATCCCTACAAGGTGAAGCTCTACGTTTCAGCCGCAAAGAAATACGGGTCAGCTCGCCTTTCCGAATCCCTCCAAGCCCTGAGCCGTGCCGATGCGGCGGCAAAGTACGGCGGAATCACCGGCTGGTGCGCTATTGAAATGTTCATTGCAGAAAATATATAACGAAAACCGAAAGGAATTCTTCAAAAATATGAAAAGAGCTTTCAGCCTTCTTCTCTTAACACTCCTTACTCTCTCCTTCACGCTCGGCACGCTTTCGTCCTGCGGCGGAACTCGCGGGGAGATAGTTGTTGAGCTTTATCCGAGCGTAGCACCCGAAACGGTTGATAATTTCGTCACCCTTGCGACCTCCGGCTTCTACGACGGGCTGACCTTCCACCGCGCTCAAGAGGGCTTTATGATTCAGGGCGGTGACCCCGAAGCAGACGGCACAGGCAGCTCCCCCAACAAAATTAAGGGCGAGTTTTTGGCAAACGGCTTTAACAACACCTTAAGCCACACAAGAGGCGTTATCTCTATGGCAAGGCGCGGCGATTCCTATGACTCCGCATCCTGCCAGTTCTTCATCTGCAACGCAGATGCAACCTTCCTTGACGGGCAATACGCCGCATTCGGCGAGGTCGTTGAGGGAATGGACGTCGTTGACGGCATAACCTATTCAATGGCAAGATACGGTGACAGTATGGGAACGGTTGAGCTCAAAAATAAGCACGCGGTTATTGAAAAAACAACCATAGAAAATACCGAGGACGGCAGAGTGCTTGCGCACATCACCGTCACGAACTTCGAATACAAGATTGATAATAAAAAATAATATATATAAAAGAGGAAAAAACAATGGCTACTTATCTTAACGAACCCTCGCACACCTTTAGTGAGTACCTTCTCATTCCGGGATACACCGACGAGCGCTGCATTCCTGCAAACGTATCCCTGAAAACGCCTCTCGTCAAATACAGAAAGGGCGAGGAGGAATGTCCGATTTCGCTTAACATCCCTCTCGTTTCGGCTATAATGCAGTCGGTTTCCGACGACAGAATGGCGATAGCGCTTGCAAAGGAGGGCGGAATCTCCTTCATTTACGGCAACCAGACGATAGAGGATGAGGCGGCAATGGTCGCGCGCGTCAAGGGCTACAAGGCAGGCTTTGTCGTCAGCGACTCGAATCTCACCCCCGACTCCACCCTTCGCGACGTCCTTGAGCTCGTTGAAATGAACGGTCATAACACTATGGCTGTTACCGATAACGGCGAGGCAACCGGTAAGCTTCTCGGTATCGTTACCGGCCGTGATTACCGCATCAGCCGTATGAGCGGCGATGAGCTGGTCCGCGATTTTATGACTCCCCTTGAAAAGCTCGTTACCGCACCCGAGGGCACGACTCTCAAGGAAGCTAACGATATAATCTGGGATCATAAGCTCAATTCCCTTCCCATCGTTGACAAAAACGGAAACCTCAAATACTTCGTATTCCGCAAGGACTATTCGCAGCACAAGGAAAATCCCCTTGAGCTTCTCGACTCCAACAAGAGCTACGTAGTCGGTGCGGGCGTAAACACCCGTGACTACGAAAAGCGCATTCCCGCGCTCGTTGAGGCAGGTGCGGACGTTCTTTGTCTTGACTCCTCCGAGGGCTTCACTATTTGGCAGAAGAGAGCTATTGATTTCGTAAGAGCAAAGTACGGTGACACCGTTAAGATAGGTGCGGGCAACGTAGTTGACCGTGACGGCTTCCTCTTCCTTGCAAAGGCAGGCGCGGACTTCATTAAAATAGGTATCGGCGGCGGCTCTATCTGCATAACCCGTGAAACGAAGGGTATCGGTCGCGGTCAGGCAAGCGCGGTTATCGAGGTTGCCGCAGCGCGCGACGAATATTACCGCGAAACCGGCGTTTATATTCCCATCTGCTCGGACGGCGGTATAGTTCACGACTATCATATGACTCTCGCTCTTGCTATGGGTGCCGACTTCCTTATGCTCGGAAGATACTTTGCAAGATTCGACGAAAGCCCCACTCCCAAAATTATGGTTAACGGTCAGTACGTTAAGGAGTATTGGGGAGAGGGCTCTAACAGAGCAAAGAACTGGCAGAGATACGACCTCGGCGGAAAGACGAAGCTTTCCTTTGAGGAGGGAGTTGACTCCTACGTTACCTATGCAGGCCCGCTTCACGACAACGTCGAGATGTCGCTTTACAAGGTAAAATCCACTATGTGCAACTGTGGCGCTATCACCATTCCCGAGCTTCAGGAAAAGGCGAAGCTCACGCTCGTTTCCGCAACGAGTATCGTTGAGGGCGGATACCACGACGTAACGCTCAGAAGCACCACGTCTATTAAATAACACGCGATAAGAGTATCGGGAGTGCCACGCATCCGTAGGTTCTCAGGTGAGTTCTATATCGCGGAAAGGACCGTAACAGATGACCAAGGCAAAAATACCCGCGGGTTATACCCCGGTGCTTGATATTTACAAAACGCAAAAAGCTATTTCCTTTATTAAGAGGACCTTTCAGCAAAAGCTCTCAGAGGCGCTCAACCTTGAGCGCGTGAGTGCTCCGCTATTCGTTACGGGCGCGTCGGGACTTAACGACAATCTCAACGGTGTTGAGCGCCCCGTAACCTTTGATATTCCCGCGGTCGGAGCTGATGCGGAGGTCGTTCACTCTCTTGCTAAATGGAAAAGGCTTGCTATTAAAAAATACGGCTTCGCGGTCGGCGAGGGAATATACACCGATATGAACGCTATCCGTCGCGACGAGGAGCTTGACAACACTCATTCGATATACGTCGACCAGTGGGACTGGGAAAAGGCTATCAACGAGGATGACCGCACGGTAGAATACCTCGTTTCCACGGTGCAGCTGATAGTTAACGCAATATGCGACACCTCGGAAGCCCTGCGCCGCGAGTTCCCCGAGATAAAGGTTGCGCTCAACCGCAGCCTTTCGGTAATAAGCTCCGAGGAGCTGCTCGCCCTCTACCCAAGCCTCTCCCCCGACGAGCGCGAAAACGCATACTTAAAGGAGCACGGTACGGCACTTGTGGTCGGAATAGGCGCTCCGCTCTCGAACGGTAAGCCGCACGGCAACCGCGCCCCCGACTACGACGATTGGGCGCTCAACGCCGACCTGCTCTTCTATGACGAAACGCTCGGTCGCGCCCTTGAGATATCCTCGATGGGTATTCGCGTTGACCCGACCTCGCTCGACCGCCAGCTCACACTCGCAGGCTGTGACGCGCGCCGTGAGCTTCCCTTCCACAAAATGCTCCTTGCAGGCGAGCTGCCCTTGACTATGGGCGGCGGTATCGGTCAGTCAAGGCTTTGTATGCTTATGATAGGCGCATCGCACATAGGCGAGGTACAGGCAAGCGTTTGGGACGAGGAAACGCTCGCGCTCTGCGCCGAGCACGGCGTAACCCTTCTGTGAGAGGTGTCGTTATTACGAGCCTTTTGGGCGCATTTATACGGAAAATATGCCTCTTAAAACGGATTCAATTTAGGTTGGTATTGGATAAGTATGAAAAAATTATATTTTCTGATAGCGCTTATCGTAGCTATCACAATCCTTCTCGCATCCTGTGCACCGACAAATGACGACACGGATATGGGGTTAGGCGAAGATAAAGGCGACGTCGAAAGCAGCGGCGGTAATGGTAGCGGCGAAGAAAACGAAGAAGGCAAGGAGGGCGACGAAGAGCCGCCATCCCCGCCCGTCAACGAAATACTTGAGCTCATAAACGGCGAAAAAACCGATTACACGATAGTTTACGATATCAGAGATGACTCTGCGTACAACTTTTCCAAACGCCTTGCCGACTATATCGAGGATACCTTCGGCGTTAATATTGCGATGAAGTCGGTCAGCCGTGACACCGGAGTTACCGAGAAGGAGATTATCGTCGGAGGCGTGAGAAGTCAAGCTTCGTTCGTTATCGACGAGCTTCGGGAAAAGAACGACTTTGCAGTTTCGGTTTGCGGCGATGATCTTGTTATCTACGCTACCTCGAACAATCTTTACTCATACGTATTCGAGCTCGTTAAAACTCAAATCCTAACCAATATGATGGACGGTGTGCTTACCGTCGCACCAAGTGACAGCATTATTTACAGTAAATCGGAGATGTCAGATATGAATCACGCAGAATACTTAAAATCAACGAATGGCACTATCACAGAAGAGCTTCTCTGTGAGCTTATGGAGGCGCATACCTATTCCTCGGAAAACGGCGCTACCATACGTTACAGGCTCTACGTTCCCACAGACTACGATTCCTCAAAGTCCTATCCCCTCTTTCTTATGATGCACGGTTCGGGAGAAAAGGGCAGCGACAATATCGGCAATATTCGAAATATGGTTCCGCAGGTCTTCTCGCAGGAGAATACCCCGGTAACCGACGCGATAGTCCTCGCCCCGCAGTGCCCTGACGGCAAAAAGTGGGTAGACGCTACCTGGGCTGACGGAACTTACGATATTAATACTATCCCCGAAACAAATGAGCTCGCCGCAGTAGTCGAGCTTATCGGAAAGATAAACGAGAAATATTCCTGCGACAAAAACCGTCATTACATAATGGGACTTTCAATGGGTAGCTTTGCTACTTGGGATCTGCTCGCCCGTCACACCGAAATGTTCGCAGCTGCGGTTGCAATATGCGGAGGTGCTGATACGAGCACGGCAGAAAAACTTAAAAATATTCCCATCTGGGCGGCACATGGAACGGCAGACGCCGTCGTCCCCTGCTCGGGTACGCAGAATATGGTAAAGGCGCTCGAGGATGCGGGAAGCACCGTCATCCATTATACAGAGTACGAGGGCAAGACGCACGCCATTTGGAATATCGTAGCGTCGGACTCCGAAATTCTCAATTGGCTGTTTGCACAGGTGAAATCCAACTAAATAAATTAACACGCCCCCGACTTATACGTCTGGGGCGTGTTAATTTATACGAGGGTAATTATCAGCGCAAAGCCGAGCATTATTCCGAGGAATGCAAAGTTGTAAAGCGAGAAGTATAACAGATACTTACCCGCTCCGCCGGGGTTATGCTCGCAGTATTCACGGAAGGTTATAAGGCTCGCAAGCGAGGATATCAGCGTTCCGCATCCGCCAATATTTACTCCCATAAGCAGCTCGCGGTAATTTTCGGTAAACTGCGAGAGTAGTATCGCGGTAGGCACGTTGCTTATCACCTGGCAAGAGAGAGCTGAGAAGACGAGGGTGCTCTTGTCAAGCAAGAAAGAAAAGAGCGACTGCACCGCGTCGATACGCGCCATATTCCCCGAAAACACGAAGAAGAAAACGAAGGTTAAGAGAAGCCCGTAATCAACCTTCAAAAGCGCGACTCGGTCAAGAATGAGGAGCGCCGGAACTATAACGACAAGCGCGTAGTAATAGGGGATAAAGCGGAATACGCATATTATCGAAAATGCGAAAAGTAGCAGATAAATCGCGACACGCCCCCGGGGTAACCTTCGCTCAATGCCCGAAAACTCAATTGGCTCGGGCTTGATAAAGAGGATAACGCAAAGGGTGATAAGCACTATCGCAAGAAGGAAGAGCGGCAGCATTATGAGAACGAACTCGCCGTCGGGTATGGCAAATTTCGAGTAGAGATAAAGGTTCTGTGGATTGCCGAACGGAGTCAGCATACCGCCGAGATTTGCCGCTATATTCTGAAGGATAAAAACGTGGCACATATACTTTTCCTGCCTTGCGCTGATGAGCACAAAATATCCGAGCGGCAGGAAGGTCAGGAGCGCCATATCGTTCGCTATCAGCATCGAGCCGATAAAGGTTATGTATACCAGCGCCAGCGCGGCAAGGCGCGCATTCTTGAATCTTTTGACGATTTTCTCGGCAACCGTATAGAAAAATCTAACGTTCTTGAGGGCGCAAACCACCGCTAAAACGGTGAAAAGACAGGTCAGCGTGCGAAAATCAAAATAACCGATATACTCCGCGTCAGGCGGCACCAATATAGCCGTCACGACCGCCGCAAGCAACGCTATCAGCATCACGGCGTTCTTCCGCGCAAAAAACAAAACGCTCTTCATATTAATCTCCCCTCCGTCGCCTATGGCGACCGCAAAAAACTCTAAATGAATTTTCGGCATCGCTTGCGACGATCTGGATTAAGGCTCCAAATCGCGAAAATTCATGGGCATGAATACTTAACGCTTGGGTTTGGTAAGGGTTATTTCACGCTATCTCTCAAAAAGTCCGAACCTATTATATATCAGATTTCAAAGAAAGGCAATATATAAAACAGATTTTTCCATCCCAAAACAGCGCAGTTTTTTATACCGCACGCCAAGCCGTCCGTTTAAATGTTCGCAGAGAGATTTCACCGAGCAACGTTCGCAAAAACCAACCTCAAAACAAAAGTTTGACTTTTTTGAAAAAATCCCTTGACTTTTACAACGCACAATGCTATAATATATGAGGCTTTCTTATAGAAAGCAAGTTATCTGGGTGTGGCGCAGTTGGTAGCGCGCTACCTTGGGGTGGTAGAGGCCGCAAGTTCAAGTCTTGTCACTCAGACCAAAATCGGAGGTTCAACCGAACCTCCGATTTTCTTTTATTTTCTCGCTAAATCTCTTGAAATCT
>JAFTSQ010000019.1 GCA_017467205.1 Clostridia bacterium | reverse complement strand
TTTCGGGAACTTTATTAACGACCATACCGATGGTAAGAATAAGCACGGCGCTTTCCGAAACGACACGACCGATTGCAAGGATAATTGCGGTAACGATACCGCCTGCGGCAGAAGGAAGGACGATTTTGAAAATGGTTCTGACCTTACTTGTGCCGAGCGCATAAGCGCCTTCACGAAGTCCGCCTTGTACCGAAAGCAAACTTTCTTGTGTGGATCTGACGATGGTGGGAAGAATCATAATAGCAAGTGTAATACCGCCGCCAATGATGGAATAGCCCCATCCGAAAGCTACGACGAATATAAGATAGCCGAACAAACCGTAAACGATGCTTGGAATGCCTGCGAGTGTTTCGGTGGCAACCTGAACGATTTTTACGAACTTGCCTTTGTTATTGGTGTATTCAACAAGGAATATGGCACTTGCAATACCGATCGGAACTGCAATAATTGCAGAGATTCCAACAAGCTGAAGCGTACCGATAAACGCAGGGAGAATAGATGGGGAATCCTTATAATCTCCAAAAAGAAGGTCTATCGAAAGCTTATTCACGCCGCCCCAAAGCACGTAAGCGATAACTGTGATCAACGCAACGAGCGAAATGATAAGAGCGACGATGCAAACGTATTTAAGTGCAGAATAGAATTTTCTCATTTTCTGGCACCTCGTCCTTCCTTCTTATCGGTATTGTCTTTTTTGAACAGTGAAAAGCTAACGTTGAGTATCAGAGTAAATACGAACAGCACGACTCCCGTTGCAATCAAAGCGGACAGGGCATCACCCGACAGCTCAAGCGCGCCCATTGCAATGTTTGCCGTCAAGGTTCTTACGCTTTGGAAAAGACTTTCGGGCATTTCGGGGCTACCGCCGATAACCATAATCACAGCCATCGTTTCACCGATAGCTCGTCCGATAGCGAGAACAACTCCTGCGAGAATACCGCTTTTTGCGGCAGGTAACATAATTTTGAACGTGGCTTGTTCTTTAGTAGCACCGAGCGCGAGCGCACCTTCATAGTAGGTATTAGAAACGCTATTCAAGGAATCAAGGCTTACGCTGACGATGGTTGGTAATATCATAATACCGAGAACGAGCGAAGCAGAGAGAATACCGTAGCCGACACCTGTAGGTGAAACGTAATCTCTTACGAAAGGCACGATGATCGTCATACCGAAAAGACCGAAAATAACCGAAGGAATACCTGCAAGCAGGTTGATCATTTGTCTGATGGGAGCGACAAGCTTCTTCGGGCAGAACTTGTAAAGAGCTATTGCCGTGAGAAGTCCTATGCCAATACCGATGATGACAGAAAGAGCCGTAACATAAAGAGATGCTACGATCATCGGGAAGATGCCAAAGCTTGGATTGTCTGCAAGCGGCGCCCAATCACTTCCGAATAGGAATTTTGCAAAGCCGGTCTCCCGAATAAACGGAACACCGCTGACGAATAAGAATACTGTGATAGTCGCAAGTGCGAGAATTGAAAAGACCCCTGAGAAAAGGAACACTCCGCGCATTACCTTTTCTCTCGCATTGATAAATCCGTACAGATTTTTCATATTACTTCGTAACGTCTGCCCAAGTCTTAATAGCAGAGTCGCCTGCCTCTACGTTGTAGACATTCTTCAGATCTCCAAGAGAAATGTTGTCAAAGGTGTTTGCCTTATTAACGATTACGGCAATACCGTCCTTTGCAACCTCGTAATAGGTGCAGTTTTCAGCCTTCTCGGGCTTGAAGCTCTCGGAAATCATACCGAAATCAGACACGCCGTTCTTTGCGTTGTTGTAACCCGTGCCGCTTCCGCCGCCTGCTACGGTAACCTTAACGCCACTCTGCAATTCTTCAAACTTTGCAGCGAGCTTCTCCATAAGGGGCTGGAGCGAGGTTGACCCCGAAATTGCAATCTCTCCCGTGAGTCCCGGAACTACGGTGTATGGGGCAGCACCGTCCTTGGTGGAAACGTAGCCGTTGTCGGAAATAATGGTCTGTGCATCGGAGCTCTGAAGGAAGGTGAGGAATGCGGTATTAACTGCGCCCTGTACCTTGCTTTCTTGATAAACCACGTTTAGAGGACGGGAAATCTTGTAAGAACCGTTCTTGATATTTTCAATCGTTGCTTCTACGTCGTCAACCTTCAGCATCTTTACGTCGTCGGTGATGTAGCCAAGGCTATCGTAGCCTATTGCAAGAGGGTTGCTCTTGACCTCGTTAAGAACTGCCGCGGTGCTTGAACCGATAATAACGCCGGATACGTCGGATTTACCTTTGAGTCCGATAATTTCCATAAATGCGGACTTGGTTCCGCTTCCATCTTCACGGGTAACTACGCTGATGTTTTTGTTCTCATCAAACTTAGCGCCACTGCAAGAGGTAAGTACGCCAACAGAGCAAATTGTGAGTGTGAATGTGAGTATGAGTGCAAAAATCTTTTTCATTTCGAAATTCTCCTTTCGTGTTTTGCATCTCTATTATAATGCGGAGAAAAATCCATAACTATCACAGTTGCGTATGTTTAACGTAAAGTTTGTGTAAAAATATGATGCCCTTTGGGAAAATAAAAAATTCGCCCTTGTGCAAGGGCGAATTTTTTATTTTTCCTTCTTGTATTCCGATGCTGACACGCCAAAGTATTTCTTAAACGCCTTCGAAAAGTTGAACTCATCCTTATATCCCACCATCGCGGCGGTCTGATAGACCGAGTGCCCCTCGGAAAGAAATCGCTTTGCGTTTTTCATTCTGACCTCGGTGATGTAGTCCTTGACCCCAATTCCGTACTTTGCCTTAAACAGCCTGAAAAGATAGCTGCGCTCAAACCCGAACGAGCGTGCAAGACCGTCAACGGTGACGTCTTCCATATAATTATAGCGAACGTACCTGCGAAGATGCGAGAGACTGTCGGCACTCTCGGTGTTTGCGACTACGTGATAGGAAAGCTCATAGATTATCGAGGTGTATATATCGGGATTTGTGACCCCCTTTTCAATATAAGAAAAGAACTTGCGCGAAAGCTCCGCCGGCACCTCGTAGACCGAGCGGTCGGTAGAGAAGCGCTCCGCGAGATTTCCGCGAAATGCTATCCATACGTAATGCCAAGGATTTGCGGAGTCGGCGGTGTAGGTGGTTATCTCGCCGGGGCGTATAATAAAGCATTCACCGGCATAGATTTCGTGCTCACCGAATTTATCAAAAAGCTTGCCGCATCCGTGCAGGCAGAAATGTATGAGATGGTAATCGCGAACGGCAGGACCGAAGCTGTGCGCGGGCGTGCATTTTTCATTGCCCACGAAAATCGGTATTATATCCGACGCCGAGCCCTGAATATCTAAAATTATATCCTTCATAAATTAAAATCCTCTCAAAGTGTAAGTTTAGCAACATTTTAACATATCAAAGACGCAAAAGTCAATAGAAAAACTGAAATAAATATGATACAATATCGGTAGCAGTCAATTTGTAAAAATTAAAAAAGGAGAGCATATTTAATGAAAATTACGTTTATGGGTGCGGGCAGCACCGTGTTCTGCAAAAACGTTCTCGGCGATACCTTCCTGACCCCCGCTCTTTCGGAGTGCGAGGTTGCGCTCTACGATATCGATAAGGATAGGCTCGAGGAGTCCTATATCGTGGTTGACCTTCTCAACAAAAAGTATAATAATTCCAAGGCGAAAATCAGCAAATATCTTGGAGTAGAGAACCGCAAGGATGCCCTTCGCGGCGCGAACTTCGTCATCAATGCGATACAGGTCGGTCTTTACGACCCCTGCACCATAATAGACTTTGAAATCCCGAAAAAGTACGGCCTTCATCAAACGATAGCCGACACCCTCGGAATCGGCGGCATCTTCCGCGGCCTGCGCACGATATGCGTGCTTCGCGACTTCGCTCGCGATATGGAGGAGGTGTGCCCGGATGCCTATTTCCTCAACTACACCAATCCGATGGCAATTCTTACGGGATATATGCTCAGGTACACGGGTGTTAAGACCGTCGGCCTTTGCCACAGCGTTCAGGTCTGCTCCTCTCATCTTTTGAAGAATCTCGGAATGAGCGATGTGAAGGTTGGTAGCGAGCTCATTGCAGGTATCAACCATATGGCGTGGCTTCTCGATATCCGCGACGAGTCGGGACGCGACCTTTATCCCGAAATCAAGCGTCTTGCCAAGGAGAAGAACTTGAGGGAAAAGCACGGCGATATGGTAAGATTCGATTATATCGATAAGCTTGGCTATTACTGCACCGAGAGCTCGGAGCACAACGCCGAGTATAACCAGTTCTACATAAAGTCGAAGTACCCCGAGCTTATCGAGCGCTTCAACATTCCGCTTGACGAATATCCGAGAAGATGCATAAAGCAGATAGCTAACTGGAAGAACCAGAAGGAAACTATCATTAACGGCGGCGATATTGAGCACAAGCGCTCGAACGAGTACGCATCTCGTATAATGGAATCGATAGTCACCAACACGCCTATGAAGATAGGCGGCAACGTCCTCAATACAGGCGGACTTATCGAAAACCTGCCCGCCGAGGCTTGCGTAGAAGTTCCTTGCTTGGTCGATGGATGGGGAATACACCCCACCCGTGTCGGAAAATTGCCTCCTCAGCTTGCCGCAATGAATATGACTAATATTAATTCCCAGCTTCTTACGATAGAGGCGGCTGTAACCGGCAAGCGCGAGCATATCTACCACGCCGCAATGCTCGAGCCCCATACATCCTCGGAGCTTTCCATAGACGAAATAATAGCTATGTGCGACGAGCTTTACGAGGCTCACGAGCGCGCGGGATATCCTGTCCTATAAAAAATCTCCATATCTCTTAAGCAAAATAGTGGCGCTGTGCGCCACTATTTTTATTTTTAACATACGGCACTTGCATTCTTGCCCATAATGTGCTAAAATATATCCATATACGATATTTGGAGCATCAAATGGAAAAAAATAACAAAAAACACATAGGTATGTACGTGCTCTACGGCGCACTTACCGCGTTCATCCTGGTTTTGATACTCTCCTTTAACGATATCGGGGAGATAATGTCGACCATTATGGGCGCGCACGCAGGCTACGTTCTTTTAGCAGTTCTTTCGCTTGCGGTATACGTTGCGCTCTATCCGCTATCTCTTTGCATACTCACAAAGGCTCGCGGATGTGATATAAGATTCGGCACGACTTATAATATAGCGATGACCGAGCATTTCTTCAACGGTATAACACCTTCAGCTACGGGCGGTCAGCCTTTCCAGGCGTACGCCTTCAAAAAGGCGGGAGTAAGAGTGTCGGAGTCCACCTGCCTTCTTCTTATGAACTTTATGGTGTTTATGACGGTAACCAACGCATTTGCTCTGTCCTCTCTCTTTTATTTCAACCGCTTCGTAACCGACGGTGCTATGGCGGCGGTGGCTGTCGTAGGCTTCACTATGAACTTTGCAGTTCTCGGCATAACCGTCCTTTTGGCAACCAGCAGTCACGTAAGACGTGCGCTTTCGGCTATCCTCGTCTTTCTTTGCAAATTCAAGTGGATTGCTAAGTTCCTCGCACCCCGTGTCGAGAATTTGAACGAATATTTTGAAAACGTACAGCTGGCATTCCGCGCGCTTATAAAGAAAAAGCTTGCCTTCGTTCTCGCTCTTTTGACAAAGGTCCTTTCGATGGCGGCGTACTACGTAACCACCTTCTTTATCCTACGTGCGCTTTGGGTCGACGTTCCCCTGACCGATATATTTTTTGTAATATGCGGTACGTCCTTTGCCGTTACTATGGTAGTCTTTATTCCTACCCCCGGCTCAAGCGGCGGTATCGAGTTTGCCTTCAAATCGGTGTTTGCCACCATAGCGGCAGGTGCGGCGGCGTCGGTATCCTACGGCGGAATGCTTATCTGGCGTCTTCTTAGCTACTACCTCGTAATGCTCGTGTCGCTCGCCTTTTACGTGCTACTCGAGCTTGGCTTCTCGCGTAAGCATAAGGCGGCGCAGTTGGAAGGAGTGGAAGAATGAGAAAAATACCTATCTGCTATTGCGGCAACAGGCGTATCTTCGGCGGCATCTTTATGTCGCTTCTCTCGGTGGTAAAGCATACGAGCGAGCCGCTTGAGGTGATACTGCTTTCAATGGATCTTTCAAGCGAAGACCCGACCTGGCTTTCCTTCACCGAGGAGCAAAGAGTGCTCCTTGAACGCACGCTTCAAAAAAAGAATCCCGACAGCTCGGTTCGTATAATTGACGTAACGGAGCATCATATAGCTCATTTTTCTCGCGGAAAAAACAACAAAAACGCATACACACCGTATGCGAGCATCCGCCTGTTTTTAGACCTTCTTGACGTTCCGGATAAGATAGTCTATCTTGACGCGGATATAATGT
This sequence comes from Clostridia bacterium, assembly GCA_017467205.1. Next base: position 56,906 of record JAFTSQ010000019.1, on the reverse strand, counting down.
GCTGCTCCGACGTAGCAGAGTTCTACGACATTGATATAACCGAATATGAGTTTGCGGCAAGCCTCGACGTCGTGGGACATAACTTCTTCCCGAATAACTATTGCAATTCGGGCGTCCTTCTTCTCAATATGCCGTATATCAGGAGAACTGGGCTCTTTGCCAAAGCTCGCGAGCGCGTGTGCCGAAGATGGATGCTTATGCCCGACCAATCGGCAATTAACCGCCTGTGCGAGAAAAAGCTCGTCCTTCCTTACCGCTTCAACGAGCAGAGGGATATCAAGCCGGACACGGTCTTCAAGCATTTCTGTATGGGCTTCAAGTGGCGCGGACCTATCCTCACAAGCTATAACCACAAGCAGTGGCATAGGGAAAAGGTGCATAGCTACCTTGGAATTCACGATTTTGACGATATCTATGAAGAGTTCGACGCTATTATGGCGGAGTGTGGCAATGAGGAGCTTATTAAGATATAAAAAACTCGGATGCGATTTGAAGCATCCGAGTTTTTTATATCTTCTTTTCAGTTCTTGAAAATATTAGTTCTCTGCAGCCCGTAATAAAGGAGCGTTCCGAGAATTCCGGCAGTAACAATCTCGCCAACCGCCACAGTTCCGAATAAGAACCAATATCCGTCGTTTGCCCCGTAAGCGTAAATTATCACGAAGGGAATGATTGTCGCATTGGCAAGGATGGTGGGAACAGTAGCGAGCCAAGCGAGCTTTTTCGGAGCTTTCCGTAATAGGTACGCGCCGAGCGCTCCGATAAGCGTTGCAATACTGCCGAAAACCGTATCCCACGGATTGCATCCGCTGATTATGTTTGAAACAAGGCAGCCGATGAACAAACCCGGAATTGCCTCGGGTAAAAGCATCGGGAGAATGCACAGCGCTTCGGGAAGCCTGAATTGGAAGAAGGCTATCTGAAAGGATTGTGTCAGGTAGGATAGGACTGCGTACAGTGCCGCGATGATTGCTCCGCGCGTCAGGCGGAGGGTAGAGCTTTGCGTTTTCATTTTTTCTCCTGTAGTTTTGTTTTTTAGACGCCGAAGCGTTTTGGTGAGGAAGGTTTCGAACTCACCGAAATCTATTTTACCACAAAGCGCGAAAAAAATCAAGGCGCGCGGTGATTTTTGTCAAAAAACCGATATAGCGACCAAATTATGCAGTTTTTCTTTGTTTTTTACCATTATCAGCCCAAAATGTAAATAGCTTTCACTGTCAATTAAAAGTAGTATAGAGTATAATATTAAGGTAGCCGCCCTATGCGGCTTTGTCGGAGGTGTAAATGGAACTTTTACTTGTAAGCGACTCAAAGCTCAAGGTGATGCTGACGGTTGCTGATATGGAAAAATATGACTTGAGAGTAGAGGAAATAGATTATGACAACACGCATACGCGCCGCGCTCTTTGGGAAATACTCGACGAAGCGAAAAAGCAGACCGGCTTTGATGCGGCATCAGATAAAGTGCTCATACAGCTCTATCCGTCCAAGGACGGCGGTTGCGAGCTGTTCGTCACAAAGCTCGGACTCATACCCCCCGTCGCCGAGCGCACCATCGCGCGCTCAAACCGCGTAACTATGCTTGCGGCGCGGCAGGGGATATATCGCTTTGAGAGCTTTTTCGGGCTCATCGGTGCGATAAGGGCAATCGAGAATATAACACCGCATCGCGACAGTGACGTATACCTCGGTGATGACGGAAAATATTATCTCATAATCGACGAGCGAGTAGGGAAGAGCGGCAGCTTTTCGGAGTTCTCGCGTATTCTTGAATATTCCGAGAGAGCATCTCGCGAAATGATAGATTACATAAAAGAGCACGGTAAAAGGCTGACCGAGGGTGATGCCGTCGAAAAGCTGTCGAAGCTATAAAGGCTATTAGCAACAGAGTAAGGGCGAACTGAAAAAAGGTGATGTGCCGAAAGCACATCACCTTTTTGCGTGAAAAACGCTATTAGTTTTTCTTCTCGATATCCGCCATCATACCAACTCTGATAGCGTGGCGACCGCCCTCGTATACACCCGAAAGGAAGCTGTCGAGAATGTCGAGAGCAAGGCAGGAGCCGGTAACTCTTGCACCCATACAAATGACGTTTGCGTCGTTGTGTGCGCGGGTCATTTTTGCCGAATAGGTGTCAGCGCAAAGCGCGGCGCGAATGCCGTTGTATTTGTTCGCGCACATCGACATACCTATACCCGTGCCGCAAATAAGTACACCAAAGGTGGTGTCGGGAGCTTTCTGAACGTTCTCGCAAACCGCCGATGCAAACAAGGGATAGTGGCAGGAAGCGTCGGAATCCGTACCGCAGTCGGTAACGTCGTAACCAAGCTCTGCAAGATGCTTTTTAACCTCTTCCTTGAGGAAATATCCGGCGCTGTCCGCACCGATAAAGATTTTGCGCTTTTCCATTTTTCAGTCCTCTTTATCTTTTATTTTTTTATTTTCAAGTCTTTCGAGTCGCTCGCGCTCCGCCTGCGGAAGCCTGAGGTATGAGGGGGTAAAGCGTTCGTCACTTGTTACCTCGCCTGCAAGAAACTTTCTGTACGCAACCTTTGCGCAGGATACGGCGCTTTCCTCAATAAGAAGTGCGGGGGTCCTCTCAAGGCGCACTCCAATCTCCGATAGCCTCTTGTGCGCTATCTCGTATCCGTCGCCCGAAAGATATATCCGCTCACCGTCAAATGCCTTTAGCTCCTCTGCGAGCTCATCAAGCGAAATTGCTCTGTCGGGGGTGAGGCGTGTCAATTTTTCGCCGTCCGATGAGAAGATTGCGTTATACACCTGCGACCTGCGCGCATCCATACAGGGAACTATGATTTTTCCAAGCGGAGCGAGGTTTTCTGCAAGCGATTCGAGAGTCGAAACCTCAACGCAGGGGATATTTCTGTCAAAAGCAATACCCTTAACGAGCGCCGCACCGATTCGCACGCCGGTGAATGAGCCGGGGCCGACGGTCGCGGCGAGCAGCTCTATATCCGAAAAGGATATTCCAAGCGATTTCAGCATATTTTCTGCCATAGGCAGAATAAGCTCGCTCTGCGTAAGTCCGTTGTTTATACTGTAATCCGCAAGAGCTCGCTCACCGTCGGTAACGGCAACCGATGCAATCTTTGCGGTCGTATCAAAAGCAAGAATTTTCATAAATCTCCAATCCGTAAATCGAAAGTTATGCTAATGTTGCGTCTATCTCGATTTTTCTTCCGCACTCGTCGTCCGTTCTCGTGATAGTAACGGTTATAGCATCGCTTGGCAAGAAGTCCTCTATCTTTTCCGACCACTCGCAAATGCAAATGCCACACCTTTCGGTATAGTCGTCGAAGCCGATAGAATAAAGGTCGTCCTCACCGTCTATACGGTAGGTGTCAAAATGATAGATAGGAACTCTGCCGCGATATTCGTTGACTATGGTGTAGGTAGGGCTCTTGACTCCGCGCACGCCAAAGTGCTCGGCAAAGCCGCGCACGAACGCCGTCTTGCCAACGCCCATCTCACCTCTCATTGCAACGAATGCCCGAGAAGTCGCACCCGTATCAAGCTTTTTTGCCAGCTCCAAGCCCAATTTTTCGGTTTCCTGTGTGCTGTTAGTAAAATAAATCATTTCCCAAAATGCAAAGTAAAGTTTACTTTATTTCCTTCAAATAATCGTCCTTGCCCTGCGGCATAAGAAAGGCGAGCGCCGCATTGTATTCGGCAGTCCTACCTTCAAGCTCTGCCGCGGTGAGCGTGTTGTCCTTCACCGCTCTGATGAGGGTGTTCTTCGGAGTATCGTCGGGGTCTGTGAGCTCAAGCGCCGCTACGCGATAGCCTGCCGCGTGAAGCTTTGATAGGCGCAAAGCGTCCGTCGCCGCCTCCGCAAGCTTGTTTGCTATGTGAGGGTAGTCTGTGATGAAGGAAAGCTCCTTCGCCTCTATTTTCCCCTTCAAATATCTGTGACAGCAGGGCGTACTGAGTATCACCCTCGCGCCAAGCCTTACGGCAGTGTCAAGAACTATGTCGGTTGCGATATCGCAGGCGTGCAGGGAAATAACCATATCGGGCGTGACATCCGTGGGCGTCTCTCTTATATCGCCGGCAATGAATCTCATACCCGAAAAGCCGAGCTCGCACGCGAGCCGCTCGCAATACTCGATAACGTCGCGTTTCAGGTCAATAGAGAGCATTCTGACCTCGCGCCCCTTTATCGCGGTGAGGTAATAGTACGCCGCAAAGCTGAGGTAGCTCTTACCGCAGCAGAGGTCGTATACCCGCAAAGCTCCGCTCTCTGCAAGCTTCGGATAAATATCCGAAATGTGCTCGAGAAAGCGGTTTATCTGGCGGAATTTGCCCTGACGCTTGTCGTGAACTCTTCCGCTCTTGTCGCTGATTCCCAAGAGAATGAGGAACTCTTCACTGCCCGTGAGAATATAGTTTTTCTCGTTTTCAAGGGCTTCGATGGCGCGCTCAAAGTCAGCGCCGCCCGAAAGCTTTCGCCGCGCCTTATCAAGACCGAGCAAAGCCTCCTTGCCCTTTGATGAAATCTTCCATTCAACGTCGCCCGCCGAGCTTATAAGGTTCGCCTGTGAGAATTCGCAAAGGAGGTGCGAAAGCTCCTCTTCGAGCTCTTCGGGGCGAAGGTTCTTGTGCGACACCGTGCTCGAGGGCAGCGAATATTCAAAAGCGACTATCTTCCGTCCTCTGTGCGAGCAAAGCCTTGCGCTGACCTTCGTAGCGCCGTCGCTACGTGAGCGCGAGAACACGAGCTTCCTCATCGCATCGCATCTTACCGTATCGACTACGAGCTCAATAAAGCTCTGCTTTATATCCGTCACTCCTCCGTACCGTCCTCGGACTTCTTTTTGCCGAACGACAGCTTTCTTTCGGTGCGGTTGGATATTCTCACAAGATTGCCTCTGTGACACCAAACGACGAGAATTGCAATAATTATCGTTACGAGCGCAACTATGCCGGGCGTTGAGCCTGCGCCGAATCTGACTTGGAAATAGCCGTTAACGGTAACGGGGTAGAGAATAACCGCACATACCGAGCCGAGCGAAACGTATTTGCTCATCCACACGATAGCAACGAAGAGAACTATGAGAATAGCAAAGGGAATGGGCGAGAGCACGAGCGCAACCGTCGCGGTGGTAAGAACGCCCTTGCCGCCCTTGAAGCCATAGTATACAGGAAAGACGTGGCCGAGAACTGCAAAAAGTCCTGCAAGGTATCCGCCCCAACCGGTAGCTATTCCGCCGATGTAGCAGAATCCGAGGAGCGAGCCTGCAATGAATATCGCGAGCACCGTCTTGAAAATATCACCGAAGAGGGTGAGAAGCGCCGCCTTGACACCGTAGGTGCGGAGTATGTTGGTCATTCCCGCGTTGCCGCTGCCGTGGCGTCTTATATCGTCGCGGTAAATAAGCTTCGATACGATAATCGAGGTATTGATGCTTCCGAGGAAATAGCCCGCCGCCATCGAAACGACGATAAAGCTAATATAAAGCACGTAGAAGAGGGTATCGTCAATTCCGCCCTTAGCGAGCATATCGAGAAGCCCGAGATTAAGGTCAAATTTCATTTTTTCTTTCCTTTCGCAAACAGCGCTGAAAGCCTTGCGCTGTTCTTTTTAAGTCTTGCGTCCTTTTCGTTTTCAAGGCGGACTATTCCTAAAACCTTGCCGCCTTCAAGCGTAATATCGAGGATGTCGTTGACCGAAAGCCCGTATTCCTCGTAGGGCAGGGTGAGTATTTCGTTATCAGAATCCGATATCAGCACGGCGAGCGCGCCTTCAATACGGTCGACCGCGAATCTTTTTTTCATAAAATCTCCGTTCTGTTGCCTAATATAAATGAATTTTCGGTATCGCTTGTATGACATTGGATTAATGCTACAAAACGCGAAAATTCGTAGGCGTGAATGCTCAAAGCTTATCTTTGGTAGACGTAAAGCTTTTTCTCAATTATACACCGCCGCGCGCATAAAGTCAAGAAATATCTTGCAAAATTCGACCGTCGGAGTTATAATGAGTGTAACCGATTTTTCGGAGGTGATAAGAAAATGACTGTAAACGAGCGCCTTTCGCGTTTTTTTGACTCGGAAAATATTGAATATTGGGGCGTGCTTGATTACGCTATGGCAAAGGAGATAAACCCTCACATAGCCAACCGTGCAGGCTTTGTGCCGAAAAGCATAATAATGTATCTTATCCCCTATTTCGTTTCGGAGGGCGAGAATCTTTCCGCATACGCAACCTCACGCGACTATCACCTGATAATCAGCGAGCTGAACGAGCGGCTCTCGCGGGTTGTTTCGGATATGTTCCCGAACAGTCAAATCCGCGGCTACGGTGACCACTCGCCAATAGACGAACGCGGCGCGGCACTCTCGCTCGGGCTCGGAATCCTCGGTGAAAACGGACTGCTTATCAACGAAAAATACGGTAGCTACATCTTCATCGCCGACCTCGTCACCTCGGTTGAGCCGAGCGAGCTTTCGGCTATCGAGCCGAAGGAGGTCTTGCACTGCATCGGCTGCAAAAAATGCCTCGCCGCCTGCCCCACCGGCATACTTTCTGGGGATGGATGCGACTGCCTTTCGAGCATAACGCAAAGAAAGGGCGAGCTCCTCGACTTCGAGGTCGAATTGATGCGAAAATTCAACACGGTATGGGGGTGCGACGAGTGCCAAAGGTGTTGCCCGTACAACGAAAACCCCATCGCAACCCCGATTTCCTTCTTCCACCGCGACAGAGTAAAGCGGCTGACTCCGCGCGCCCTTTCCGCTATGAGCGACGAGGAGTTTTCCACCCGCGCATTCGCTTGGAGAAAGCGTGCTACGGTTGAGCGCAATCTTTCATATTTCGAATTTGCGGAGGATGAAAAATGAATGAAATCAAAATAAGAGCGGCAAGCCTCTCCGACCTTGACGCCATCCTTTCGATATACGAGTCGGCGAGGAGGTTTATGAAAGAGTCGGGTAACCCACACCAGTGGGGAAGCTCTTACCCGCAAAAAGAGCTGGTTATTTCGGATATTGCGGCGGGAAAGCTCTTCACACTCGAGGATAGCGACGGGCTACTTGCGGCATTCTACTTTGCCAAAGGCCCCGACCCGACCTACCTCAAAATATACGACGGAGAGTGGCAGGGTAGCGAGAACTACTCCGTGATACACAGAATAGCCGTTTCGGAAAGGGCGCGCGGAAGAGGCGTTGCCAAGCTGTGCTTTGACTTTTGCCTTGAAAGAGCGGGAGAGATACGAATAGATACTCACCGAGATAACCGCGCAATGCAGGCCTCGCTCTTGAAAAACGGATTCTCCTATTGCGGCGTTATCCGCCTTGACAGAGCCGACAGCGACTCCGACGACTGTGAAAGGCTTGCCTACCACAAGAAAATATAAATCAGGTGTAACTTTTTCGTTACTGAATCTCGAAAAAGAGCGCTTTTGGGGCAAAAACGGCAGGACAAGCCGACTTTTGCGCTCGAAAGGCAGGTACGGTAATTTCTTTCTTGTTGACAAAGCGGTCTTTATATGCTATAATTTGAGTAGTAAACAATTTCGATTTGAGCGCTCCGGCAGCGCTCGTTTGAGAGGAAATATATATGCTTGAGTTCTTTAATGGCTTGGCAAGCGGAAGCGTCGGATTTGAGGAGCTGGGTAGCGCGTTTTCCGAGATGTTTTCAGCCATAGCCGCAAGCCCCACCGTAATGTACGTTTGGGAAAAGCTTATGTCCTTTACCATAGCTCCAACCTATCCTTACATAATGGTTCTTCTCGGCTTGGGAATAGCCTTTTTTGGCAAGAAGATGCTACCCGTGTTAAAATTCGTGGCGTTTTTCGTTATCGGATTCCTCATTGGATCGACCTTCCTTGCCCCGATGCTTGACAAGTTCGTCGTTATGCCTTATTGGATAATGGGACTTGCCCTTGCAATCGTTACCGGCGTCTTTAACAGGCTTGAATACGTCATCTCTTACATCCTTACCTTCGGCGTCGGAGGCTACGTCGGCGTCTATGCCTTGACCGCTCTTATGTCGGGCGGCGAGGGAAGAGAGGAGGTAGCCGCGGTTGCCGCTATCCTCGCAGTATTCGTTGCGCTTATGCTTCGCAAGAAATTCTTTGAGCACGCGATAACGGCGTTTCTCGGTTCTCTTTGGACTTGCCTTGCCTTTATCAACGTTCTCGATTACACCCTTATCCCGATATTCACCCAGCACACGATGTTTTGGATTGGAGTGGCACTCATTGCAGTCCTCGGCTATTTCGTTCAGTTCAAAACGAGAAGAAGGTATTATTAATTCACAATCGAAAAGCGGCGGATTTTCCGCCGCTTTTTCTTTTTGTCTTGCATTTGAAAAAATTTTCATCGAGGCTCAAATAAATGTCTGTTAGATGTTGACATTTGTCGGTCGTTGTAGTAAAATATTAAAGGATAAATTTAAATACTTATTTATTGAGGAGAAGAATATGGATCATTCCACAGAACTTTTGCTTCGCAGGACGGCAAATAACGTCCGTATCGGAGTAATCGAAGGCGTGTACAGCGCAGCCTGCGGTCATCCCGGAGGCTCTCTTTCCATTGCCGACGTCATCACATACCTTTATTTCCGTGAGATGAACGTCGATCCCGAAAATCCCAAGGCGGAGGGTAGGGACCGCTTCGTTCTTTCCAAGGGACACACCGCACCGGCGCTTTACGCGGCGCTTGCAGAGCGCGGATTTTTCCCGAAGGACGAGCTTAAGACTCTCCGTAAGATAGACTCAAGGCTTCAGGGTCACCCCGATATGAAGGGCATCCCCGGAGTTGATATGACAACCGGATCGCTCGGTCTTGGCATTTCCACGGCTTGCGGAATGGCGCTTGCCGGAAAGGTTGACGGTCGCGACTATCGCGTCTATACCGTGCTTGGCGACGGTGAGAGTGAGGAGGGTCAGGTTTGGGAGGCTGCAATGTTTGCCGCTCACTATAAGCTTGATAATCTTTGTGCTGTCCTCGACCTCAACGGTCTTCAGATAGACGGTGCGATAACCGAGGTAATGAACCCCACTCCTCACGATGAGAAATTCCGCGCGTTCGGCTGGAACGTTATCGTTATAAACGGTCACGATTTCTCCGAGATAGAGCGCGCGTTTGACGAGGCATCTGCGACCAAGGGCAAGCCCACCGTCATAATTGCCAAAACCGTCAAGGGTAAGGGCGTTTCCTATATGGAGAACAAGTGCGAATGGCACGGACAAGCGCCCAAGGAAGATCTTTACAAGGTTGCAATTGCCGACCTTGAAAAAATTGCGGAAGAGCTTAAGTGAGGTGTGAAGGATGGCAGAAAAAAAAGCAACCAGAGAAGCCTATGGCGCGGCGCTTGTCGAGCTTGGCGAAAAGTATGACTTCGTAGTTTTTGATGCTGACCTCGCGGCAGCAACCAAGACGGGAGCTTTTAAGAAGAAGTTCCCGGAAAGATTCTTTAACTGCGGTATTGCAGAGGGCAATATGATGAGCGTTGCGGCAGGCGTTGCCTCCACCGGCAAGGTAGCCTTTGCATCCTCCTTTGCAATGTTCGCGGCAGGCAGAGCGTACGAACAGGTGCGCAACTCGATAGGCTACCCCCACCTCAACGTTAAGATAGGCGCAACCCACGCGGGCATCACCGTAGGTGAGGACGGCGCAACCCACCAGTGCCTTGAGGATATCGCGCTTATGCGTACTATTCCCGGAATGGTGGTTATCTCTCCTGCGGACGCGAACGAGGCGTACGCGGCAACCGAGGCGGCTATCAAGCACGACGGACCGGTATATCTTCGCTTCGGCAGATACCCCACCCCCATCCTTACCCCCGATATCCCCGGCTATAAATTTGAGATAGGCAAGGGCGTCGTAGCGCGTGAGGGAAGTGACGTTACTTTAGTGGCTACCGGCTATATGTTCCATCTCGCGCTCGAGGCGGCAGAAACGCTTGCCGAGGAGGGCGTGAGCGCAAGAGTTATCAACATCCACACGGTAAAGCCGATTGATTCCGAGCTTCTTGCAAAGGCGGCGGCTGAAACCGGCGCAATCGTTACCGCAGAGGAGCACAATATAATCGGCGGACTTGGCGCGGCTGTAAGCGAGACCGTGTCCGAGATATGCCCCGTTCCCGTAGTTCGCGTCGGTGTCAACGACACCTTCGGCAGAAGCGGAACCGTTCCGGCTCTCCTTGAGTACTACGGGCTCACCGCAGAGAACATCGTATCGGCGGCTCGCCGCGCAATAGCACTCAAAAAATAATTTTGAGAACTGTATTATAACGAAGCGTGACAAACTAAAATATAATATACAATTCGGGAGTATTCTTTATGAAGCGTGTTTTGATAAAGCTGTCGGGCGAGGCACTTGCCGACGGAACAAGCGAGCTTTACAACGCAAAATTCGTTGACGAGGTTGCAAAGACTCTTAAAGCGGGAGTAGAGGACGGATGCGAGATAGCAGTCGTCGTCGGAGCGGGCAACATCTGGCGCGGCAGGCAGGGAACCGATATGGACAGAACCGCCGCAGACAGAATGGGTATGCTTGCAACCGTCATTAATTCTCTTTACTTAAAGGACGCGCTTGAGCGCGCAGGTGCTTCGGCTGTGGTAATGACCGCAGTTCCGATGTCGCCCTTTGCAGAGCCCTACGTGTCCGACCGTGCCGTCGATTATCTCAAGGCGGGCAAAATCGTCATTCTCGGCGCAGGCCTTGGAATTCCTTTCCTTTCTACCGACACGGCAGGTGCTGTCAGAGCGGTTGAGATAGGGGCTGACGAGATGCTGATGGCAAAGAACGTCGACTATATCTACACGGCAGACCCGAGGCTTGACAAGAATGCCAAGAAGCTTGAGTCTATCAAGTGCTCCGAGATGCTTGCAATGCATCTTACGGCTATTGACGCAACCGCCGCGGCGTTCTGTATGGCGAACGGTATGCCAATCAGAGTGTTCGGCTTCAAGACCGCGAGCGATATCACTCGCGCGCTCAAGGGTGAAACCCTCGGCACTACCATAACTCCCGACTGAAACCGATACAATAAGATTAAAACTTAAGGAGATAAATATGAAACTCGACACCAAAGAATTCGAAGTAAAAATGCAAAAGAGCGTAGCAGCTTATGCTGACAATCTTTCCTCCATCCGTGCAGGAAGAGCAAACCCCGACGTGCTTAAGAAAATAGAAGTTGACTATTACGGCTCTCCCACCGCTATTTCCGCTATCGCAGAGATAAAGGTATCCGATGCAAGAACCCTCGTTATCACCGCTTGGGATAAGTCCGCCATTCGCGGAATCGAGAAGGCTATACTCACTTCCGACCTCGGAATCAATCCGCAGAACGACGGTAGCGTAATCCGCCTTACCTTCCCCCCGATGACCGAGGAGCGCCGCCGCGACCTTTCCAAGCAGATTTCCAAGATGGGTGAGGACGCAAAGGTTGCAGTTCGTAACATCCGCCGCGATGCAAACGATAAGGTAAAGGCGCAGAAGAAGAACTCCGAGATGACCGAGGACGAGGCAAAGCAGGGCGATAAGGCAATTCAGGACCTCACCGATAAGTACGTCAAGGAGATCGACGGCATTACCGCAAATAAAACAAAGGAAATAATGGAGATATAATTTCTCCCGAAAAAATATGGCTAAAAACAATACCGACATCAACGAAAATATCGATACTGCCGGCATTGAGTCCGTCGGAATAATAATGGACGGCAACGGCAGATGGGCGAAAAAGCGCCTTCTTCCGAGAACGGCAGGTCACGTTGCGGGAGCTGCAAACGTGCAAAAGGTGCTTGAGATATTTCGCTCGATTGGCGTCCATCACGTCACCCTTTACGCCTTTTCCACGGAAAACTGGAAAAGACCGAGAGAAGAGGTTGAAGCGATAATGGAGCTCGTCTACAAATATCTTGATGAGGTCGTTATCAAGAAAATCGAAACCGATAAGAACTTCTCAATGCGCTTCCTTGGCGATAAATCGGTGCTCTCCGAGAAGCTTCGCAACAAGTGCATAGAGGTCGAGGAAATGGCAAAGGACCGCGAATTCGTCTGCAACGTCGCGCTCAACTACGGCGGACGCGACGAGATAGTTCACGCGGCAAACGAGGCTATCAAGGCGGGGCTCGTTCCCTTGACCGAGGAGGCTCTCTCGAAATATATGTACACATCTCATTCTCCTGACCCCGACCTGATAATCAGAACGGGCGGAGATTTCAGGGTATCGAACTTCCTTCTCTGGCAGGGAGCTTACTCCGAATACGTGATATTCGACACTCTTTGGCCGGACTTCGGCAAGCGTGAGATACTCGAAGCAATAAATCAGTTCAAGAAAAGAGATCGCAGATACGGCGGTATAGGCAAAAACGAATAACCGCAAGGGGCTGCATAGGCAAGAGTGAATAGTCCGAACCCGCTCTTAAGCGTTAATTTTCAGCGTTTTCGGCACTTATCTCTCTTGCAAAGTCGCACTTGGCTACGAGAGCCAAGCACCAAAACCATCTAAAAATTAAGGCTTAAGAGTTCTTCGAATTTTCAAGAGAGCGAATTTTTCGGTAGACGAGGTTAAAATTTGAGATAATATACGGATATTATAAAAATTTTTACCGATGTATAACGGATAATTCGCCTCTTAAAAACGAGTTTGGATTATTCACTCTTGCCTAACGAGGAAAAATAGCAAGAAATGAAGCAAAGAACAATAACAACGCTGATAATAATCGTCGTAATGACGGCAGTACTTTTTCTATCTAAATATATAGTGTACCCGATAGTACTGGCGCTCCTTTCGCTTTGTGCGATATTCGAGCTTTTGAAGGTGCTTGATTATCACAAAAAGCTTATCGCATCGATTCCCGCCTACTGTATAGCGGCAGGCGCACCTATCGTTGCGTATTTTGGAAGGAATATGGGTTACGAGAACTTTATCGTGACCGCGGGAACGACGATGTTTGCCTTCCTTATGTATCTTTTCGTCGTGTCAATAATAGAATGTGGAAAATTCCGCTTCTCAGAAATATCAGCGGTGTTCGTATCGGTCCTTTACGTATCGGCGTGCTTCACCTCGCTTTGTCTTCTTCGTTATATGGAAAACGGTCTTTTCAACCTTGGCATAGTCTTGGTTGCGGCGTGGCTTTGCGACGTCGGAGCGTACCTTGTCGGCTCGCTTATCGGAAAGCATAAGCTCATCCCCTCGATAAGTCCCAAAAAGACCGTAGAGGGCTCGATTGGCGGTATCGTGGTTGCGGTTCTTTCTTGTCTTCTTTACGGATATATCGTAACCTGGTTTACCGAGCTCGTGCCTAACTATCTCGTCCTTGCCATCTGCGGCTTCGTCCTAGCGATAATATCCCAGCTTGGCGACCTAATAGCCTCGCTTATAAAGCGTGAGCACGGCGCGAAGGATTACGGAAATCTTCTTCCGGGTCACGGCGGAATAATGGATAGGTTCGACTCCATAATTGCCGCGTCGATAGCCCTTCTCTTCATAGTAAGCAAAGCAACCCCCTTCACTTGATTTTATCCCGAGAAGAACCGCCGTCCTAAAAGGCAAGCCCCACGGCTCACCTCTTTCGATGGCGGCTTCTCTCTTAGATTGGAGAATAACCGTGCAATTTTCAGAAAAGACGATAGCCGTCCTCGGCGCAACCGGCTCGGTCGGCACTCAAGCACTCGACGTTGCAAGAAGTCGCGGCTATGCCGTTGACCTCATAAGTGCAGGAAGGAATTCTACTCTTGCCGAGAGCTTGGCGAGGGAATTCGGCGTTCGCTTCGTCGCAATGGCAGACGAGGCTTCGGCGCGCGACCTTTCGGTCCGCCTTGCCGACACCGATATAGAGGTGCTTGCAGGCGAGGAGGGAATACTTGACGGCATCAGAGCCTCAAGCGCCAACACCGTGATAAATTCCATCCTCGGTGAAGCAGGCCTTCTTCCGACACTTGCCGTGCTCGGAGAGGGCAAGCGGCTGGCTCTTGCAAATAAGGAGTCGCTCGTTATAGCAGGCGACATAGTTATGCGTCTATTAAAGGAAAAGCACGCAGAGATAATTCCCGTTGACAGCGAGCATTCGGCTATATTTCAGTCGCTTCGCTCGGGCAGAGTATCCGAGATAAAAAGGATACTCCTCACAGCCTCGGGCGGCCCGTTCTTCGGCAAGACCCGAGAGGAGCTTGAGCGCGTTACCCTTGCCGACACGCTCGCGCACCCCACCTGGAAAATGGGAAAAAAGATAACCGTCGACTCTGCAACCCTTATGAATAAGGGCTTTGAGATAATCGAGGCGGCGCATCTCTTTTCCACGCCGCCCGAGCGCGTGGAGGTTCTCGTTCACCGCGAGAGTATAATGCACTCGGCGGTCGAATATATTGATAATACCGTAATAGCCGAGCTTTCCGTACCGGATATGCGTATGTGCGTTCAGTACGCGGTAGATTACCCCGACCGAATGGTAACGGCGTCGGAGGAGCTCGACCTGTTCAAAATATCCTCGCTCACATTCAGGCAGCCCGACGAGGAGGCGTTCCCGCTTCTCTCGCTTGCAAAGCGCGCAATAATGCTCGGTGGCGGAATGCCCGCTGTAATGAACGCGGCTGACGAGGTGGCGGTTGAGGCATTTCTTAACGAGCGGCTTTCCTTCGTCGGAATATCCGAGGTCGTGTGCGCGACGGTTGAGGATATGATATCCGAGGCAAGGAGTGCCGCAACGGTCGACGAGCTGATAGCCGCCGACAGACGCGCGAGAGAGATAGCGCGCTCCCGAATCGAAAAATTAAAGATTTAGCGTAAAAACAATACTCATAAACAATTCACGCTACCGAATTATGTACGGTCGCCGTAGGCGACAGAATGGAGAAATATGGGCAATATAGTTATAACCGTGGTATCCGCCGTCCTCGTTTTCGGATTTCTTATTCTGATTCACGAGCTGGGTCACTACCTCTTCGCCCGACTTTTCAAGGTTACTATCAACGAGTTTTCAATAGGAATGGGACCAAAGCTTTTGTACCATGACTCCAAAAGGAGCGGTATAAGATATTCGCTCTCCGCTTTCCCGATAGGCGGCTACGTCGCAATGGCGGGCGAGGACGATGAGAGTGACGATCCGAATTCCTTCGATAAAAAGCCCGCATGGCAGAGATTTATAATCACCGTCGCGGGTGCATCGGTCAATATAATCGCAGGCTTCTTGGCAATGATAATCCTCACCTCTATGGTAAACATAGGCGGAACAACCGTCCATAGCTTTTACGAGGGTGATGAGCTCGGCTACGAGTGCACCTCCTCGGAGTATGGACTTATGGAGGGTGATATCATAATAAAGGTCGGAGAAAAGCGGGTTTCTATGCTCGACGAGATGGCGTACGAGATAATGCGGCAGGGAATTGAGCCGCTCGACCTCGTCGTTATAAGGGACGGTGAGGAAATCCTCTTGCTCGACGTTCAGTTCCCCGTGACCGAGGAGAGCGGTCAGTCAATGGGAAATATGGATTTCAGAGTGCGCGCGGTAGAGAAGAGCTTTGGCAGTGTGATGAGCTATTCCTTCCGCAAGTCCGTTCTGATAGTAAGGATGTGCTGGGAGTCTATATTTGACCTCATAACCGGCAGATATACGGTAGCGGCAGTGTCCGGTCCCGTCGGTATTTCCACGGCCATCGGAAGCGCGGCGCAGAGCGGCATTCCTTCACTGCTTTATATCACCGCACTCATAAGCATAAATCTCGGTGTAATGAACCTTTTACCCATACCCGCGCTTGACGGAGGTCGCCTCGTTACTATTCTCATCGAGATGATAACGCGAAAAAGGATTCCGAGAAAAATCGAAACGGCCATCAACGCGGCAGGGCTTATGATTCTTTTGGGGCTTATGCTCGTTGTTACCGTAAAGGACGTAATCCAACTTATTATATAAAAGAAAAGGATAAGCAAAGTGAGCTTCAATTCTTTGAGAAGAAGGTCGACCGAAATCAAGGTCGGCGGCGTTATTATAGGCGGCAGTGCCCCTATTAGCATTCAGTCTATGACCAATACCGACACCCACGATGTCGAGGCGACCTATCAGCAGATAGCGGCGCTTGAGGCGAGCGGGTGCGATATCGTGCGCCTTGCAGTGCCGGACGTTGAGGCGGCAAAGACCTTTTTCGAGCTCAAGCGGCGCGGAGTGCGCCTGCCGCTTGTTGCAGACATTCATTTTGACTATAAGATAGCTCTCGCCGCAATAGAGGCGGGGGCTGATAAAATAAGAATAAACCCCGGAAACATCGGTAGCCGCGAGAAGACCGAGGCGGTCGTTCGCGCCTGCCGCGAGCGCAAAATTCCGATAAGAATAGGCGTTAACTCCGGCTCGGTACAAAAGGACGTTCTCGCAAAGTACGGCTCACCGACGGGTGAGGCGCTCGCAGAGAGCGCGCTCCTTCACGTAAAAATTCTCGAGGAGCTCGATTTTTCGGATATTGCGATATCTGTCAAGTCGAGCGACGTCAGAACGATGATAGCGGCAAACAGAATTCTCGCCGAGAGGACGAGCTATCCCTTGCACCTCGGTGTTACCGAGGCGGGTGCAAGGCTTCGCGCCACGGTGAAGAGCAGTATCGGTATCGGAACGCTTCTTGCCGAGGGAATTGGTGACACGGTCAGGGTTTCGCTTACCGACTCGCCGATAGAGGAAATAGCCGCCGCAAAGCAGATTCTCGACGCGCTTGACCTCTCAAGCGAGCGTTCTATGGATATCGTTGCCTGCCCGACCTGCGGCAGAACGAGGATAAACCTCATATCCATTCTTTCGGAATTCGAGCGTCGCGCAAAGGAAGAGGGGCTTGATAAGCTTGGCATCAAGGTTGCCGTTATGGGCTGTGCCGTCAACGGACCGGGCGAGGCTCGCGAGGCAGACGTCGGTATAGCAGGCGGCGTCGGAGAGGGACTGCTCTTCCGCAAGGGCGAGATAATCCGCAAGGTAAAGGAGGAGCGGCTCGTGGACGAGCTGCTTCTGGAAATTAAAAGCATCAGAGACGGCAGATAACAGGGTTTTCTGCAGAAGGAGATAAAAATGGCAAACGGGAAAAGCTTTCTCGAAATGTTCTCGCGCTATCAGCCGACGGGCGAGAAGCGAGCCTTGCTTGAGCGCGCATCCTCCGCGACCTTCCGCTATGCGAAGGAAGCAAGGCGCGTTGAGGTGGAGCTCAGCTTCTCCTCACACGAGGACGCAGAGCTTATATATCAAATAGAGGACGAATGCCGCGAGCTTTACGAGCTTACCTCGTTTAAGATACTTCCGCATTTTCCGAGCAGCACATTCGATATCTCTCGCTTTGATGAGATAGCAGCAGAGGCTGCGCTTTGCGGCGCGGTGACAAGCGGCTTTTTCTCAAGCGCTACATATTCCGACGACGGCGAGGAGATAACCGTCTTTATCCCCTTTGCCGAAACGGGTGTCAATTTCGTTCGCGCGGCGGATACCGAAAGGATACTCTCCGCTATACTTTTCAGCCGCTATGGGCTGACCCGTGTCGTGAAAATCAAGACCTCGGACAATTTTGAAAAGAAGGAAGCCGAGATGGCAGCTTGGCGAGAGGAGAGGATAAGAGCGGCAGAAGAAGAGGGACGGCGCAGATTTGTTGAAGAAGCTGCGCGCGCGGCAGAGCGCGAGGCGGCGGAGCTTGCGGAGGCTGACCCTTATCACGATTTTGAAAAGAGCGCCGCTATCCCCA
Organism: Clostridia bacterium; assembly: GCA_017467205.1. The sequence goes on along the minus strand of JAFTSQ010000019.1, from coordinate 39,226 downwards.
CCATTCGCGATGCGGTGGACGTCCTTTCGGCAACCGAATATAAAATAGGTGCGGTGGTGTACGATATCTCTTCTCCCTCGCTCATTTACGGCGAGCAGTTCGATATAGCAAACCCGACCCCCATATCGTGTGCCGACAAAACTCGTACCAACGCCATATTTATCGGCACGGTATTCGAGGTAACCACGAAAGAAACGCGTAGCGGCGACAAAACGTCGGTTAATATCGGCATAAGCGACGGTGCAAGCGCGATATACGTAAAAAAGACTCTTCCCACCGAGGAGCTCGATTGGGTAAAGCCGCTCAAGGCGGGCGTGCATCTTTCGGTTATGGGTAAGGTGCTCCGCGATAGATTTGACGACGAGCCCTTCATATCCCCCCGTGCTATCTTAAAGATAGGCAAAAAGGAGCGCGAGGATAATGCTGCGGAAAAGCGCGTTGAGCTTCATCTGCACTCAAATATGTCGCAGATGGACGGACTTATAACCCCCGCAGAGATAGTAAATACCGCAATTAAGTGGGGTCATCGTGCAATAGCCGTTACCGATCACGGTAACGTTCAGGCGTTCCCAGAGGTAATGCTCGCTCTTGAAAAGTCGGGAAACAAGGACCTCAAAATACTCTACGGCATTGAGGCGTACTTTGTAAACGATACGGCAAGATGCGTTTTCGGTGCAAGGTATCCCGCCTTTGACGACGAGATGATAGTCTTCGATATCGAAACCACAGGTCTTTCAAACCGCACCTGCAAGATAATCGAAATAGGCGCGGTCAAGATTTGCCGCGGCGAGATAATAGACACCTTTGATATCTTCGTCGACCCCGAATGTCACATTCCCGAAAATATAACCGAGCTCACCTCGATAACCGACGAAATGGTAAAGGGCGCGCCCAAGGAGCGCGAGGCTGTCGAAAAGTTCCTCGCCTTTGCGGGCGATAGGCTTTTGATAGCGCATAACGCCAACTTCGACGTAGGCTTTATCCGCGTTGCCGCAGAGCGTCACGGTCTGCCGTTTGACAACACCTTCCTTGACACCGTAGGACTTTCAAAGTACGTAAACCCCGAGCTTAAAAAGCATAAGCTCGATATTATAGCAGATTTCTATAAGCTTCCCGAATTCCATCACCACAGGGCGTCGGACGACGCAACCGTGCTTGCGCACATCTTCTTCGTGATGATGGACAGGCTGAAAAGTGAGGGAATCGGCGACTTTGAGCGAATGGTCGACGCAATGAGCGAAAATTGCGACCCGCTCAAGCTCCCGAGCTATCATATAATCCTCTTTGCCAAGAATAAAGAGGGACTTAAGAATCTTTATCACCTCATATCCTCAAGCTATCTTGATTACTACAAGCGTACCCCGCGTATGCCCAAAACCCTGCTTGAGCAGTATCGCGACGGTATTATAATCGGCTCAGCCTGCGAGGCGGGCGAGCTTTACCGCGCAATACTTTCGGGTAAGACCGAGCAGGAGATTGAGGAGATAGCCTCGTTCTACGACTATCTTGAGATACAGCCGATAAGCAATAACCGCTTCCTCATAGCCAAAAGAGAGGTCGAGGGCGACGAGGAGCTTCGCGACATCAACCGCAAGATATGCGCCCTTGGCAAAAAGCTTTCAAAGCCGGTCTGCGCTACCTGCGACGCGCATTTCTTGAACCGTGAGGACGAAATTTACAGGCGAATAATCCTTGCCGGAAGCAAGTTCGCAGATGCCGACAAGGAGCTTCCTATATACCTTCGCACCACCGATGAAATGCTTGCAGAGTTCGACTATCTCGGCAAGGAGATGGCGCGTGAGGTCGTAATCACCAACCCGAATAAAATCGCCGATATGTGCGAAAAAATTCGCCCCATTCCCGAGGGCAGATACGAGCCTAACCTCGAGGGCGCTGAAAAGGAGCTCACCGACTCCTGCTGGAATCGCGCACACGAGTGGTATGGCGACGAGCTCCCCGAAATAGTCGAAAAGCGACTTGAAAAGGAGCTTACCTCTATAATTAAAAACGGCTTTGCCGTGCTTTATATGATAGCCGTAAAGCTGGTTGCGTATTCCGAGAGCCTCGGCTATCTTGTCGGCTCGCGTGGCTCTGTCGGCTCGTCCTTCGTTGCTACGATGTCGGGTATATCCGAGGTTAACCCTCTCCCCCCGCATTACAGATGCCTTAAGTGTCGCTATTCGGAGTTCTTTACCGACGGCTCCGTCGGCTCGGGCTTTGACCTTGAGGACAAGCGCTGTCCTGTCTGCGGCGAGCTGCTTTACGGCGACGGTCACGATATTCCGTTCGAAACCTTCCTCGGCTTCTACGGCGATAAATCCCCCGATATCGACCTTAACTTCTCGGGCGACGTTCAGGGTAAGGTGCATAAGTACACCGAGGAGCTGTTCGGTCAGGGTCACGTCTTCCGCGCGGGAACTATCGGTACTCTTGCGAGCAAGACCGCGTGGGGATACGTAAACAAGTACTTCGAGGAGCGCAAAATAAAGCTGCCCAAAGCGGCGCTTTCCTATATGGTAACCAAGCTCGTCGGTATCAAAAAGACCACGGGTCAGCACCCCGGCGGCATCATAGTCGTTCCGAAGGAGTACGATATATACGACTTCTCGCCTGTTCAGCACCCGGCTGACGATCCGAACTCGGATATCATAACGACCCACTTCCAGTTCTCCTATCTTCACGATACGATACTGAAGCTTGACGAGCTCGGTCACGATATGCCGACCAAGTACAAAATGCTTGAGCGCTACACGGGCACGAGCGTGCTTGACGTCAAAATGAACGATAAAACCGTCTACGAGCTCTTCAAGAGCGTTGCGCCTTTGAAGATAACCCCTGCGGATATCGGCGGCTGTCAGCTCGGTACGTTCGGAATTCCCGAGATGGGAACTCGCTTCATACAGCAGGTTTTGCTTGATGCAAAGCCGCAGAACTTCGCCGACCTTCTTCAGATATCTGGTCTGACGCACGGAACGGACGTTTGGCTCGGAAACGCGCAGGACCTTATCAAAGAGGGCACTTGCACCATATCCGAGGTCGTCGGAACGCGTGACGGAATAATGCTTTATCTTTTGCGCCACGGACTTGAGGACTCTATGTCCTTCAAGATAATGGAGGACGTCCGTAAGGGTAAGGGACTCAAGCCGGAGTACGAGGCGGAAATGCGCGCGCACGAAGTTCCCGATTGGTACATAGCATCCTGCAAAAAGATAAAATATATGTTCCCGAAGGCGCACGCCGCCGCGTACGTAATGTCGGCTATCCGCCTTTGCTGGTACAAGATATACTATCCGATGGAGTTCTACGCCGCCTTCCTTACGGTAGCACCCGGCGGCTTTAACGCAGAGGTCGTCGTCCGCGGCTACAACGGAGTCAGTGCGACTATCAAGGAAATAGAGGAGAAGGGGCTCGACGCATCCGCGAAGGAGCAGGAAGAGCTTTCAACCCTTCAGCTTGTCCGCGAGGCGCTTGCGCGCGGTGTCGAGTTCTTGCCCGTCGATTTGCAAAAGTCGGACGCGGTAGCCTTCCTTCCCGAGAACGGCAAAATCAGAATGCCCTTCAACTCGCTTCCCGGTCTTGGCGATACCGCCGCCGCGAAGATAATCGAGGCGAGGGAAAAGCACGAGATATACTCTATTGAGGACCTTCGCCGTCATACGGGAATTTCCAAGGCAGTCGTTGAGATTCTTCGCAACAACCGCGTTCTTGACGGGTTGAGCGAAACGAATCAAATTTCGATGTTTTAAGAGCTCGGGTGCTCTGCGAAAAGCAGAGCACCCGAAGGTATCTTAAAAGCATTAAAACAGCAGTAAAAGCAGCAGCATAATCGCGCTTTCCTTATCTCCCCCTTTGGAGAAGAAGAGGAAGGCGGCGAGTGCTATAATAAGTATTTCCTCACCGTGAATCTCTGGCATTTTGAATTTCGGAAGCACCCCGCCTCCAAGCCCCGAGAATATTTTGCCGATAGGGAATTTGTCGAAAAGCGAGAAAAGTCCGTCGGAGCGCGAGTCGCCGAATGCACCGGCGGGCTCTGTTTCCTCGGGCGGAGGATTTTGTGGCTGTGTGATATGGCTGACGGGCTCGCTTTCCTGCCTGAACGCGTTACCGTCGTATCCGTCGGGTATCTTTATTACCTCGTCTTCGACCTTTTCGTAGCTGCGTGAGTACGTAATGCTCACCTCTCTTTCATCATATCGAGAATTTGAGAGAAAGTCATCATAGTGTCAATAGCACGCGCGCGTTCCTTTGAAACGTAAGGCTTAAGAGCACAGAGAAGCTGACCGCGCCGCCCCTTGCCGTGCCCGATATTCTCGTCAGGCGCATCGGGTGCAAGCGTGACGGTGTCCTCGATAGCAGGCGATGCACTCGCGGGTGCGTCCTCTTTAGCGCTTTTTTCAATAAGACTCTTTATTTCTTCCACAAGGCTTGGGTTTTCCGTAAGAAGCGTCACAATTCTTGATATATCCTGATTCTGTACGGAGAGCTCCTCGCTCATTCTCTGTTGCTCCTTTTGTATTCATTAACCATTCGAAGCGCGTCGGTGAGGGTGAGCTTTTGAACGCTGAGCATAGCCGAGCGTATCTTCATCATCTCCGCGTGTGAGGGCACGGCTTCGGGCAGATTGAAGCCCTTCGCGCCTGCAATTTTTCGTATTTCCGACCAAAGAGCCTCGTCGCTGAGGGCGGCGTAGGCTTCGAGCTGTTCGCGATTAACCTTCATCCAAAACCTTCCTTTCTTCATTAGCGTAGGCTACCTGTAACATTATATGTCGGGGCGGGGAAGCTGTTAACAAAGAGGTGATTTTTCATTGCTTAAATGTCTTGTATTTTCGGATTCTCACGGAAGCGTTAGCTTTCTTAAGGAGGCTATGCGCCGCAACCCCGACGCAGAGGTCGTCTTCTTCCTCGGCGACGGTATCCTCGATATCGCGGAGATAAAGCGCGATTTTCCGAACAAAGCCTACCTTGCCGTTTTCGGCAATTGCGATTTCTGCCGCACACTCGATAACGAGGTGCTTGATGAGGTAGGCTCGGTTGTGCTATCAGACAAGCGCATAGTCTACACTCACGGTCATAGCTATGGCGCGAAATTCGGCTTTACAGGGCTCTCGCAGCTTGCAAAGGAAAGGCGCGCCGATATAGTTTTGTTCGGCCACACCCATCAGCCAACCGAGCGCTACGTCAGTGAGCCGTTTGCGCACTACCTCTTTAACCCCGGTAGTATAGGTAAGGGCGATCATACCTTCGGCATCCTGACCTTGACCGAAAAAGAGCCGCTTTTCTCTTTTGGCAAGATATAAAAAACGCGCGAAATTTTACACGCCCCACCACATCGCCGCATATTTATAGGATAATTTCAAATACACTTGACATTCTCGCGCGCAGGTGTTATAATGCAAGAGTAAGTTAAAGATTAGTTATATAAAACAAGTTTTGTAAACAAAGATTTACAAAACATAAATGAAAGGAGGGCTACTTCGTATGATGTACGGGCCGCGTATGCCGCATAAGCCCCTGACAGACGGTATTGAGAAGCCTAAAAGGCTTCGCGACTATCCCGGATATTTTATGAAGAAGATAAAGGGCTTCACATCCCGCCTCTTCTATATAGTATCGCTGGTTTGGGAGAGCTCGCCGTGGCTTCTTATTGCTATGGCGCTTTTGTGCTTGCTCTCGGGTGTGTTGCCGATAGCAGGAGCTTACATAACGAGCGCTCTCTTAAACGGCGTTGCCGACATTATCGGCGCTACCTCTACGGGTGATATCGCTCGTGACGTGCTTGAAACTATGCGTCCGCTCCTTTTCCTTTTCCTTCTTTTGCTTATCTATCAGTTTCTCAACAGAACCGTGGGGCGAGTAGATAAGATGGTGAGTGGCGTGGCAGGCGAGCTCGTCGTTAACCACATCAAGCTCAAAATAATCACCAAGTCGCGCGACGTTGACCTTCGCTCCTTTGACGACCCTGAGTTTTACGGCAAGCTTGAGAATGCCAACCGTGAGGCGAGTATGCGCCCGATAGGTATTCTGACGGCGACCTTCAACGTAATAAGCTCGCTTATCAGCGTCGTGTCGTTCATCGGTATCCTTGCGATACTCAGTCCGTTTGCCCCCCTCGTCGTTATTGCTGCGGCAATTCCGGGTGCGGCTGTCAATTACGCATACCGCAATCGCAATTTCAGATACATCCGCTTCCGCTCTCGAGAGAGGCGCGAGATGACCTACTATTCCGACCTTATGGTTAATAAGGACCTTGCAAAAGAGGTTAAGATACTCGGACTCGGCGATACTCTCATAGATAAATACAAGACCGTTTTTGCAAGATATTTCAAGGGTCTTCGCTCGCTTTTGGTCAAGGAGGGCGTAACGCAGATACTCGTCGGCCTTCTGACAGTCGTAGCGCACTGTGCGCTATTCGGTTACGTCGCCTATAACGTCATATTCTCCGGTGACGGCAGGATAGGCGACTACTCGCTTTACACCGGCGCGCTGACCTCTATCACCACTTACGTAACCACCCTCGTGACCTCTACCGCAACGATATACGAGGGCACGCTCTTCATCGAGAATATGATAGAGTTTATGAAGGAGGAGCGCACCGTCGTCGCAAGCGGCGAGGTTGGTAAAATCCCCGCGCGCTCCGTGCCTCACACGATAGAATTCGTCGGCGTTTCCTTTGCCTACCCGGGAAAGAAACGCAAGGTAATAGACAACCTTAACCTCAAGATAAACGCAGGCGAATCGGTCGTCCTCGTCGGACTTAACGGCGCAGGAAAAACTACGCTTATCAAGCTATTAACGAGGCTTTATGACCCCACTGAGGGTAAAATACTCCTTGACGGTGTCGACCTTCGCGAATACGAGCCGGAGGCGCTTTATAACATCTTCGGCATAGTCTTCCAGGACTTTGGTAAATACTCGGTTACCGTTGAGGAAAACATCAGGTTCGGCGACGTTGAGCGCGAGTGCGGACGGGATTCGGTCGAGGCGGCGGCACGCCACGGTAACGCGCACGACTTTATAATGGAGCTCCCCGAGAATTACAGCACCCCCCTCACCCGTATATTCGACGAGGAGGGAACGGAGCTTTCGGGCGGACAGTGGCAGAAGCTCTCGATATCCCGCGCATTCTTCAAAAACTCCGAGATTCTGATTCTCGACGAGCCGACGGCATCTCTTGATCCGCTTGCGGAGCAGGAGATATTCTCGCAGTTCTACGAGCTTGCCAAGGGCAAGATAACCCTCTTCGTATCGCATAGGCTCTCAAGCGCCGTATCCGCGAGCAAGATAGTCCTCCTCGACGGCGGACGCGTTGCGGAGGAGGGAACGCACGAGGAGCTTATGGAAAAGCACGGCAAGTATTACACCCTCTTCTCCACGCAGGCAAGCAGGTATACGGGCGAGGAATTTGATACTGACTCAGCAGAGTTTGCAAGCCGCTTTATTTCGGAGCATGCCGACCCCCGTGTATAAGATATAGGCTGTTTCCTTCGGCGCTACACCGAACAAAAAGACAGGCGGAGGTATTGTCACGCGACAATACCTCCGCCTCTTTTATTTAACTTTCAATTTTCACTTCCTCACGCCGCGTCCGTATCGTTTGACTCCTTGAAGAAATGCCTTCCGGTCATCTCAAAGTATATCTTGTCGGAGAGGTCGCGAACGGTGTATTCCTCGAACGGCGACTCAAGACCGACAGCCTCAAGATATTCAACGAAGGAAAGATTCGGGTTTTCTCGGTCAATAAGGTCAAGGTATGCCTCAAGTCCCGTCGAGCTTTCCACCTCCTCAAAATAGAGCTGAAGAGCAACTATTCTCGAGGTGCAGTAGGACTGAACGTAAGAGGGGTAGAGAACGATATGCGGAATCATGATATTCGAAATATCCGCAGCCGCCGTAATATTCATTGAGAATTCGGAAGCCGCCGTGATAGCAAGCGTCGCAATCGCGGTTTCGTCTATCTCTTCATAATCAAGCTCGTAAACGAGCATCTCAAACCTTGCAAAGAAGCCCTGCGTTATGAGCGACTCGAATACCTCTTGGTACTGATATGCGCGCAGGTACTGATACTCTTCGTCGGTTATGTGATCCTTGAGCGCGATTAGCGCAAGATGCTCAAGTGCCGTCGAGGAAACCTCATTAAGATCGAGTGAGGTGTTCTCGTGATTGTTCATATAGGCATCCGCAAAATGCCCGAACTCGTGAATAACGGTCAGATAATCTGTAACCCCGCCGTTTGTCGAAACGAAGATAAATGGCGAGTTGTTCGACTGAATATAGCTCGTAAATGCACCGTCAAATCTGTTAGACGTTGCCGTGCTGACGTCGTAGAGCTTGTGCTGGAGCATATAGTTATATATGTCGGAAAGCTCTGTGTTGTATTCACCGAAGAAGGTGTAAAGGGTGTTCATCATCTTGTCGGTAGCGAGCCTTGGGCACTTGGTCGTCTGCATAAACTCGCTGAAGCTGTAAGCGAGCTCCTTGTAGACGGGAATGGCGAAGGCGGATATATCGTCGAGCATTTTATCCATTTCCTCAACGGTGTAGTCGTGATAAATCTTATCGTAGGCGAGCTCCATATAGGAGTCAAGCTCAAGCTCGTCTGCGATAAGTCGCCTTACCTTGATAAGATCAATGAATATCGGAACTGCCGCATCACGCGCCGCATAGGAGTAGAGCGCGTCGCACATCATAACTACCGACTCAAAATTGGTGGAATTTTCGCCGTATTTCTGCTTGTAATGCTCAATTACGTTATCGTAAGTGTCGGTTATATCACCGTAGGTTATAACGACGGTCGCGGTGGAGATGGATTCGTAATCGCTCTCAAGCTTCGCTTCCTCATCCATAAGCTCTACAATCTCGTCGGTGTAAATGCCGCCATCCTTGTACTCCTCAATAAGTCCGTCGCCGAAGTATTTCTCCTCAAACTCCTCTGCCTTGGGTGAGTTCGCTGCCGCAACGAATAGCTCCTCTACCTTTTGGGAGAAGGTAGCGTAATTCTGGCTGATGTAAGCATCCTCTTCACTCCAGAACTTATTTGACATATCGCGGTAAAGGCAGATGTTGGCGAAGGCGGACATTGAAATTACCTGCGTGTAGCCTTCCTCGAGCGAAACTATCATCTCAAGGAGCTCCTCAAGCGTCTTCTCGTCAGCCTCTATCGCCGCGATAACTCTGTCAAAGTCCTCAAAAATCTTTGCCATATTGGGTCGCGAGTAGGCAAGCTGGTCGAAGTCTACGGTAGCGCGACCGTAGTCTTTATATTCGGGAACAACGATAGTAGAGCCTCCGGAAGCTCCGCCGGCACTATCGTTATTACCGCCGTTTTGCGAGCCGCCGCTCTCGTTTCCCGAGGCTGCGGAGCTGTCGCCGCCGCTCGCCGCACCGCCGTTATTTCCGTCGCTCGCACCGCAGGAATAAAGGAATCCCACAGTGGAAACGGTAAGTGCTATAAGAAGCAGTATTGCTAAAATTTTTTTCATAAAAGCCCCATTCCGTTGCCATTGGGCAACGCCTTGAAAATCGGTCCAAGCTAAAACCGCCGTGTCGCTTGTGCGCGATTAATGATTTATTATACGATAATTTTGCGCGCGTTTTGGTAACAAAGCATAAATTAATTGTTTATTTTTTGTAAACATCGAAAAATTGCAGCGCTTGATCGGTATGCGCTATTTGCTCTTCAAAATGGCGAAAATGCGCGACAAGTCGACCCCGTATCACGTTTTTCGAGAACTGTTTCATTAAGAATTCAGCAAAATCAAGGCGAAAATTTAGAAATCGCAGTGCGAAACAATATCAAAGCGAATTCTTAATGAAACAGAATGGGGCGAACGGATTTGGAGCAGAAATCGTCGGCTGACGTAGCGAAGCGGCGTGAGGGTCTTGAATGACAGTCTAAATGACTGTCAGACCCCGAGCGTGACCGAGCCGCAGCGAGACCGAGAGGTGTACGAGTGTACACCGAGCGAGGAAACGGCGATAGAAAACAAAATACTAAACAAAATTGAAGAAAACCACAGGTTTTCAACCTTAATCGCTTATCAAATGCAAAAAAGAAATAGCGAAGTGCAGAGCAAGTCTATACTTCGCTATTTTGTTTTCGGTTATGCCTAAATGCGACAGCCCATATATTACCGACCGAGACCTGCCGCTCCAATAATTCCCGCATCGTTGCCGAGAGTGGCGATAACTATCCTTGTTTTAACCGCGTTAGTTCTCGTAAACTGGTCTTCTTCAACGAGCTTGCCGAGCGGCACCGTCAGGTTCTCGCGCTCGTTGCAAACTCCACCGCCGATTATAAGAACCTCGGGCTGGAAGATGTTTATCATATCCGTAATACCGTCGGCAAGATAGGAAATATAGCTGTCAACGAGCTCCTTGCCGTAAGGGTCGCCCTCCTTCATTGCGGAGAATGCAGTTCTTGCGCTGACCTTTCCTTCAAGCTCGGAATACTTGAAGAGCAGGGAGGGAATATTCTTTATCGAAAGCTCGGTCATCTTTTCTTTCGTCATTTCTGTAAGAGCGGTAGCAGAGGAGTATGCCTCCCAGCATCCGCGTCTGCCGCAGGTGCACTGTCTTCCGCCGTGAACCAATATCACGTGACCGATTTCAGCCCCCGAGGAATTAAGTCCGCCTGCAAATATTTTGCCGTTTATAATTATTCCGCCGCCAACACCTGTGCCAAGGGTGACCATAACGCAGCTGTCAGCGCCCTTTGCCGAGCCCGCAAGAGCCTCGCCGAGTGCCGCCGCATTCGCGTCGTTCGCAATATAGACTGCCTTGACGGGCAGATATTTTTTGAAAAGCTCGGCTATCGGGAAATTCTTAAAGGGCAGATTGCCTGCAAATATAACCACACCCGCGTCGGTGTCTATCGAACCGGGGGAGGCAATACCTGCGTACTCCACCTCGGAGAGCGAGATGCCCTTTTCGTCAAGAAGCCTCTTCGCAAGAGCCGCCATATCCTTAATTATTTCCTCGCCCGCGCGGTCGGCGTTCGTGGGAACAGAGCCCTTTGCAACTATATTAAGATTCTCGTCGCAGATACCGATTGCGATATTTGTGCCGCCAAGATCAATTCCTATTGTGTACATACCTATCTCCTTAGAATTTGTCGTTACAGTTTATATTATAGTGCGCCAAGGTGCGTTTGTCAAGTCCGGAACGGCAAAGACGTGCGACCCGTTGATGTTGTCGTTCATAAAAAATTAACAAACGATTTTTGGCAGCCTATTGAAAACACTACAAAAATGGTATACAATATATCGGAGCACAGCTTAACTGAAAGTTAAAACAGGCGCGAAAGCGCCGGGAAAGAGATAATTATGAGATACGTTTATGCCGATAACGCGGCAACCACTCCGGTCAGCCGCGAGGTAGTTATGGCTATGTCGGAATGCTTTGATACCGTATGGGGCAATCCGTCAAGCCTTCATTCGAAGGGCAGAGAAGCGAGAGCCAAGCTCGACGAAGCACGTGCCCGCATAGCAAAGGTCTTCAGATGCGACCCTGCGGAGCTGTACTTCACCTCCTGCGGAACCGAGTCTGACAACTGGGCAATAAAGGGAGCGGCTCACCGCCTCAAGAAAAAGGGGCGTACGCATATAGTCACGAGCGCTATTGAGCACCACGCAGTGCTTCACACCTGCGCCGCGCTTGAGCGCGAGGGCTTTGAGGTGAGCTACGTCGGTGTTGACGAGAACGGCGTTCTCGACCTTGACGAGCTCCGTCGCACCGTTACCGAAAAAACCGCCATAGTCGCGGTTATGTACGCAAACAACGAGGTTGGAACTATCCAGCCTATAAAGGAAATCGTCGAGATAGCGCACGCAAAGGGCGCGCTGATGTTTACCGACGCGGTTCAGGCGGTCGGCAACGTCGATATCGACCTCTCCGAATTGAAGGTGGATATGCTTTCTCTCTCGGGTCATAAGCTGCACGCACCGAAGGGAATAGGCATGCTCTATATTCGCCGCGGCGTCGTTATCGACAATCTTATCGACGGCGGAGCGCAGGAGCGCAGAAAGCGCGCAGGAACTGAAAATCTGCCGTACATCGTGGGTCTTGCAAAGGCTCTCGAGGTTGCGCAGGAAAAGCTAAAAGACATACCCCGTGTCGCGAAAATGCGCGATAAACTCATAAAAGAGCTCACGAAAGTTCCGTATTCGAAGCTTAACGGTCATCCCACCGAGCGCCTCGCAGGAAACGTCAATATCAGCTTCGAATTTATCGAGGGCGAGGGAATGATACTTTGGCTTGATATCGCCGGCATTGCCGCGTCGACCGGATCTGCCTGCTCCTCCGATTCGCTCGACCCCTCGCACGTTCTCATTGCTATGGGCGTGCCGCACGAGAAGGCGCACGGCTCGGTAAGGCTTTCGATATCTCACGAAACGACAGACGAGGACGTTGATTACATTATACAAACGCTGCCTCCGATAGTGGAGAAGCTTCGCGCTATGAGTCCGCTTTGGGAAGACGAAATGAACAGAGTAAAGAAATTGGAGAAATAAAGATATGCAATACAGTGAAAAGGTAATGGACCACTTTATGAATCCCCGCAACGTTGGCGAGATCGAGGACGCAAGCGGCGTCGGAACGGTCGGCAACGCAAAATGCGGCGATATTATGAAAATGTACCTTAAGATAGACGAAAACGACGTGATAACCGACTGCAAGTTCAAAACCTTCGGCTGCGGCGCGGCTATCGCGACCTCTTCAATGGCGACCGAGCTCATAAAGGGCAAGACTGTAAAGGAGGCGCTCGACCTCACCAACAAGGCTGTCGTTGAGGCTCTTGACGGTCTTCCCGCAGTAAAGGTTCACTGCTCGGTGCTTGCCGAGGAGGCGGTAAAGAGCGCTCTTGCTGACTATTATACCAAAATCGGCAGACCCGTTGATTTCGAGATTGAGAATCCCGACGGGGAGCATCATTAAACCGAATGCGCAATAAAAACGCGAGTGCCAAGACTGTGGCACTCGCGTTCTTTTTCGCCTTAAGGAAGGGAAGAGTCGGGGGAGATTTTTGCGAAAACGAGCGATTTCGGCGCAATTTTTGACCCGTGCCCAAAAATTTCGAGTTAGAAAATCGAGGCGACTTTTTGTGCAATATGTACACAAAGCCCGCTTTTTCGAAAAAAACGCAAAAATGCGCCTGTTTTTGCAAACAATAAGTAAATTTAATTTACCCACTCCCTAAAAAAACCCTTAATTCAAGGTTTTTCAAGGCAAAAAACGAACAATTTAATTTACTCTTTTTGCAAATGCACCGAAATGTCCAAATTAATCAATGTAAACCATTATTTACAATGAGCGTTCGGGCTCGAAATTGTGAACGGTTTTTTGATATTTTTTTGAATTTTTCGGATTTTTGCGGTGTTGACAATTGATTTTGCCTGTGCTATAATACTTTGCGTATAAATGTCGGCGCACCCGAATTTGCTTTGTGTACTGCGTACGCGCGTATTTATAATGTAGATTCTTTGTGAATGCCGACGTTTGAAAAACGAATTTCCGGAGGAAAACATTTCATGAAGAGAAAATTGTTTCAGAAGGTGCTTTGTCTTCTCCTGTCTGTAACAACTTTGCTCGGCGCGCTCGGCATTTCTGTGTCGGCGAAAGGCTTGAAGGGCGATGACGTTTATTCGTCCCTTGAAGATATGCTGGCTTTGGTTGATACAAACTCGTACGAAGAATACCTCAAGTCGTATGAAGACATAGCAAAGCCGGGCTCTGGTGAGATCAAAATCGATATCACCAAGGTCAGCGGCAACGGTGCTGTTGTAGCGGGCGACAGTCTTTGCTACGGCGAATACCAAGAGGACAAGACTAATTGGGAGAATTTCGGTGACAATTGGCAGAATTCTGTCTACCTTTCGTCATCGAGTTCTGCTACCTGGTCCTTCAACGTATCGCCTGAGGCTGAGGGCTTCTACTACATCAAAATAGAATACTACACCTGCAATACCGAAGAGAGCAGCGTGAGCTCGATTGAGCGTAAGCTCTATCTTGACAGCGCTATTCCTTTCAGCGAGGCAAGTGCACTCAAGCTTTCCAAGCAGTGGAGGTACGACAACGCTGTAGTTGAAACTACCGATGCTGCGGCAGGCGACGAGGAGGGCACTTTAACCGAGTATTACAGAGATTCCGAAGGCTCGTACAAGAAGGTAACGACGGTGAAGGGCGGCAAGAAGACCGTAACCACTTACACCATCACGCAGGATATCAACGGTAACTCTATGGCTCCCACGGCGGTTCAGGATCCCAACTGGAATACCTACTACTGCCAGGACTCCACCGGTTACTATGACGGATATTTCTCCTTCTACCTTCTTAACGGTGACCACCAGCTCACCCTCGAGAGTATCCGTGAGCCTATGATAGTCAAGTCGATAACCCTCGTTCCATCGAACGATACGAACACGGTTATCCCCAGCTATGCGGACGTTCTCAAGGAATACGAGTCCAAGGGCTATCAGCCTGCTAACGGCTCGGTTTCAATGAATACGGTTATTGAGGCTGAGTTCCCGGACTACGTGTCCGACTCCTCGGTTGCTTCGACCAACGACAACACCTCGGCTATCAATTCTCCCGCAGTTTCCGGAGCACAGCTCTATAACGTAATAGGAGAGAACAGCTACGATACCGTAGGTCAGTGGGCGGCGTATAACTTCACCGTAAACTCCACCGGTCTTTATAAGCTCGCGATGAGATTTAAGCAGGACGCCCTTCAGGGTATGTTCATCTGCCGTACCATCAAGCTTGCCGGCGGTCAGTACGGACTTGAGGATGGAACGCCTACCGTTCCCTTCAAGGAAGCCTACAATACCCAGTTCAATTACAGCAAGGACTGGCAGTCCTCTTATGTCGGAGACGGAACCAATGAGTTCTGGTTCTACTTCGAGGAGGGCGTTGAGTACACCCTCTACCTTGAGTGCTCGCTCGGCTCGCTCCGCGATCTTATCAAGGCGGTTGAGGATTCTCTTAACATCATAAACAACGATTATCTCTCCATCCTCCAGCTTACCGGAAGTGATGCGGATGCAGACCGTAACTACAATTTCATAGGCCTCATGCCCGAGGTTCTCGTTTCTCTTCTTGAGCAGGCAATAGCCCTTGAGGAAACCAAAAACGGACTTGAGGAGCTCTGCGGAACGAGCGGTTCTCACACTGCAACGCTTTATACGGTAGCGGTTCTTTTGGACACGATGGGATCCGACCGCGGTGATAATATAGCGGCAAATATGGCGAACCTGAAGTCGTATCTCGGTACTCTCGGTACTTGGATCAACAACTCCAAGAAGAGCTCGATGATGGTTGACCATATCACCGTTTGCCCCGCAAATGCAGGTGAGAAGGATCTTCCTCGTGCAAACGCAAACTTCTTCCAATCTATATGGTTTGAAATTTCCTCCTTCTTCTCTTCATTCTTCACAGATTATAACGCGATGGGACTTACCTCTATTCCCGATGAGAACACCACGACTGTAAGCGTTTGGCTTGCCAGCGGTCGTGACCAGTCTAACATCTGGCGTACGATGGTTGACGCAAAGGGCGGCTATACTGATAAGACGGGTACGGCAGTTGCGCTCAAGCTTATCACGGGCGGAACGCTTCTTCCTTCCATCCTTGCAGACAAGGGTCCCGACGTATATATGGGTCTTGGCGCATCCGACGTTATCAACTACGCAATTCGTGAGGCGGTTGTCGGCATGAGCGGTAACGACCGCAGACTTTCCGATGAGGACAACGCGGTATTCACTACCGTTTGGTACACCTACCTTAACGAAGACGGAACCTACGAGCGTTCCACTACGTACGATCCCACCAAGACGCTGATGAACGTATCGAACAAGTATCAGGACGTCATAGCACAGAACTTCAGCCCCGCAGCGCTTAAAACGCTGACACTTCTTGAGGTTTCCTACGGTGTTCCCAACACGATGTCCTTCCCGATGATGTTCTATCGAATGGACGTCCTTGCCGATCTCGGACTCGAGGTTCCCGAAACTTGGGATGAGCTTCTTGCAATGCTTCCTTCGCTTCAGGCGAACAACATGCAGATAGGTATCAGCTACATAGACGCTCTCGACTTTATGCTCTACCAGATGGGCGGAAGTATGTGGAAGTACGAGGATAATCCCGCGTATGCAGGTGCGCAGATCGGTCTTGACACCGATGTAGCGTACGAGAGCTTCGAGTTCTGCTGCCGCTTGTATTCAGCTTACTCATTCCCCATATCCTACGATGCGTCCAACCGTTTCAGAACCGGTGAGATGCCGATAGTAGTCGGCGGTTATACCGGCGTATATAACACTCTCGTAGTTTACGCAACCGAGATTGCGGGACTTTGGGAGTTCAGCTCTCTTCCCGGTGTAATAGATAGAGAAACCGGCGAGCTCAATTACAAATCCTTGGCGGGCGTATCCGCAACGGTTATGCTCTACGGTTGCGATAACTTCCTTGACGCATGGCAGTTCGTTCAGTGGCAGACGAGCGCTGAGGTTCAGGCAAACTACGGTAACAAGATGGTTGCTCTTATCGGTCCTTCGGCAAAATACGAAACCGCTAACCTCAACGCCATCAAGAACCTTTCCTGGACGGCAAGCGAGTACGCAGCTATTATGGACCAGATTCAGAACGACAATCTCGATGCAATAGTAAACTATCCCGGCTCTTACATCTACGGCAGATACATTAAGTTCGCATTCCTCGATGTGCAAAACAACGGCGCTGATCCTGTAGACGCGCTTTCCGGATATATCGACGCTATCAACGCGGAGATAACTCGTAAGCGTGAGGAATTCAAGAACAATGGCTTCGATGAAATCGAAATTCTCGCTCCCGGACAAACGCCTCCGGAAGATGATAATTCCGCAGAATAAGCCCATTTGCATAAAAAACATTAAGGAGAAAAGATAAATGTCACAGACACAGGCAGAGATCAAGCGTCCGGTAAAGCGCTCTGAAATGTCGAAGCTGCAGTGGACGTGGAAAGAGATGAAGAACAACAAGACGGCGTACTTTATGTTAGCCCCCTTCCTGTTTCTCTTCATTATATTTACAGTCCTTCCCGTCGTGCTCTCGATATTCCTTAGCTTGACCGACTTCAATATGTTGCAGATGCCTAATATCATCGGCTTCAAGAACTTTACAAGACTCTTCCTTGAAGACGAAATATTCCTGCTTGCTTGTACGAACACTCTCGTATTTGCCGCAGTAACAGGCCCTGTATCCTACGTGCTTTCACTTCTTATAGCTTGGTTTATAAACGAGCTTCCGCCCAAGATTCGTGCGGTAGTAACGCTTGTATTCTACGCTCCCTCCATATCCGGTAACGTATACCTCGTATGGAAAACCCTCTTCTCGTCCGACTCTTACGGATGGGTAAACGCCTGGTGTATAAAGCTGGGTGTGTATACACAGCCGAAGCTGTGGTTCGAGGATGCGAACTACGTAATGGGACTTTGTATCGTAGTTGCACTATGGACCTCGCTCGGAACTGCGTTCCTTTCCTTCATAGCCGGCTTCCAGACCATCGACCGTTCGCTTTACGAGGCTGCAGCGGTTGACGGAATCAAGAATCGCTGGCAGGAGCTTTGGTACATAACGCTTCCTACGATGAGACCGCAGATGATGTTCGGTGCAGTCCTTTCGATAACCAACTCCTTTGGATTCGGTTCTGTCGTTGACGCACTTTGCGGATTCCCGTCGGTAGACTACGCGGCGCATACGATAGTCCACCATCTGAACGACTACGGTGGAGCGAGATACGAAATAGGTTATGCGTCGGCAATAGCAGTTATCCTCTTCATAATTATGTTTGGTTCAAATATAGTTATCAAGAAGGCACTGTCGAAGGTAGGTGAGTAATATGGCAGCAAAGTTAAGAACCAGAGGTCACCGCGTCGTTCTCAACCGTTCGGCTGGAGGCGATACCGGTATTACCATAGTACTCACGTTCATGGGACTCTTTATGTTCCTTCCCATGTACTACGTTGTTATTCAGTCGCTCAAGCCTCTTGACGAGCTTTTCATGTTCCCCCCGAGATTCTGGGTAATCAACCCCACGCTTGATAACTTCTCCGACCTCTTCACCCTTATGAGTGACTCCTGGGTACCGTTCTCAAGATACATCTTCAACACGGTATTCATCACCATCTGCGGAACTCTCGGAAACCTTATCTTCGCGTCGATGGCGGCGTACTCGCTCTCGAAGCTTCGCTTCCCCGGAAGAAAAGCAATATTCGAGCTTATAGTTATGTCGCTTATGTTCCACACCACCGTTAACCAGATGACTCACTTCATCATCCTTTCGGCTTTCGGTTGGGTAGATACATACCTTTCTATTATAGTTCCTTCCTTGGCGAGCACTATGGGTCTTTACCTTATGAAGCAGTTTATGGAAACCTCGGTACCGGATACGGTTCTTGAGTCGGCGCGTCTTGACGGTGCGAGCGAGTTCAGAACCTTCCTTACCATAGCAATGCCGATGGTAAAGCCCGCTTGGCTGACCCTTATCATCGAAACCTTCAAGGGCCTTTGGAACTCCGGTTCCTCCATTTACATTCACTCGGAGGAGCTCAAAACGTTCAACTATGCAATTCAGCAGATCGTCAACGGCGGTATAGCTCGTTCGGGTGCAGGCTGTGCTTCGACGGTTTTAATGATGGCGGTTCCGATTACCGTCTTCGTCCTTAACCAGAGCCAGATCATCGAAACGATGGGATCCTCCGGTATGAAGGATTAAAAGGGAGGCGCGAAAATGAAGAAGAAAATATTATACGTAGTAATTTTCGCGATGATAGCGGTAATGCTTTTCGGCACCGTTTATTCATCCGCGGCCTCAACCTACGATACTTACACCTATTCAATTGACGGAGAGGTTCTTAAATCTCCCGAGGCGTATCACGCAGACGATGCCTTCGACTCGATAGATATGAACCTTCTTGCCGATAAGTTCGGCGGTCTTGCTCTCAACGACGCAAAGGACGTATTTGCCGACTATCAGGGTAACCTCTACATTGCAGATACCGGCAACGACCGTATAGTAATTCTCAATAAGTACTACGGTGCTGCCAAGATAATCACCGGCTACGTTGACGAGAACGGCAAGTCGCAGACCTTCTCGAAGCCTCAGGGCGTATACGTAACCGACCCTACCATTAATGCCGACGGTACTACTCACCTCTACGTTTGTGATACCAACAACGAGAGAATAGTAGTGTTCGACGAAAACTACGAGTATATCAGAACGCTTGAGCAGCCCGAGTCGAAGCTTATAGACGACGGTGACTTCAAGCCGACCGCAATAGCAGTCGACCTTTACGGCAGACTCTTCGTTATCTCTCCCAACTGCTACGAGGGCGTAATCGTTATGTCCGGCACCGGCGAGTTCACAGGATTCATCGGCGCGCAGAAGGTTACACTCAGCTTCCTTGACCGTATCTGGAGAAGATTCCAGACCGATGAGCAGAAGGATGCGTCCGTTCAGAACGTTTCGATAGCTTATAACAACATCACGGTTGACGACAGCGGCTTCGTTTACGTTACCAACGATAACATCGAGCCCGAGAGCCAGTTCAAGAGCATCAAAACGAAGACCGCAACCTACGCGCCCGTAAAGAAGCTCAACTCCTCCGGAGAAGAGATTATGGCACGTAACGGATTCTTCAACCCCGGCGGCGAGGTTCTGGTAACCTCATCTCTTACCGTTTCCAACATTATCGACGTTGCTATCGGCGATCAGGAAACCTGGACTATTATGGACAGTGACCCCTCTATGCCGAACGCGCGTATCAGACTCTTTACCTACGACCAGAGCGGAAACCTTTTGTTCGCTTACGCAACCAAGGGCGAGCAGCTCGGTCAGGGTGCAAATTTCGTATCGCTTACCTATCAGGTTATAGATGGTACTTATTATATGGTAGTTCTCGATAAGACCAGCTCGGGAACTATGCAGCTTATCGTATACTCGCCTACTGAGTATTGCGACACTATTATAAGCGCTATCCGTAACCAGAACGAGTACAACTATACCGACTCTATTTACTATTGGCAGGACGTTCTTACAAGAAACAATAACTTCGACCTTGCTTACATAGGAATAGGTAAGGCGCTTTACAGCCAGGGTAAGTACGTTGAGGCAATGGAGATGCTCTCCAAGGCGTATGAAACAAAGTACTACTCAACAGCCTTCAAGGAGGTTCGTAAGGGATCGCTTCAGACCTTTATGATTCCCTTGATAATTCTCCTTATCGGAGTGCTTTGGCTCTTCTTCAAGTTCCTCGGCTGGGCGAAGGTCAAGAACAAGGCAACCTCTCTCAAGGTCGGTCAGAAGACCTACGGGGAAGAGCTGCTATACTCCTTCCACCTCGTATTCCACCCGTTCGACGGCTTCTGGGATATCAAGCACGAGAAGCGCGGCTCTGTAAGAGCGGCACTCACTATCCTCGGAATCACTATCCTTTCCTTCTTCTATCAGTCGATAGGAACGGGATATATCTTCAATCCGAGAGGTACGTATTCGACGATCTTTGCGGCAATCGGTTCCGTAGGAGTTCTTGTAATGCTCTTCTGCGTGGCTAACTGGTGCTTCACAACGCTCTTCGACGGTGAGGGCAGCTTCAAGGATATATTCATTGCAACCTGCTACTCCCTCGCACCTCTTCCTATTTTCGTAACCCTTTCTACCATACTTTCCAATATATTCACCACGAGCGAGGGCTCTATCGTAACCCTTCTCGTAACGCTCGGCTACGTATGGGTAGGAATTCTTCTGTTCTTCGGAACGCTTGTAACACACGACTACTCTATCAACAAGAACATCGTGTCAACCGTTTGTACAATAGTTGCAATGATGATAATAATGTTCATCGCAATTCTGTTCTCGGGACTTCTTGTAAAGATGGTAACGTTCGTCAGCTCGATTATTTCGGAAATATCCAACCGAATATGAGCAGGAGGTAAATAAATGAAATTTAAGAAAATATTATCTACTGCGCTGACGGTGATTATGATCTTTACGGCACTCGTGTCCGTAATGCCAATGACCGCAGAGGCGGCTTATTCCTCTAATATAGCTGAAAGCGAACAGGAGCTTACCGCTGCCGAGGTCAAGGCAATCGTTCAGAATGCAGTCAACTACAATAAGAGCTCGGCGTACGAGCTTCTTCGTGAGGAGCTTGATGCGGGATACCTCTACTCGATAAATACGAGTGACGGCGAGTACAGCCTCTACGTAAATCGCTACACGGGTTATCTCTACTACGTAAATAACGTAACAGGACAGATCCTTACATCTAACCCCTATAATCCCGGATACGGCAACGTAACCACCGAGCTTCGTCAGTCGCTTATGAGTCAGATCACGGTATCCATCGTTGAGTCTGCCAACACTACGAAGAGCTACGAGTTCAACAGTATCCGTGATGCAGCACTCAGAAACCAGATAAGCGTCAGCCGCATATCCGGCGGTTTCCGAGTAAACTACACCCTCGGTAATACCACTACGAGATTCCTCCTTCCCAATATCATCACGTCGGAAAGATTCGAAGAATTTATCCTTATCCCTATGATTCAGAAATTTGAGGAGCTTATGGCAGAGCATTGCGAGGACGGTAAGACCAACGTGACCTTCTTCGAGAATGAGAAGTACACTCCCTACGAGTACAATTGCATCTCGACGAGCCAGCTTACGAAATATCTCACCGCAATGAATACCTTCTATATCCAAAAGCTCTCCTCGACGAGCGAGGCGTATAAGGATCTCGAGAACGTTCGTATCGCAATTCGTAAGATTACCGCGACGTATTCCTGCCACAACCCCGCAAGATACGCTGACATCCCCTCGATGATCGAAACGATGAACAAGAACTATCCCATCACTATCGACGGAACTGCGGTTTACGTTCTTACGTCCGATCTTGTAACTGCGGATAAGACCACCCTTTCGAGCTACATCTCCAAGTTCTGCCCCGACTACAACTTCACTATGATGGCCGAGGATGAGAAAGAGTGCGGATACGTAGCAGTGGCAGAGCAGAACCCGGTAGTAAAGTGTGCTCTTGAGTACACCTTCAATGCGGACAACACTCTTTCCGTTCGTCTTCCCGCAAACTCCATAGTATTCGACGAAACCGTCTACACTCTTAAGTCGGTTACTCCCTTCGAGTACTTTGGCTGCGGCGATATGACCCGTGACGGATATATCTTCTATCCCGACGGAAGCGGAACGATAGTTGACTTCTACGAATTCTATAACGCATCCAAGATAACCACCCTTAAGTTCACCAACCAGGTATACGGAACCGACTACTGCTACTCCTCAATCACCCAGAAGCACAGAGAGCAGGTAACTATGCCCGTATACGGACTTGTGAACGAGGTTACGGCAAACGAAACCACCGCTAATATGTACGGTGTCGAAAACGTAAATAACGGCTTCTTCGCACTTCTTGAGGAAGGCGCATCTTTGGCGACTCTTACCTACGAGTCCGGCGGATCGACGCACAAGTATGCAAACGTATACGCGTCCTACACGCCTCGTCCCTCGGATACCTACGATCTTTCGGATACCATCACGGTCGGCGGACTTGGTGAATACATCATCGTTTCCGACTCTCGCTACACCGGCTCCTACATAACGAGATACGTAATGCTTACCGACAGTAAGGTCGGTGACGCAGCTTACGGCGCGGGCAAATATTACGCATCCTCTTATTCGGGAATGGCGGCTTACTACCGTAACCACCTCAAGAGCACAGGCGTTCTTGAAGCGCTTGAGTTCGCGAGTGAGGATCTTCCTCTTTACATTGAGGTATTCGGCTCGATGGAGATAATCACGAGAGTGCTTACCTTCCCCGTAACCAAGAAGATTCCTCTTACCACCTTCGATAACGTTTCGGAAATGTTCAATCAGCTCTCGAACAGCATCGAGTACATTAAACAAAAGGCTGATGAGGCTCGTGCAAATGCAGCAGTCGAGATCGACGAGGGACTTAAGGATAACTACCTTGAGGACGCCGCAAGACTTGACGAGCTTGCAACGAAGGTTCAGAACATTACCAACATAAACTTCAGACTTACCGGCTTCTCCAACGGCGGTATGTACTACACCTATCCTACCAAGGTAAGATGGGAGAAGGTTTGTGGCGGCAAGGGCGGCTTCGTTGACCTTGTCAACACCGCAAAGGATAAGTCGACCGCTGAGGGAGTCAACTTCGGTGTATATCCCGAGTTTGACTTTATGTACATCAACTTTACCGACCTCTTCGACGGTATCTCCGTCAAGGGCAACGTATCCCGAATGGTTGATAACCGTTACGCATCCAAGCAGGCTTATAATATGGTACTTGACGAGTACATATCCGATTTCACATTGGTAATCACCCCCGACGCACTCGGAAGACTTTATTCTAAGTTCTATAGAGAGTTCTCCGGATACGAGCTTAAGACCATATCGGTATCCACCCTCGGCTCCGACCTTAACTCCAACTTCGACGATGAAAACGCAATTAACCGTGACGAATCCTCAGTTTACGTGGCAGAGCTTCTTGAAAAGGTCACCGCAGAGGACGGCTTTGAGCTTATGATGGATAAGGGTAACGCGTACGCACTCAAGTATGCAACGCATATCCTTAATGCCGCTACCGACTCGAGCCACTCGGTTTACGCGTCCTATACCGTTCCGTTCACCGGAATGGTGCTTCACAGCTACGTCAACTACGCATCCACTCCGTTTAACTATTCCGGCTCTCCCAGCTACGACCTTCTTCGTGCGATAGAGAACGGCGCATCGCTTTACTACATTCTCTGCTACCAGAACACCGCTTATATGAAGGATGACTACTATCTCAACGAGTATTACGGTGTTGACTATAAGAACTGGTACGACAGCATAGTCGAGGTATATACCGAGCTCAACGCGGTAATAGGCGATCTTCAGGGCTATGAAATCATCGACCACTCTATCATAATTGCAGAGAGAGTAATCGACGAGAGCGAAACTGCAGCTAACTTCAATCTTCTTAAGGAAGAGCTTCTCGAGATGATAGAAGCTCAGCTCATAGAGAAGATAGATGCAGCGTATGCAGAGCTTCGCCAAGATCCTGCTAACGTGGGCTGCGGAATCAAGCTTGATCTCGACGTTGACGAGCTTATCAACAATCAGATACTTGATATCCTCAATACCGACAGAGCAACTCTTGAAGCTGATGGCTTCGTTGATGCTGTAAACGCAATAGCTGCAAAATATGAGGCAGCATACGCATCCGATAATGCTAATGCATACAATCTCGTATTCAACAGTATTGAGTATAACTCCAAGTACACCTATCTTACCGACTCCTTGGCGACCGACGAGGATTACGTATACACCGACTACACCGTAGATAACGGCAAGGTCGCG
This sequence comes from Clostridia bacterium, assembly GCA_017467205.1. The sequence goes on along the minus strand of JAFTSQ010000019.1, from coordinate 14,821 downwards.
ATAGTAACCTACTCGAACGGCACGGACATCGTAAGAATCGTTCTCAACTACAATATTTACGCAGTATCCGTAAAGCTTGCGGACGGTGAGTCTTACGAGCTTGGTAAGCACGGATATATAAGACTCGATTAAGGAGGGATGTCAGATGGATAAAAATCTCAAGATTAAAAAGCGTCGCGCGGCATCCCTCGACGCGAGAAAGGCTCGTTCGGGCTACATCTTCGTTCTGCCGTTCATTCTGGGAATTCTTCTCGTATACCTTCCTATACTGATCGACTCTATCTGGTTTAGCTTTAACGACCTGATTATCGATCCCAACAACGGAAACCCGATAATCGTTCTTCAGTATAACAACTTCGAGTATTACAAATTCGCATTCACAGAGTCACCCGACTATCTTACGACCCTTCTTGCCGGACTTCAGCAGCTGGTCTTCGAGGTTCCCGCGATAATAGTATTCTCGCTCTTCATCGCGGTTGTCCTTAACCAGAAGATGCTCGGTAGAGCAGCATTCCGTGCAATATTCTTCGTCCCTGTTATTATTGCAACGGGTCTTATGGAGTCCCTCAGTGCAGATAATATGGACGCAGTCAACAACGCCGAGGGCGGTATTAACGACGGCTCGGGCGGCAGCGGAGCTGCGGGAATCATATCGGTCCTTGACGTTGAGGCGATATTCTCGAATATGGTAATAGGAACAGAGCTTGTTACCTACGTCGTTCAGCTTGTTAACAACATCTATCAGATAATCAACTATTCCGGCGTACAGATGCTTATATTCCTTGCCGGACTTCAGTCGATATCTCCTTCGATATACGAGGCGTGTCAGATAGAGGGTGCAACCGGATGGGAAACCTTCTGGAAGATAACCTTCCCGATGATCTCACCTATGATCTTGGTTAACGCGGTCTATACGATAATAGACTCGTTCACAAGAAGTGAGAACGTTATGATGAAATACCTGACCAATATAGCCAACCAGTCAATGCGAACTGCGCTGTCTTGGATATACTTCGTCGTGGTAATTCTTATCATAGCGGCTGTTGCGGGAATCGTATCGTCGTTCGTATTCTATCAGAGAAAGGATTAAGGAGGTAACAACATGGATTCTAAGCCTATTATTACAAAAGAAACCAAGAATAAGCTCCGCGTTGATTACGAAGGTAAAGCCTCCTTTAAGGAAAGAGTAGCGAGAAAGCTTAAGGCGTCTAACACCTGGCTTAAAGCCGCCGTTAACGTCTTCAGATTCATTCTTATGCTCGGCGTTTCCTACGTTATCCTTTATCCCTTCTTCGCAAAGATCGCAGGATCGTTTATGACGAAGGAAGACGTCGTTGACGCAACGGTATCTCTTATTCCCAAAAACTTCACTCTCGATATCTACAAGTACCTGATTATCGAGAACAACTATCTTATAGCACTTCGCAACACCATTCTTCTTTCGCTTCTTTGTGCGTTGATTCAGACCTTTGTTTCCTGCCTTGTAGGCTACGGACTTGCAAAGTTCAAGTTCAAGGGCAACAAGCTTCTGATGTTGATCGTCGTTGTAACGATGGTTATCCCGCACAGCACGCTCAGCCTTGCTATCCTCCGTCACTTTGCAAGCTTCGACCTCGGAACTGTAATGTCGTGGGGATATAAGGGCCCGATAGAGCTGATATTCGGAAAGACGCTATCGCTGACCAACTCATTCTGGCCGCTGGTAGTCCTTTCCATCGGAGGACTCGGCTTTAAGAACGGACTTTACATCTATATGATGCGTCAGTTCTTCAAGGGCGTGCCCGACGAGCTTGAGGAGTCTGCATACGTTGACGGTTCGGGAACTCTCCGTACCTTCTTCCAGATCATTCTTCCTCTCTCCATACCTATGATGATAACTATCTTCCTCTTCTCGTTCTCTTGGCAGTGGACCGATGAATTCTACACGACCTTGCTCTTCACGAGTACGAGAAACAAGATGGTCCTGATGCCCGACGTATATGCGGAAATTCCCGTATCGCTTCAAACGAACTATGCGGGTCAGAAGCTTTACTATCAGGTTATCAGAAACACCGCAGGTATAATGATAATCGCCCCCCTCGTAGTAATGTATCTCTTCTGCCAGAGATATCTTGTACAGGGTATCGAGCGTTCCGGTCTTGTAGGTTAATCCTCAAAGATGAACGCTGAAGCACGGCTTCCTATTTCGGAAGCCGTGCTTTTTTGTATAACAAATCGTCGCGGTCGTGGATAAAAAGGCGAAAATTTGACACGGATTGGCTCATAGTTAACAAAATGCTCTTGATTTTTACTCTACACGATGATATAATTCTTGTATAATATATTAAATTAACCGAGAGGGGAGGGGATACTTATCAATAAGGCTACAATAAGAATAACAGTTGCGGCATTATGCCTCGCTATATGCATCCTTGCCATCTCACCCCTCTTCAGCTTTGCCCAAGGTGCGAATGCTTACGATTTTTCAAATCCGCTATCCTCGAATAATACGACGAGTACGTCGGCGGAGCTTTTGGAAAGCTATCTTGGCGAGCAGCTTTCGGTTGAGGAGTACGATTATCTTTCGAAATTCGGCGATCTGACACTCGCATATAACCCCAATATTCCCTCGAGCTACGTCAGATGCGCTACCGACGGCGGCACTCTTTCGGTGATAGCCGAAAGCTATTCCTACACCGCCGCAAACGGTGCTACGGTGATTTGGACTCCGAAGGTAGTTACTTACGGCGGCGAGCGCGTCGATGCAGTGCTTCACGATGAATATTATATAGCCGACTTTGCTTATGACGAGGCAAGCGTTGACCCTGCGTCAAGGCTCATTGTTGAATATAGCACCGAGTTTATCATAAAAAAGGAAAGCCTCAACCTTATCTTGAATAAGGCGTACGTTGACGGTGCGTATTACTCGACTTACATAAAAGAGCAAGCTGAGGAATATAAGGTCTTAATCGAGCAGTATAAGACTCAAACCGTCCTCTACGACAAATATCTCGTCGATTTGGCAAAATATCAGGCAGATTATCTTCTTTACGAGGAGTATCTGCTCGCAAAATCCGATTACGATATTGCAAAATCGAGGCACGAGAAGTATATTGCAGACCTCGCGGAATACGAGCGTCAGCTCGCACTTTATTCTGCATACAGGGATGAGTTAGAGGAGTACCGTGTCAAATATACGGAATATTCCGCATACCTTGAAAAGCTAAATGCGTATAACGCGGCGGTAGAGAAGAATGCGGATTATCTTGCCACAATGCAGCTGATTGCCGATCAGATAACGATATTCGAGTCTGTGAAGTGGAAGCAGAGGGAAAGAACGATATACCACGCAATTCTCGGCGATAGCGTTACCCAAGCCTTGACGGGTAATAAGAGCCAGCTTATAAGCTCGCCAATCAACGCCGACCCCGCTCTTATAGATATGGCAGGCGAGGCAACCGAAAATATAAGGGAGCACTTTGCAGCCTATTTTGAGCTTGAGGGTGAGAAGGAAAAGTATGCCTATTACAGCGTAAACTACGAAGCTATAAAGAACGATTTTCGCAACCTTCTGATAGCTCTCGATTCTCTCTATGCCAACAAAAAGATACGCGGAACGATAATCTCAATGTACGGCGAGGAGAGAAAGGAAAAGTACTGCATTCTCGTATGTCAGCTCGCAATGCTGACTCAAGCGTTATGGGACGGCGAGGTAAGAAGCTACGACGGAACGTACGTCTATGACGCTAACTGGAAAATAGAGAACAGAACTATCGTTGAAACTCTCGGAACTGACAATCTTTTAGAAGACAAGAATAACGCAACCCCCGTCGCATCCGGATACCCGGCAACAATCCCCGTTATGCCGGAAGACCCCGGTCATATGGATGAGCCCGTGCGTCCGACGGTAGTCTACGAGCCAACAGCGCCCGAGTATGTCAGCGACCCCGGAGAAGCTCCGGCTGCGGTTGAAGAGCCCGAAGCTCTCACTCCCGTCGCTCATCCGGGCGACGAGCCTGTCGAATACATACCCGAGAGGGAGGTGTCGGCACTCGCCGCCGCTCACGAGGCAGGCGGACTTGTAAGCCGACCTCTCGCGACCGAGAGCTACGTTTATAAGGTTAGCTCCACCGTATCAAAAACCCCCTTCAATAGCGACACCGTAACGGTCTTCTTCCTTGATGACAACGGTGAGTTTATATGCAGTACAGAGGCGGATCGCGGCACTTACGCCGAGTTTTCGGGCACTCTCCCGACTCGTGCCGAGGACGACCGCGCAGTCTATACCTTCTCGCATTGGGTGGATTCGGCAGGGAACCCCCCCGATCTTTCCTCGGTTCAAACCAACCTTATCCTTCACCCCGCCTTTGACGAGCGGATAAAAACCTATAAGATCGAATGGATCGTCGAGGGTGTGAGCTATTATACCGAAGCTCCCTACGGTGATATCCCGAGCTTTGACGGCACGCCGAAAAAGGCGGACGATGATTTTTACGAGTACAACTTTGCGCGCTGGAACACCGAGCCCGTAGCCGTTGTCGGCGAGGCGAGCTATACCGCGGTATTCGATAAGGAATACATAGTTTCTCACGCGGGCGGCGGTGCATCGGTCACCGTGTCTGACGGTGTATACACCGTCGACCTGCACGGCGCTATTCTTTCGGGAATAGACGTGTCGAGGGTTCTTCTAAGAGCGGGCAGCAGCGGAGTTAGAATAATTGCAGACGACGCCGAGATTAGATTATCAAGTCTTGCCGTAAGGCAGCTGAATCAGGCAGGCGCTGTGAGAATTGACGTGAAGAATACCACGCTGCTCTACGGCAGGCGCGCATATACCGTTACGTTTTCCGACGGCACGGGGGCACCCGTTTCGATTTCCGAGCGAATTTCGGTTAATATGCAGTGCGGCGATTTTGCAGACGTCGCAATCCTCTACTATGAAGGATCACCCGACGAGCGAGTCAAGGTAAAGTACACGAAGACGGGTGGCCGTGTCGAGTTTTCGGCTATGGTCGGCGTTCGCTACGTCTTTACCGAGGAGTATTCCGTTGAACTCATCGAGTCTACGGTAGCAGAGCTCTCGATTGACAAAAACTGCGCTTCGCCCGGTGAGTTGGTCAGCATCAGCGCGGTCTTGCCCGCGGGAATGAAGGTCGCAAGCTATTATATCGTTGATTCCGAGGGGATTCGGAAAACGATAGACGGCTCAACCTTCCAAATGCCGACGGGAAGCGTTATGGTCGGTGCGGTCTGCGCACCTATCGAATACGTGGTCAACTTCGTCGTCGACGGGGTAGTGATAAGCACGGTCAAGTGCTATTACGGCGAAACCGTGTCGCCGCCGCAAGACCCGAAAAAATCAAACGACGGCGTTTTCAGCTACAAGTTTATCGGCTGGTCCTCGGATATGGAGCCCATCGTCGCCGATACGGTGTACACCGCTCGCTTCGAAGCCGATCTTCTGCCTCCCAAGGAGGAGGTCAGAGGACTTAGTGCGACGATGAAAAAGCTTTTAACCGTCGGCTTGTCGTTTGCATCGGTAGTCTTCTTCGCCGTCGTACCCGCAACCGTGCTGGGAGTCGTGTTCGTGAGAAAATACAGGCGGCAAAAAATCAGATTGCCTCATACCCGTGGCGAATAATCCGCCGAAAAACCGAGCAAAATAATGAACGTTTTTTTAACACCGAGCCCCAAGTCGTCTTGAGGCTCGGTATTTTTCATAAAAACGACGCTCAATTTTAGTTAAAATTGCAAAAATGTACCACCGCGTGCAAAATTTTAGAAAAAACTATTGATTTTGACCTTGGAGAATGATATACTTATTATAGCTAAATATATATCGCGTGCGCTACGCCTGTTGGTGGGCGGCCGTGCGCGAGGTAAGAGAGGTATATATGAAAAAATTCGGCAAACAATTCAGATTGCTCGTTGCATTGGTCATGACGTTTGCTATGCTCGTGGGCGCACTTGCTGTGACGGCCGCAGCAACGCATACGACCCTTGAAAACGGCGATGCGTATGATACCCCATGGTATTCTATCGTACGCGATGGGGATACCGACACGCTGTCGGTGCTCATCAAAACCGATATAAAATCCTTTGCTGACATAAGAAAGGAGGACGCTAAGGAGCTTTTGTCCACTATTCTTTCGATTGCGAAGGATATAGTTATCGACGATATCAAGGAGTCGAATCTCGTGCCCGTCACGACGTATTCCTTGAGAAGCACGTCGGTAGAAGAGATCTTCGATAACGATCAGCTTCTTAAGTCCTATTTCACTAGCCTCAACATTCACTCTGCTGAGGACATCAAGAATATTGACTCGACCGTAGTTGCACAGATGCTCTACCTCTTCGACGTAAACAAGGAGCAGGTTGCAAACTCCGATCTTTCCGGGGTCTTTGCCGAGCATATCGATGAGGTTATCGAAGCGGGCATTATCACCGAGGAGGACGTGTACGTAGTCGATGAGGCTACCGGTGAGAAGACTCTCAACACCGAGATTCTTGACGCCGTAACCGAAAAGCAGACCGAAATCACCGAAGAGCTCGAGGTTATTGAGGTAGCGGTAGAGAACGGCGAGACCGTAACTATCGATTACGAAAAAATAATCATCAACGCGGTTCTTCCTTCCCTCAGCGGCTTCTTTATCACCTCCGACGTGAGCGGCGAGATGAGGGAATATCACGTTTACGAGAACGATCAGTTCATCTCCTCGGTTATCAAGGAGCTCGCTCTTGACTATCTGCCCCTTATCTACGACGTAGAGAATTGGGTAGACGGAGAGCCCGTGCTTGACTGTGGAATCAACGTTGAAACCGGCTACGGTAACATCTCCTTCAACCTTGAGGTGGCTCTCGACAGCTACGACGCGGTTAAGAAGATATTTGAGATAGTAGACGATTACGTTAACATTTACACCGAAAACGGCGCTTACTGCGTAGACGTAACCGTTCCCGAAATATTCGGCAGAGCACTTCTCAAGGCTTGCGAAACCGACAGAATTTCGGACAGCACAAAGAACAAGATCTTTAACGCTTGCACCAACAGCGTAGATGATTTCTATGGAATATACGAATCTCTCACCTTTGACGAGATAATCGAGATTCTCGAGGGTGTTGACTTTGAGGGCCTGCTCAGTGCAGACGTCATCAAGGACAGAATTGACCTTACCGGCCTCACCAACGAGGAGATAGTAAACAAGGTCAGGGAGATGGAGAAGTACTACAACAAGGCGTGCGAGCTTATCGCCAAGGTGTACAGTAAGGTTCCCGCTTCCGTAAAGGATCTCACCATAGACGATTTCTATATGGGTGACGGCGGATTCAGCACCGGCATCCGTTCTGCAACCGTAAATATTGAAGAAGCGCTCAGCAAGGTTATTCCCGACCACGCGGCTCTCATCGCCTCCTTCATTGATATCGAGGAGATTTCCGTAAGCGCACGCGCAAGGATCTACTTCCCGAATATCCACAAGGTAACCTATATGGTAGACGGTGAGGTAGGACGCACAGGCTTCCTTCCCACAGGCGCTGACGTTGGCTTCTTCGCCGATATTGCCGAGAATGCAAACGGTGAGAAGATCACCGGTTGGACAGACGCAAACGGCACCTTCTACACCACTATGCCCTCTGCGGATATCGTGCTTTATGCGCAGACCGATCTTGCAGTAAGCATCACCGAGGGCGTTGTTAAGGTATACGACGGTAATGCTCACCCCATCACCGCCACCGTTGTCAATCCTATCGCAGGTGTTGTGTATAATTACGCTTGGTATAAGGACGGCGTAGCACTCTCGGTTAACACTCCGAGTATTGAGGTAGTTAACGTAGCCGACAGCGGCGAGTACTACTGTGTAGTTTCTACCGGCTCGTCTGAGGCTACCACGCAGACCGTGAGTGTAAATATCACTCCTCTCACCGTTGTAACGGGTGACTTCACTTGGAACTACACCGGCGCTCTTACCTACACGGGCGCGGAGCAGACCGTAACTCTTTCGAACCTTCCTTCCTACGTAACCGTAGCTTACGTAAATAACGCAAAGACCGACGCAGGCAGCTACAAGGCAGTTGCAACCCTCACAGTTGGTGAAAACTACGTGCTTGACAGTGCGACCGTAGAGCTTGATTGGTCTATATCTCCCATTACACTTGATGTAAGTCAGTTCGTATGGAATTACACCGGCGCTCTCACCTACACGGGCGCGGAGCAGACCGTAACTCTTTCGAACCTTCCTTCCTACGTAACCGTAGCTTACATAAATAACGCAAAGACCGACGCAGGTAACTACAAGGCAGTTGCTACTCTTGCAACTAACAGCAACTACGCACTTAGCGCGGCGACCGTTGAGCTCAATTGGGTAATCTCTCCGAAGAGCATCAATGTAGGTGATTTCACTTGGGATTACACAAATGCCTTCACCTACTCGGGCAACGCATTCACCGTAGCGCTGAGTAACCTTCCCGCATACGTAACTGCTACCTATGCTGACAACAGTAAGACCGACGCAGGTAACTACAAGGCAGTTGCTACTCTTGCAACTAATAGCAACTACGCACTTAGCGCGGCGACCGTTGAGCTCAATTGGGTAATCTCTCCGAAGAGCATCAATGTAGGTGATTTCACTTGGGATTACACAAATGCCTTCATCTACTCGGGCAACGCATTCACCGTAGCGCTGAGTAACCTTCCCGCATACGTAACCGCTACCTATGCTGACAACAGCAAGACCGATGCAGGTAACTACAAGGCAGTTGCTACTCTTGCAGCTAACGGTAACTACACCCTCAGCGCCACCACCTTGGAGCTTGATTGGGTAATTAACAAGCAGACCGTAGACTTTACCGGCGTTAAGTGGGACTATCCGCCCACTCTTACCGAGGTCCTTGTCTATAACGGCGAAACTCATACCGTAACTCTTGTGGGTCTTCCCGCAGGCTTTTCGGTAGTTTACGAGAACAACTCCGCAACTAACGCAGGCAAGTACGTTGCATCCTTCGGCTATGACAGTGCAAACTATGAGTTGGTTAACAGCACCGTATCCACCTCTATTGAGTGGGAGATAGCGAAGGCTGACATCGATATGAGCGGCGTAAGCTTCAACGATTTGTCCGTTCCGTACGACGGAAACGTTCATCAGATAGCAATAAGCGGACTTATTCCCGAGGGTATCCTCTCGGTTAATTACAGCGGCAGTGGAAAAGAGATCGGTGTTTACACCATCACCGCAAGCTTCGTAGTTGACGATAACCATAACGCAGTTGCAGATATGACCGCAACTCTTACGATTACCGTTCCCGTATACCCCGTATACGACTTCTCCTACCGTGACAGTGAAGGAACCCTCATCCTTAACATCATCGCAGTAGGCGGTATCGGCTCTGACCACACTCTCGTTCTTATAGATAACACCGCGGTTTACACCGACGTAGACTTCAGCAGCGTCGTTACCGAGCAGGGCAAGATTGGTGTGATGGGCGCAGCATTCGATATTCACTTCAATCACAACAACGCAGAGGTTAAGGTAAACGACGAATTTACAGTCAAGCTCCTTATCCCCGAGCGTCTTCGCGATAAGAACCTTATGGTCGTTTACATAGCAGACGACGGTGCTGTTACTGATATGTCTGCAGAGCGTGTCGGCGACTATATGGAATTCGAAACCACTCACTTCTCGACGTACGCAATAGTTGAGGTTACCGACGCTCCCGTAGACGTCGTTCCCGTAAACCTTCTCTGGCTCTGGATAATTCTTGCAATTCTCCTTGCAGCAGCAGTAGTCGTTCTCGTAATCCTTCTTCTCCGCAAGAATAAGAAGGACGGCGAGCCCACCGAGCCTACCGCACAGGTTGAACCCATCGCTCCCGTAGAGGATGAGCCCGCACCCGAAATAGAAGAGCCCGTTGAAGAGCCCGTTGAAGAGCCCGTCGTTGATGAGGTTTCTAACGTAGAGGCTATTGAGGAAGAGCACGTCGCAGAGGAAGAGCCTGCAGTCGAAGAGGTCGCAGAGGTCGAGCCTGTGGTCGAGGAAGCTGCCGCAGTCGAAGAAACCGTCGAAGAGGCGGCTGCCGTAGTTGAGGAAGAGCCGGTAGTACCCGTTGTCGATCCCGATAACGTTGTGCTCGTCCGTTACAGAAGCTCTTATATGTCGAGGCTTATTCAGTCCGAGCCTCCTATGCAGGACTACTACACCGTTATTAAGAACGCGCTTCTTTCCTACAAGGGCGTCAAGGCGAGAACGAGCTGGAACTTCGAGTCCTTCAACAAGGGCAGAATTCAGTGCGTAAAGCTTAACGTCAAGGGTAAGAACCTTCTGATGTACATAGCTCTTGATCCCAAGGAGTACAACGTCAACAAGTACCACTTCACCGACGTATCCGACAAGCCTAAGCTTGATCAAGTACCTATGCTTCTCAAGGTCAGAAGTGCACGCTCGCTTGGCTATGCCATAGAGCTTATCGACGAGCTTATGAAGAAGCTCAACATTCCTCAGACCGACATTCCGAAGGTCGACTACCATATGCCTTACGAAACCACCGAGGAGCTTGTTAAGCGCGATCTCGTTAAGGTTATCCTTCCTCCCGGTATGACGATGGACGAAAATTGCAACATCGTTAAGGTCAACGTTGGCGAGCTTCTTGAGAACGTCAAGGGCGAGGATAAGGCAGCAGAGGTCACCGGCAAGAACGTCGTAGCACTTCCTTACGTAGAGGTTAAGGCTGAAGAGCCCGTCGCAGAGGAAGCTCCTGCAACAGAGGAAGCTCCTGCGGTTGAAGAGGTTGCAGTCGAAGAGCCCGTAGCAGAGGAAGCTGTCGTGGTCGAAGAGCATCACGAGGCAGTCTATACCGACGCACTTGAGGCTGACAGCATCATAACCGACGAGGAAGCAAGCGAGAAGATCGAGGTTGCCGTAATCGAGGGCAAGGGCACAGGTAAGATGGTTGAAATCAACCTTGATACCATATGCGAGAACTTCGAGGATGGCGAAACCGTAACTCTTGCGGCTCTTAAAGCAAAGCGCCTTGTAAACGCAAAGGCAGGACGCCTTAAGATCCTTGCTCGCGGTAGAATGACCAAGACTCTCACCGTATGTGCAGATAAGTTCTCTCTCCAGGCAGTTAAGATGATAACTCTTGCAGAGGGTACTGCGAAGCAGTATAAGTAAAACCAAGCCTGAGGGCTGTCGCCCTTAGGCGTAACCAAAAAACAAAATAGCGAGGTATAGATTTCTGTACCTCGCTATTCTTTTTGTATAACGAAAACCACGCGATAGTCGCGTGGTTCTGAAAAGGCTATGCCGATGAGCAGAGAAGAATTTATGAATAGAGGCGAAGAGTACCCTGTGTCAAAGGCTCCCTTGTGCAAAGGGAGCTCTGCCGAAGGCGGTGAGGGATTGTATTTGCTGGAAACTATCTTTTTACAACCCCTCCGTCACGGCGTTGCCGTGCCACCTCCCCTTACACAGAGGGAGGCTTGGGTTTAGTCCCGCTCGAGCGGGTTTACGTAACAAGTGCATAGCTCAATCTAAAACGCACTTGTGCGTAGCCGGTAGTATTAGGGCTATGCCCGAAAATGAAATACCACCCGCTATGCGGGTGGATTTTTATTAAATCGTCTTATTAAAAATAAGCTTTATCTTTCTCTCGCCGTCAACTATCCGGGAGTCGAGCGTAATTCCGTCAAGCTCGCGCGTATATTCGTCGAGGGTGAGCGCATCCTTTATCATATCCTTGTCCGCACCGAAGAAGGAAAGCAGTCTTCTTGCCGAGTACCTTCCGCCAATTGCGGTAGCGCGGAAAACTCTGACCGCAGAGGGAATGTAGTCAACGCTCTTCATCCAGTCGAACGGTGGCTTTTCCTCCGCGCCGAAGAGCTCAAACCGAATCCGCCTTCTTCGTAAAAGGGTAACGGTAAGCGTCTTTCCCTTGTTGATTATCGCCCTGTCCTTCGAAGAAAAAAGACCGTGCATCCTTATCTCCTGATTGGATACCGTTATCATTCTGAAAAGGAACAGAATAATAAAAACGCCGATAGCAATAAGCACCGCTTGGAGCGGATAGAGCTTAACCGAGAGATCAACCGCATCGTTGTTGGCAATAGCCAGCCAAAGAAAAGCGATAACCGGAATCTCGGATAAAAACATATAAAGCCTTGTGCAGAAAAAGCCTGTGAATTTCATTATAACCTCTATAAACGTGTATTTCCGAAATCAGCCAACGACGGTGTACTCGCCCGCCTCGTAGTATATCCGCGAGCCAATATCCGCCTCCGGCGGAAGAAGCGCCAGCGCGAGAACCAAGTCCTCGGAGGCAGTGCAAATATTTTCAGGGCGCAGATAGGCATACTCGCCCCTGATATCAATAACCGTAAAATGCATAACCAAATCCTCCTTTAATAATTATAACATAAAGACGCACAAAAGTAAATAGGAGGGCTCGCTAAATCGCCCTCCTATTTGTTAATTATTTTAACACCTTTTTGCACCAAGTACGTTTTTTGCACTCGGGGCACTTTAAGTAGCGCGTTGTACCTCTGTGCATTGCCCACAGTGCCTCTGAATAGGTAGGCACGATCTCGTGACCGCAGTTTTTGCACTTGTAAGCGCCAACGCTGACCTCAAGCTTCAACGCATAGAAGCAGGGTATTAAAAATACAATGCTAATGCCGAGAATCGCGACAAGCTGCCACACCCCCTCGGGTATCAAAAATGCGGCAATCATAAGACCTGCAAACAGGGCAATCATACTTACTGTCAAAATTGCCCACATGGACCGCCAAACAATTTTATTTTTTCTCTCCAATTCCTTCGCCATATCGAGCAAAATCTGCTCGTTTTTCGTGTTGTTTTCCATACTGATTTTCTCCCCATAAAGTAATTCATTAACGCTGATTCCGAGAATATCACAAAGCTCAAGCATAATCGAAGTATCCGGCATTGCCTTTCCGCATTCCCACTTTGATACCGCTCTGTCGGTGATATTCAGTCTTTCTGCAAGCTGCATTTGAGTTAAATTTTGCCGCTTTCTGCACTCGGCAATAAATCTGCCGATTTTAATTTGGTCCATAGGTTTTCCTCCTTTCGCTTACAGTATAACAGCGCTCAATAAATAAATCCACACACCATAGGTTGAATGGGGAGAATTCAACCAACGGTAGAGTAGGTGAGCTTTAGTAAATTCAAATATATTATACCGTAAATCAACTGGAAAGTAAAGTGCATATGTCTTTTACCGCCTCGACGCGCTTATCTTATGCCGCTCCGCGCGAAAACGGTAGGGGAGGGGCTTGCTCATCCCGAAAGCTTCGTAATTTTTCATCATTTCCGCCACTGTAAAAACAAAAGCTCTGCCGTAGCAGAGCTTTTTAAGGAGTCGGAGCCTCCTCGTCCTTTACGTATTCAATGATGTCAGAGAGATTGCATTCCAAAGCCGCGCATATGCGGTCTAAAATGTAACTGTCATAACGAACGACACGATTTTTGTAGTATCGGTCTATCGTTTGGAATTTAACATCGGTTCGCTTGGCTAACTCGTATCGAGTAATGCCGTTTTTGTCCAAATATTTATCTATAATCAATCTTACCATCACAGCCCCTCCCTTGATATATATTCTATCGAATATATACCTAATTGACAATCTCTCCATTTTGGTATATACTTATATAGGTATATACTCAAAGGAGGCTTTTTATTCAATGAAACTGTTAATTGTTGGTTCACGCAGTATAAAAAACTTTGATTTGTCACCGCATATTCCAATGGATGTTGATACAATAATCAGTGGGGCGCGTCAGGAGTGGATAGTTTAGCTGAACAATATGCAGATGAGCACCGTCTATCTAAATTTATACTGCGTCCGCGTTACGACCTTTATGGGCGTGGCGCGCCACTCAAGCGCAACGAGCAAATGGTAGATATGTCAGACGCCGTACTTATAATCTGGGATGGGCATTCAAAAGGAGCTCAATACACCTTAAAGTATACGAAAAAAACCGATAAGCCTATTACGCTTGTTCAGGTTTAATGGAATGAAAAGCTCAGCTGTGCCGCGCTTGAAATGGCGGCATAGCCGTCTTGAAATGATATGCTACGCATATCTTGAAATAAAATGAATCCTTAAATCACCGCAGTGCATTTCAATCGCGTTAGCGATTTTCAAGACCGATAGGTCATTTCAAGAATACGCGAAGCGGATTCATTTCATTGCTCTCGAAGAGATAATAAAAAATGCTCAACCGTAGTTGAGCATTTTTTGTATTCGACCAAAGGTCGAGATTATCTCTTCGAGAACTGTGAACCCGTTAAAAAACAGCCTACACGGCTGTTTTTTAGGGCGAATGACAAAGGCTTGTCCTTTGGCAACCTCGGTGCGAGTGGGGTAAGTCAAAACAGCTTTTGTTGAAAAATCAAAAAACAAGAACCCTGTTCGCAAAGAGTTCTTGAAAAATACTTTTTGACTTATCTCTTCGAGAACTGAGTAGCGCGACGAGCACCCTTGAGTCCGTACTTCTTTCTCTCCTTCATACGGGTAGACGAGTAAAAACAACTGATTGTTGTTTTTACGAAGGCGAAACCGCCCAAAGCAAGGAGTCGGCAGAGCCGAGTGTATCGAGGGGATAGGCGACGACTATGCGACGGTGGAGGGCATCCGAGTAATGAAGAAGGCTCTGCTTGACGCAGAGCCTTTTGAAGACAAAGTAATTATCTCTTCGAGAACTGAGGAGCGCGACGAGCACCCTTGAGTCCGTACTTCTTTCTCTCCTTCATACGGGTAGACGAGTAAAAACAACTGATTGTTGTTTTTACGAAGGCGAAACCGCCCAAAGCAAGGAGTCGGCAGAGC
>JAFTSQ010000018.1 GCA_017467205.1 Clostridia bacterium | reverse complement strand
GACCCTGAATGTCTATCATAGTATCCCAGCTTCCGTCCTCTGCGGTGATAAGTCCGCAGGAGATACCTGCAACGGGAGCTTTGATCGGAACGCCTGCGTCCATAAGCGCAAGGGTTGAGCCGCAAACCGAGCCCTGAGAGGTAGAGCCGTTAGAGCTTACAACCTCGGAAACGAGGCGGATAGCGTAGGGGAACTCCTCCTCGCTGGGAAGAACGGGAACGAGCGAGCGCTCTGCACGTGCACCGTGACCTATCTCGCGGCGGCCGGGGCTTCTCTGAGCCTTTGCCTCACCGGTGGAGTAGCCGGGCATATTGTAGTGGTGCATATATCTCTTGGTTTCCTCGTCGTCAAGGCCCTCAAGCTTCTGCGCGTCGGAAAGAGTGCCGAGCGTTGCAATGGTGAGAACCTGCGTCTGTCCACGGGTGAACAGACCCGAGCCGTGCACTCTCGGAATAACGCCAACCTCGGATGCGAGGGGTCTTATCTCGTCCATACGGCGACCGTCAACACGCTTTTTGTCAACGAGAAGCCAACGGCGAACTATCTTCTTCTGAATCTTGTAGATAAGCTCGGGGAGAATGGTCTTGATATCGGGATACTTCTCCTCGAAGCTTGCAACGATATCGTCGAGAATGGGCTGCATTCTTGCATCGCGAACGGTCTTGTCGTCGGTATCAAGCGCATACATAACAGCGCTCTCGCAGTGAGCGAAAATCTCGTCGAACATATCGTGGTCAAGCTCGCCCGAGGCATACTCGAACTTGGGCTTGCCAATTTCAGCAACGATGCCGTTGATGAAGGCAACGAGCTTTTTGATCTCGTCGTGCGCCATCATAATAGCGGCGTACATATCCTCGTCGGATACCTCCTTAGCACCCGCCTCGATCATAACGACCTTGTTCTCGGATGCCGCAACGGTGAGCTCGAGGGTGCTATTCTTGCGCTCCTCGTAGGTGGGGTTAACGACGAGCTTGCCGTCAACAAGTCCCATAAACACGCCGCCGATAGGTCCGTTCCACGGAATGTCGGAGATGGAAAGAGCAACCGATGCACCTATCATAGCGGTGATTTCGGGTGAGCAGTCGGGGTCAACCGACATAATGGTGAGAAGGATAGAGATGTCGTTACGAAGATCCTTCGGGAATAAGGGACGGATGGGACGGTCGATAACACGGCCTGCAAGCACAGCCTTCTCGCTGGGCTTACCCTCTCTCTTAAGGAAGCCGCCGGGGATTTTACCAACGGCGTACATCTTCTCGTCGTAGTCTACCGAAAGAGGAAGGAAGTCAATTCCCTCTCTGGGTGCTGCGGATGCGGTAACGCAGGCAAGAACGGTGGTTTCACCGTACTGAATCATTACCGAGCCGTTTGCAAGGCCTGCTACCTTACCCGTTTTGATTACGAGAGGTCTGCCCGCAAGCTCGTAGGTGTATTCCTTGTAGTTGTCGAATGTTTTGAAGTTTTCTACCATTTTTTGTTTCCTCCTTGATTTTTTGGGGGAACGGCGAACATAGCACTTAAATGTGACCCGAGCCTGCCGAGGCGCATTTAACTGCTACTTCCGCTGTCCCACATATTTTATTTGTTTTTTCGCAATAAACGGGAACGAAAATAATCCCGTTCCCGTTTCTTTGGACTCCGAAATTACTTTCTGAGTCCGAGTCTTTTGACTACAGATCTGTATCTCTCGATATCCTTCTTTGCAAGGTAAGCGAGAAGCTGCTTTCTGTGTCCAACCATCTTGAGAAGACCTCTCTGAGAATGATGGTCCTTGGGGTTCTTCTTCATATGCTCGGTAAGGCCGTTGATTCTATCGGTAAGGATAGCAATCTGAACCTCGGGCGAACCGGTATCCTTCTCGTTGATCTTGTACTCTGCGATAATGGCTGTCTTGGTTTCCTTCGAAATCATTTTTCTTCACCTTTCTTAATATTCTAACCGTAAGCCGAGTGGAGTGCGGGTGAAAAACGCAGGCTACGCAGGAAGCTATGCTTCAAACGGGGCAAGGTCATACACACCACCAAGACATAGGTCAAGCTATTATAACACAAAAAAATCTATTTGTAAATAGAAAAACAAAAATATTTTCAAAAGAATTTTCAGTTCCCCTCGTCGCCGTCAAGCTTCACCTCGGAAAATACGATAGCCTTCGGCATATTCCACTTGAATACCGTAGCGCATACCCTGAGTGCAAACACGACCGAAAGTCCGAGCGAGGTTGCGAGAAGCTCGTTTGAAAGATAGACCGCTATCACGTAATAAACAGCCGCGCCGACAATCGCCGCAACGGCGTATATTCTCTTGCGCAGAATTATCGGAATATCACGAAGAACAAGGTCGCGTATAAGACCGCCGCCCGTGCCTGCCGTCATACCTATCACAATAGAGGCAAATGCCGAGCAATTCGCCGCTATCGCCACCCCCGTGCTGTAAACTACGAAGATTCCAAGACCGAGTGCGTCGAAAATATTGACTATGCTGTCAACCAATTTCTCGCGCTTTATGTAGACGCGCTTGAAGAACTTCGCAAGGAAGAAAACGAGAATTGACGTAGCCGCGCAGACCGCTGTCTCAAGGTGATAGTCGGTGAAAAATGCGGGCATTTTTCCGCCGATAAAGAGGTCGCGCATAACACCGCCGCCGAAGCAGGTCATAAAAGCGCAGAAGAGAACTCCGAAGAAATCGGCTTCGCGGTCTATTGCCATCATACTTCCCGCTACCGCAAAGGCGATTACGCCAATTATCTCTATGACATCAAAGATCCAGCTCATACTCACCTCATAGCTTCTCGAGCAAAAGCTTCAGAGCTCTCGCCCTGTGGCTGATGGCGTTTTTCTCCCCGTCGCTCATTTCGGCAACCGTTCTCGACTCGCCGACGGGAACGAAGAGCGGGTCGTATCCAAAGCCGCCAACGCCACGGGGCGTGTCAATTATTTCGCCGAAAAGATAGCCCTCGGCGCTGACCGTTCTGCCGTCGGGGTAGGCTACCACTATCGCCGCAGTGTAGTGCGCTCCGCGGTTTTCCTTTCCCTTAAGCTTTTCAAGGAGGAGGGCGTTATTCGCCTCGTCATTACCGTGCTCTCCCGAGAATCTCGCGCTCATAACGCCGGGCGCACCGTCAAGGGCGTCAACGCATATTCCGCTGTCGTCGGCGAGTGCGACGCAGGCGGATATTTCGGCGATTTCCCTCGCCTTCTTTTCGGCGTTCTCGAGAAAGGTCAACCCATCCTCCACAGTTTCGTGCTCAATGCCCGCCTCGGAGAGCGAGCGAATGGTGTCAAAGCGAGTGCCGAGTATTTCCTTTATCTCTTTTATCTTGTGCTTGTTGTTGGACGCGATTATAAGATCCATAAGACCGTCCTTTCAAAAAAATCTTTTTTCAACTGCATTATACAACACTTTTTCGACAAATGTCAATACTTCGTGAGGGCTTCGCCAAATAAATCTTCTCTTTTTTGAAAAAAGCACTTGACAAGTGGGAAATTTAGTTATATAATACTTGGTGCGACACAGGATACATAGCCTAAACTATGCCCAAATGTCGAAACGCTATTTAATCTATGGCCGGAGGTAACGGTGGTGAGGATTGATTTAAGACCCTTGCTGGCGGGGGACAGAGAGCTCTCGTTTTGCTACGAGTTTGACCTTGACATCGACTCCGCAGATACTACAAGCGTTCTTTACGGCGCGAGTTTTCCTTCTCCCATGAAGGTTAAGGGAGATATTACCAACACAGCAGGTTATATGAGAATGACCCTTTCTGCATCGGTTGAGTATTCAACGAGCTGCGCGAGGTGCTTATCTCCTATAAACGGCGTGTTCGAGCTTAACCTTGAGAAAACCGTGGCGGCAAAGGATTTGCTTGGAAATCTGAACGACGACGTGCCCGATGATTACGCAATAATTGAGGACGGATTCCTTGATACGGACGAGCTTGTGTTCGAGCAGCTTGAGCTTGAGTTCCCCGGAAGGTTTCTTTGCCGAGATGATTGTCGCGGGCTTTGTCAAAGATGCGGAAAAAATCTTAACGAGGGCGAGTGCGACTGCTCGAAAAACGAGATAGACCCACGGCTTCTGCCCCTTCAGAAGATTCTTGACGCAATGAAAAAGGAAAATAATAATTAAAGATAAAGGGTGTGCCGAAGGGCAGACTCAAATCAGGAGGTAATCACAATGGCAGTTCCGAAGAGGAAAACTTCCCACTCGAGAAAAATGAAGAGACGCTCGAGCGTATGGAAGCTTGAAAATCCTACCAACATCGTTAAGTGCCCTCAGTGTGGCGAGTACAACCGTGCTTATCGCGTTTGCAAGGCTTGCGGTTACTACAAGGGTGTTGAAGTCGTTTCCCACGAGAAGGAAAACGCTGCAAAATAATTTCGGAGAAAATCCGAAAACAATACGGGCAGACCGCGCGGTCTGCCCGTATTGCGCAAGCTTTATACCGTAAATTTCGCCTTTTTTTCGTTTTTTTCAAATTAGGTATTGATTTTTCGGTAAGTATATGATAAAATACTTTAGTATAATAACGCTTCGCGCCGCGTGTAGCGAGGCATCGCAATTTTTTTGACGAAAGGAATCACACCTTGTGATTTGGTGAAACCATAATGATCGGTGAGCTTATTCTCATTATAGTACTGCTTCTTTCCGCAATCTTCCTCGTTGTTGCTATTCTCTTCCAGAAGACGAGCGAGGACGGTCTTTCGGGAACTATCGCAGGCGGAACCGAAACCTTCTACGGCAAGGATAAGTCGGTAGGAATTGACAGGCTTCTTCGCAAGTGGACTATGATAGCAGGTATCGTTTTCGTAGTTGCGGTTCTTGCAGTATATGTATTCCAGCCCGACTATGCGTCTTCCATGGACTACGTTGATTGGAAGTCCCTTTCCAGTTACTCCTACCTGTTCGGAGAATAATCGGACCGTGCAAAACGCAGTCAAAGAAAAAGCTCGGATGTGCGACCTGCCGCAAGGCAATCGCCTGACTCCGAGCTTTTCTTTTTACAACAGTAAAGGCGGAAGATACAATGAAAAAAAGCACCGTGAGCATAACTCTTTCCAATATGCTCTTCATTCTGCTGCTTTCGGTAAGCGGCGCAATATCGGGCGTGATGTCCGAGGTAGTATACGCCCTTTCATTTCTTATCCCCTCGGCAATACTCCTTTATATATCAAGAGGTAGGGGCGATAAGCTCTCGCTCTCTATTTCGGCAAAGGGCACGCTCACCACTCTCACAGCACTCCCTGCCGTAGTCGGCGGAATATTCCTTATTTCATATCTTACCGCGCTATTGATGGCAGGCTTTGGATTTTCGAATAACGTCGAGCTTTCGGGGGATATGTGGCAGTTAGTGCTGACGAGTGCGCTAATACCGGCGCTTTTTGAGGAGCTGTTGTTCAGATACGCAACTCTTTCTGCTCTCGGCGATATGCCAAACTCGAAAAAGGTTATTATTTCGGCATTCTTCTTCGCATTCTCGCACTGCAGCTTTTTCTCCATTCCCTACGCATTCTTTGCGGGAATAGCCTTCGCCGCGCTCGATATCGTCACGGGAAGCGTTCTTCCCTCGGTTATCCTTCATTTTATAAATAATCTTATATCTATATTCTGGGTGACGGGCATTGCAGACACCCAGGCGCTCCCCTTCGTAATCCTGCTTGCCGCGCTCACCTTCATCTCGCTTTTCCTGCTCATCGGCTTACGGCATTATTTCTTCGGCGAGGGGGGTATGCATTTTGAGAAAATCAAGCTCGAAATACCGCCTGCCGACCTTATCCTCTACGCCGCGGTTGCAATAGCCGTCGCGGCAGGAATGCTTTTGCATTAAAAATCAAGCTATCTTTAGGAGGACGCTATGAACGAAGAAAAAACAGAATACGAGCTTCGCTTTATGGAGCGTGCTCTTGAATTAGCGCGCGAGGCGGCGGAGCTTGACGAAGTACCCGTCGGGGCGGTGATAGTTCGCGACGGCGAGATAATAGCCGAGGCGAAAAACGCGCGCGAGCGCGGAAAATGCGCCACCCATCACGCAGAAATTCTTGCAATTGAGGCGGCGTGCCGCGCGCTTGGCGGCTGGCGGCTGCCGGGCACGACGCTTTACGTTTCGCTCGAGCCCTGCGCTATGTGCGCGGGAGCGATAATCAATGCGAGGATACCGAACGTGGTATACGCCGCATCGGATTTGCGCTTCGGAGCGTTAGGATCGCTTATAGACCTTTCCGAAATTCCGTTTAATCACAAATTCCGCGTTGTGCGCGGTGTGATGAAGGAGGATGCTGAAAACGTCATCAGTGCATACTTCAGAGCTAAACGGGTAAAAATCAAATAAAAAGTTAATGCGGCTTGCGCGGTGAATGCTCCGAGGGACAGAGTTCTTACGAGCACACCGCGCTTTTTTAGCCGTGCGGCAAGGGGTTAAAGGGTGAAAACAATGAAGATAACGCACGTAATAAGCGACACCAACGTGGGAGGCGCGGGAATACTGCTTTCCAATATCGTCACCTCGCTTGAGGATAAATTTGATTTTGAAGTAATACTGCCGAAGGGCTCGCAGCTTATCGAGCGGCTACATTTCGCTCGCGCGAAGGTCACGCCGACGGATATGTCGGGCGACGTCAGCTTTTCACCAAGAGATGCCCGGAGCTTTTATAAGCTTTTTAAGTCCTCACCGCCGGATATAATTCACACTCACGCATCTCTTTCGGCAAGGGTCGGCGGGCTACACGCGGGTGTCAAGAATCTTTTATCAACCAGACATTGCGCAAAAAGCGTCGGTGCAGAGCCGCCGTCCCGCCTTATGCAAAGAATGTACGGAGCGTATACCACCCGCACGGTTTCCACGGCGGACGCGGCGACAAGAGATCTCGTCAGAGAGGGCGTGCCGCCCGCGAGCATCACGACAATCAAAAACGGCACGATTCCCGTTGAAAAAATCACACCGGAGCATAGACGCAAGCTGCTCGCCGAGCTCGGATTTGACGGGGTGGTGACTGTCATCGGATCTTGCGCGAGAATTGAGC
This sequence comes from Clostridia bacterium, assembly GCA_017467205.1. Next base: position 93,269 of record JAFTSQ010000018.1, on the reverse strand, counting down.
ATATAAAGGGACAGGACCTTATTTTGCGCGCCGCGCCGAAGATACTCGCCCGTCACCCCGAGGTGCGATTCCTATTCGTTGGCGACGGAGGCGAGCGGCGCGCGTGCGAAAAGCTGGCGGCAACACTGGGGATTGGGGGGCGTGTCAAATTTATCGGCTACGCTGCGAACGCAAGAGAGTATGAAAATCTCTTTTTCATCAATATCAACGCCTCGCGTGGAACAGAAACCTCCTGCCTTGTAACGAGCGAGTGTATGTCACTCGGCATACCGACGGTAGCGTCGGATTTCGGAGGAAATCCCGAGATGGTAAAGGACGGTGAGTCCGGTCTTCTCTTCCAAAGCGAGAACGCGCACGAGCTCGCAGACAGAGTGAACACACTCCTCTCCGACCAAAACCTCTACGACCGCCTCTCGCGCGGTGCGAGGGAGCACTTTTCGAAGGATTTTTCTGTTGAACGAATGGCGGAGGAGTACGAGCGGCTCTATCTTTCGCTCCAAGGACAAGGTATGCGCTGATAATTGTTGACAAAACCTCCTTTATATGCTAAAATTATAATTATGAGAAAAGAATATATTGAATGCGGAAGAGCCTGCTCTCCGCACGGTGTTCGCGGAGCGGTCAAGGTCGAATCCTGGTGCGACTCGCCGAGGGTGCTCGCTACAAGACAGCGCGTTTATATTGCCGAAAAGGACGGCAGCTATAAAGAACTCGCGGTCAAGAGCGCTTCGGTCAGCGGACATCTCGTGCTTATGAGCTTTCTTGGAATTGAAACCCGCGAGGGGGCGCAAATGCTGAAAAATACGACGCTTTACCTGAAGCGCGAGGATATACCTATTCCCGAGGGGGCGGTGCTTATCGCAGACCTTATAGGTCTTTCGGTCATTGACGCCGATACAGGCAAGCTTTACGGCACGGTCGCCGATATTGACGACGGCGTTGCAAGCAGAATATACACGGTAAAGACCGAGCGTGGCGACGTGCTCCTCCCCGACGTTCCCGAATTTATAATAGAAAGGGACCCCGACCGCGGCGTTTTCGTTCGCCCGATACCGGGATTCTTCGACTGATATGAGATTTGAAGTTATGACGCTCTTTCCCGAAATGGTCAGGCAGGTGCTCGACGAGAGCATAATAGGAAGAGCGCAAAAGGCAGGGCTGATAGAGGTTCGGTGCACCAACATTCGCGACTTCAGCACAAACAAGCACAGGAATACCGACGACACGCCCTATGGCGGCGGAGTTGGAATGGTGATGACCTGCCAGCCGATTTACGATTGCTATAAAAGCATTCTATCAAGACTCCCCGAGGGAGAATCGAAGCGAGTCATTTATATGTCGCCAAAGGGGCGCATATTCAACCACTCGGTAGCCAAGGAGCTTTCGGAGTACGATAATCTGATTTTCCTCTGCGGTCACTACGAGGGTGTTGACCAGAGAATACTCGACGAGATAGTCGACGAGGAGATTTCCATCGGCGACTTTGTCGTTACCGGCGGCGAGATACCCGCCTGCATAGTTATCGACGCGACCTCGCGCCTTATCGACGGGGTGCTCGCATCAAGCGAGTGCTACGAGGGTGAGTCGGTCGCGAGCGGAATTCTTGAATATCCGCAATACACAAAGCCGAGGGTCTTTCTCGGCAGGGACGTGCCCGAGGTGCTTATCTCCGGCGACCACAAAAAAATCGAGCGTTGGCGACTCGAGGAGGCGGTTAAGATAACCCGCGAGCGCCGACCCGACCTGCTTTTGCTTCACCCGGAATTCGAGGATGCCTTGAAGCCGAAGCAAAAGCGCAAAAAACGCAAAAATCCGAGCGAAAGCACGGGGGCGTGCGACAAAAACTGACTTTGAAGAAAGGAGATAGCAATGAAAAAAAGCGTATTTTTATCCTTCCTTACGGGATATGAAGACAGCAAAAGAAGCTTTGACGAGAGCGCGTCAAAGAGGATTCTTGAAAAGACATTCACCAACAGAAGCGTCAGCGGCGTTGGCGGAAAATACGCAAGAAAAATGATGAACGGCACTCTTACCAATCTCATAAAGCGGCTGAACGCAAGCCTTTGCTACACCTCCTCAAGAACCTACGGTTTTCTTCTTCTTGCATTCGGCATAACCACCCTTTTCGTTCACTTCCTTGCCGACTATTTCGGCTTTATAGATGGGATGGAGGTCTTCCCTCTCATAGCAGGCTCTGCCCTCTCTATAATAGGAATCATCCTCACCTTTACCAACCGACCGATATCCTTGGCGCTTGAGGATTTCCCACCGACCGACTTTATTCTGTTTGAATTCTTCAGAATGAAGAGAATGCACGACGCGAGCGAGGAATACAGAACTCTCAACCCCGCCCTTGCGATACTGCTCGGCGTGCTGCTTGCAACCCTCGGCTTCTTCGTATCTGTCAAGATAGTGCTCGGCGTCGTTTGCGCTCTGCTCTTCATTTCCATTTCAATGGCGTCGCCGGAGTTCACGTTCCTCTTTACCATAGCATCCCTTCCCTACGTTCACCTCTTCTCGCACCCGACTCTTATAGTCACCGCGCTCGTGATGGTTTGCAATCTTTCCTTTATCCGTAAGGTTCTCGTCGGAAAGAGGATATATTTCTTCGAGCAGTACGACGTGCTTATACTGCTTTTTGCGCTCTTTTTCCTCGTCAGCGGTACTTTCAACAAGGGTCTTGATTCCTTTGAGAGCGCTCTGGTGCTCGCCGCCCTTGCGTTTGCCTACGTTCCCGCGAGCAATCTCATAACTAACCGCCGCATAGCAGAGTGCACCTTCAACGCCGTGATTGTCTTCTCCCTGCCGCCCGCAATACTTGCAATATGCGAGTACGCCTTCGGCGTTGCCAAGTTCAATTGGCTTGATTCGAGCTTTGCGGGGCTGATATCCGGAAGGGCAACCGCGACCTTCTCGAACCCGAATATACTCGCGGTTTATCTCATAGTCGCGGTAATCTTCTCGCTCGGTTATTCCTTCAGTGTGAAGAACAAAAAATTCAAGCTCGTTTACGTCGCAATATTCATGGTTGATACAGCAGCTCTAATCTTTACCTGGACGCGAGGCGCGTGGGTCGCAGTTGCCATATCGCTTGTAGTCTTCCTCATTATGAAGCTCAAGAAGTTCCCGGGAGCGCTCCTGATAACCCTTGCGGCTACCCCCTATCTTCTCTTCTTCCTTCCCGAATCGGTGCTTTACAGAATTGCGTCAATCTTTGGCGCGAGCGATTCCTCGACGGTATACAGGCTCTCGGTCTGGCGCTCGTCGATAAGAATGTTCCTTGAGAACGTCTTCACCGGCGTCGGCGTTGGAAGCGCCGCCTTTAACGACGAGTTCGCGCACTATGCGGAAAGCGGAGTTACGAGCCCCGAGCATAGCCACAACCTCTTCCTTGAAATCGGTTGCGAGGCGGGAATTTTCGCCCTTCTGCTCTTTATTGCCGTGCTCGTGGTTCGCGCAATACATCACTCGTCCTACCTTCCCTACACCGGAAGGTCAACCGTCGGTCTTTTCTCGACCGTAACGGCTGTTGCGCTCTTCGCGCTCATAATCTTCGGAGTTACCGATTATATTTTCTACGACAACAGTATGTATTATCTCTTCTTCACCGTCTTCGGTATGGGAAGCTCGCTTCTCAGAATATCGAGAAATCAGCACGACGACAGGCTCATTTATTACAGCGATATGAACCCCTCGTCCTCGGCGACCGACGTGAAGATAGGTTAAATTTTCAAATAGTAAAATAACGAATGCGTGGTATGATAATACCGAGCACTCGCGCCCGAAGCCGAAAACGAGGCTTCGGGCGCTTATTATTTCGGAAATAAGGAAGGAGAGAAAATGAAAAAGGAGCAAAACCGCGCCGTAGTGCAGGATTTCTTTATAATGCTCTCGCTCGTTGCGGTAGCGTCTGTCGGGGTGTTTTTCATCCGTCGGCTTTTTGGATACGGCGAGGAGGAGTCGGGACGACTCGTTTACACCTTGAAGATAAGCGAGCTTGACGAGGCGTTTGCGTCGAATATATCCGTCGGCGACATCCTTATCAGCGCGGACACGAAGGAGGAAATGGGAAAGGTCGTGGCGGTGGCGGTGGAAAACGCCTTTCGCGAGAGCTACAGCGAGTCGCTCGACGCTATGATATCCTCCCCCGTGCCCTCGAAAAAAGAAGTTACGCTGACGGTTGAAGCAGGCTATAAAAGTGACACGGGGCTGACCGTCGGCGGTATTAAGCTGCTCTCGGGCGGCAAAATTCACACAAGGACGAAGGACCTCTATTTCATCGGTGAGGTCGGAAGGATAGTTCTGTGAGAAGGTACGGCAAGAAAATCACCAAATTCGATATTTTCGCAAGTCTTGCGCTCGTATCGCTCTTCTTCGTTATACTGTCGGGAATAATTGCGCCGAAGGAGGAGGGGGAGGCTGATACCGTGACGCTTACAGTCAGGGCGACGGGGGTCAGCGAGGCGTTAGCCGAGGAGCTTTTGAGTAGCGACGCCTTCACCCTCGACAACCGATACGCTCTCTCGGTAGTCAGCCGAAGCGCCGAGGGAGCAAAGCTCCTTATAAGCGCCGACGGCGTTATCAAGGAGGCGGAGTCAACCGTCAAAAAAACCGTCACCCTCACCCTCACGGCAAGCGGCAGGATGACCGAGGCGGGCTTTCTCATAGGCAGGATAAGATTTTTAGCACCCAATATGGATATAACGATAAGCTCGCTCTCTGCCGAGGTGAGCGTAAAAATCCTCGATATAAGAGAAAACTCCCCCACTTTTGCCGATTAAAACCCAACATTCCGCCCCTTAAAACAAAATTTTTTCGAAAAACTATTGATTTTCCTAAAAGTATTTGTTATACTTATAAGCACAAAGTATAAGGAGCAAGTTCTAATGATCTCTCGCAGTGTAACTATAAAGAACAGCGTTGGGCTGCACGCAAGACCCGCAACCTTTTTCATCCAGAAGGCTAACACCTACAAGAGCTCCATCTGGGTTGAGAAGGAGGATTGCAGAGTAAATGCGAAGAGCCTTCTCGGTATCCTCTCGCTTGGAATCGAGAAAGGAATGAGCATCACCTTCATTGCCGACGGTAGCGATGAGGCAGAGGCTATCGAAGCTCTGGTCGAGCTTGTTGAAAACGGACTCGGCGAAAACTGAACCGGTGCGGCTTTCATAAAAAATAAGGAAATGGCGGTGGCCGGGTCTTAACTGTTGACCCGCCCCCTTTTCTTTTTTAGAAGATAATTTTTATGTGGCTAAGGCCACGGAAAGAGTATCCTATGACAAGACTTGAGCGCCTGCGCGCAAAGGCAAATTCCCTGCCGCTCGTGCCGGGCGTCTATATTATGAAAAGCGCGGACGGCGGCGTTATATACGTCGGAAAGTCGAAGAAGCTCAAAAACCGCGTGACGAGCTATTTTCTTCGCACGGCAAGCCATTCGCCGAAAACCGCGAGAATGGTGTCACTTGTTGAGGACTTCGACTATATCGTCTGCGACACCGAGATAGAGGCACTCGCGCTTGAGAACGTGCTTATCAAGCGGCACTCTCCAAAATACAATATTAAGCTCAAGGATGCAAAATCCTACCCCTATATCAAGATGACGAACGAGGAGTTCCCCCGTCTTTTCGTCACGCGCGAGCGCAAGGGGGATAAATCGGCGTATTTCGGGCCCTACAGCGGCTCGTCGACCGCCCACGCGGCGCTTGACGCGGTAGTGCAGGTTTTTGCCCTTCCCACCTGCAAGCGCTCCTTCCCGAAGGATATTGGCAAGGAACGCCCTTGCATATTCAAGGAAATGAAGAGGTGCGTTGCCCCCTGCGACGGGAGCATTGATGCCGAAAGCTATCGCGCGCTTACCAAGAGCGCGGGCTCGGTGCTCTCCGGCAATATTTCCGAAACCGAAAGGCAGCTCACCGAGAAAATGACCGAGGCGGCAGAGCTGATGGAGTTCGAGCGTGCCGCCGCCCTTCGCGACAGTATTTCCGCCCTGAAGCGCCTCTCCGAAAAGCAGAAGGTGGTTGCGGACGCGAAGGTTATGCGTGATATATTCGCCATCTACTCATCGCCGACGGGCAGCGCCTTTGCCGCCCTGACGGTAAGGTGCGGAGCTCTCGTTAACAAAAACGAGTTTATCCTCACGGCAAGCGAGCCGCCGACCTCCGAGGAGATGGCAACCCTTATTGCCGACTATTACGGCGAGGGGGACGCTATTCCGAAGGAAATTATGATAGCAAACGAGATAGAGGACGAGGACCAAGCCCTCCTTTCCGACTATCTTTCCGAGCTTGCGGGGCGACGCGTCACAGTTCGCCTGCCCGAGCGCGGCGAGGGTCGCGCGCTTTGCGATATGGCTATGGAGAATGCGCGCGAGGCGGCAAGGCAGCATAGGCTCACCGCGGAAAGAGAGAACAGGACTCTTCGCCGTCTTTGCGAGCTTTTGGCGCTTGACAGTTTCCCCTCAAAAATTGAGGCGTACGATATATCCAATATCGGAAACGAGAGTATAGTTGCCTCGATGGTCGTCGTTCGTGACGGGCGGCTGAAAAAGGCGGATTACCGACTTTTCAATATAAAGACCACCGGCGGTGCTGACGACTACGGCTCAATGCGAGAGGCACTCTCGCGCAGGCTTTCGCATATCGGTGACGGCTCGCCGTCGCTCGGCGAAGCCCCCGACCTTATTCTCCTTGACGGCGGAGTAGGTCAGGTAAGTGCCGTCAGAGAGGTTATGAGAGAGCTGAAGCTCGATATCCCGCTTTTCGGTATGGTTAAGGACGACTACCACAAAACCCGCGCGATAACCGACGGGGTGCGTGAGATATCAATAGCGCTTGAGGCAGACGTTTACGCCTTTATCTATCAGATACAGGAGGAGGCGCACAGATTTGCCATCAAAAGCTCTCAAAAATCAAAGATAAAAACCCTTACCTCCTCAACCCTTGAGAAGATAGATGGCATCGGAAAGGCTCGCGCAAGGGCGCTCCTTTCGGCTATGCCGCTATCTAAAATCCGCACGGCATCCGTCGAGGAGCTTATGAAGGTTAAGGGAATCAGCCGAAAGAACGCAGAGCTGATTTATGCTCGTTTTCATAAAGGAGGCACTACCCCGTGTTAAAAATCATTACAGGAAGCTCTAAAGGAAAGAAGCTTTTCACGCTTGAGGGCGAGGCTACTCGCCCGACTAGCGAGCGGATAAAGGAAGCGCTCTTTTCCTCAATACAGTTTGATATCGAGGGGCGGCGCGTGCTCGACCTTTTTGCAGGCTCGGGCTCGCTCGGGCTTGAGGCTATGTCACGCGGAGCAGAGTCGGTTATGTTCATCGACTCGTCGCGAGAGGCTATTGATATCGTAAAGAAAAACGCACAGAATACGGGATTTTTCAATTCCTGCCGCTACCTCGTCAGCGATTTTCGAAACTACATAAGAAAGGCGAAGGACCGCGAGGCGTTCGACCTCGTTTTCATCGACCCGCCCTACGCTATGGAGTGCTGCTCCGAGGCTGTACGCAAGCTTTCAGAGGCGCGCCTTCTTCGAGGCGGCGCTATCGTAGTTCTCGAAAGCGGAACGGAAGAGATACGCCCCGAAGAGCTTGAAGGCTTTGAGGTGCTCAAATCAACCCACTACGGAAAAAAGACCTTCCTCAACATTCTCCTTTACAGAGGTGAGAGCAAGTGAAAAAGAAAAAAAGCGTTATACTCCCCGGCAGCTACGACCCCGTCACCCTCGGTCACCTCGATATAATCCGCCGCGCCGCAGAGGAATACGAGGAGGTTTACGCCGTGATATTCACGAATCCCGCAAAGGAGTACACCTTCTCGCTTGAAGATAGAGTAAAGATGCTAATTTTAGCCACCGACTGCCTTGACAACGTCATAGTCAGCTACTCGAACGGACTTGTCATAGATTATATGCGCGAGCACGGCATAGACCTGATAATCAAGGGCATAAGGAACGAGGCGGACCGCGAGTACGAAAAGCGGCAGGAGGAGTGGAATTTTTCACACGGGGGCTATCCTACCGAGTATTTTATTGCCGATGAGTCGCTCTCCTCTGTCAGCTCGACCGCCGCAAGAGAGGCTATAAAAGAGGGCGCTCCGCTCGATAAGCTCCTGCCCGAGCGAGTCGCTAAGTTTATACTCTGCTCTAAATAATTTGGCGCAAAATGTTGACAAACGCGCGCGGATAGTATATAATTTATTTTTGTATTAAAGTTATACGGTTTTACCGAAAGGATAATATGATGGAAGAAAAAATCAAAGTGTTGCAGGCGGAATTTGAAAAATCGCTTTCCAATGCTGTCTCCGCCGAGGACCTTGAGGAGCTCAGAATTGCATACCTCGGCAAAAAGGGCCATGTTTCCGCCCTTATGCAAAATCTTCGCGAGGTTTCGGACAAGCGCGCCGCAGGTCAGATGATAAACGGCATCAAGGTCTACGTTGAGGACGCACTCGCAAAGGCTAACGAGGAGCTCAAGGAAAGAGAGATTGCCGCTAAAATAAGAAACGCCAAAAAGTACAACCCCACCCTCATCTCCGAGAGTGAGCTCGGCTCTTACCACCCGATAACCCTTGCAACCCGCGAGGTTGAACAGATTTTCGCGAGTATGGGCTTTACTATCGAGAACTATTTTGAGATAGTTGACGATTACAGATGCTTTGAGGCGCTCAACATTCCGAAGCACCACCCCGCAAGAGATATGCAGGACACCTACTATCTCGACAACGGTCAGCTTCTCAAGACTCACACATCCGCAGCGCAGAACGCCATTATGAAGAAATACGGTGCGCCCCTTCGCGCCATCTTCCCCGGCCGTTGCTTCAGAAACGAGTCGACCGATGCCTGCCACGAAAACACCTTCTTCCAGATGGAAGGTATGATGATAGACGAAAATATCTCTATCTCTAACCTTATATACTTTATGAAAACGATGCTTTCCGAGGTCTTTAACAGGGACGTTAAGGTAAGGCTTCGCCCCGGCTTCTTCCCCTTCGTCGAGCCCGGATTTGAGCTTGATATCAACTGCGAGATATGCGGCGGTGAGGGCTGCCCCTCCTGCAAGAACTCCGGCTGGCTTGAGCTCTGCCCTTGCGGTATGATACACCCCAACGTTCTGCGTGAGGGCGGTATCGACACCGAAAAATACACCGGCTTTGCATTCGGTCTTGGTCTTACAAGACTTGCGATGATGAGATACGGCGTTAAGGACATCCGCGATTTCAACAGCGGAAATCTCAAGGCGCTCTCGCAGTTCAAGTCGCTTTAATAAGGGGGATTACAAATGCTTTTATCAATGAATTGGATCGGAGATTTCGTTGATCTTTCCGGTCTTGACAAAAAGTCGCTTATTCGCAACTTCACCCTCTCGACAGCAGAAGTTGAGGATATAATAGTCAAGGGTGAGGATACTCACGGCGTTATCGTCGCAGAGATTGCATCGATTGAAAACCACCCGAACTCAAAGAAGCTTCATCTTCTTAAGGTCAATAACGGCAAGGAGCTCGTAGACGTCGTTTGCGGAGCACCTAACGTAAGAGTCGGAATGAAGGTTGCCTTTGCAACTGCGGGCGGCGCGGTTTCCGGCCACCCCATAAACCCCACGACCGTTGCGGGATTTATGTCCTACGGTATGTGCTGCTCCGAGGCGGAGCTCGGCATCAGCGACGACAACTCCGGACTTTGGGAGATAACCGACGATATCGCGCTCGGCACGGATATTAAGGATGCTTACGATATCGACGATATCATATTTGAGGTTGACAATAAGTCTATGACCAACCGCCCCGACCTTTGGGGTCACTACGGAATTGCAAGAGAGTTCGCAACCATAACCGGCAGACCTCTTCGCGAGGTTCCCGTGCACGAAACCGACGTTTATAGAAATCTGCCCGAGGTTGAGGTCAACGTCAAGGCAACCGACCTCGTTTGGCGCTACACCGCAATGAAGGTTGAGAACATCACCCGCAAGGTAAGCCCCGTTAATATGAGAATAAGGCTCTATTACTGCGGCTCTCGCGCTATCAACTTCCTCGCCGACCTTACGAACTACGTTATGATGGAGCTCGGTCAGCCGATGCACGCCTTCGACAACCGCAAGGTTGACAAAATCGAGGTGCAGACCTTTGATAAGGACTTCACCTTCTATACCCTCGACGGTGTTGAGAGAAATATCGACACCAATATGCTTATGATAACCTCCGCCGACGCACCCGTTGCAATTGCGGGCGTTATGGGCGGCGACGCATCGAAGATAGAGGACGACACCACCTCGCTCTTGCTTGAGAGCGCGACCTTCGACGGTGTCAGCGTTCGTAAAACCACGACCCGCATCGGTCTTCGTACCGACGCGTCTATGAGATACGAGAAGATGCTCGACCCCGAGCTCTGCCGCGTTGCGACCGAAAGACTGCTCAAGCTCCTCTTCGACTCCGACCCCGACGCAAAGGTTATCTCTTCCTTTACCGACGCTTACGTTAACCGCTATCCCACAATACACCTTGATTTCGACAAAGCTTATGTAGATCGCTACACGGGTATAGACATAAAGTGCGAGGAGATAGTGAAAACGCTCACCGGACTCGGCTTTGAGGTTTCGCATTCCGGCGACAGCTTCTCGGTCACCGTGCCCTCCTGGCGCGCAACGAAGGACGTTACTATTAAGGCGGATATCATTGAGGAAATCACCCGTATCTACGGCTACGATAACTTCGAGATTCGCACCTCCGACAGTCCTCTGCGCCCCGTTCGCACCGAGGTTATAAAGTCGCACGAGGACAGAATGAAGGATATTCTCGTTTCCTCCTACCGTATGCACGAGGTGCATTCTTACATCTGGTCTGACGTTCAGAAGAACCGCGAGCTCGGCATCACGACGCCCGAGAACGTCAAGGTTATTAACGCGCAGACCCCCGACCATCAGTACATCAGAATTTCTATGCTTCCGACTCTCCTTTCCTTCACGAAGGAGAACAAGTCCTACCGCGACAGCTTCGGCATCTTCGAGATAGGCCACACCGTTGACGGACTTAAGGAAAACGGAGAATGCAACGAGCTGAAGAATCTCGGCGCAGTCTTCTTCTCGCACGACGAGGGCGAGGAGGCGCTCTTCATCAAGGCGCGCGACGCAGTTCGCGAGCTTTGCACGAGCCTGCTTCACAAATCTCCCACCTTCGAATCTCGCGAGGCAAGATTTGACTTTGAGCACCCCGTTAATACCTTTAATATCAATATCGACGGCAAGGCTGTCGGATACATCTGCGCTCTACACCCCACGGTGTCGGCGAACGTTGATAAGAAGTGCTCCCTTTCCTGCTTCGAGATAGTTCTTGAGAGCTTCTCTGCCACCGAGGCAGCCGCTATCAAGTACTCCGAGCCCTCCAAGTTCCCCGCGATTGATATTGATCTGACCTTCAATGCAAGGGTTGCGGGACTTAACTTCGACGCGCTTCTTGCGACTGCGAAGTCCGCATCCTCGCTTCTCTCTGCCGTTACCGTCAAGGACGTTTACGGCGAGGGAGAGGTCGTTGCTCTTACGCTTCGCTTCACCTTCGTATCAAACGAGAGAACGCTTACAAAGCAGGAGCTCTCGGACGAGGTGAAGAACATCTCCGACGCATTTGCAGCATTCGACCTTGCCGTAAAGGCGTAATAAACAATATGAAAAAAGACGAGAATGCGTGTTATCCTTAACGGAGAACACGCAATGAATTGCAACCTTACGGTTGCGTGAATTGAAAGCCGTGCTTTCGTGAATTGCCTGCGGCATGAATTGTGCCTTGCGGCACATTGGTTGCAATTCAATTCATGGAGCGAAGCGAGAATTCATGGCGAAGCCAATTCATGATGCGCTATTTGCAAAGCAAATGGCATCAATTCATCAATAAAACAAACAGAGCAAGAATATAAGGATTTTCTCCTTGTACTCTTGCTCTCTTTCTGTTTGTATAAGGGGTTGGGCTTAGCCCATATTTGCATTTGACCAGTCAAATGCGATGCTCGCACTTAGTGAAAAGTAAAAATTCTCCGCTAAGAGTATCGCGCTAAATTTTCTCGTCTTTTTTCATTTATATAAAGCTCTCGCTTTTTCTATTATGCTGAAAATTTGCTTTCTCTTTTGGATGTTTTGCCGTACGGTATAGGGAAATATTGCTGTTATATATCGATAAATTGCTTTTCGCTTGTAAAGGATTCAAAGGTATGATATAATTACGAAAACAACCGAGTCACACGCCTTCCTTGTGTGAAAGGAGATATGAGTATGACAGAAAACAGCGTCAGCTACACGCCGATATTCGAGGGCTTTTTCTCAAAGCTTTGTTACTCGAATATGCTGGGAATTATGCGCTCTCCAAGCTTTGCTATCCGCAATTATAAGCAAGACAACCTCGTGCTTATATATACCACACGCGGCACGCTTTTCTGCGAGCAGGGCGGTAAAAGCTTTAAGTGCGAGGCGGGAGAATATCTCTTACTTGACAAACGGATAACGCACTCCTATGGCTTTGACCCAGGCATACCGTCAGAGATTTACTGGATGCACATAAACGGCGCGCTCGCCAACGATATCGCGGCACAAATAAATTCCTTTTCCAAATTATCATTTATAGGTAAAGACCAAAGGGTTCTTGAAATACTGCAAAAATGCATAAGCCTGCAAGGCGAGGGGGATGCGTCACTGTTTGAGCTTTCCACGCTCATTGCAAGCGTATTGCACGTAATTCTCAAGGAAGCCTACGGGGAGCACAGAAAAATAATATATTCTCCTGACGAGCACGCATTTCGGGAAGAGATTGACAGAATTCTCTCGTCGTCTGACCTGTCAGGGCTGACCCTTGATGCGTTGTGCGCGGAAATGAGAATGAGCAAGTATTATTTTTCGCACCGCTTCAAAGAATACTACGGCACCGCTCCTATAAAATACATAAAACGGCTAAAGCTTGAGAAAGCGAAGCATCTGCTTCGATATTCAGAGCTGAAAATAAGCGTGATAGCAAAAGAATACGGCTTCTCGTCGCACACGTATTTTTCCTCTGAATTCCGTAAGGAATACGGAAAGACACCCGAGGAGTATCGCAAGGAATTTTGCATTGATAAAAACGGAGGTAACAGATAATGAAGATAAGCACTAACGACAAAGAGGTACTTCGCGCCCTTGCCGCAAAATATATGAAGTACGCGCACTCGGAGGCGAACGACGAAAAGCGGGAGCTGTGGCGCGCGCTGAACAGCCTTAATATGCAAAAGCCGATGATAACCATAGACCAGATGCCCTGGCACGAGCTGAAGGTCGACGAGGCACTTTCATGCGTTGTGGAAAACGATTATTTTCGCAAGGTGGAGTGGCGGCTTCGCACGGAGATTTACAAATGGGAGCACTTGAGAGCCGATATGGTACTCAATCCTTACGTCATCCTTCCCCGCCCTATTATAAACACCGGCTTTGGTATGACCACAGTAAAATCCGACAACGACAAGAGCGCCCGCAGTCATCTTTTTGAGGATCAGCTTGAAGAGATGGAGGATATAGAGAAAATAAAGCTTCCAAAGCTTTCGCTCGACACAGAAAAAGAAGACGAGATACTCTCTGCCGCGCAAGAAATCTTCGACGGTATAGCTCCTATTAAATGGAGCGGAATTATGGTGCATTCGGGACTTTGGGATCAGATAAGCTTTTGGAAGGGTGTTGAAAACTGCTATATCGACCTCATTGACCGCCCCGAGCTTATTCACGCGATTCTCGACCGCTACACTAACGCGCATCTATCATACATAAAAGAGATAAACTCGCTCGGTGTTTACGACACGGTAAGCAACAACTGCCACTGCTCTTACACCTTCGATAACGAAACTACCGTGAACGACGAGATTGCCACCCACGCAACGACTCACGACGGATGGACGTTCAGTATGGCACAGCTGTTCACCTCGGTATCCCCCGCTACGAACGAGGAGTTTGAGCTGCCTTATATGTCCAAGATTTTTTCACAATACGGCTCCGTCTATTACGGCTGCTGCGAGCGCCTTGACGACAGGCTGCATATAATCGACCGCCTGCCAAACATACGCAAAATATCCTGCAGTCCTTGGAGCGACAGAGAAAGCTTTGCCGCAAATCTGCCCCAAAAATACATTATGTCAAACAAGCCAAGCCCCAGCTTCCTTGCCACCTCAACCTTTGACGAGGATGCCGTGAGGCAGGATTTGCGCCGCACCATTAAGGCGGCAAAGGACCACAACCTCGCCCTTGAGCTTTTGCTCAAGGACCTCAGCACCGTCAATAATGACCCAAGTCGGCTTTGGAGATGGTCTGAGATTGCGCTTGAGGAAACTATAAATTCGGTATTATAATAAGTTATATGAAAATCGGACTACCCACACCAAAGCGGGTAGTCCGATTTTATTTTCGGTTGTGATTACGGATTAGCAGAGTTCATACTCGCTACGTAACCGTCGTAGTAGGAGAGGATAAGGTCGTTGATCTGTGCGTCGGTGATCTCCTGACCGCTAAGGTCCTGCTCGTTTACGTGCTGTGCCATCGTAGCAATGATTTCCTCGTCAGCCTCGATACCGTTCTCCTCGAATACGCCTGCAATGGAATCCTCTACCGCCGCAACGTATTCTTCCTCGGTTTCATACTCGGTCTTGTCGATACTAAGCGTATCCGTAAGGCCGGTCTTCATATTCTCGTAGAGCTCCTCAGATCCTTCGCCGAAGTCCATTGAGTTCTGAATAATGGTTACCGTTACCCTTGCAAGAGCATCCTTGACGGGTCTTGTGTGGGGATTACTGTCAAGAATATTCATTACTCTTTGAATAACCATTTCGCCGTTCTCGTCGGTGGAGATAAGAACGTCACGGAGCGAGCCCTCCTCGATATATGCCGAGGTGAAGAAGCCCTCCTCGGAGAGAATAACGTAAACGTCAACAACCGTATCAAGATCTCTTGCTATGTTATCCTCGTTACTGTCGGTAAATACGTGAATGAGCTCTCTTATAACTCCGATATAGGGCTCATCCGCGACTAGCTCAAGCTCTCCGCTCTCGGATGCGCGAGCAAAGCCGCGAAGGAAGCCGGAGAGGATAAGCTTGGTGTATCTGCTGTCGTCAACCTTATCAACTATGGAGTGAAGAATCTCTCTGTCATGCTCGGTGACCGCATCCCACCGGAAGCCCTCGAGCTCGCCTGCCTCAAAGAATACGTTAGCAACCTCGGAGAAGACGCCGCCGAAGTCAATGACCTCGCCGTCCACGCTAACGCGAGTGAAGCTGTTGTAGAGTCCTCTTGCGCCAAGTCCGCCGAATACTGCCATAGCGGGAGAGGAATTGAAGCTGTTAAGCTCGTCGGCAAGAAGCCTGTAATCTACCGATTCCTGACCTGTTGCCATATAGTTATCGTCATATGCGCCTTCGTTGCCCTCGTCAGCACTTGCCTCCTCGGGCGTGCCTTCCTCTTCCTTATCCATTGCCTCAACGTAAGTCGTTGCGACCTCTGCACCAAGGTCGACTATACCGACTATCGGCGTGAAGAGAACTATAACGACTATTACGCCCTGCACCGCACCGATAGCTGCACCGACGAGGCGGGGAACCATTCCCTTGCGGCGACCGAAGATTCTGACCACGAAGGTAAGAACTACGTACACGACATAAAGCAGTGCACTCGTTGCCAAGAAAACAAGAACGAACGCTATGGGAGCAAGCACCGTCGTGGCGGGAAGAAGGAGCAAATACTGCGCAGTTTCCGCATCAAAGCTTGCGAGAAGTCCCATATAAGCGTCGAGCGAGCCGTCAGAATTAGCGCCGATCTGATTTACAAGGTCGGCAATAGTTCCGTTGGAGCAGAAATCCACAATGGTGGAAGTCACGGTTTGAGCAGAGATATACGCCGCGATAAGCGATAAAACGATAGTGCCAAATCTAACGCTTTGGCGAATAATGCCTCTTCTCATTCCCTTGAATGCGCCGAAGAGTATTAAAACGAGCGCTGTAATGAGAAGTCCGAATGAGGCGGTAGAGATAAGTCCATTTGCTTCCATAATAACCTCCAAAAGATATATAATGCTCTTTTATGAAATATTTAGTAAGAATATAATAACTCATTTAAGGCTTTTTGTCAATGCTAAAATGAATTCTTTGAGATTTTGCAAACTATAGTTTACATATTGCGGTATTTTTCGCGGATTTGCCAGACCTTAAGGACGGCTATTTGAGTTTTTGCGTCCTTGATTTCTCCTGCCATTACCATCCTGTAAAGCTCGGCGAGCGGCAAAAGTTCTACGTTTATGAACTCGTCCTCGTCAAGCTCCCTATCACCAAACGTTATGCCCTCGGCAAGATACATATGTATTTTTTCGTCGGTTATGGCGGGGGTCGTGTCAAGTTCTCCGAGGAAGGTGTAGCTTTCTGCCACCCCACCGGTTTCCTCGCGAAGCTCACGCTTCGCCGCTGTGAGTGGGTCTTCGCCGACAAAATCGAGCTTACCTGCGGGTATCTCGAAAAATTCCCTTGAGTGCGGGTATCTATACTGCCTTTCCATTATGACTCTTCCGTCGTCAAGCACCGGGATTACGCACACCGCTCCGATATGCATACAAAACTCTCGCACAGCACCCTTGCCGTTTGGCAGGGTGACCTCGTCCTTCACCACGCGAAGCACTGCTCCGTCGTAAATTATCTCGCGGCTGACTCCGCTTTCTTTAAGACTTTTCATACGTTAAGCCTCCCTTTTTTCTCCATTTCATTTTAGTCTTCGGAGAAATAAATGTCAATAGAGTTGTCAAAAAAGTTAATTTTTGGATTGAATTAGGACAATTTATGTGTTATAATTCAAATTAGAATATCAGTTGAAAGGAGCACCGAAGATATGAAACTCGGCGTACTTACCAACCTTTTTGCCTCCCTCCCCTTCGAAGAGGCGCTTGCAAAATTTGAGGCCCTTGGCATCGAGGCTATCGAGATAGGCTGCGGCGGATACCCCGGAAACGCGCACTGCAATCCCGAAATCCTCTTAAGTGACGAGGCCGCTCTCGCAAAATGGCTTGAAACTATTAAGAGCCACAACCTTGAAATAGCCGCTCTTTCGGTTCACGGCAATCCCGTTCATCCCGACAAGGCTATTGCAAAGAAGTTCCACGACGATTTTGTAAACACCGTTCTTTTCGCTGAAAAGATAGGAATCGACACCGTGGTAACCTTCTCCGGCTGCCCCGGCGGATGCGCCGAGGATAAAACGCCCAACTGGGCAACCTGCGCGTGGCCGGACGATTTCCTCGGAGTGCTCGACTATCAGTGGAACGAGGTGCTTATTCCTTACTGGAAGAAGACCGCAGAGTTTGCAAAGGCTCACGGCGTTACCAAGATAGCCTTTGAGATGCACCCCGGCTTCTGCGTTTACAACCCCGAAACTCTCCTTAAGCTTCGCGCGGCGGTCGGCGACGTTATCGGCGCAAACTTCGACCCCTCGCACCTCATCTGGCAGGGCATTGACCCCGTTCAAGCTATCCGCGCACTCAAGGGAGCTATCTATCACTTCCACGCAAAAGACACCAAGATTGACGAATACAACACCAAGCGTTTCAGCGTTCTTGACACCAAGCATTACAGTGACGAGGCTAACAGATCCTGGATATTCAGAAGCGTTGGCTACGGCAACGGTCTTGACTTCTGGCGCAATATCATCAGCGAGCTCCGCCTCGTTGGTTACGACAAGGTAATGTCTATTGAGCACGAGGATTCGCTTATGACACCCGAGGAGGGACTTTACCACGCGGTAGAATTCCTCAAGGAGTCTATTATCAAGTATCCCAAGCCCACGACTATGGGGTGGGCTTAACCCCTATCCACTGTGAAAAAAAGCGGGCAGCTCGGTTTTTCGAACTCGAGCTGCCCGCTTTTTCTTTATTTAGTACAAAACCGTGTCACTTTTTAGCTGTTTTTTGGCGTTTGCCATTCGCCTTTGGTTTTCCGCCCTTTGCTCCAAGGGTGGACACCTCTTTAGACTTTGGCGAGGCGCTTTTTGCCGAGCTCTTTTTCTTGGTGGGTGCGGCCTTTGCCGGCTTTTCGGCTTTTGCCTTTTTGGTCTTTTTCTCCTTCGGCTCGGACGTGGTTTTGCGCACGCTCTCCATCATCAGAGCCGCCGCGGCGGCTCTTGCCGCCTTTTTGCTTATGCCGACACCCTTGACCGACAATCCGTCAAACCTGCATTCAACGGCATATCTCTCCCCCGTCGTGCAGGGCTCTTCGCCCAAATCACGAAACGACGCCGACGGTTTTTTATTCCTTGCGGCATAGGTGCGCAGCTCCGAGATAGCCGACTCGTTTGCCGCACATTTTTTCATTTCCTCATCCTCGATAAGAGCGGCAAGTGCCGCCTCTGCCGCCGCGGAATCGGCAATCTTGCGGTTCTTTCCGACGCCGACGCCCCACTTAACTCCGCCGATATAGCAGGCTCTCTCGAACACTCTCTTGTGCTCAGGGCCTGTTTCGGATACCGTTTCATAGGTCGGGGCGGGCAGGCGGCGGCACTTGTCCGCGCACCACTCCTGCAGCTCGTTTTTGTAGCTCTGTATGACCGCTTTAGAGGATATAAAGGAGTCAACGTCCAGCATAACGGCAACCGACCTCATAACCGTTTCCATATTCATACCGCAGTCAACGTATATTGCGGCTATTATGCTCTCGAAAAGGTCCTCCATTACCGAGGGCTGATTTTCTATTCCGAGCTTTTCGTCGCCCTCGCCCATCAAAAGATACCTCTGAAGCCCAAGCTCGTTCATACAGCGAGAGAGGTTCTTTTTATCGCTAAGCTTGGATTTGACGTTGGTAAAGTCGCCCTCCTCCAGCTCGGTTCTGATTCCGTATTCGTATCTCTCTGCCGAGTCGCGAATCATAAAGGATATGATAGCCGCCGAGAGTATTCCGTCACCGAAGAACTCGAAGACCTCGTTCGACTGTATCTTAACGCCGCCGCGTCCGAGGTGCTCGTTTGAGTAGCTTTTGCGAGTGAACGCCTGGCGAAGAAGGCTCTTGTCCTTGAAGGTATACTCTATTACCGCCTCTATTTCGGGTATTTTCTTGTTAAAATCCATAAAACGCTCCAACTGTTGCCTCACGGCTCAAAATATTCTACGATAAGATTTTAGCAGAATTTGGGATGATTGTCAATACGCACGCATGGCGGAGTGGGTCTATTTTTTGCGCGTATTGACAAAAATATAAAAAGGTGATATTATAAATTTAAGCGCGCCCATACCGCGCAACGCAAAAAGGAGGATAGACACGTGCAAAACAGAAACAACAGCATTTTTTCAATGCTTGAAGCCTATTTTGATATGTTCGTGACGCTCGCGTCGATATATATATCATACCTGTTCTCTATGCTGTTTACACCGCCCTCGGTGGACTTTCTTTCGCACTATACGATAGTCGGGGTCGTGGTGGTCACCATTCTCTCCTCGCTCACCTATCAAGCGCTCAATCTCTACCACCCGATAATTATGCATAAAAGGTACTCGGTTACCTTCGAGATAATCAGAGCAAACGTTATTTATTACGGTCTGGTTGCCTTTGCGGCGGCAGTGCTGACAAACGACAGCACGAGAGTATTTTTACTCGTATGGACGCTTATTTGCGCAATCTTAAGTTCCGCCTTCCTTATCTTCAAGCGCCACATTATGCGAGATATCGTTCGCGCGCTTCACAAAAAGCAGTTCCATCTCAAAAAGGTCATTATCATAGGAAACAACGCGCCTGCGGCAAAGGAATACGTCAAGAACTCGGCGCTTGAATCCGGCTGTATGGTGCTCGGCTATGTTGGCGACAACATTAACGAGGACATCGGCTGCGACAAGCTCGGCTCGCTCAAGGATGCCGAGGAGGTTATCGCAAAGCAGCACCCGACCGACGTCGTGTTCGCGGTATCGTCCTTTAATAAAAAAGCGCTCATTCGCCTGGTAAACTTCTGCGAGGACAGATGCATAAAGGTCTATTTCCTTCCTGTTATATACGGCTTCTTCAAGACCTCGCGTCAGGTCGAGCAGCTCGGCTCTTTGCCGGTCATAAACATTCATACTACCCCGCTTGACAACACTACGAACGCTCTGATAAAAAGAGCTATCGACGTAGTCGGCTCACTCGCGCTTATTATCCTGACCCTGCCGATTATGCTCTTTGCGGCGATAGGCGTTTATATCACCTCACCGGGCCCGGTTATCTTCAGGCAAAAGCGCGTCGGCAAGATGGGCAAGGTCTTCACGATGCTGAAATTCCGCTCAATGCGCCTTAACACCGACTCGAACAAGGCGTGGACAACGGGTGCTGACCCGAGAAAGACGAAGTTCGGCACGTTTATTCGCAAATATGCAATTGACGAGCTGCCCCAGCTCTTCAACGTGCTTTTCGGCAGTATGTCGCTCGTCGGTCCTCGCCCGGAAATTCCCCATTTCGTCGAGCATTTCAAGAACGAGATACCGCTTTATATGGTAAAGCATTACGTCAAGCCGGGTATGACCGGTCTTGCGCAGATAAAGGGGCTTCGCGGTGACACCTCGGTTGAGGAGCGTATTCACGAGGACATCGCGTATATCGAAAACTGGTCGCTCGGACTCGACCTCTACATTCTTTTGCAAACGCCGCTCAAGGCTATCAACAAGAGCGAAAAGTACGTCGGCAGTGCGGACGAGCAGCTTCACGCTGACGAGCACGGCGAGGTAATCGGCGAAAACAGGCAAAAGAAGGTTCTTTATATTGCCTCTACCTATCAGCATATCGAGGCGTACCACACCCCCTATATCAACGCGCTTCGCGAGCGCGGCTACCGAGTTTTCACTATGGCAAACGGTGAGGGGGCGGACTACAATATTCCCTTTGAGAAAAAGATGTTCTCACCGAAGAATCTTTTGGCGGTAAGGAAGATAAAGGCAGTCCTTCACAACCGCTACTTCGACTACGCTATAACAAACACCTCTCTTGCCGCATTCTTCTTCCGCCTCGCTACCCCGAAAAAGGGCGGGCCGAAGGTGATAAATTTAGTTCACGGATATCTCTTCTCGGAGGGTGACTGCTCCTTTAAGGCGAAGCTTTTGCGCACCGCGGAGAAGCTGGTCAGAAAAAAGACCGACACCGTGATAGTTATGAACGAGGAAGACCGGCTCATTGCCGAAAAATACTCGCTAGCAAAGGGCGGGGTCAAGTTCGTTCGCGGTATGGGCGTTACCGGAAAAGAGGCGACTCTCGACCCCTGCGAGCTGCGGCGCGAGCTCGGATGTGAGGACAGATTCGTTCTCACCTTCGTCGGCGAGCTTTCTGCAAGAAAAAATCAGGAGTTCTTAATCGAATGTATGCCCGCGCTTAAGGAGCGGATACCGAACGCTGTGCTCTGGCTGGTCGGCGACGGCAAGGAGGAAGAAAACCTACGCGCACTTGCCGCAGGGCTCGGTGTTGGCGACGAGGTATTCTTCCTCGGCAGGCGCTCCGACCCCGAAAATATCATTAACGCAACCGACCTCTACGTCAGCGCGTCAAGGTCGGAGGGGCTTCCCTTCAATATCGTTGAAGCGCTCCACAAGAAAAAGACGACCGTCGCCTCGCGCGTCAAGGGTCACACCGATATTATCGAGGACGGCGTGTCGGGCGTGCTCTTTACGCTCGGGGATAAGGCGGACTTCGTGGAGAAAATCGCCGCCGTGCACGGTGAGCAGCTTGCCCTCGACGGTGAGCGCATTCTTGAGCGCTACGTCCGCTATTCCTTCGACGAGGTCTATCCCGAAACGCTTGCCACCTATCTTGAGGAGCTTGAGATATGAAGGCGAAAGTTTTGAGTAAATTTGCAGAAAAATTTGACACGGGTAGGCTCAAATCCTACTTTTTGAGCAAATACTATCCGCCAACCGTCGCGGTTCTTACCTTGCTTACGTGGTCGTTTGGGCTTGAGTTTTATCTCTTCGTCGTAAACCTTGCCCTCATGTGCGTAGCGCTATGCGTGTGCGACACCGTAACGCCGCTCATTATGCCCTTCATTACGATAATCTATAACGTATCCATCAAGAACTCTCCCGGTCACCCGACCTTCTCCGACTACTACTTTACCTCTTGGCGACTGCCGCTTCTTATAATTATGATTGCGGCGTTCGTTATATCGCTTGTCGTGTTTATGGTAAAGAACCGCGTCTTCTCGCGCATTTCGGTCAAGGACTCGGTACTGCTTATCCCTCTGTTTATTCTCTCGGCGGCATTCGCCTTGAACGGAATCTTCTCGAAGACCGCAGGGGTGGGCAACCTCATATTCGGTCTTTCGCAGGCATTCGCCTTCCTGTTCATCTACCTCTACATCCGCTACGGCTTTGCAGAGCGGGAAACGACGGAGGAGCTTGGGTCTTACCTTGCCTTCATATCCTCGCTCACCTCGCTCGTTCTTGTCGGCGAGATGGCGGTGCTCTATCTTACGGGCGACGGAGTTTTCGAGGACGGCAGTATAGTCAAGGAAGCGATAAGTCTTGGTTGGGGCGTTTGGAATCCCGTCGGCGTTTGCATTGCGGTGCTTATTCCGATGAATTTCTACGGCGCAATGAAGTCGTCACATCCCTTCTACTATTTCACGACCGCCACCCTCACCGCTCTTGCGGCGGTTATGACAATGTCGAGAAACGCGATGATAGCGGCGATCATCTTTTACGCCACCTGCGTTCTTATTTCCTCATTCGTCGGTGAGCACAAAAGGAAATTCAGGATAGTTACCGCCGTGGGTGCGGTTCTCCTCGTTCTCTTTTTGATAGTCTTTCGAGAGAAGATAGCCGCGCTCCTTTCGGATTACCTTGAGCGCGGGCTTTCGGATAACGGAAGATTTGAGCTTTGGCAGAACGGAATCTCGGCATTCCTTGAAAATCCCATCTTCGGCGTAGGCTTCTTCGGCGTTCCCGCAGATACCTTCCATGTCACAGATTTTATGCCGAACTTTTCTCACCAGACCTTCGTTGAGCTGCTTGCCGCAACCGGTATAGTCGGACTCGCAGCATACCTCTACTACCGCGTGAAGAGTGCACTTCCCTTCTTCAAGCGCCCGACGCTTCTTAAAACAATGCTCGGTCTTTCGATACTCGTTTTGCTTGTCGAGAGCCTGCTTGATAACTTTATCTTTTATATCTACCCGCTCGTCTACTATAACACCGCGCTTGCGATTGTTATGAGGGACAGCGAGGAACACGGCTCGTAATCAAATGCCGTGTAAAATAAAGAGAGGGTATCTCAAGTTTTTTACTTGAGATACCCTTTTTTCATTTGTAAATAGGGATGATTTATACGCTTTTGCGAGTCGCGATAACAAGCTCGACCTTTGCTTCCTCGCACTTTTTCTTGAATTCATCTGAAAGCTCTTTTAAATCATCGGTTATTATTTTGTCAAAATCGGTTATCTTTGCAAAAGTGCATACCGAATTTTTGCCAATCTTATCACTTTCTGCGACCAGCACCGAACAGTTTGAACGATCCACAAGTTGCTTTGAATATGAGCATTCGTCGAGGCTGTATGAGGACACCGCCTCTTGTGACAGAGCAGTACAGGACACGAAGGCTATGTCGAAGTGATATTTCATTATTTCATTTATTGCTTCGCCGCCCTTTGAAAAACGGTTTTTTGTATCACACTCGCCACCGATAACGATAATGCGTCCGCTGATTTCGCCCGAATTAAGCTTATCAAGCAGTATCGTAGCCACCGGTATCGAATTGGTTACGAGGGTGACGTTTTTTACGTCAGACACGCAATAAGCTATCGACTGAATAGACACTCCGCAGTCAAACGCAACAACCTGTCCGTCGCGTATCATATCCGCGGCTTCAACAGCTATGGTCAATTTTGCTTGTTGATTTGACCGAATTCTCAACAAATAATCGGCGTCCTTGCGACTCGGAAACTTGACAGGTGCAGCTCCGCCTCTGACCTTCTTGACTAATCCGTACTCGCAGAGCTTATTTATATCTCGCCTGACGGTTTCTATGGATATATCAAGCTTCGCCGAAACCTCCGCTATTGAAACGAAGGATTTTTCCTTTGCTATCTTAAGTATGTAGCTTTGCCTTTGTTCCGAGCTCATCATAATGCAACACCTCTGTTGTGCGTTCTTTTGCAATTTAATTATACAATATTTTGCCGCTTTTTTCAACACTCTTCAGAACGAAAAATAAATTGTTGAAAAGCCTGAGGTTTTCAAGAGAAACTCAACAAAACACACCATTTATTCGTCAATACGTAGAAATCGTTTTTGTCATCTTTCATTTCCAAAAATGAGTGATATAATTGACTTGAACATTTCATTCGTACGTTATACGATCAACATTTTTAATCAAGTTTTAACGTTTTAGGAAAAATGAAACATACTATTTCCAATCGGGCAAAAAGGATCACTTATCTTTTAGCTATGGTCTATTTTGCCAGCTATTTGATGCGAAAAAATTTTTCGGTTATGTTAGCCGCTATATCGGAGTCGGGCTTTGATGCAGTTGCCCTCGGTGCAGTTGGCTCTGCGATGACTATCGCTTACGGCGGCGGGCAAATAATCAACGGTATACTTGGCGACAAATTCAAGCCGCAGAATATGCTTACTGTCGGACTTATCCTTGCTACCGTCTCTAACTTCACTATGTACTTTTGCACCACCATCCCTCTGATGACGGCGATATGGTTCGTCAACGGATTCGCTCATTCAATGCTTTGGCCGCCCATAGTGAATTTGATGGCCGCCTATATGAACGACGTCGAATACGAGCGCGCGGCTATTCACGTTTACGGAGCGTCCTCTATCGCAACTGTCGTGTTATATATTCTTTCTCCTGTATTGCTGAAGGTTATGGATTGGAGGGGCGTGATCCTATGTATCGCAGCCGTCGGAGTCGCGATTTCAGCCCTATGGCTGATTCTTAGCCCGGGCGCTTTCAAAAAGAACTGCAATACGGAAAACAATGACGATTTCAGCAGTAGCGAACCGTCGCCTTCAAGGGTGGGCGAGCGCGTTCCGCTTCCCGCTTTCGTTTTTCTTCCCACTGCCCTCATATTCGTTGCTATCGTTCTGCACGGTGCTCTTCGTGACGGAGTCAGCGATTGGATGCCGACCTTTATGCAAGATGCCTTCGGGCTTGACTCGGGAAGTGCTATAATCACGGGAATTCTTCCTGCTGTTTTCGGTATGGTGAGTGTTTATGTGTTTGATATTCTTCACAGCAAGCTGTTTCGTAACGAGGTTCTGTGTGCCGCAGTTATTTTCGTTATAGCAGCCTTAAGTGCCGCCGCACTGCTGCTCATAAACGTATTTATGATATCCGGATGGGCGTGCGCCGCTATTTCCGCTTTCCTCATTGGAATTCTCGTGGCGTGTATGCACGGTATTAATTTGATGCTTATCACTATTGTGCCGAAGCGTTTTATAAAAAGCGGAAGAGTGTCGACCTTCTCGGGACTTCTTAATATGGCTACGTATATAGGTGCGGCAATTGCCTTGCCGCTGTTCCCATATCTTAAGGATAATTTCAGTTGGAACGCGACTATTGCAGTTTGGGCGGTCATCTCGATTATCGGAATAATTCTTTGCTTTGCTGCCACGCCTATGTGGAAAAGATTCAAAAAGGAGTATTCAGATAACTCGAAGGCATAAAGAGCCACACGGTAAAATTTTGTATCGAAAAGCATTTAGCAATTAAATAAATATAAATCAAAGGAGAACGTTATGAAAAAACTAATTTCACTTCTACTGCTGCTGTCAGTGATGTGCACGTGCATTCTGACCTCTTGCGGCACGACACTCCCGGATTCATCCGACGGTTCGTCGAGCGATGAGACGGGTGGCGAAACCGAGGGTGGCGAGAACACCGGCGGTGAAACCGAAGGCGGCGAGAACACCGGCGGCGAAACCGAGGGTGGTGAGAGCACCGGCGGCGAAACCGAGGGCGATGAAGATGACGACACTCAAAACGGAGATAACGATAATATGACTGATGAGAACACAAAATATAAATACGTTGTCGTAATAGGCGTTGACGGCGCGGGCTCTTTCTTCCGAAACACCGACACGCCGAACATTGACGCCATTTTTGAAAAGGGTGCAATAACCTACAACTGCCTGACTGCGAATCCCACTATCAGCGCACAGTGCTGGGGTTCTCTCCTTCACGGAGTCACCCCTTCTGTACACGGTCTTACGAACAGTATAGCGGGCTCGCACCCTTATCCTACCGATTCGAAATTCCCAAGCTTCTTCCGCGTTATCAGAGAAAATGATGCGAATGCAACTCTTGCATCCTTCAGCCATTGGAATTCCATAAACGTTGGTATTATCGAAAACGGCATCGATGTTTACAAGGCTACCGCATCCACCGACTCTGCTTTGACAGACGCGATCGTTGCGTATATTGGACAGAATAATCCTACGGCGCTTTTCGTTCAGTTTGATGAAGCAGATGGAGCCGGACATTCCTCGGGATATGGAACTGCAACTCAATTGGCAAAAATCACCGAGATCGACGCTTATATCGGTCAAATCTACGATGCTTATAAGCAAAAAGGCATACTCGACGAAACCCTCTTTATCGTCACCTCCGACCACGGCGGCTCGGGAACAAGCCACGGCGGCCTTACCGATGCAGAGAAATACGTAATGTTTGCTGCATCAGGAAAGACTGTTCAGAATGGTGAAATTCAGGATATAGAAATTCGCGATACAGCTGCAATCGTGCTTCACGCTTTGGGTTATACAGCTCCTGAGACTTGGACAGCTCGTGTTCCTTCGGGACTTTTTGAAGGTGTTACAGCCGGCGAGCGCCCCGTTTACGTTGATAAGGACTCCATTCGTTATCACGAAAACGAGCCGACTCCTACCGAGGAGAGCGAAGGTTATGTCACAAACTTCATCAAAAATCACGAACTGTCAACTTATCTTAAGTTCGACGGTGATATCACCGATGCATGCGGTGGAAACACCACGAAGACGGGTAATCTCTACTTTATTGAGGGATATTACGGACAGGGTGTCGCAGTTGACGACGGTTACATTTCCATCAACGATTACGCTCCGGGAACAAATAGCTTCACCATAGCTTTCTGGATAGATATGGAAAATCCCGGCTCGGACGCCGACCCTGCTATTTTTTCCAACAAGGATTGGGACCGTGCTAAGAATCTTGGTATTACCTTGGCATCAAGATTTGGCACAAAGTTCAGATTCAATATCGCTGATGGAATCAATCGAGTTGATTGCGACGTTGAGCTTCCGGCGGATTACGCAGACGGTTGGATGCACGTAATTTGTATCATCGACCGCGAAGCTAACAAGCTTAGTCTGTGCTGTGATTTCGGTGTTCTCACAAGCGTTGATATTCCCTCGGGCTTCGCTTCCACCTCGTTAACCTCGGCTTACCCCGTTCTTAACATAGGTCAGGACGCTGCGGGAGATTATTCTTACAGCTTGCCTGCAACTATCGACGAATTTATGATATTCGACGGTGTCTTCACTCGCGAAGATATCTATGCTCTTGCAGAGTATTACGGAAAAGACGTTTCATCATCCCCCGATTTCCGCAACAACGAGCCCGCTGCAACTCCCACAAAGGATAGCGACGGATACATTACCAATTATATTACCGACAAGGAGCTTACAACCTATCTTACCTTCGACGGCAACGTAAATGATTCTACCGAGAAATCGTCGGTATCCGCTAAAGGCAGTGTAAGCTATGAGGACGGCTTCTTCGGTCAGGGTATAAACCTCTCGGAAGGTTACGTTTCGATTGCCGATATTACTCCCGGAACTGAAAGCTTCAGCGTTGCGTTCTGGATGAAAACGGACGGAGTTACAGGCGATCCGATTCTTGTTTCAAATAAGGATTGGTCGACCGGAAAGAATGCAGGATTTGCGATTTCTCTGCGTGACGCAAACGATCTCAGAGTTGATCTTGCTGACGGAACTAACCGTTCAAAAGGTGATCCTTTGCTCCCCGAAGACTATCAGCAAGGATGGGTATACGTAATAGTTGTTTACGATAGAGAAAACAGCGAGATCCGTGTTTCATACGATTTCGGTGAATTCAAAGTTTACAAAATATCAGACAGCCTTGCAAACGTAAGCGCCAACGGCTGTACCGAAGCTATCAATATCGGTCAGGACGGAACCGGAAGCTACGATGATTCCCTCACCGCTACGATCGATGAGTTTATGCTCTTCAAGGGAGCACTTGATAACGACGATATAAAGTCGCTTGCCGAATATTTCGGAGTAGCAGATACCTGATATACAAAAAGGAGCAGCCTGCATATAGCTGCTCCTTTTTAATAACAAAACGCTTATACCTCACCGCGGGCTATCGCTTTTACAAGGTTAAAGCAGTCGTCGACGATAATGAAATCGGCGTCGTAGCCCTCGGCGATTTTTCCTTTGTTAAGTCCCATAAGGCGCGCTGGATTCTCGCTCGCCATCTTGACGGCGGCCTCCTCGGAAATTCCGAAGGAAATAGCCGAGCGAACGCAGTCGAAGAGTGTGGAGGTCGAGCCTGCGAGGTTGCCGCCATCGGTGCGCGCGTAGCCGTCCGTAACGGTTATTTTCTGTCCGCCGAAGTCGTACTCACCGTCCGAGAGTCCGGTCGCGCGCATAGCGTCGCTTATAAGGATAACTCTCCCCTCGCCAAAGAGCTTGACGAGCATTCTAACGGTTGAAGGATGGGTGTGCTTTCCGTCGGAAATCAGCTGGGCGTAAGCCCCCTCGGAGTCAGCGCCCGCACCGATAGGTCCGGGGGCGCGGTGAAGGAATGGGGGCATAGCGTTAAAGGTGTGGGTCAGGCATTTTGCGCCTGCATCGAACGCCGCCTTGGCCGTATCGTAATCTGCCGCAGTGTGACCGAGCGACACTATGGCAGGACAGTTTTTTATAAATTCAAGGCTACCCTCAAGCTCGGGTGCTATCGTGACTATTTTGACGTTTTTGCACTCCGAAACGAGAGAAAGGTCGGGGGGCGTGATAAATTCTCCGTTCTGCGCGCCCTTGTAATCGGGGTTGATAAACGGGCCTTCCATATGAAAGCCGAGCACACTTGCGCCGCCTATTTTTGATATATCGACCTCGGTCGCGCGAAGGATATCGGAGCGCGACATAGTCATCGTCGTGGGATACCAAGAGGTAGTTCCCCGCGAGAGAAGCCACCTCGACATTTCATCAATATGCCCCTCCATCGTGTCGTAGCCGATGTATCCGTGAGCGTGGATATCTATGAGTCCCGGGTATATTTTATTTCCGCCGAAGTCCTCACCCGGCAGGTCGGTTTTTCCAACAGATAGGATAACTCCGTCGTCAATACAGATATCGGTAAGCTCGCCGAAGAGGCGCACGTTCTTTATAGCTTTCATAACAATCTCCGTTTCATAAGATAGCTCATCTAAATTATACCCCCACGCCCCTTAATTGTCAATAGCCACTTGATTTTGCGCGCGAGGTGATGTATAATTATGTTGAAAAAACTTGTGGGAGGTTTTTATGCTCTCTAAAATATACAGCTGCGGTCTTTTCGGAATAGACGGATTTGAGGTCACCGTTGAATGCAGCGCTTGGGACAGAGTGCCGCGCTTTGAGCTGGTCGGTCTGCCCGACGCGGCAGTCAAGGAAGCGAAGAACCGCGTTCAGTCGGCGTGCGAAAACAGCGGAATTCCCTTCCCCTCGCTCGACATTATGATAAACCTCGCGCCCGCAAACAGAAAGAAGGAGGGCTCGGGCTTTGACCTTGCGATACTGTGCGCAATACTGCAAAGCGACGGAGTTATTCCCTCGAGCTTCGATTTCTCGGACAAGTGCTTCATAGGCGAGCTCTCGCTTTCGGGCGAGGTGCGCGCAATAGACGGCGTGCTCCCTATGACGATAGCCGCAAGGGATAACGGAAAGCGCGAGATATTCGTTCCCGAGAGGAACGCAAAGGAGGCGTCGGTCGTTGACGGAATAACCGTTTACGGCGTCAGCACGCTGCGCGCGTTGCTCGCGCACCTCAAGGGCGAGGATAGGCTCTTACCGCAGAGGTTCGACCCGTCGCGCTTCGACCTTACCTCTCATCGCGCAGCTTTAGATTTCTCCGACGTGCGCGGTCAGCTTAAGGCAAAGCGCGCCCTCGAGATAGCCGCCGCAGGCGGACACAATATTCTTATGATAGGACCGCCCGGCGCAGGCAAGTCAATGCTTGCAAAGAGGCTTCCGTCAATCCTTCCCGATATGAATTTCGACGAGGCGGTCGAAACGACGAAGATACATTCGGTTTCGGGTAACCTGAAGGACAGCCTCGTGACCGAGCGCCCCTTCCGCTCGCCTCATCACACCGTCAGCAGTGCAGGGCTCGTTGGCGGCGGTGCTATGCCGCGGCCGGGTGAGATATCTATGTCGCACAACGGCGTTCTCTTCCTCGACGAGCTGCCCGAGTTTCCGAAATCGGTTACCGAGGCGCTCCGTCAGCCGCTTGAGGACGGCGTTGTCACCGTGACGCGTGCGGCGGCAAAGATAACCTACCCCGCGTCCTTTATGCTCGTTTGCGCTATGAACCCCTGCAAATGCGGTTATTTCGGCGACCCGACGAAGAATTGCACCTGCTCGCCTGCCTCAAGAGCCAAATACCTCGAGCGTGTCAGCGGTCCGCTTCTTGACAGAATAGATATTGAAATCGAGCTCCCCGCAGTTTCCTACGCGGAGATATCCGGAAAAACGCAGGCGGGCGAGCCCTCCGCAGAGATACGGCGTAGAGTTAACGCGGCTCGTGAGTTTGCAAACGAAAGGCTCGCTCGCGGCGGCGACAAGGCGGGAATTCTCAACGGAAAGCTCACCCCCGACCTTCTCAGGAAGTACTGCAAGCCGACCGAGGAAGCCTCCGAGCTGATGCGCGAGGCATTCGAGAGCCTTGGACTCTCGGCGCGCGGACACGACAGGGTTTTGCGCGTTGCGAGGACTATCGCCGACCTTGACGGAGAGGAAAACATAACCGCCGATCACGTGGCAGAGGCGATAATGTATCGCTCGCTCGATAGAAAATATTGGCATAGATAATAGTTAAACTTTGCGAGTGAGTTTTCGAGAAATAGCGCGGATTTCCACCGCTTTAGGCGGGTTCGATTTAGGCTGGTATTGGCTAACCACATAGGCGTGTCGAATTTTCGGCACGCCTATGTGGTTTTGAAAAGAATAATTCTCCCCGTTTTGCGAAAGATATCTATGCGGAGGTCTTCCGCAAAAACGCAGATAGGACAAAGGGAGATTTTATGAAAAAGGCTGACAAAAAAGAGGATAAAAGGCAGAGGGATATCCCCTATGCATTTCCCGAGAATATGAAGGGCATCTCGCCTATGGCAGACCCCGTGCCCGACATTACGACCTACGACCCGCCCGTACCTAACAGAGCTTGGACTGAAATGCGACTTGGCAAGGATATCGACGAGCTCTCCGAGGAGGAGAAGGCTGACCTTTATATCGGGCGCGACAACATTCTATAGGGGCTATCGTCTTTAGGCAGAACCAAATAAAAACGGCAGAAGCATTGTCATAAAACAGTGTTTCTGCCGTTTCTTTAGTCGTTTTATTACTTCTTTTGGGAGCTTTGCGAACGAACATTCAGCAAAACCGCACCGAGCTCGTTTACCATCTCGAGAGCGGTGGCTCTATCCACCATAATGGATACCCGTGTCACGTCATTTGCTCTTGCCTTGAGGTTTGACATACCGACGGACACTAACTTGTATTCGGGGAGTCTGCCCGATATGGTGACCTCAACCGCGCCGCGAAGTGAGCGGATATAGACCAAGACAAGAAGCGAGCCGACGGCAAGCCCTACCGCTAAAAGCGAAAGCGATATCCAAAGATATTTCGGAAAAGGGTTAACTATTGAAAAAACTGCCGCCGCGACCGCAATTATAAAGGAAATCACGGCAAAGGCGAGCGAGCCCGACTCGGTCGTGTACTTCGTTCCGACGTATTCAGCCGCCGCGACGGGTATCTCCTTGCGCTTGACGCACTTGTCGCCTATCGACTGATATATCACTCTTTTGTTGGTTATTATCAGGCTTTCGTCGATAGTCTTGCGCTTTTTGCCGACTACCGTTCTGCCGTATGTATACACCTTTGCCACGCTCTCTCCCGCGGCAAGCTTTATCTGTTCCATAAAAGCTCCGTTCCGTCACCTTTAGCGACAAATGTCAAAATGAACTTAAGATTCTTCCTTAAACCTGATTATGATAGCTCCGAGCTCAGCCACGAGCTTATCTATCTCGGCACCGTTTATAGCAACGCGAATACGGTGACGGGTGCTTTGGCGGGCTACCCTTTGCGCGATAGCGGATGCGCCGAAGCTCAGGTGGCCTACCTCTCGCCTGCCGAGCGTGCCTATGCTCAAATAAAAATTGTACTCCGAGCGAGTCAGAGTGAGGAGAAGCACCACGGTTATCACCGATGCGCAAGTCAGCGCTATACCAATCCCGAGGCTTACGAGCACCGCAACCGCCACGCCTGATATAAGAAGAAGCGCGGCGAATACTATAACGAGGGGAGAATAGAGCCTCTGCTCCTTGAGAAAGCTCTCAACGGTATCAACCGAGCTCAAGGGAATGTCACGCAGCTCGGTGGTGCGCCGTCTGGCTTCTTTCGAGCTCTTGGCATAGATTATGCGCTTATTGGTCACCGTGAGATATGCAGACTCGTGCCTTTTGTTCTCACAGCTCTTATGAAGGGGGTACTCGCGGATTATCTCCTCGTCAAGACCCATCTTAACGCGCTCTGGCACAGCTCTCTCCTTTCGTATTTATACGAACTTTTCTACATTTTACCATAAAAGCTTTGATATGTCAATCCTCACTTTGCAGGAGAGATAAGTGCTGAAAATCGAGTGGTTTAGCGTGAGGTTGGGTTACAGAAGCGGCGCTACGAGGCGGACTGCGTTGCGGACGAGCCGCTCCAAAATTCCAAGGCGCGCCTCCCTTTCGCCTATCTCGCGCGAGTCGGCGAGAGTTTTCATATACGAGTCACGGATGTTGAGGACGGTCGGTGTGCCGTACATCCAAACGCCGTCCTCGTAATGATGAACAAGGCTGCGGTAATCGAGATTTATCGTGCCGACGGTTGCATAGAGGTCGTCGGAAACCACAGTCTTCTCGTGAATGAAGCCGCGAGTGTATTCGAATATGCGCACGCCGCCCTCTATGAGATAGGGGTAGGAGCTTTTGGTCATAACCTTAACGATTCTTTTGTCGGCAACACCGGGGGTTATTATTCTGACGTCGACACCGCGCGCCGCCGCGCCGCGAAGCGCCTCGGTAAGATCATAGTCTATTATGAGGTAAGGCGTTGTAAGATAGAGATATCTGTGCGCTTGATTTATGATATTGAGGAGCACGTTTTTGCCGACCGGGCGCGGATAAGCAGGAAAGGGCCCCGAGCCGTAAGGGATGTAAAAGCCGCCGTCCGAGGAAGTCTGCGAGGCGCTCGCCATATATTCTTTTGCGTCATCGCGCTCTCCAGAGGCGAGCTCCCAGAGCGACAAAAAGAGCGCGACAAGACCGACTGTCGCATCCCCTGAAATTCGCACGCCCCCGTCCTTCCAATGACCGAACCGCAGCTTTTCGTTGATATACTCGTCGGCAAGATTAACGCCGCCTGTGTAGCCGACTCTGCCGTCGATAACCGCTATTTTCCTGTGGTCGCGGTTGTTGTATACCGTTCTGAAATGCGGTGACACCTTCGAAAAACGACAGCATCTTATTCCGCATCTCTCAAGGCGGCGGTCGTAGCGCGACGGGAGGGTGCTCATACAGCCGAAGTCGTCGTACATTACCCTGACCTCAACGCCCGCCGCCACCTTCTCTTTAAGTACAGACAAGAGACCGTCCCACATCACGCCCTCCTCGATTATAAAGTACTCGAGGAATATGAATTTTTCAGCAGAGAGGACGTCCGAGAGCAAGGAATCGTAGAGCTCCCTTCCTTCCGAAAAATAGCGAGATGCCGTACCCGTGTAAACTTTTGCGAGCTCGTCGTCCTGCAAAACGGCGTGTGCCTTGCCTGCGGCTGCCGAGTCGCGAATGCCGAGGAGCGCGAGCTTATCCTCTACCCCGTTTGCCTCGTTTATCGAGCGGAAGCTCTCCCTCATCCGCCGCTCCTCGCCGCGCGTCATACGGCGGTAACGGAAGATAGAATAGGCAATGAGCCCGACGAGCGGAAAGCAGGCGATTATCACGAGCCACGGCAGCTTGTGGTCGGGATTTGCGTCGGCGTTCATCACCCCGACGATAGAGATAAGCATAACGGCAATATATACGGCGACGAGCACGGCGTAGTACTGCATTGCGTACATACAAAAGAGCACCGAAAGCACCACCTCGGCGGCGAGCATAAGCGCGCATATCGCATAGCGAGAAAATATTATTTTGTAAAGCTTCCTCATAGCCGCCTCCATACGTGTTTTTATAAGAGGAATTCTATCCGAATTGAATTTAGAAACTGTTACCGACAAGTTAAATTATTGTAAAAGCGGCAATACTAATACATAAAATCGGTATTTCCTTCAAAAAACTTGAAAAATGTGCGTCAAGGTGGTAAAATACTTACTTGACAGTTCAAAAGGAAACGGAATTCAAAATGATTCTTACCAAGGATAAAAATTTTTATAAATCGCTATTTCTCCTCTCTTTGCCGATAGCGCTTCAAAACCTCGTCACCTTCTCGATAGGTCTTGCGGATAACGTAATGACCGGAGCGCTCGGTGATGCGGCAATTTCCGGCGTTTATATGGGTGGTCAGATACAAACGCTTCTGCAGGTTGTGAGCACGGGTATTGAAGCATCCATACTCGTTATAGCCGCGCAATATTGGGGAAAGCGCGACACCGAGAGCATACGCCGCACGGTTGCCATAGGTATGCGCTTCTCTCTTTCGATATCCGTGATAGCAACGCTCGTTTGCGCGATATTCCCAAGCTTCGTTATATCACTCTTTACAAAAGACGCCGCAACTATTGCGGCGGGAGCGGAATATCTATCCATAACCGCATACTCGTTTATATTCTTCTGTACGACACAAACGCTGATATCTGCTATGCGAAGCGTTGAGTCGCCGAAAATCGGACTTTTCGTATCTCTTGCCTCGCTCGTTATCAACGTTTCTCTCAACTACGTCTTGATATTCGGAAAGCTCGGGCTTCCCGCCCTCGGAGTTAAGGGCGCGGCGATAGCGACACTGATTGCAAGAATTGCCGAGCTGATAATCACGGTAGTCTACGTCAGGCTTGTTGATAAAAAGCTGCTATTCCGTTTCCGTGAGCTATTGAAGGTCGACCGCGAGCTGACGCGCGACTTTATAAAGTACGGAACACCGATAATAGCGGGTCAGCTCGTCTGGGCGGCGAACGTTATGACGAACTCGGCTATTATGGGCAGGCTTGAGGGCGAGGGCATCGTTGCGGCGGTTAGCGTTACCAATACCCTGCACAACCTCACCTACGTCGTTATGAACGGAATGTCAAGCGCTGTCGGCATTATCACCGGCAAGACGATAGGCGAAGGAAAAAGCCATCTTATGCGCGAGTACGCCTACACGGTTCAGCTACTGTTTTTAGCGCTCGGACTTTTAACCGGCGGAGTCATTCAGCTGCTCAAGTCACCGTTTATCGCGCTCTATAACATAAGCGCCGCAGCAGCGTCGCACGCAAACAGCCTAATCAACGTTATCTCGGTTACGGTAGTCGGCACCTGCTATCAGGCTGCCTGCCTTGCGGGTCTTGTCAAGAGCGGCGGCGACATATCCTTCGTTTTCAAAAACGACCTCATCTTCGTTTTCTTCGTGGTTATACCTCTCTCACTCGTTTGTATGAATCTCGGACTTGCACCGTGGATAGTCTTTGCCGCGCTCAAGTGCGACCAGATACTCAAATGCTTCGTTGCGGTGGTTAAGATAAACCGCTTCAATTGGATAAAAGACCTCACGCGAGATACAGGACATAGAAACGTATAAATCAGCAGAGCGACCCGCACCTTGACGGGTCGCTATTTTTCTTTTAATAGAAAACTTTTATAAAAATTCAAAAATAACTTGACAAACCCGTGCGTATATAGTATAATACCACCATCCCGACAAAATTGTATACAAGTGTACAATTTATTTCCAAAAGGAGAAAACCCTATGCTACTTAAGAATTCTTACAGCAATCTTCTCGAGCAATCGCAGTACAAATACTCGCTTCAGGACGTTACCGACCCTAACCTTTATCGCGAGATTTATCCTTACGACGAGATTCCGAAGGTTGCCTTTAACCATCGCCGCGTTCCTCTGCGTATGCCGGCTGATATATGGATAACCGACACGACCTTCCGCGACGGTCAGCAGTCGCGCGCACCCTACACGCCAAAGCAGATTGAGGACCTTTATAAAATGATAGCAAGGCTTGGCGGCGAGCGCGGTATAATTCGCCAGAGCGAGTTCTTCGTCTACTCAAAGAAGGACCGCGAGGCACTTGACAGATGTATGTCCCTCGGCTACAAGTTCCCCGAAATCACCACCTGGATAAGAGCGAAGAAGGAGGACTTCGAGCTCGTGCACGATATAGGAATCAGAGAAACCGGAATTCTCGTTTCCTGCTCCGACTATCATATTTTCAAAAAGCTTGGAATGACTCGCTCGCAGGCGCTCGACCACTATCTCGGCGTTATTAAGGATGCCTTTTCGGCGGGTATAAGCCCGAGATGCCACCTCGAAGACATAACCCGTGCTGATTTTTATGGTTTTGTCGTTCCCTTCGTCAACGAGCTCACCGATCTTTCGAAGGAGGCGGGAATACCCGTTAAAATAAGAATGTGCGACACTATGGGCTACGGAGTTCCCTATCCCGGAGTTGCCCTTCCCAGAAGCGTTCCCGGCATAGTTTACGGTCTTCACCACTACTCCGACGTTACATCCGAGATGCTTGAATGGCACGGACATAACGACTTCTACAAGGGCGTCGTTAACGCAACGTCCGCGTGGCTCTACGGCGCGGCAGCGGTCAACTGCTCACTACTCGGTATAGGCGAGAGAACGGGTAATGTTCCGCTCGAGGCTATGGTTATCGAGTACGCCTCCCTTCGCGGCTCGCTCGACGGTATGAATCCCGAGGTCATCACCGAGATTGCCGAATATTTCCAGAAAGAGCTCCACTACGACATTCCGCCAATGACCCCCTTCGTCGGCGAAAACTTCAACGTGACCCGCGCGGGCGTTCACGCCGACGGTCTTATGAAGGATGCGGAAATATACAATATCTTCGACACCGATAAAATACTTTCCCGTCCCGCGGCGGTTTCAATATCCAACACCTCCGGTCTTGCGGGGATCGCGTATTGGATAAATACGCACTATTCCCTCTCGCCCGACGATATGGTCGGTAAGCAGGACCCGATAGTCACTCAGATGAAAGCAAAGATAGACCTTGAATATGCCGACGGTCGCACCACTATTATGAGCGACGACGAGCTTGAGTCAATCCTCTCAGAAATTGCGCCCGGCAGATTTTCGTGAGGTGAGAAATGATAATTGACAAGGCAACGCATTCGCTTGAGGATAAGGTCTTCCTCGAGCTTGAGGAGCTCGTTCTCTCGGGTGAGCTCAAGCGCGGCGATATACTGACCGAAACCGCGCTTTCCGAAAGGCTCGGTGTCAGCCGAACGCCCGTTCGGTCGGCGCTCCACAGGCTCTCCGAGGAGGGACTTATCTCTACCGAGGCGAACAGGCGCGCGGTCGTCGTTGGTATCGGCAAAGAGGAATTAGTTGATATTTACAGAATAAGGATGCGCCTTGAGGGACTCGCCTCGGCTATGGCGGCAAGGAGAATTTCCGAGGAGGACCTCGGAGCTCTTCGCGAGGCAGTGGAGCTTTCGGAATTCTATATTTCGAAAAACAACACCGAAAAGCTCGGCGAGCTTGACAGCAGATTTCATCTAATTATCTATCGCGCGTCGGGCAGCAGGCTTCTTACGAAGATTCTCGGCGAGCTTCACAGAAACACGAAGCTATACAGGCGGCACTCGCTCTCTGTTCCCGGAAGGCTTGAGAAATCCTCAGCCGAGCACAGAGAGATACTCGCGGCTATTGAAAATCGCGACGAGGCGGCGGCAGAGAGGCTGACCGAGGCTCATATCGGCGCGGCTATCGACAATATTTTGAACGGTATACAGTGAGGGAAAAACAATGGGTTACAGCATAGCTCAAAAAATAATAATGGCTCATATGAAGGAGGGCGACTCGCTCTCGGGAGCTGACGTTGGCATTAAAATCGACCAGACTCTGACGCAGGACGCTACGGGAACGATGGCGTACCTTCAGTTCGAGGCTATGGGAATTGAGAGGGTTCGTACCGAGCTCTCGGTCGCATATATCGACCACAACACTCTGCAGTGCGGCTTTGAGAACGCCGACGACCACAAATACATAAGAACGGTTGCAAAAAAGCACGGAGTTCGCTTTTCTCGCCCCGGAAACGGCATCTGCCACCAGGTGCATCTTGAGCGCTTCGCCATCCCCGGTAAAACGCTTATAGGCTCTGACAGCCACACTCCCACCGCAGGCGGTATGGGTATGCTCGCTATCGGCGCGGGCGGTCTTGACGTTGCGGCGGCAATGGGAGGAGCAAGATACTATATTCCCTGCCCCAAAATCATAAGAATCAATCTCTTGGGCGCGCTTCCCGAATTCGTCGGAGCGAAGGACGTTATCCTTGAGGTTCTTCGTATGCTCGGAACGGCAGGCGGCGTGGGCGCTATTATCGAGTACGGCGGCGAGGGCGTCGGCACGCTCTCCGTTCCGCAAAGAGCAACTATTACCAATATGGGCGCGGAGCTCGGAGCGACGACCTCTATCTTCCCGTCCGACGAGGTTACTAAAGCCTTTTTGAAGGCGCAAGGCCGCGAAAAAGACTACACGCCCCTCTCGGCAGACGACGATGCGGTCTATTTCAAGGAGTACACGGTTGACCTCTCCTCACTCACACCTCGCATTGCCTGCCCGCACAGTCCAGCCAACGTAAAGGCGGTTTCGGACATTGAGGGTATGAAGGTAAATCAGGTTTGCATAGGCTCTTGCACCAACTCCTCTCTTCTCGACCTTCTCACCGTTGCCGCAATGCTGAAGGGCAAGACCGTGCATCCCACGGTTTCCCTCTCGGTTTCTCCCGGCTCAAAGCAGGTATACACAATGCTCGCAAAGTGCGGCGCGCTTGCCGACATTATTGCGGCGGGCGCAAGAGTGCTTGAGTGCGCCTGCGGACCTTGTATCGGAATGGGCTTTGCCCCCGAATCCGCAGGAGTCAGCCTACGCACCTTCAACCGAAACTTCAAGGGCAGAAGCGCGACGGCGGATGCCGAGGTTTATCTCGTTTCTCCCGAAACGGCAGTGGCTTCGGCACTCACGGGATATCTTACCGACCCGCGCTCGCTCGGCAAAGCTCCGAAGATAACGCTCCCCGACACCTTCGAGATAAACGACAATATGATAGACCTCCCCGCAAGCGAGGAGGAGGCAGGCGCTCTCACGGTTGAGCGCGGACCTAATATCAAGCCTATCCCCACGGCGCACGCGCCCGAGGAAAA
This sequence comes from Clostridia bacterium, assembly GCA_017467205.1. The sequence continues at coordinate 53,671 of JAFTSQ010000018.1, read as the reverse complement.
TCTTTCGGCAAAGCTGCTTCTCAAGGTTGGCGACGATATAAGCACCGACCACATTATGCCGGCAGGTGCGAAGATACTCCCCTACCGCTCGAACGTTCCGAAGCTTTCGGAGTTCTGCTTCACCGTCTGCGACGAGGACTTCCCCTCCCGTGCAAAGCGACTTGGCGGCGGAGTTATTCTCGGCGGCGAAAACTACGGTCAGGGCTCGTCGCGTGAGCACGCGGCGCTCGTTCCGCTCTATCTCGGCGTTAAGGCGGTAATTGCCAAGAGCTTCGCAAGAATACACGCGGCAAACCTCATCAATTTCGGCATAGTTCCCCTCACCCTTGAAAACAAGAAGGATTACGAAAGAATTGCAGAGGGCGACGACATAGAGATAGATGGCTTCCTTGATTCTATCAAGAGAAGCGATACTCTCATCCTCAAAAACAAGACTCAAGGCTCTGAAATCAAGCTCCGCATAAGCATCAGCGAAAGGTCGCGCGAGATACTCGCGGCAGGCGGACTTCTGAATTTCGCGAAAAGTGCAAAATAAGGAAAGGTGAAGAAAATGGCTAACAAAAACTACGAGGCAGAGCTTGAGCTCGCCGCTGAAAAATTCAAGGAGGTGCTCCGCGGTCAGCTCGAAAGAGTTGAGGATATGAAGGCGCAGGGCGGCTTCGTTGACTACGATAAGCTTGACAAAATAAAAATCGGTGTCTGCGGTGGTGACGGTATAGGCCCGGTTATCACGCACGAGGCAAAAAGAGTGCTTGAAATGCTGCTCTCGGAGGAAAAGGCGGCGGGGCGTGTCGAGTTTATTGACATTGAAGGCCTCACTCTTGAAAACAGAATAGCGCATATGAAGGCGATTCCCGACGACACTCTTGCCGCACTGAAGGCCTGCCACATAATCCTGAAGGGCCCGACCACCACGCCCCAAAAGGGCTCGGGTATGCCGAACATTGAATCGGCAAACGTCGCTATGAGAAAGGCGCTCGACCTCTTTGCAAACATTCGCCCGGTCAAAGTTCCGAGCGAGGGAATTAACTGGACTATCTTCCGCGAAAACACCGAGGGCGCTTACGCCGTCGGCTCAAGCGGATACAACGTGACCGAGGAGCTCGCCGTCGACTTCACCGTTACGACCAAGCAGGGATCGGAGCGCATAGCAAGAATAGCCTACGACTACGCAAGCCGCAACGGACTCGACAGAGTTTCGCTCGTTACAAAGGCTAACATAATCAAGACGACCGACGGCAACTTCCTCGAGGATTGCCACAAGGTTGCCGCCGAGTATCCCCACATTACCACGGACGAGTGGTACGCCGACATTATGACGGCGAAGCTCATTGACCAAAAGCGCAGGCGCGATTTCAAGGTCCTCCTTCTCCCCAACCTCTACGGCGATATAATTTCCGACGAGGCGGCAGAATTTCAGGGCGGCGTCGGTACGGCGGGCTGCGCCAACATCGGTAAGCGCTACGCAATGTTCGAGGCTATTCACGGCTCAGCTCCCAGAATGGTCACCGAAGGTCGCGCAAAGTACGCAGACCCCTCCTCTATGCTCCGCGCGGCAGTTATGCTCCTTTCGCATATCGGCAAGCAGGATAAGGCAGACCTCCTTGAGCGTGCGCTCGATATCTGCTCCTTCGAGGAAAGACGGCTCGTGATAACCGGACGCGACACTGGTGCTACCTCAGAGGAGTTTGCAGACTACGTGATAGAAACTCTAAAAAGACTTGCGTAAATCCCAATTTTCTTTTGTGAACAAACGAAAATCTCCCTTGCAAAACTTTTGGGCATATGATATAATTATAATAGAAAAATTTTGATGCGAGGTAAGGATCTTGAATTTAACCTTGAAGGAGAAGATGCGGGAATCGCTGGCGGCTGTTCTGCCTATTACCGCAATCGTTCTGTTTTTAAGCATATTCCTCGTTCCGCTTGAGGTTGGCCCCGTCGTCATCTTCTTTGTCGGAGCTCTTATGCTGATAATCGGTATGGGAATGTTCCAGCTCGGTGCGGAGATTTCGATGAGTCCGCTCGGCGAGGGCATAGGAATTCAGCTCTCCAAGACCAAAAAGGTATGGCTTATCGCCTTGGTCGGTCTTCTGATGGGATTCGTTATAACGATAGCAGAGCCCGATTTGCAGGTTCTGTCAAGTCAGATACCGTCCATACCGAACCAGGTGCTGATAGCCACCGTCGGAATCGGAGTCGGCATCTTCCTTGCGGCAGCGGTCATCCGTATAGTTCTCAAAATCAATCTTTCGACGCTCCTTTTGGTGCTCTACGGTACGGTTTTGATTTTCTCCTTCTTCGTTCCGAAGTCGTTTTTGGCGGTTGCCTTTGATTCGGGCGGAGTTACCACCGGACCTATCACCGTTCCGTTTATTATGGCGTTGGGCGTCGGTCTTTCGGCGGTGAGAGCGGATAAGGACGCATCGAGCGACAGCTTCGGTCTTGTTGCACTCTCGAGCGTCGGTCCTATACTCGCGGTTATGATACTCGGCTGCTTCTTCTCTCCCGACGAGGCGGTTTACAACCCCGGCGAGATAGCAGAGGTCGTCACAATGCGCGACGTAACGCGCACCTTTGCGGTGGAGCTTCCCGCGTACGCCCTCGAGGTTGCCATATCGCTTCTTCCGATATTGGCGGTGTTCTTTATCTTCCAGCTTATCAGCCGCAGATATCACAAAAGGCAGATAAAGCGCGTGCTTATCGGCTTCATTTACACTTACATAGGACTCGTGCTCTTCCTCTGCGGAGTTAACGTCGGCTTCTCGCCTGTTGGAACGCTTCTCGGACGTGAGCTCGGAGCATCCGCACATAAATGGGTGCTCATACCGATAGGTATGCTTATCGGCTATTTCATAGTTAAAGCAGAGCCTGCAATACAGATACTTAATAAGCAGGTACAGACGGTTACAGAGGGGGCTATTTCCGCAAAGGCTATGAACTACGCGCTCTCAATAGGCGTTGCGGTCAGTATCGGTCTTGCGCTTTTGCGTATACTGACGGGAATAGCTATTCAGTGGATAATAATCCCCGGCTACGTAATAGCGCTTACTCTTTCATTCTTCGTTCCCAAAATCTTCGTCGGTATAGCATTCGACTCGGGCGGAGTTGCGAGCGGTCCTATGACCTCGACCTTCTTGCTTCCCCTTTGCATAGGCGCGTGCCAGTCGGTCGGCGGAGATATAATGACGGATGCCTTCGGTGCAGTTGCTCTCGTTGCAATGACTCCTCTTATCGCAATACAGATAATGGGCGTTGCATACAGAATCAAGACGAGAAGCAGCTCTGCTGTGGCAATCGAAAGCGCACTTCCTGCGGATAGTGACGTAATAGTTGAAATAGAGGAGGATTGACAGGTGACGGATAACAAAAAAGCATCCCCGATAAGAGCACTCGTTCTTATAACCACACCCAAGCTCACCGAGCAGGCGAGCGACATATTCGCTCCCTTCCCCCTTCAGTACCGATTCGGAGCGACAGGAACTGCTCCGAGCGAGATGATAGATATTCTCGGTCTCGGCAGCCCGGAGCGCAGAATAGTGATAACCGCTCTCCCCCGCTCCAGAGCCCCCTCGGTGCTGAAAAGACTCAAAAAGGAGCTCAAGCTCGGAAGCGTAAACAGCGGTATCGCTTTCACCCTGCCCATTACGGGAGTTAATAAATTGATTACGCAAGTGATGAATCCGCTTGAGGTGGATGAAGAACAGAGAAAGGACGGAGCTTTAGCAGTGGAAAACAAGCACACTCTTATTACAGTCGTCGTTAATCAAGGATACAGTGCAGAGGTTATGGACGTGGCAAGAGAAGCGGGAGCCGGAGGCGGCACCGTTATCCACGGCAGAAATATCGGCAATGCAGATCTCGCTGCAAGCTGGGGTATGAGCGCGCAGGACGAGAAGGAAATGCTCTTTATCGTTGCGAACCAGGAAAACAAGCTTGCTATAATGCAGGCCGTCGGCGAGCGCTGCGGTATGCATAGCGACGCCAAGGGCTTGGTGCTCTCTCTGCCTATCGACGACGTAATCGGAATTGAGGTAGATTAAAGGGCTGTCGTATTTAGGCAGCAACGAAAACAAAAAATGGCGAGGTGCAGATTTGCTCTGTACCTCGCTATTCGCTTTTTGAGTATTTGATAAGGAAATAAGGTTGAAAACCTACGGTTTTCTTTGATTTTATTTAACATTTTGTTTTCTATTTCCGTTTTCTCCCTCCGACGTATGTATATACGCCTCTCGGTCGAAGAACGAAAATTCCTGCTCTAAATCCGTTCGCCCGGGCAGCAGCGGTGCGCTTCCAATTTTTTATTCCAGATTCTCTATTAAGAAATTCATTACATTCTCGCCTGCAATACGGCGGACGGTGGTTTCGGAGTAGTGCTTCAAAAGAAGCTCTATCAGTACGTCGTGGATGCTCTCGTCCTCGGAAAGCGGCTCGGGATAAAGCCCGTACGTACCGTCGATATCTCCACCGAAGGCAACGAAGGTGTCACCGAAATTCTCAAGGGCATAATCGATATGGCGAAGGATGTCCAAAACCGTCGCCTTGCCCGAATCGTTTAAGAATTCAGGATAGATATTTATTCCCGCAAGACCGCCGCGACGCGAAAGCTCCTTTGCCATATCAAAGGTCAAATTCCGCTTCGAGCCCGTCTTTGCGCGATAGTTGGAATGCGTCGCCAAAAAGGGCTTGTCGGTCAGCTCGCAAAGCTGATAAAAGGCTTTGTCAGACATATGCGAGCTATCAATTATAATTCCCATATCGAGCGCGCGACTTATTAATCTTTTACCCTCAAGGGTAAGACCCGTGTCGTCTTTTGCGTATGCAGACGTACCGAGCTCGTTATCGTCCCAGATAGGACCGAGAACGCGAAGACCTCGAAGGTAAAGCTCGTCAAGCTCGGGAGAGCTTGCTAAAAGCCCACCGCCGCCCTCAATTGAGAAAAGCGAAGAGCGAAGCCCCTCCCGAAAGGCTTTTTTTGCATCAGCTCGGCTATGTATTCTGAAAAGCCCCGCCCGAGAGGCAAGCTTATCGTAGAGGTTGAGAGTCTTAAAGGTCATCTCATGTCTTACCTCTGCCGGTCTGCCCGCTTTCGCGTGAAAGTTTGCGAAAAATTGCAAAAACGGGTGCTTTTCGGAAACGTTATATTTTTTAACGAGCGCTGACTGCTCGTCAGAGTTCATCAGCGTATCGCAGTGCATATCCGCAACGAACATAACATTTCTCCTCTATGTGTCAGAAAATGAAAAGATAATTAATTATACATCCAAAGAGAAAAAAAGTCAATCACACCGCTTTACTTTTCCGTTAATTTGTGCTATAATTCTCACAACAAAGCAGGCAAAGGACGAATAAAAATGAAAAAATATATACTTGAGCTTAAGTACATATACACCTTTTACAGATACGACGACGTCTTCGGCAGTGCGGTTATCGACGAAAGAATCGAGGTTGGCGAAGAAAAGCGCATAACCCTTCATCTTCAAGAGGACTCGAGCTTCATAGTCAGCGCGCCGAAGAAGGACTCGCTTGGAGAATATATAGTTTTAACCTATCCGAACAAGGATAACCTCATCGTACACGCGGGTGAGGTGGTTGAGCTTTTATACGACGAGTTCTTTGACAGTATGGGCGACAATAATCACAACGTATACGAGGGAACTGTCGCACTTGTCATAGAGTAAACTTTTGTTTGCAAATATATATGGCGCACGGCTGAAATTCAGCCGTGCGCCATATGCGTTTTTATTGCTCTAATTTTGCAACATCCTCGATGCGTGCGACGAAAACGCCGTCAAAATCAACCGTGACGACACTGTCGGGTGCGGGATTTTCGGATATTATTTTTTTGGCTATCAGCGTTTCGATATTCGACTGGATGAACCTCTTTAGCGGGCGAGCACCGTATACCGAATCGTAGGACGACTCAATTATATGCTCCTTTGCCCTGTCGGTAAGCGTTACGCCGAGCCGCTGCTCCGAGAGCCTTGCTTCAAGCGACGCAAGCGCGAGGTCGACTATTTTTGATATATGAGCGCGCGAGAGCGGGGTGAAATATATCATCTCGTCGATACGATTAAGGAACTCCGGTCTGAAGGAGCGCTTAAGGAGCATATCGACCGCCTCTCTTGCCTCGCCCGTTATAGCACCGTCCTCGATACCGTCGAGAATAATATCCGAGCCGAGATTGCTCGTCATAATTATTACGGTATTCTTGAAATCGACTACTCTGCCGTGGCTATCGGTTATTCTGCCGTCGTCAAGCACCTGAAGAAGAATGTTAAAGACGTCGGGGTGCGCCTTCTCTATCTCGTCGAAGAGGACTACCGAATATGGTCTGCGCCTTACCGCCTCGGTGAGCTGACCGCCCTCGTCGTAGCCGACGTAGCCGGGAGGCGCACCTATAAGCCTTGCGGTGCTGTGCTTTTCCATATATTCGGACATATCTATTCTGACGAGGTTCTTCTCATCGTCAAATATCGCCTCAGAAAGAGCCTTTGCGAGCTCGGTTTTTCCGACGCCCGTCGGGCCGAGGAAAATAAACGAGCCTATCGGACGCTTCGGGTCGCGAATTCCCGCACGCGAGCGTATTATCGCGTTTGCGACCTTGCTGACGCCCTCGTCCTGACCTACGACGCGCCTATGAAGAATATCCTCCATTCCGAGAAGCTTTGCCCTCTCGCCCTCCATAAGCTTTGCTATCGGGATACCCGTCCAGCGCGAAACTATCTTGGCTATCTCCTCCTCGCCGACCGAGTCGCGAAGCAAGCCGGTGTCGCCTCGCTCCTTGCCTGCCGCCTCGGCCTCCGCAAGTCTTTTTTTGAGCTCGGGGAGCTTTCCGTACTTGAGTTCTGCCGCACGGGGTAGGTCGTACTCACTCTCTGCCCTCTCGATGTCCGCCGTCAGAGCGTCGAGCTCCTCACGCAGCTTTTGAGTTTTTTCTATCAGAGATTTCTCGTTTTCCCAGCCCGCCTTCATCTCGGAAAGCTCGGCACGAAGGGCGGCGAGCTCCTCTCTTATCGCGCCTATGCGCTCAATTGAGAGCTTGTCGGTTTCGCGCTTGAGAGCCGCTTCCTCTATCTCAAGCTGCATTATCTTTCTCGATATCTCGTCCATCTCCGTGGGCATTGAGTTCATCTCGGTTTTAATGAGAGCACACGCCTCGTCAACGAGGTCTATCGCCTTGTCGGGCAAGAATCTGTCGGATATATACCTCGTCGAAAGCGTTGCCGCCGCGATAAGCGCGGAGTCGTGTATCTTCACTCCGTGATAAAGCTCGTACCTATCCTTAAGTCCGCGAAGAATGGCTACCGTGTCCTCGGTCGTCGGCTCGGGTACGTTGACCGGCTGAAATCTGCGCTCGAGCGCCGCGTCCTTCTCAATATAGAGTCTATACTCGTTAAGCGTCGTCGCGCCGATACAGTGGAGCTCGCCCCTTGCAAGCATAGGCTTCAAAAGGTTGCCCGCGTCCATTGCGCCGTCGGTCTTGCCTGCTCCGACTATCGTGTGAAGCTCGTCGATAAACAGAATTATTCTGCCGTCGCTCGACTTAACCTCGGAAAGCACCGCCTTCAGCCTTTCCTCGAACTCGCCTCTGTACTTCGCGCCCGCAATAAGCGCACACATAACAAGCGAGAATATCGTCCTATCCTTCAAATTATCCGGAACGTCACCGCGTACAATCCTCTGCGCAAGCCCCTCAGCTATCGCCGTTTTTCCAACGCCGGGCTCGCCTATCAGGCAGGGGTTGTTCTTGGTTTTTCTTGAGAGTATGCGGATTACGTTTCTTATCTCGTCGTCCCTGCCTATTACAGGGTCGAGCTTATGCTCCTTTGCAAGCATAACGAGGTCCTGACCGTATTTTTTCAGAACGTCGTAGGTTGCCTCGGGGTTTTCGTTTGTCACCTTTCTGTCACCTCTTATCTCTTCGAGCCTCTTCAAAAAATCCCGTTTTTTAATTCCGTATTTTGAAAGAAGCGCCTTTATCTTGTCGTTTTTACAGTCGAAATATGCTATCATCAGGTGCTCGACCGAGGTGTATTCATCCCCCATCGACTCGCGCGCCTTTTCCGCCGAGCGAAGAATAGCGTCAAGCTCACCGGACATATATAGCCTGCCGTCGCCACCCTTGACCTGAACCTGTGCGTTAACGAGCGAGCGCACGTCCCCCACAAGCTCATTCGTCGCAACACCCATAGAGGCGAGCATCTCGGGGATAAGCCCCGACTCTGCCGTAAGAAGCGCGAGCAACAGATGCGCGCCCTCAAGGCTCTGATTCGAGCCTTCCTCGGCTATCCTCTGCGCCATAGCGAGCGCTTCGAGGCTCTTTTGCGTATATTTTTCCTGTTCCATCAGCCACTCCTCTCCGCCGCGCGACACAAGCCCGCGGCTCAAAAAATTAGCAATGTCGGCGCTCGCCGCCACGCTTATGCTTATAGTGTACCCCATTATTATTAACAAACAAACGATAATTTATGTATTTTCTGTAAACATTAGCACTCGCGCCATTTGAGTGCTAACAGCTTTAATTTCCACTTGACTTGACTTTTGTTTTATTGTATAATATATTGATATTATAAATTAAAAGGAAGAAATATGTCCGAAACTTTGCAGCATTTTTTAGAGGAGGTTTTGCTTGAGAGCCTTATCGATACACTCAAGCTGATTCCCTTTCTCTTTTTGACTTATTTGCTTATGGAATTCATCGAGCATCGCGCGTCGGATAAGGTCAGCGCCTTTATGAAGCGCGCAGGCGCGCTCGGTCCGCTTGCGGGCGGTGCGGTAGGAGCAGTTCCGCAGTGTGGCTTCTCTGCCGCGGCGTCTAATCTCTACGCCGCAAGAGTCATATCGGTAGGAACGCTCGTAGCGGTCTTTCTTTCGACCTCTGACGAGATGCTCCCTATCCTTATCTCAACCGGTCTTGCACCGAGTAGCATCGCCGTTATCGTCGGCTACAAGATAGCCGTCGGCGTTATAGTCGGATTCGGTATAGACCTCGTATGCCGCCTCACGAGGCGCGAGCGCGAGAATATAGATATTGACCTCATATGCGAAAACGACAACTGCCATTGCGAGCGCGGAATACTTTATTCTGCTCTGCACCACACCCTCTCGATAGGCTCGTTTGTTCTCGCGGTTAACTTCGTTATCTCCCTCGTGATATTCCTCGTCGGTGAGGAGGCAATTGCCTCGATTATGAACGGCTATCCTGTCGTAAGCCACCTTATAGCCTCGCTCGTCGGTCTGATTCCGAACTGCGCGTCATCCGTCGCGCTCACCACCCTCTACGTTGACGGTCTTATCAGCGTGGGAACTATGATAGCCGGTCTTCTCACCGGTGCGGGCGTTGGTATTGCGGTGCTCTTACGTGTCAACCGTCGTGCAAAGGACAACCTCTTTATAATTCTCGCCCTTTACCTCGCGGGCGCGCTCTTCGGCATATTCGCAGACCTCTTTATGCCGCTTATTATATAAAAATCAATATTGTTCAACTTTCAAGCAAAATACAGTTTGAACGAAGATGCTTTGCGTGATACAATTTGACTATAAAGACAATATAAAGGAGAAGGCTTGAAATGAGTTTCAAGCCGCCGTTTACAGTTGTGAAAAAGAAAATTGCAGTAGTAGGATACGGCGGACAGGGCGCGTGGCACGCGAGCTGGGCCGAGAAGAGCGACGTTGTTTCGCTCGCAGGTATTTACGATATAAAGGAAAGCCGTATGGCGGCCGCAAGAGCGGCAGGCATACATACCTATTCCTCATTTGAGGAGCTCATAGCCGACGAGGCGGTGGATATCGTCGTTTGCGCAACGCCCAACGACGTGCACCGTGATATCGTAGTTGACGCGTTGCTCGCCGGCAAGAACGTAGTTTGCGAAAAGCCGGTTGCCCTCTCGCTTCGCGAATACGAGGATATGGTTGATGCGGCAAAGAAGTCCGGTAAGGTCTTCACCGTTCATCAGAACAGGCGCTGGGACGTCGACTTCCTTGCAATCAAGAACCTTATCTCGACGGGCGAGATAGGAGAGGCTATAAATATCGAATCGAGAATACACGGCTCGCGCGGCATTCCGTCCGACTGGAGATGCCATAAGCCCTACGGCGGCGGTATGATACTCGACTGGGGCGTTCACCTCATCGACCAGATGCTTCAGCTTATACCCGAAAAGGTAGTTCGCGTTTATTGCGAGCTCACCAATATCACGACTGACGAGGTTGACGACGGATTTAATCTCCACCTCACCTTCGAAAGCGGCAAGCGCGCGACTATTGAGGTCGGAACTTATAACTTTATCGCTATGCCGAGATTCTATATGCAGGCAAAGGGCGGCTCGGCGCTTATCGAGGATTGGCAGAAAAAGTGCCGGGTTTCGCGCCTTAAGGCTTGGAACGAAAAGGAGGTTCTCCCCGTTCAGACTGCGGCAGGAATCACCAAGACGATGGCACCCCGTGACGAATTAACGCTTGATTTTTACGAAATTGAGCGCCCCGCGTCAGACGTTCACGACTTCTATCGCAACCTCTGCCTCGCCATTGACGGCAAGGCGGAGCAGCTTATCACTCACGACGAGGTAAGACGCTCGCTTAAGGTTATGCTCGCGGCGTTCGAGTCGGGTGAAGGACACGTCGTGCTCAACACCAATATTTAATTTCACCGACATAAAAGAGAGAGAACATTTCGGCTACGAACCGATTTGTTCTCTCTTTTATGTAAAACGAAACACTATCCGATGCTGCCCGTGTCATTCTGAGCGAAGTCGAACTGCGAAGCAGCACCGAGCAAAGCGAAGGTGGAGTCTCGGGCGAAAGTTGTTTTTCTCGTTGATCCCGATGCTGCGCATCGCCCTATGGGTTCGACTACGGGATTTGCCCTTCGTTCAGGATGACACGAGAGGTGTCTTCCGCTTCCCTTTTGGAAACTAACAGTTGCGGCGTAGGGGATAAATACCGGTTGAAAAACACACCAAGGTATGATATAATCTATAATGTAAGAGAAAACTACCGAGAGGTGTGGTACATATATGGCAAACAGAATAATCAAGATGGTAGAGCTTGTGTCGAATATAGCTCTGACGGGCGCAAAGAATCCTGCAGTCGTTCCGTACTATCCTCAAAAAACTAAAATTTCCGGCATCGAAGAGCCGACGCTTAAAAGGTCGAGCCCGCAAAAGCACGGCGTGTCAAGCAAGGTGCTTGATGATATGCTCGCCGCCCTTGAATCCGAGGAGCGCGCAAACGTACATAACCTCATGATAATAAAGGACGGCGAGGTAATCTCTGAGTGCTCCGCCCCCGGCTACGATATAAACACCTTCCATCTTTCGCACTCAATGTCAAAATCGGTAATAGCTATGGCTATCGGTATGCTGGTCGGCGAAGGAAAGCTCCGCCTTGACGAGCGCGTCGCGGATATATTCTCCGAGATAAAGCCGAAATCAAAGAAATTTGCAAAGCTGATGGTTGAGGACCTTCTCAAAATGAGTAGCGGCGTCAGCTTCAACGAGATAGGCGTGGTTTCAGAGGACGATTGGCTGGAGGCCTTCTTCACCTCGTCAATGAAATTCTCACCCGGCGAGAGATTTGCCTACAACAGTATGAACTCATACGTTCTCTCCCGCATAGTTGAGCGGGTGAGCGGTATGAGCGTCGTCGACTATATGACGCCTCGCTTCTTTGAGCCGCTCGGAATAAAGAATTTCCTTTGGGAAAGATGCCCGCACGGCACGGCAAAGGGCGGCTTTGGACTTTATATGTCTGCTGAAAGCTGGGCAAAGGTCGGTCTGATGATACTCGGCGGCGGATATTATAACGGCAAGCAGATACTCACGAAGGAATGGGTCAGAGAGTCAACCGACAGGAAAATAGCAACCGACCCCGAAAAGCATCAGTACGACTACGGCTATCACGTCTGGGTCGGAAGAGATAACGACGAGATTCTTTTCAACGGTATGCTCGGGCAGAACGTGCTGATAATACCGAAGAAAAACATCGTGGTTTCCTTGAATTCGGGAAACAACGAGCTCTTCCAAGGCAGTCCTGCCCTGAATATCATTCGCTCTCACCTCTATCGCGACGGTGCGGTCTCCCCGTTAGACCTGCACGCTCTGCGTGCGAGAGAGCGCACCTTCTTTGAGTCGCGACGCGGAGTTATTCCAAAGCCGCAGAAAAAGAGCCTTGCCACCCTACTTAAGCTGAAGTCGCCCGAGCCCTTTGACAAGGCTTGGTCGCCGCTTCTTACAAGCTTTACCTTCCGCCAAAACAACTACGGAATACTTCCGCTTTTTGTTAAAATGATGCAGCGCAACTTCTCCGGCGGAATTGACTTCATCTCCTTCGAGCGCGAGGGCGAAAGCCTCTTTATGATATCGCGCGAGGGCGGAGTTGATTTCAAGGTGGAAATAGGTCTTTATTCCTACAAAACCACTATCCTCGATTTCAAGGGCGAGCACTATATCGCCAAGGCTTCGGGCAGAGCCTTCGTAAGCGCGGGGCGGCAGATATACCGCATTGAAATAGTGTTCCCCGAGCTTCCGAACACGAGGCGAATAGATATTGAGCTTTTCTCTGACAGCATAAGCTTTAAGATGGCAGAAACGCCCGACCACGCCGTCGCCTCGCGTTTTCTTGAAAAGCTACCTGAAAACAACCCCAAGACCGCCTTTCTGCTTGAGGCGCTTGAGCGTAAGCTTGGGCACGGATACATCTATAACAGACTCAAGTGTGCCTTCGAGCCCACGCTCGTCGGCGCGGACACCTCAAGGGTCGGCTTTGAGGCTATAATTGCAAAAGAAGAGCACGCCGCGCGCGAGGAACTTGAGCCGATAAGCTTCATTACCTCTCTGATAGAAAGATTTATCTCATCGGGCGATGAGGATGATGAGGACGAGGACGGCCAAGGCGCAGACGGCGAGAAAAGGTCGCTCATCTCACGGCTCTTTGCGGGAAGATAATTACGTTTTTTGAAGTTGCAAACATACAAAAAACCGCGGCTTTCGCACGAAAGCCGCGGTTTTGCTTTTTTTAATTAGTCGAGATTAAGCTTGTTGAGCATCTCACGGAGTTCCTTAGCCTCTTCAACCGTAAGAGTTATTCCCTTGCCCATCTTCTCGTGATCGGATGACCAGGTGCGAACATCGTAAACAGGCTCTCTCTCGTTCCAACTGATGAGGTTGAGCTCCTTGTTCCAACCGTTGTTGCCTTCGCTTACCACGCCTATCTTATCAACGACTTCGTATTTGATCTCAGGCATTTCTTTTCTCCTTAAAAGTTTTTATTATAATATAAAAAATACACCTACACATCCTAATTTTACCATAAAAAACAAGGCTTGTCAACAAATATGTATAAATATTTGAAAAATTTTAAGAAAAATGTTAACTTTTTTGTGAAAAACGGAGTTTTTTTGACAAAAATTTTATTTTTTTATCGAAAAAGTGGGGAAAGCTCGCCTCTCAAGAGCTTTCCCCACGCCTTTAGTTATAAAGCGGGAACTTCTCGCAAAGAGCGGAAACCTCCGCAAGAGTCTTGTCCTTTGTTCCCTCGAAATCGTTAATGCAATCGTAAATCCAGCCGGCGATAAGCTTCATTTCCTCCTTGCCGAAGCCGCGCGAGGTGACTGCGGGAGTTCCAAGGCGAACGCCGCTCGTTACGAAGGGGCTCTGGGGGTCGGCGGGTACGGTGTTCTTGTTAGCGGTTATTCTGACCTCGTCGAGCCTGTGCTCAAGCTCCTTACCGGTAATGCCTGTATCGCGAAGGTCGAGGAGCATCAGGTGGTTATCCGTTCCGCCGGAAACAAGCTTGAGTCCGCGCTTTGTCAGCTCGCTTGCGAGCACTTGCGCGTTCTCTGCTATCTTCTTCTGATACTCGACGAACGAGGGGTCAAGCGCCTCGCCGAAGGCAACTGCCTTTGCGGCGATTATGTGCATAAGCGGGCCGCCCTGCGTTCCGGGGAATACCGCCTTGTCAATTGCCTTTGCGTATTCTTCACGGCAGAGGATAAGACCGCCGCGAGGACCGCGAAGAGTCTTGTGCGTCGTGGTGGTAACTACGTCGGCATAGGGCACGGGCGAGGGATGAATTCCTGCGGCAACGAGGCCTGCGATATGCGCCATATCAACCATAAGGTATGCGCCAACCTCATCGGCTATCTCGCGGAACTTCTTGAAGTCTATAATGCGGGAGTATGCGCTCGCGCCCGCGAGAATGAGCTTCGGCTTGCATTCAAGAGCAAGGCGGCGAACCTCCTCGTAGTCAATGCGGCCGTCAAGCTCGGAAACTCCGTACGGAACTATGTTAAAGTACTTTCCCGAAATGTTTACGGGCGAGCCGTGAGAGAGGTGACCGCCGTGATTAAGGTTCATTGAAAGAACGGTATCGCCGGGATTAAGAAGCGCGAAGAATACCGCAAGGTTTGCGTTAGCTCCGCTATGGGGCTGGACGTTCGCGTGCTCCGCACCGAACAGGCGCTTTGCCCTCTCGCGTGCTAACTCCTCTACCACGTCGACGCAATAGCAGCCGCCGTAATATCTCTTTGCGGGATAGCCCTCAGCATATTTATTGGTCAGAACTGTGCCCGCCGCCATAAGAACTGCGGGGGATACTATATTCTCGGAGGCGATAAGCTCTATATTGTTACGCTGGCGGGTAAGCTCCGCGTCGCACGCGGCGAATACCTCCTCGTCATACTTTTTAAGTTCGTCAAAAAACATTTTGAAAGCTCCTTTCAGATTCAAAAACAAATTACGTTTATTCTATCATATAACCGACAAAAAGCAATAGCTTTCTTACGAGCCGGATTTAACCTTCGTGTTCTCGGCTACCGAGGAGGTTATAAAGGCGTTACTGCCGATAACCGAGCCCTTGCCTATCACCGTGTCGCCGCCGAGTATTGACGCGCCCGCGTAGATTGTAACGCCGCTCTCGATGGTTGGGTGGCGGCGCTTGCCGCGCAGGCTCTGGCCGCCCCTCGTTGAGAGCGCGCCGATAGTTACGCCCTGGTATATCTTCACGTTGTCGCCGATAACCGAGGTTTCGCCGATAACTATACCCGTGCCGTGATCTATAAAGAAATATCTACCGAGAGTTGCACCCGGATGAATGTCGATACCCGTGAGGGTATGCGCGTACTCGGTCATAATTCTCGGAATAAGCGGTATTTTCATAAGATATAGCTCGTGCGCTATGCGGTTGACCATAATGGCAAAGAGGCCGGGATAGGAGAAGACTATCTCCGCCTTGCTCGATGCGGCAGGGTCGCCGTCGTATGCTGCCTGAAGGTCGGTTTCTATCAGCTCTCGAATATCCGTCAGCTTGCCAAGGAATTCGAGCGCAAGCCGCTCACCCTCGAGAAGAAGCTCATTATCCGCCGCACCCGCAAAGCTCTCGCTATACTTCAAAACCAAAGATATCTGGCGCGAGAGGTTGAAGAGCAGGTCCTCAAGCTGCATTGAAAGATTGTTTCTGACGGTGTATATTCGGTAGTTTTTGTCCTGGAAATAGCTCGGAAAAATGATATTTCGAAGCTGATATATCATTTTGACTATTTCGTCCTTGTCGGGTGGGGTGACGCCGTCTATTACGTCAATATCCCTGCCCTTTTCATAATCCGTCATAAGACGGTCGACTAAACGGTTAACGTCGTTTTCAAGTCTATGCATAACTCTCACCTCTAACTTTCAAAAAGATCGCAGGAAAGGTATCGCTCTCCCGAATCCGGAAGAAGCACTACTATCCGCTTGCCGCGGTTCTCTTCGCGCACAGCGAGCGTCTCGGCGGCAAAGAGCGCCGCACCCGACGATATGCCAACGAGATATCCCTCACACGCGGCGAGGCGCCGAGCCGCCGCCTTTGCGTCAGCGTCGGTAACGGTGATTATCTCATCGTATACCCCCATGTCAAGATTATCGGGCAAAAAGCCTGCGCCAATACCCTGTATTCCGTGGCTGCCGCTGACACCCGCCGAAAGATACGGTGACGAGGCGGGCTCGACTGCCACTACCCGTGTGCTCGGATTTTTCATTTTCAGATATCTGCCAACACCCGAGAGCGTTCCGCCCGTTCCGACGCCTGCGACGAAGATATCAACCTCGCCGTCCATATCCGAATATATCTCCTCTCCCGTCGCGGCGTGCGCGCGGGGGTTAGAGGGATTGGAGAATTGGTCGGGAATGAAGCTCGGGCTTATCTCTTTTGCAAGAGAGCGAGCGCGCTCTATTGCGCCCGTCATACCGAGGGCTGCATCGGTGAGCACGACCTCTGCCCCGTAGGCGCGAATGAGCTTTATCCGCTCCTCTGACATATTGCTCGGCATAACTATGATAGCTCGGTATCCCCTTGCCGCAGAAACTGCCGCAAGGCCTATACCCGTGTTGCCTGAAGTGGGCTCTATGATAACCGTGCCATCCCCGAGCTTCCCCTCTGCCTCTGCATCAAGAATCATCTGAAGAGCGACTCTGTCCTTAACCGAGCCTGCGGGATTGAAATATTCAAGCTTAGCAAAAATGCGCGCATTTGCGCCACACTGCCGCTCGGTGCGGCAGAGCTCCGCCATAGGCGTTTTGCCTATCAGCGAATCTATCGACGAAAAGATTTTAGGCATAAAGGCACCTCCCAATCATTCAATAAACAAAGGGGATTCTGACCGAACCCCCTCAAGCTATAAAAGCTGATGAAAAAAGAGATTATCGGTCACGACGCGGCAAAGGGCGTACACTCGCCAAAACAGGTGCACTTCCCGTTATTTATACAAGTACCAAAGCCGTATACCATAACCGATACTCCAATTCTTTTTAACTATTATATTACATACGCGCGCATTTGTCAATATTTATTGAAGTGTTTGCACCTCTTTTAGCAATATTTTAGAGCGAAACTGCCGTTTTTACGGCAGTTTCGCTCTTTGTCGTTGATAACCCTCGGTTTACTTTCTGAACCAGCCGAAGAATCCGCGCTTTTTCTTCTTTTCTTGCTCTTTCTTCTCTTCCTTTTTGAATGCAATGCTCTCGAACGCTTCGGTTTCACACCACTCAAGTATCTCGTTTGCTCTGACTGCGGGCATAGGATGCGAGGATGTGCAGATAAGCGAATATTCGATAAGCTTGTTGACCTTGCTACTGTCAAGCAGGTCTTGGTAGTCCTTCGCCTGCTCGGCAAAGAGGTTCGGGTCTACATTATAGTCGAGGTTCGTCGTACCGCCTGCTATGCGGGTCATAGAGCCGACGACCGCCTTCGCATCACCGCAACAAACTGCGGCGGCACGGTCTGCCGAGAGCTCACTGCACCTATGCCAATGCGCAAGCGCAAGCTTAATAGGCGCGATTATCGCGGCGGTGATGAAATTCTCGCCAAAGATAAGGTCGCTTCCGATAGCGCCGCCAAACAAGAGCACGTTCGCCATAGTCGAATAAAGCACGTGCTTGCAGGCGATATGTCCGCACTCGTGCGCGATAACGGCGTATATCTCCTCGTCGGAGAGACATTCAAGAAGACCCGAGGTCAGCGTTATCGTCGCACTCTTGTCGCCGTAGGTACGCGCGTTCGGCTCTCTGTTGAGCTCAAGGTAGAAGTCCGGCTTCTCAATCTTCAATTTTTCGCAGACGTCGATGAGCATACCGTGCAGCTTCGGCAGCTGCTTTTCGCTTATCTGCACCTTGCCTGCCATATCGTTAATCCTTCTGAACGGCTCGTCAAACACCGAGATAAACTTACTGCAAACTCTATCGAACATCGGTATCTTCTTGAGTGCGTCAAGCGCACGCTTGTCTGCCGGGTGGGTGAATACCTCGCAATAATTCTCTGCCGTCATATTTTCTCTCGTCTTATTTTCCGTGGTCATTTTTCATTGTCCTTTCATAAAGAGGTTTATAGCTAAAGTTTAGCATAAGAGTCGCCAAAAGTCACGCAACGAATAGTTGCGGTGAAATCTTGAAAAAGAGGTTGACAAAAAAAGAGCGCCGCTCAAATTGAGCGGCGCTCTTTTTTGTTTGACGTTGAAGCGGTTAGTTTTAATACTTTTCGAATACCGCCTCTGACTCTATGTCGGCAGTATATTCGCTCCACGAATTTCTATATATAATTTGGAAGTCAATCTCGTATGAAACCATGCGCCCCTCCTCGAAAGTTACGTAGATGAAATACGTGCTTTTATCGGTAGCTGAGTATCCGGAATATCTATACTGATTGATTAGCGCATCGGTGGCGATATATTCAAATTTATACTGACCCGGAACATCCGTTTTCGTAAAGTTCTTTATACTGCTTTTATCGAACGGGATAATCTCTATCACCCCTTCAATAAAGGCTATTTGCGAAATTTGCGGCACTTTCGTTGTCTTTTTTAATTCCTGCTCGCCGTCTTCCGAAATGCTGTATTCTTTCTTTTCTCCGTTCTCAAAGGTAAGCAATATTTGCTCATCATTAACGGTGCTCTCGCAGGTGTAAGTTATTTTTCCGTCTTTTATTTTATAACTAATATCAGAGAATTCCTTAACTTCAAGCTCTTTATCACCTGTCAACGTTTGAGAGAGGAATAGCGTGAACTTGCCGTTTTCAGCATTTTTAATGGCGTCAAAGCTGTTTTCTATTACGTAAAGAACTCTGAGATCCGGAACCTCCTCGTATTCCGCGATATCCTCAGTGCGCACCTGTGTTTCATTGAGGTCGCTAAAGACAATCTTACATTCGGTAACCTCAAATTTATATGACGCAGAGTCCATATCCTCCTTCGTTATGAATCTTATTTCAATTTTTTCATAATGCATCTGCTCTGTTATATAAAAATCGAATTCAATATCCTCTAACGCGCCGTTAGAAAAAAGGGCGGTTATTCCCATCTTCTTTTCCATAGCTTTTATGTAACTCTCGGAAAAGTCACTCAGCTTTACGAGCCATCCGCTCTCGTTTTTTTCGGATTCTTGTGTGCAAGTAATGTCATCCTTGATAAATACGTTTGAGAAGCTCTCTATGTTTGAATTCAGATGAACTATGAATTCCTCCCGCGACACGTCGGAGCGGAAGTTTATTTTATTCGAACCTTCCTCACGCTTGAAGTACATCTCACCGTCCTGGAAGCCCTCTACGGTAGTGAAAGACTTGCGCGTATTGCCCGATTTCACTACGTTTGACTTATACGCCCTATACTGATAATTTTCCGAATTTTGATTCGCTATTTTAACCTCTTCGATAGCGCTTGATTCTACGCGAGTACCTCCGGTAACCATAACGAAATCCAAGTCCATGCGCTGCGCATATGAATCAAGCTTGTTCATTTCCTGCTCGACGGCTTTTGCAAGAATTTCTGCACGCTCTGCGCTTTCCATAGAATCAAGGTCCATCTTTTGCCAATTGATTTCACCGTTGCCGCAGCCGGTAAATGACAGTATTGCTACTACGAGTAGCGAGCAAAGGAAAAGCATTTTACACAGTTTTTTCATAACAAGCTCCTTTCTGTCGCCTATGGCGACCGCGCAAATTAGGTAACGTTTTTCTATACGAAAGAGAATAGTACCATATTTATTATATCATAGCTATTGGTGTATGTCAACAAGCACCGCGCGAGCGGCTAGCAAATAGTAAAAGAGCGCCGCTCATATTTGAGCGGCGCTCTGCTGCGCGAAAGAATTATTTACTGCCAAGGCGCGCCTCGAGCTCTTTGCAAAATGATTCGTTATCCACAACGCTGACGGTGGTAACGTCGAAGCTGTTATACTTGATATTAACGTGCTCAAGCGCGTTTTTGAGCGAGAGCATTGAATCGGAGTAGAGCTTGCGCTCCTTGAAAGCGCCTCTTATTTTACCGTATGGAATTTCCCTCTTCATTATAAGTCCGAATTTTACAAAAACGGAGCTTTCGCGAAGCTCAACGTAGCCAAAAAGCGAAGTAAGAAGCAGATAAACGACCGCCAAGTCCACGGGTATTATAATGAACAACGCTGCGGGAGAAAAGCAGACAACCGCGCTCATAGTGGCAAGCAAGATCAAGGTTATAGCTAACGTAATCCAAAAAAGCCTATCCACAAGCGGCTTGAATCTCTTATTTTCCATATTTAACCCCATAATACACTTTTTATTGTATTATAACACAGCCCGGTATTATTGTCAATATTCCCACGCTCTGCGCCTAAAGAGCAAGCTCAACGAAAGTCGAACTGTTTTAGTTAAGCGAAGCTGTGTTAATTACTCGCTTTATCATATCTTCAACTGCACGACTCGTGTTAATTGTTCTTAATTTAATATGTGGATATTTTTGTTTTCCGAGAACAAAGAGCTCGTGAGTAAATCCTTGTCCAATTTCTTCCACTCCTGAGAAATCCAAATCAATGTCATTAAAAAGTGCTATGCATTCGATCAACCGCCTAGCCTCTGAGCGAGATACAGGATTGCCGTCAGAAAACATATGAGCAATGGGGATAGTCGTTTTTATAAATCCCTCCTCAACCGGTGCAAAAGTATTAAAAACTTCAGACAACACTTTTTTTGTGCTGTTGCTAAGAATCATTTTTACCACTGTTCCATTTTCCATTCGCATAAGGTTGTGCAAATTAGCATCTTCTATTTGCGAAGATGTAAAATTGTTTCTGGTGAAAAAATTGTCATCGGAATAAATAATAAATTCGTCCATTATGTGCGAAGTAAAGAATATGCCCTCGCCCGTGTGACGTTCCTTTGCAGTGGTAAACTTACCCGCAAACAAAAGCGAAACACATTCTCTCAGTGAAACCGTTTCATTTTTGCTTTCTTTCATAAATCTTTGAATGTTCTTAAAAATTCCAATTCCGTCGTCTATTATCAATATTTGAGTTTCAAGACAGTTTTGATAAATGGCGATGGAAATATTTTCCGCGTCCGAATGTTCAATAGCATTATTCATCATTTCGGTAAACGCATAATTCCATATTGAATTTACATTTTTTTTGAACTTTATGTGCTGCGAAACAAATTGATCGTAAATACGGTCTTCTCCTAATGTGCCATCGTTTTTGAGAAAATAATAATATGATGCTGTTTTTATAACATACGCATTGCCTTTTTTCTCGATTAAGCCGTCAGTTTCCATTTGTTTAATGTAATTATACACACTGGATTTGCTTATATTAAAAGTTTCGATTGTCGATTTTGCATAATCTTTTCTTTCGTTTTTTATCAAACGTAATATATAATTTTTTACCTTTTCTTGGTTTATTACTTTCATTTTGTACCCCCGAAAAAAGTGATTACGCATATATTGTATCATATTCTTCAAAGAAAAGTCAATATATTTTCCAAATAAACTTAAAATCTTTCCAAATAGATTTGTTTATTTGGAATTTTAACAATAAGTCTAAATGCGTTTTCAAAGAACGCGGCAAAACTCAACAAATACTATGTTAATTCATTATATTAATAGAATCTTGAAATTTTGCTGTTTCTTGTATTGTCCCAAAAACAGCAACACTTATACAAAAAGGATAAACAAAAGCTTTATCCTGTTCGGACGAGGTTTTTCTGATGGAACATTTAGGATTTTGACGGCGAGCGTCAATATTCCCACGCTCTGCGCCTTAAGAGCAAGCTCTTCGATCTTCGAGCGGGGAATGCGAACCTAGGACCGACCGGTTATGCTCCTTGTGAGCTTCAAGAACTAAGTTCTTGGGCGCGTTGCGCTTTGCATCGCCATGCGATGCGCTCGCGGAGCAATCTGCGCTTGGCTCGCTTGTGCGAGCACAGACTCGCTCAAGCTTGATTATGCAGCCTTCGGCTCAAACCGGTCGTGATTTAGTGCAAACCTCGATGACTCATAAACAAAAGAGAGATAACCGCAAGGGCTATCTCTCTTTTGTTGGTGGACCATCTAGGACTCGAACCTAGGACCGACCGGTTATGAGCCGGTAGCTCTAACCAACTGAGCTAATGGTCCATATTAAATTTTGTGTAGACGTTCCCCGACCGGTTATACTCCTTGTGAGCTTCAAGAACAACTATCGTTGCTACGACTGTTATATTGTAGCAAATATTTATTAACAAAGTGTTTCATAAATATTAACTAAATATAAATTAGTGTGCTTTTTGCAAAAAGTTTATTTTCCTTTATATAAATAGGTCAGACTACGCCAAAAAACGCCTATAAAACGAGGTTTTAACTACCCTTCCCAAAGAAAAACCGCCGTGGGATACACGGCGGCTTTGGTTATTCACTTATTAATACTCACAGGTAACGGTTGCCAAGCCGGCATCGGTAGTGTAAGTAAGGGTAAGGGATACGAGAGAGGTCTCGCCCTTGGTGAGAACTACGTTTACGTCGTATGCGATTGCAACACCGAGAACAGCCTCGGTGTTAGCAGCCTCAACGGTCGCGGTAAGAACGTTGCCGTTAACCTCGCAGTCCTTCATTTTTGCGGTATCAAGATTGATGGTGAAGCCGCCTGCTGCGCTTACGCTACCAACGAGCGCGCCGCCGTCGGAGTAAGAGCCGTCTGCACCTACGTTAACGGTGCCGGAAACGGTGTTCTTAACCTCGGTGGTGTTGGAGGACTCGCCAAGCTCGTTGAACTGCTCGTAGGAATACTCGATAACTGCAGAGCCGTCGGTTGCATAGGTTACGTTGAACGTGCCCTCAAGAGTTCCAAGCTCGGTTTCAAGAGCGGTTTCGATCTCAACAGCAGTGGGAGCGGTTGCTGCTACTGCATCCTTGAACGCGGTCACGTCAACGGTTTCGCCGCCGTTACCACCGCAGGATACCATAGCAAACACACAAGTTATTGCAATAAGAAGTGCTATAATCTTTTTCATCGTGCTTTATCCTTTCTATCCTTTAACGACCATTATTTCGTGAGAGTAACAGCCTGAAGGTCGTAGGAATAGACTGTTGCTATGTTAACGGAAATTTCAGGGTCGGTATCGGTTGCGGCGATGGTGTAAGAAATAGTAACACCGGTAACTACCGCACCGTTGGTTGTGATAACAACGTGAACATCTGCGTTAACTGCGTTCTCTTCACCAAGAACCGCTGCGGTATTAGCCGCCAAAACGTCGAAGGTGAAGGTGTTTTCTTCCTGAACGAAATTAGTTACGGTTTCTTCGGTAAGATTCAAAGCAATAGAGCCGGGAGTGGGAGCGAAGGACGTGCCGTCTGCCTGCCAAGCTTTGCCGTTATTACGAGTGCCCTTGCCCTCGAGGTACTCAACAGTACCGCTTATGGTCTTTATGGGGCTTGCTGCGGCATCCTCGACGTTAGCGAGCTCTTCATAGCTATATGTATAAACAACAGCTTCTTTTCCGTCTACCTTACCGGCAACGAGAACGTCGCTTCCGTTAAAGGTTACGCCGTTTATCACCTGAACGGTGGTGGTTTCAATCTTCGTCGGACAGCTTACAGCGTACATTTCATTAACACGCTCAAGGGGCGTGGGCTCGGGCTCTTCACCGCAAGCGAACAACGAAATCGCGCAGGCAATCACGAGAACAATCGTCAAAATCTTCTTCATGTTATTTTCCTTTCAAATTAGACCGTTTCGTTCGTATTCGCCAAATTATTCGGGGAACACAAGTTCCTGTACATCGTAAGTATAGGAGGTATCAACTGCAACTGCCGCACCGTTTGCGGTCTTGTAGGAAACCTCGATACGAGAGAGGTAGGTTCCGTTTGTGATGATGGAAAGCTCCACAGCACCGTCTGCCGCAACGTCACTTCCGAGAACCTTTGCAACGTTCTCGCCGGATACTACTGCGTTAAGGGTGTTGCCGGCAAGCTCGTAGCTGTCGAAGAGAGCAAGGTCGAGATTAAAGTCGATCTTGATTGCCGATGCAGCCTCGGAGTTCCATTCAGCTCCGTCGTAGGAGTAAAGGCCGTTCTTGTAATAAACAACGCCCTCCTCTTTTACCTTATAGCTGTCAGCCATCTCGGCTACGCTCGCGCGCCTGTCATACTTGAACTCGAAGATAGAGTCGTTACCGTTAACGAGCATTACGTACTCGCCGTTGTAAACCTCGTCCTCAAGAACGTACGACGCGATAGTCGTGATTTTGGTGGCTTCGGCAGAATTAGCAATATTGATTATTGCTACCTCGCCGGTCGCTTCACCTTCGCCGCAAGCGAAGAAGGCGAACGCGCAAACAAGGGTAAGAAGCAAACATACTATTTTCTTCATTTCTTTTACCTAAGTGTACCTTTCTTCCGTGATAGGAATGTCATACTGATATAATTATACATTTTTTGTCTTCAAAAGTCAATAGAGGGACGCGGTTTTCGCGCGGTCACAAGTAACGATTTTTTCTGCGGAATTTTATTCATTTTTAACAAAGCGGGCGCAAAATCACCCGTTTTTAATAAAAACAGCGCGGCTCTTTTGGTTGAGCCGCGCCTTGCACTTTATGCAAAATTATTTTGCGGTGAGATATCCCTCTCTGTAAAGAAGCTCCGCAATCAGAACGGCGCCGCCTGCCGCGCCTCTCTTCGTATTATGAGAGAGTCCGACGAACTTGTAGTCGAACATCGAGTCCTCGCGCAGTCTTCCGACCGAAACGCCCATACCGCCGTATATATCGCGGTCAAGCTTGGTTTGCGGTCTGTTATCCTCTTCAAAGTAGGTAATGAACTGCTCGGGAGCAAGCGGAAGTCCGAGCTGTTGCGGTCTGCCGGAAAACTCCGCCCAATCGGCAAGTATCTCTTCCTTGGTGGGCTTATTCTCAAAGCTTACAAAAACTGCCGCCATATGACCGTCGGTTACCGGGACTCTAAGGCACTGGGTGGTGATGAGGGGGGACTCTGTGTTAACTATCTTACCGTCCACAACCTCGCCCCAAACCTTTAGCGGCTCGCGCTCGCTCTTCTCTTCCTCACCGCCTATGTAAGGAATAAGGTTATCGCACATTTCGGGCCATTCCTTGAAGGTCTTGCCCGCGCCGCTTATCGCCTGATAGGTGGTGGCGAGAACCGACTTGATGCCGTACTTGCGAAGGGGGGTAAGCGCGCCGACGTATGACTGAATGGAGCAATTGGGCTTTACGGCAATGAAGCCGCGCTTAGTTCCGAGGCGAGCCTTCTGTGCCTCGATGACCTTGAGGTGCTCGGGGTTTACCTCGGGAATAACCATTGGGACGTCTGGCGTCCATCTGTTAGCAGAGTTATTGGAAACGACGGGAATCTCCGCCTTTGCATAGCGCTCCTCGAGCGCGAGTGTTTCGGGCTTGGTCATATTGACCGCGCAGAAGACGAAGTCAACGAGCTCTCCGACGCGCTCGACCTCCTCGGACGAGATAACCGTCATATTCTCGATAAATTCGGGACAGGGGGTCTGCATCTTCCATCTACCCTCAACCGCCTCCTTATAGGTCTTGCCCGCAGAGCGAGGGCCTGCGATAAGAGCCACTATCTCGAAATACGGGTGGTCGGTAAGAAGGGTTATAAATCTCTGGCCGACCATACCGGTCGCGCCGATTATACCAACTTTAAGCTTCTGCATATCATTCTCCATTCTGTCGCCTCCGGCGACGGTTTGATATATGGTTTTAGTTATTTTATCACACATTTAACCATTAGTCAACATAAAACAAAAATATTTCACAAAAAGGCGCACCGTTCCCTCTCGGTTGGGATACAGTGCGCCGATTTTTTTCGCATTTTACTTGTTAATTATGCTTACGTTCTGGGGTGCGATTCCGGTCGTTTCGCAAACTATGGCGAGTATCTGCGCCGCCTCGTTTGCCTGGAGGGCTTCCGCCTTGACGATAACGCTGACGCTCTCGTCGCCTATGACTGCCACGCAGTCCTCAAAGCCCTTTGCCTTCACGAGCGACTCGATGTTAGCCTCATTCTGAATATCAACGGCTATTTTGGAAATCTCCTCTGCCGCCTCTGCCTTTGCCTCCTCGCTCGATTCCTCGCTGTCTATCACGAGGTTGAGGACGGCAATTGCTTCATCTCTCGACTGCTGACGGGTAAGGGATACCGAGGTGAAATAATCGTTTTCGGTATTGCCGTCGCCCGTGCCGGTTTCGGTCGAGTCGTCAAAATTGTCCTCCATATTGTTGTCGCCGAATCCCATCGAGTCAATCGGGTCGTAGAACCAGCGGTAATTGAGATATACCGCGAGGCTTATGAGCAAGACTGCCGCGAGAATGACGATGCTCCTTCCCGACTTGGAGGAGAAGAAGTTTCTGATCTTTTCGCTTTTCATTGTATGAACCTCTCTTCATTTTCGTTACTGTTACAAGTTATGTGCGAGCCGTCGCCGATATTCCACCCGAGTCAATTTATTTTCATAACCTTCACCTTGTGCGTTCCTATATCGAACATTTCCGAGAGAGTGTCGCAGAGCTCGCGCTTGACGGATATCTTATCCGCCCCGTCGCAGAGCACCGTAACCGCCAGCACCCTCGGCGGCAGAGTTCCGACCTCGCGAGAGCCGTCAAAGACCTTCCGCTCTCCGCACTCAAAGGTTATCATAACCTCGCATTTGCCGACGCCGTCGGTATCCGACAAAAGCTTCTCCACTCTTGCTTCAAGGAGTGCGCCGTACGCCTCCGTGCCCGAAAGATCCTCCTCTGCCTCGCCACCGCCGCTGCCAAGCAAAATAAGAATCAGTGCCAAGGCGGCGACAATGAGAGCTATCGTCGCTCGCTTTCTCTCCTTAATAAATGATAAAAATCTGTTTTCATATCTCGATTTCAACATTGCACTCTCCTATCCCAAGGCTCGAAATATAGCTTTCAATAGCCGAAAAGTCGCCGCCTATTGCCTTCCCCGAAAGAATAACCTCTATTCTCTCTGCCGTCATACTCTCAAAATCAAAGCCCGCGCACCGCACGCGCACGCCGCCCTCGTCAAGCCCGTACCTTTCGGCAATCAAGAGGGCAACCCCCTTCTCAAACGCCTCCCTACCAACCGCCTCGTACTCATAACTCTCCTCGCCCACGAAGTCCTCTATCGAGGGCGGCGACAGAGTCAGCGAGCTGATGAGCTCGCCGATGGGAATGGCAACGGTCGCCGCTATGATAAGCGCGGTTGCGCCCTTCACTGCCGGCGAGAGCTCGCTCTTATATGAAACGAAGGCGGCAAGAGCGGCAGCGCCAACGATAGCAACGATACTGACGGCGTAGTCCGAAAGCCCACTCATAAAAGCGCCACCCCGCATTTCATAAACAGTATTACCTGGAATGTATACACCACCCCGCAGAAGACGAAAACGCCGATCAGCGCGTCGAGCGCGCTCTTCAGAGTGGAAAGATACGCCGATATCGGCGAGGACATCATTGCGGCGAGCGAGGAGCAGACATCAAAGCTCATTCTGAAGAGCGCGAGGCGAACGAGGGGTGTGAGCGTTATGCCGAAAATAACGCTTACCGCGCTCACGCCAACCGCGCTTTTTGCGAAGGAGAGCCCGCTCGCGAGCGTTGAGAGGGAGGATGAAACGGTTGAGCCAACGACGGGAATGCTTGATGCGGCGTACTTTGCCGCCCTCATCGTTACGCTGTCGCTTGCCGAGGCTATGACCGTTTGCAAGGAGAGCGACGTGCCGAGCAGAAAGGAGAGCACGCCGAGCACCCAGCCGAAAACGCTTTTAACGGTGCGAAGGACGGCGCTCACCGCACCGTCCGAGGAGAGCACGGTGATAAGAGAGAGGGCAAATATCACCGAAACGAGTGGCAAAAGCAGCTTTGAGGCTACGCCACCGACTATGCCGAGAGTAAGGCTCATTCCGCTCGCCTGCGCGGCGGCGGTTGCAGTGCCGCCGCCCGACGCCGTCAGGGCGGTGGCAATCGGCAAGAGAGCGGAAAAGAAGGCGGAAAGCTCGTCTATCGCCTCGGAAACCGTGCCGATAAGCGAGTTCAGCCGCTCGAATACGAAAGCTCCGCAAACCGCCGCGCAGGCTGCAGTCAGAGTATCGGAATATTCCTTGAAATAAGGCGACGAGCCGAAATATGTGCAAAGAGAGGAAAGCAGGGTTATTGCAAAAAGAGAAAAGAATAGCGAGGAAAGCTCCGAGCCCTGCTCCTTGAGAGCGCTTGATATTTCCGAGAAGAGCCTCTCGAATCCGACCGCGCGGGAAAGCTCCTCGGAGTTGCTGATATCAACCGACCCGTCGGGCAAAATCTCCTCGTAATCGGATATGATATCCTCGGTGCTCTCGGCTCTTGCCGGAAGAGTAAATACGGTTATTAAAACCGCTACGATAAGTAAATAATACTTTGCTTTTTTCATCCTAAAAGCTCCAGAGAATAATCTAGAATCTTCCATAAAAACGGCAGTGCGATCGCCAAAATCTCGACACGCCCCGCAACTATAACACCCTTTGCAATAGTCCTCTCGCCGATGTCGTTGCAAATATCGGAGCTTATCCCCGCGATATAACCGACGCCAACCATCTTGAATATCGCCTCCGCGCCCTCGGCTACACCACGGAAGCGCAACAGCTCCTCGCCGAGCCTGCCGAGCAACTCGGCGCTCTCAAGCGTGAAGCTAAGCAAAAAGACAAAGCAGACGACGGCAAATACAGGGGTTGCCCGAAAGCCCATCTCGCGAAGGAGGAGCGCGCATACGGCGAGAAAAATCGCCGTGGCGCAGATGCGCAGCATCATATGCCGAACACCTCTTTTATGGTATCGAACAGCTCCCCTATCTGACCGACGAGCATCATCAATATTATGATTATTCCGGCAATTGAAACGAGGGTCGACTGCTCATCCCTTCCCGCCTTGCTGAGAACCTGACAGCTTACCGTAACTATCATACCAATCCCTGCGACCTTCAAAATCAGGCTTGCGTCCATCATCAAAATCCTTTCTTTTCATATTATCAATATTGAAACGGCGACGGCGCAGGATATGCACATAGTGCGCACGAGCCTTTGCGAGCGCGGCATCTCACTTCGCTCATACTCTATATGCTCGCCGAGCCTTTCACAAAAGGCGTCCAAGAGCTTCATCTCCTCGTCGGCGTAGCCCTTTCCAAACGAGGCGCAAAAGCGTTCTATATCCTCCCGCTCCCGCTCACCGAGCGACATTTTCGGCGCGGTGCGAGAGTACGCCTCGTAAAGATCGGACGCCTCGCGCATAGCCGGAAGAAACCCCACGTCCTCGAGCGCCTTGTCCGAAAACTCGGAGCTCCACTCGCTGACGGGCGAGAGAAAGCAGCCTATCTTATGACGCATATAGCTTGCAAGAGAGTAAAAGCCCTCGCATTCCATAAGTCGCTTTTTCTGATATTTCGAAAACTCAGCCGATACGTAAAGCGCGCCGAAAAGAAGCGCGAAAAGCGTGATATATTTCAGCAAGCCACACCCTCCTTATCGGTTATTTCTGCGCGGTAGGCAGCACCCGTGCGAAAAATCCCCGCAAAAATCTCGAACGCCTCTGCCTCGTAAAGCGGTTGCATCAAGCGCCGCCCAAGCGCCTCGCGAAGCCCCGATGCGTGAAGGGAGGCTATAATCGGTATTCCCGCTCGAACGAGCGGAAGCATACTTGCCACCTCGCGCTGAGAGCCTATCTCGTCCACTATTATCACCTCGGCGGACAGCGTTCTCGTTGCTATCTCTATACCCTCACTGCGACGGTAGCCGCGCATTATATCAACCGTTGAGAATTGGTAGTCCTCGCGAATGAATTCGCACCTCTCGTCAACGACCACTACCCTTTTTGCCGAAGCGCCCGTGCCAAGCAGCCCCGCAAGCGACCTGAGCGCCGTAGTCTTGCCACCGCCCGGCGAGGAGTAGACGAGCATCCCCTTTTGCTTTTTTGTGAAAGCGGCATAGAGGGCGGCACCCGTGTCGCAAATTTTATGAGGAATTCTGAAAACAAGCGAGCTCACCTCGCTAACGCCGACTCGCCTGCCGCCCTCGTATTTTGCAGTTCCGCAGACGCCGACTCTGATACCGCACTCCATAGGAATATATCCGTCGTTAATGCTGTCACGGTAGGCATACAGCGAGTTGTGTGATATCCGCCTGACGATATCGGCAACCTCCGAAAAGCTTACGGTGCTGACGAGCGGAATATTCTCGCCGTGCAGAACGATAGCGCACCTCGACTGCGCTCTGACCCTCACCTCCGAGAGCGAGCGCCAAAAATCCCGTCTTCCCTCTCCGACGCGAAGTATCTCCTCGCGAAGCCTCGGCGGGAGCACCTCGAGCACCTCGCGTGCTACACTGCTCTCATCCATACCGCACCGCCAAAATTATACTCGAAATTTGTTGACATTACGCTAAGTTTGTGGTAAAATATTCTTCGTGGACTCACGTCCTTCATTAACG
This sequence comes from Clostridia bacterium, assembly GCA_017467205.1. The sequence goes on along the minus strand of JAFTSQ010000018.1, from coordinate 23,453 downwards.
CAAAAGGAGAAAAGAAATTATGAAATCGACCGGCATTGTACGCAATATTGATGAGCTTGGCCGCATCGTTGTTCCCAAGGAGATGAGAGATAAGCTTCATATAAATAATTCCGATCCCGTTGAATTTTTCACCGAAGGTGATAAGATAATAATTACCAAATATCACGCATCCTGCATTTTCTGCGGAAGCGAGAGTGACACGATTGAATTTAAGGGCAAGATGGTTTGCAAAAGCTGCCTTGCCGAGCTTGGTGCCGCACTTTGATAAAATATTCTCACCCGAGGGTAGCTCAAGTTACAAAGCTTTCGCTACCCTCGATTGTCATTTTTTAGTCATTTTCGCTTGCGCCCAAGTGCACCAGCCCCTTTTTTTAGGAAAATTGGTCTGTCGCTATTGATTTTTAGTGCGCGTGGTGATATAATAACTATGTATGGTGGCATTTGGGTAGCGCGTCCACGCTACAATATATGCCACACACTCCGTGAAAATAATAAAATTATATAAAACAGGAAGGATTTATTAACTATGAAAGTTGTAACATTCGGTGAAATTATGCTCCGTCTTGCTCCCGAGGGATATCTCCGCTTCACGCAGGCAGATAAGTTCGGCGTTGTTTACGGCGGCGGCGAGGCAAACGTTTCGGTTTCTCTTGCTAACTACGGTCTTGAATCCGCGTTCGTAACCAAGCTCCCCAAGCACGAGATAGGTCAGGCGGCTGTCAACTCGCTTCGCAGATACGGCGTTGACACCTCTATGATTGTTCGCGGCGGCGACAGAGTTGGTATCTACTTCAACGAGAAGGGCGCGTCCCAGCGTCCCTCCAAGGTCATCTACGACCGCGCTTACTCGGCTATCGCTATGGCACAGCCCGAGGACTTCGATAGGGAAAAGATTTTCGAGGGTGCTGATTGGTTCCACTTCACCGGAATCACTCCCGCTCTTAACCCCACCGTTGCAGGCATCTGCCTTGACGCTTGTAAGGCTGCTAAGGCTCACGGCGTTAAGATTTCCTGCGACCTCAACTTCAGAAAGAAGCTCTGGACTCGCGAGATGGCTCGCGAAACTATGACCGAGCTTTGCAAGTACGTTGACGTTTGCATCTCCAACGAGGAGGACGCGCACGACGTATTCGGAATTGACGCGGAGAACACCGATATCGCAGGCGGTAAGCTCAATCACGAGGGCTACAAGTCTGTTGCTCGTCAGCTTGCTGAAAAGTTTGGATTCGAGAAGGTTGCTATCACCCTTCGCTCCTCCATCAGCGCAAATGACAACGACTGGGCGGCGCTCCTTTACGACGGTAAGGAATACTGCTTCTCCAAGTCCTATCATATGCACATAGTTGACAGAGTCGGCGGCGGCGACAGCTTTGGCGGCGGTCTTATCTACTCCTGCCTTATGGGATACTCCACGCAGGATGCGGTCGAGTTCGCAGTTGCGGCTTCCTGCCTCAAGCACACCATTGAGGGCGACTTCAACCTTATGAGCGTTGACGAGGTTAAGGCTCTTGCGGGCGGTAACGGAACCGGCCGTATTCAGAGATAATTTTCCTTTATAAAATAAACAAGGCGGAGAGCGCAAATGCGCTCTCCGCCTTTTTAGCTGAATATCAAAGCGAAGGCATCGCAGTGCGATACCTTCGCCGCTTTTTTATGTGTTTCTTTGATTTTTATACACCCTCAAGAGCTTTTGCTATCGAGTGAACCTTTGCTCTATGCGACGATATCAGCGCCTTATAAGCATCGTATTCATCAAGATGCTCAAGCCAATTATTGTACGCTTCAAGCTCGGTGGCGTTCAGCTCTTTAGGCTGGAAGACGAGCATCGTCTTATCTATCTTGACGAGCCTTTCGTAGTAATTCGAAAGATTGGTCGTATACTGGTCACCGGCATCGCGATAGAAATCGAGATAGAAGCTATGAAGCGGAATATCGCTCTTAACAACTCGCTCGGTGGTTATCGCGGTGGACTCGAAGCTCTCCTTCGGCTCCCAGGTGCTCATATAAGCAAATTCGTATGCAGGAGGCGTTGCATCCTTGCTCGAGCCGACGAACTCGAAGACTACCGCAAGGTTGAGCATAGTAACGTTCTCTGCAAATATCGCAAGACGGCGAATATCGGAACGACCGTACTCAGGCTTACCGCCGAGCGCTTCCTGCTGTCCTGCGCGCCAGGTGGCATCAAGGATCAGATCCCTGTCGCCTGCGCCGAGCTGAACGAATTTATATCTATCGGATTCTGCCACGATAGAAGCACGCAGATAATAGGTCGTGACTCCAACCTTGTGAGAGAGGTACGCCGTTCTTCCGTCCTCGGAAATTCCGGCTACGTTTGACCTCGTATGAACGAGCCAGCAAACGCTCTCAACCGAGCCGAAGGTTATCTCGTCCTGAAGAATGACGGTTTCACGGTCGTTGGTCATCATCATTCCGCGCTTTGCAAGCACTGCATAACCGCCGAAGGATGAGGTGTTATCAAGAATGGTGTACGAGCCGTGCTCACCGGAGTAGAAGTCGATTATCTTTCCGTCACCGTCGGTGGAAAGTCCGTACGGAACGGTCGCTTGCTGCGAGGTAAGGAAGATAAGGTTCTGACCCTCTGCGTTCTTTCTGTAAAGCTTGTAACGCCAGGCGTTGCTGAAATAGTTATACGCGTTGTAGTTATCCGAACCGAGATCGTATATCCATCTGACACCCTTTGCGTAAAGGATAAAGTTACCCGAGTCTATGTCACCGTGGTTACAGATGTTAGGTCCGCCCATAAGTCCGATATAGGTTGCGCCTCTCTCCCAAGAGGAGCGAGAAACGGCGGCGGAAATACCCTCCATATGATAGTCGAGCGAAAGGTCTATCTCCGTCTCGTCAAGCTCGCGATAGAACACAAGGTCGTAAACCGTCGCGGTCTTTCCCTCTCTGATATGGAGATTTCTTACGCTGCAAAGTCCGAGGTCGCCGAAATACTGACCGACGTAGCCGAACATTGAGGTATCCTGCTTGCCCGAGCCACCGTCGTGATAGTTCCAGGTGGAATAATCGCTTGACTCGGAGTGAAGCGCGTAGTAGCAGGTGGTATCCATACCCCAGCACTCCATCGTGCCGTAGTTCGTGCCTGCGGCGCTGTCAAATGCGGCGCAAAGCCTGAAGAAGTTGTTAGTTCCGTATGCCCAATAGCCCGAGCCCTCGGGATACGAGCCGTCGGGAGCGTAGAAGTCAGCGCCGTAGTTTACAAGGCCGAAGAGAGATTTTGAAATAACCGCGTCGCGACAGGTGTCCCAATAAGTGAAATCCATATCGGCGAGTGCGGAGTTCGTTTTACTAAGGCTTCCCTCGTACTCGCTGTATCCCATAATAGCAAGAGCGCCTATGGTCATACCTGCGGCACAGACCGCGTTCCAGTTACTGTCACGGGTTGTGTAGTAGCTCGACTTGCCGTCACTGCAGGGCTGACCGACGACGGTACAATAGCCCTCGCTTACGCCGCGCCAGAAGATGTTGCTTGCAAGCTTGGTAGTATCAAAGCCGTATTCGTCCGAATACTCCTCAAAGGCGTTATAGAGCCAGTCGAATGCAAGCGCGTAGTTCATAGTTGCGCCGGAGCAGTCAAGGAAGTGACCGGGCCCCCAATGCTTCCAGTTGCCGAAGACTATCATATAGTCGTATGCAAGACGGAGATACTTTACGTCGCGAGTGATCTGATAGCCCATTGCGAGCTCCAAGATTTCCGCAGCATACTCGCCTGCCTCGTCAAGACGGTTACCGTTATTCGGGTCGTAGCCCGTGCCGTCCTCGTATGGATTATGCCTGCCGGCGTTAAGTCCGCCTACAATTCTGTTATCCGACTTTTGAACTATTCTTACGTACTCTCCCTTTGAGCCGAGGTAGGCATAGTTCTTGTAGTGAGCATCCGCCTTTTTCATAACGGCGGTTATCATTTTGTTAACGTCGGAGTTGTAGCCCTCCTCACCGTACTTTGAAAGATAAACCTCGTGAATATAGTCAAACTGCTCCTGCGATGCCATAAGGTAAGGATGCTGGAAGCCGTTTGTATTCTCCAAAACGTCGTCGTATACCTCTTTGCCCGTCGGATAGTCGAAGACAAACGCCTTCATCTTCTCGAGCATTACCTGAAGGTCGTTATCGCGGTGAAGAAGATTATCGCGCTCGGCAATAACTATAAGACCCATATTATCGTAGGTGGTGTATATGCCGGGGAAGCAGGTTTCAACGTCGTCAAGAGCCATAAGAACGTATCCCGTGTCACCTTCTCCGATGCAGATAGGAGCGGCGGAGAGCTCTACGCGCTTGCCGTTGAGCGTTGCGACGTTTCTGCCGACGCTCATAAAGATCGTGTTAGTGCCGCTCGACAAGTCGTATGACACGCCGTCCGTATGAACTGCGTAGGAATACTCCGCATAGTCGAGAAGCGGAATGAGCGGAACGTATACTACACCGTCAATATTTACGGGTGCGCCGTACGTGCCGTCAAAGAGCGGAACGCGCTCGCAGTCTATGTACGCGTAGTTCACGCGAGTCTTCATAAGCATCGCCTCGTTGAGATACTCAACGTTGGATTTCTCGCCCGTGAAGTTCTTGATAACTACCGTTTTCGTATCGTTCTCATCGAGGAGCGAGCCGTAGCCCATATCCGTGATATCCTGACGGTCGGGGTATATGGTGTTATAAAGTCTGAGGTTATCTATGCACCAGCTGTGACCGTTATTCGCAGCATTAGTCTGTATACCGAATCTGAAGAGCTGCACGCCGTCAGTGCTGGCGAGGTCGCCGTTGTAAATCTCGGTGAGCTGAGCGTCCGCCTTGGTAGAGTCGGCAACGTAGAGATTGATATGATCGGGAACTCCGGCTTCGCCCGAGAAGCTGAATCTGTAAACGAGGTGCACCCAACGACCCGCTATGTTTCCAATTTCGTTTTCGCCGAAGTAAACGGTATTATTCGCCATTGAAAGAAGCTCGGTGGTCTTGCCGTTTACGACACCTCCCGGCGAGCGCGAAATGATGAGTCTGCCTAAGTTTGCAAAATCGTCAACCATCACCGAGAGCTCCAGGAAGAGATACCCCTCTTCAAGAATATACTCATCAAGTCCGCCGATCTCGGCATAGCTGTCGTAGCCTGCTACCGAGGAGGTCTGACGGAAGAAGTAGTTATAGAAAAGACCCTTACCCTGCTCATAATCTACGAGGTAGTTCTGCGAGCGGCGGGCTACGTTGGTAAAACCGTTATCGTAATCCCATCCCTCTTCGTAGGTTCTGTGCAAAAGAACCTCAACCTCGGGTATTTCCTCTGCGCCGTCATCTGCGCTACCCTCTGCCGACACGAACACAGTCATACCGCAAAGCGTTATAGAAAGCACAAGAAGCGATGATAAGATTTTCTTCAAATACTCTTTCATATTTCCTCCAAGATAGGTTATGCGCGTAATTTTCAATATGAGTATTATATCACACACGCGCGCGCAAATCAATGGGCAACCTTCGTTTTAGTTATTTTCAACAAGGAAAATCGGCATTTTGCATATTGTAGGTCAGAAAAGAGAGGCGATCTGCATTGTCGCACCCGCCGCAAGCAAAATCAGTTCGGCATTGCCGCTCCCTGCGAAAATAGTGCGTAAAAGCGCCAATTTCACTACACGGGGTATGGGATAACGCTGTTAATTGCTCTTAATTCATCTCGGGACGGACAGCCGCGCACGCCTACCATACAAGTTAAAAAAGGGCTCGCGAAAATTCGCGAGCCCTTTGGGGTTGTTATTTTTAGATACCCATAAGCGATTTTGCAACGTCGTGAGTATCAACGACCTGATCCTGAATGAAGAACTTATAGTTATCATAGAGGTCCATATGCTGAAGCCAGGTCTGATATGCAGCCTTCTGGTCTGCGGTGGTAAGCTCCTTGGGCGTGAAGACGAGCATAATCTTATCGATAGATACGAGAGTGTTGTAATACTCCGTCATCTTTGCGCCGAAGTGAACCTTTGCAGCCTTGAACTGACCGAGATACTTTGCGTAGTTGGAGATCTCACCAAGAACGACACGAGTTCCTACGGTCGCCCTGGGAACGTAGGTTTCGGTGGGCTCTTCCCAACGGGTCATAAGCGACCAGTCGTACTGCACGGGAGCGGACGAATCAATCTCATCGACCATCTCGAACGCTACTGCGAAGTTGAAGGAAAGACCGGTTGACTGTATGCAAAGGCGCTTGTTGGAGTCACGGCCGTACTCAGCCGCACCGCCAAGGCTCTGGGATGCGCCGTTCTTATAGGTGTTCATAAGAAGGAGATCCTTATCGCCCGAGCCCTTGAGAGTGAACTTGTAGCTCGTGGATTCAGATACGATAGAAGCACGGAGGTAATAGGTAGTTCCGCCTCTGGTCACAGAGAGATATGCGGTTCTTCCATCCTCGGAAAGAGTTACCTCAGCAGTGGTCTGAACTACCCAGCAGATTTCCTCAACCGAGCCGAGAGTTATCTCGTCCTGGATAACGAAGGTTTCTCTGTTGTTGGTATAGAGCATACCACGCTTAACGTCGGTACCGTAGTCGCCGTATGCAGAGGTGTTGTCATAGATTGCGTATGCACCGTAATCATTGGAGAACCACTCCATAAGCTCGCCGTAGCCGTACTGCTCCTGACCTGCAGGGAGCTTAGTCTGCTGAGAGGTTAAGAACACAACGTTCTGACCTTCGCAGTTCTTTCTGAAGTATCTGTATCTTGCGTCAATGGAATAGGTGAAGTATCCGTATGCGTTGTAGTTATCCGAACCCATATCGTATATCCATCTGATACCCTTGTTGTAGTAGATGAAGTTACCGCAGTCGATATCACCGTGGCTGACCTGGTTAGATCCACCCATAATACCTGCGTAAAGTGCGCCGGGCTCCCAAGAGGAACGAACGACTACCGCTTCAATACTCTCCATGTTATAGTCAAGGCTGAGATCGATATCAGCGGCTTCGATTTCCTTGTAGTATACAAGGTCGTAAACGGTAACCTTCTTACCGTTTGCAAGGTGAACGTCACGAACGTAGGCAAGACCGGGCTGGTTGTAGTACATTCCTACAAACATAAACAGCGAGGTGTCCTGATTGGTAGATCCACCGTCGTTGTAGTTCCAGGTGGAGTAGTCGCTCGATTCGGAGTGAAGCGCGTAATATGCGGTTCTGTCAATACCCCAAGACTCCATCAAGCCGTAGCTTGTGCCGGCTGCGGAATAAAGACCTGCTGCCATTATGAAGTAGGTGTTAGTACCGTATGCCCAGTAGCCCGAGCCCTCTATGTACGAGCCGTCGGTTCCGTACTCGTTGATACCGTAGTTGGGAAGGTCGTAGAGCAGATGCTTAACGAGGTCATCTCTGTACTCATCCCATACGGAATAGTCAACGTCTGCGAGTTCGGTGCGAGTGGTCTTAAGGCTTCCCTCATAGTTGGAGTAACCCATAACCGCGAGCGCGCCTATCATCATACCGGAGGAACAAACTGCGTTCCAGTTGTTAGCGGTGGATGAGAACAGACCGGAGTTAGAGGATCTGCCGTAAAGGTTAACCTTACCGTTTACAGAGCAGTAGCCCTCGTAAACGCCACGCCAGAAGATATAGCCTGCAAGCTCGGTGGTGTCGAAGCCGTACTCATCGGAATACTCCTCGAATGCGTTGAAGAGCCAGTCGAATGCAAGCGAGTAAGGAGTCGTTGCGTCTGCACAGTTAAGGAAGTGGCCGGGACCCCAGTGTACCCAGTTACCAACCGCTACCATATAGTCGTATGCAAGGCGGAGATACTTAATGTCACGGGTGATCTGGTAAGCCATTGCAAGCTCCATAATCTCGGTCGAGAACTCACCGGACTCGTTAAGACGCTCGCCGTTGTTCGGGTCGTAGCCGTTACCGTCCTCAAAGGGATTGTGTCTGCCGGCGTTAACGCCCTTGTCGCCTTGGAGATTGTCGATGTATTTGTTATCCGACTTAACTACGATTCTCTGGTAATCGCCGTTATCGTCAACTATTGCATAGTCGTTATAGTACTTATCCGGTCTAACCATAAAGGACTGCATATAAGACTTGAGGGATGCGTTATAGTCCTCATCACCCTCTTCTGCGGTCCAAACTGCGTGGAGGTAATCGAACTGATCCTGAGTTGCCATAAGGTAAGGATGCTCGAATCCGTTCGTCTTCTCGCGAACGTCCTCGTATACCTCTGCGCCTTCCGGATAATCGAATACGAACTGCTTCATCTTGATTATCATAGCCTCAAGATGCTCGTCGCTGTTCATAAGATTATCTCTTTCAGCGATGATGATAAGTCCAACGGGCTCGTAGGTGGTGTAGAAGCCGGGGAAGAGCTGCTCGATATCATCGAGCGCTATCATAGCGTACTTGTTCTCGCCGCTCTGTCTGTATATGGGAGTCGCAGTGAGATCAACGCGGTTGCCGTTAAGCGTTGCAACGTCACGGCTTACTGCAAGGAATACTGTGTTAACGCCGTTGGAGATATCGTAGGAAAGTCCGTCAGCGTGCATTGTGTAGGAATAGCCGAGGTGATCGAGAACGGGAGTCATAGGAACGAATACCTTTCCGTCGATAACAACGGGTGCACCGTATGTTCCGTCAAAGAGAGGAGCTCTTGCGTTCTTGATAAGACCGTAGTTAACGCCGGTCTTCAAAATCATACCCTCGTTAAGATAGTTGGAGTCGCTCTTGTCGCCGCCGTACTGAAGAATCTCAACGGTCTTGGGAAGGCTCGAGTCTACCATAGAGCCGTGACCCATACCGGTGATATCCTGACGGTCGGGATAAGAGGAGTTGTAGATAGTAAGGTTATCAAGGCAATAGCTATCGCCAATGGAGCTTGCGCTTGCTCCGCAACCAAGACGGAACCAAGCAACACCGTCGGTCGTGCCCATATCTACATTGAAGATCTGGGTAAGCTTTGCGTCGTGTGCTGTGGATTCTGCAATGTAACCCGTGCACTTGTCGCTGACGCCGTCCTTAGAGGAGAACTGGAATCTGAGAACAACGTGTATCCACTGGTTGTTTCCAAGGTCTGCGCAAGGAATTCCGCCAAGAGTAAGCTTGGTGCCGTTGTTTGCAGTGGAAACGAGGTAGGTCGTAGTGGTGTTACCGGGGTTCTTGCAATAAAGAATGTTGTTTACGCCGCAAAGGTCGTCAGTCTTGATAGAGAACTCGAAGAACATATATCCGTCGTCAATAGCCTTCGCTGCGGTAGAGATGGTATTGAAGCCGTCGGAGTTACCGTGCTCCTGAGTGAATCTCATAAAATAGTTATAATTGAAATTGTCGTCTTCCTCATACTCAATTGCAAAGGTATGAGATTTGGGAGCCTGTGAAGAGAAACCGTTGGTAAGTTCCCAACCCTCGCTGTACGTACGGTACATCATAAGGTCGGCAACTACCATATCGTTACCCTCTTCTTCCGTGCTCTCTCCCTCCGCAGAAGCGAAGATGGAGAATGCACAGAGAAGCATTGTGATAACGAGGATAAGGCTCAGCAATTTTTCAAGCTTTTTATTCATATTATACTGCCTTTCCGATAATATATTTGAGAAGTTTACTTTGTTTATTAGTTACAGTTATTATTCGAATATCTTCTTAATAACTGCTGCCACGGGTTTTGTTGCAGGGCTGTAGCGAACGGCACATACGACTACGGAAACGTTTTCGATTTCCGCATTGACCACATCGGTCTTTGACTCGTATGCATCAAGTGCTGCCTCGAAAGCAGCAACTGCTTCGGAAACGCCGGTTATGTCGGTGCTGATATTGTCAAGCAAGCCGTAGCAAGCTACAAGCGCATCGTAAAGCTTCTCGCCTGTAAGAGAATCAATACCGGTTGCAGATTCAATGAATGCTGCGCTGGACTTTTCGATAGTAACAAGAAGATTGCTGAATACGTCGAACTCAGCAAGAGCAACTCTCGCCGCATCGGACTCGATATTCATACTGTAATAGTAACCGAGAGATGCTTCGTAGATAGCCTTGAGGTCGGAATAATCCTTGGTGGAATTCATCTGCTTAACGTAGCTTATGAACTCCTGGGTGTTCTGTTCAAGAACGACTGCGTACTCCTCACCGAGAATAGCAACCTCGTCCTCGTATATCTCAAGTCTGGTAACTGCTGCTGCGATCTCGGGATGAGTGTAATCCACGTCGTTAGCTGCAAAGTAGTTACGAACGTAACGGCAAACACCAAGCTTGGCAACGTAGGTGTCAGATTCGGGGAATCTGTCAAGCATTGCGATAGCCTCGGAGAGGTGAGTCTGCTGAAGATTCTCGTAGAGGTATTCGTTTATAAGAACGTAGTTTTCATATGCTTCATCCCAGCCTGCGTACTCGGTGGTGTAAACTCCGCTTCTGATAATAGAACGGCAGGCGGTGATGTACTGATCGAAGAGCGCATAATTCTCAAGCCATACAGACTCCTTATCGTATCCTTCAATTTTCATAAGGTAGTTCATATAGGACACGAATCTGCGAGAGGAAGCCTCGCAACGAACTGCTTCGATGCTTGCAGCTGCGTTCAAGTATATCTCATAAGCTGCCTTGAAGTCCTTGAAGTTCGGGTCGTCGAGAACCGTCAGGTCAAGAGCATTCTTAGCAACAAACTCGTTTGCCTGGCTGTAATACTTCTCCATCGTTGTAATAACGGGAGCAAGGTTAAATCTGTTCATCGCATTGACAAATGCGTTGATATTAGTGTCAAGCTCGGTGTTATACGCCTCAGCCGAGAGGGTCGCGTCATAGGTCTTGTAGGTGGCATTTTCCTTGTCAAACACGTTCTGCGCCATAAAGGTTCTGATGAAGGTTATCATAGAAGAACGCGCAACGATGTTGTCAGGAGTTCTGCCGAGAGCCTCAAACTCATCCATATAACCGTCAAGAACGCTAAGGTTATACGCCTTAACCTTCGTATTGAAGGCTTCGTAGTCGAAGTTGACGTATTTATCAACAGCCGCCTTTATGTCAGCGGTGGTAGCCTTGTCGGTATAGTTTGCTCCATCCCAATAAGTAGAAATGACCTTACCCATCTCTGCGTGAGCTATATTAATAGAAGGAAGGAGATTGTTGTTGTCAATCTTATCGAGGAAGGATGAGTAGAATTGGAAACGCTCAGCATCGCTGTAATTGTTGAGTCTGTTAACGTCGCGGAGCGTAGTTCCCGCGTAGAACATAATATTATCGACCTTGATGGTACCGGACATATAGTTGTCGAAACGAACCTCCTGGAAGTCCTGCTCGAGAACGGTGGAAGATCCGGTAGTTCCGGCATACTGGTAGTCGACGTAAACGTCAACCTTGTCGTTAAGAGAGTCAATAATGATGGATATGTGTACCCATTCACCGACAACGAATGCGTCGAGATACTGACCGGAGATAAGGTTCTTGCTCTTCGCAGCACCGATACCGCTGGGGCTTATGTTACAAAGGCTGGGGAAGCTGTAGGAAGCTCCCGAGGGATAGTCCTTAGCCTGAAGGGCGAGGTATCCGCTACACTCGGTTTCCGCGAGGAAATCGAACTCAAGAACAACCGACTGTGCCCTGTATTCTTCGGGAACGGTCAGGTGGAAGTAGGTCTGCTCATTGTTTGCCGCCGTGATGGTCATAGACTTGTTCTCGGGGTCAAGGCTGTCGCCTACCAAAACCTCAACGGGATTACTTTTCTTATATTGGTACTTGAATCCGGTAGCGCCGGAGGTGAAGTCGCAGAATATGTACTGGTCGGAATACTCGGAGAGGGGAGCAACGCTTACGATAGCCTCTTTGCTCTCGTCATAAAGCTTCTGCAAATCCGAGGTAGCGGTTCTGAGAGCGCTGTTCGTAGCGGTAGACCACTGAACCGACTCGTCTGCTGCCATAAAGTTCTTAAGGCTTCTGAGCATCTGCTTCTTCTCGTGGAATTTAGTTGTTTCATTAACAACAGTTACATAAGCAGATGCCGCCTTGTTCATAAGCTCGTCGTAATCGTCGCACTCAGTACCGATGAAGTAGTTGAGGTAGTGAACGCCGATAGAGGTAACGGTGTTGCTTCTTGCAGCAACCGTCGTGGAGCTCTCAAAGGTGGTGATAAGGCTTCTCGCCTTTTCAATAACTCGGGTCGTGTAAGTGGTCTTAACACCTTCAACGTCGGCCTTTGTTGCATCATCCAGCGTAACGGGATAACTTTCAACGAAGTTTACCAACGCATTACGATACCTGAGCATCGTTGCAAAGTCAGCCTCGCTGATCTCTGCGAAGACCTTGAGATAGCCCTTAACCGTTCTCGTTACGAGCTCGGTGTATCCCGCTGCTTCGGGATCGATCGGGTTTTCTGCAAAGTATTTTTCGACCGCGTTGATTCGAGTTTTTCTCGCGGCTGCGTTCGCCGCGCTGTCAAAGCTGTCAAGCAGCTCGTTAGCGGCATCCACAGTACCCGTGTAAGTAGTCTCGCCCTCTGCTGCTACTACTACTGCAAGCAGTGCGGCAAGGAGTGATACAACGAGTAATATTGTTGCAATTTTTTTCAAAGATTTCATAAAATACTCCTTGAATGAATTTATTGTTTTGCATATGTGATTATAGCACGCTTTTGATTAAAATGCAATTGCCTTCAGCTGTTATTGTGAAAAATCACGATTTTTTTCTACCTTTTACACAAAATATTAAAAGCGTGTGAAGCGACTCAACCGGCTATCATACTTGTCAGACAACGAAAAATCTCCGCAGCGACAGCGGAGAGTGTCCATCAATGACACCTCGCTATTGCGGCGGAGATTTTGATTTTCTTTGTTAAAACGAAAATGGGGAAAATGGCGTTAGTACCACCCCGTGTAGCTAAATCCGGATAGTTTTCTCACGAATTAAGCGTCGGGGTGGCTTCGGGCACTTGCCGGTTATCACTCAAATCTTCTCTTAATAACCGCTGCCACGTGCTTAATCGCAGGGCAATAGCGAACGGAGCATACGACTACGGAAACGTTTTCTATCTCCGCATTGACCAAATCGGTCTTTGTCTCGTATGCATCAAGTGCCGCCTCGTATGCAGCAACCGCTTCGGAAACACCGGCTATATCGGTGCTGATATTGCCAAGCAAGCCGCAGCAAGCCACAAGCGCATCATAAAGCTTCTCACCGGTAAGAGAATCAATATCGGCTGCTGTTTCAATGAATGCCACGCTGGACTCTTCGATTAAAGTAAGAAGATGGCTGACTGCGTCAAAATCGGCGAGTGCAGCTTTCGCCTCCTCGGACGTAACGTTCATACTGTAATAGTAGTCAAGCGAGGCTTCAAAGATAGCCTTGAGGTCGGAATAATCCCGAGTGGAATTCATCTGCTTAACGTAGCTTATGAACTCCTTGGTGTTTTGTTCAAGAACGACCGCGTACTCCTCAGCGAGAATTTTAACCTCGTCCTCGTATATCTCGAGCCTTGTAATTGTCGCTATGATTTCGGGGTGAGTGTAATCCACGTCGCTCGCCGCGAAGTAGTTACGAACAAAGCGGCAAATACCGAGCTTGGATACGTAAGTATCAGCAACGGGAAATTCGTCAAGCACCTTGGTAACCTCGGAGAGATAGAACTGCTGGAGCTTCTCGTAAAAATATGCGTTGATGAGCTGGTAGGTTTCAAAGGCGTCATCCCATCCCGGATACTCGGTGGTGTAAACGCCGGTTCTGATAATATCGCGGCAGGCGGTGATGTACCGATCGAAGAGCTCGAAATTCTCGGTCCACACCTCTTCGGTTTTGAATCCGTCAAATTCCTTGAGATAATCTATGTAGGACACAAATCTCTCGGAGGCGTTTGCGTTGCGAACCGCTTCAATGCTTGCAGCCGCTGTCAAGTAGGACTCGTAAGCCGCCTTGAACATCGCAAAGCTCGGGTCGTCGAGAACCGACATATCAAGAGCGTTCTGATTGACGTAGCCGCTTGCCAGATTGTAATATTTCTCCATCGAAGTAATGACGGGGGCAAGGGCGAATTTATTCATTGCATCGACGAATGCGTTAATGTTAGTGTCAAGCTCTATATTAGAGGTTTCTTCGGAAAGAATCTCATCGTAAGCCTTATAGGTTGCGTTTTCCTTGTCAAAAACATTCTGCGCCATATAGCTTCTTATGAAGGTTATCATAGCGGAGCGGTCGGCGATGTTGGTTGGCGTTCTTCCGAGAGCAACAAACTCATTCATGTAGCCGTCAAGAACTCCGAGGTTATACGCTTTAATTTTCGCATTGAACGCACCGTAATCGAAGGAACGATACGCGTCGACGGCTACCTTTATATCAGCGGTCGCATTGTCGGTGTAGGTTTGGTTTATAGCATCCCAGTAAAGAGGAAGAGCCTCGCCCATTTGTGCGTACGCCATCTCAATCGAATGGAGATATGAGTCGTCGTCAAGCTTGTCGAGGAAGGATGAGTAGAAGCAGAAGCGCTCATCATCGCTGTAGCTTTCAAGTCTGTCAACGTCGCGAAGCGTAGTTCCCGCATAGAACGTGAGGTTATCGATCTTGACAGTACCTACCATATAGTTGTCGAAGCGTATGCTAAACAAGTCGTCAAACTGTTCCGCATCGTTGCTTCCCGCATACTGATAGTCGACGTAAACGTAGGTCTTATTTTTAAGTGCGTCAACGATAATTGAAACGTGAATCCATTCGCCAACGACGAACGCATCAAGAGACTGACCGTCGATATAGCTTTTGCCCTTTGAAGCGCCGATGCCGCTGGGGCTTATTTTGCAAAGGCCGGGGAATCCGTTGGTATCTTTAGCCTGAAGAACAAGATATCCCGTGCACTCGGTTTCCGCAAGAAAATCAAACTCGATAACGGCGGAGGAGGCTCTGTTTTCCTCGGGAACGACTATATGGAAGAAGGTCTGACTGTCGTTTGCCGCCGTGATGGTCATAGACTTGTTGTTAGGGTCAAGGCTGTCGCCCTGCATAACGTCAATAGGATTGTTCTTCTTGTATGAGTACGAAAATCCGACAGCGCCCTCGGTGAAGTCACAGAATATGTACTGATCGGAATACTCGTTGAGAGGAGCGCGGCTGACCTCTGCTTCCCTATTCTCTTCGTACAGCTTTTCCAAATTCGAAATGATGTCCGCCACTGCGTTGTTGGCCGCATCCGTCCACTGCACACTCGCATCCTTGCCCATAAAGCTCTTAAGATTCACGGTTAACTGTTTTTTTGTGTGGAACTCTGCAGTTTCATTTATGACGGTCACGTAAGCACCTGCCGCCCGGTTCATAAGATTGTTGTAATCCTCACACGCCGTACCGATGACCTTGGTTTTGAAGTACGCGTCAATGCTGTCAAGCGCAGTCCTTCTTTCCTCAGCCGTCGTGCAGCCGTCAAAAGCAGAAAGAAGGCTTGCCGCCTCGCTCGCAACGTCGGCTGCCGCCCCCTCCGCCGCTACTGCAAGAGAAAGCGACGCAACGAGCAAAGCTACGGTAAGTAATATTATTGCGATTTTTCTCAAAGCTTTCATAAAGTATACCCCAAGCAAATTTATAAAGCAATTATAACACGCAAATCAAAAAAACACAATCGCTTTTCGCGTTTATTGTGAAAAGTCACGGTTTTTTTCGGTTTTCTGCACAAATCTTGCCGTTCGGCGTAGCGCGCAAAAAGGCAAGCAAACGTCCTCGTGCAATCCAACGATTTCAAAAAAGCGGGAT
Source organism: Clostridia bacterium (assembly GCA_017467205.1). Next base: position 7,771 of record JAFTSQ010000018.1, on the reverse strand, counting down.
GGCTCACGGCTGAAAAAACAGCACAAGAGCCACCCCGTGTATCAAAATACGGCTAAATTTCAGTTATGCTCAAGAAGCCAAGCCTGAGCATTCTTCTCGGAGAGCCTTTTGATTCCCTCCTCGGTATAGGGCGACTCAGCGCCGCCGTTCGTGTAGATGAAATAAGCACCATCGGGCATGCGGCAGAGGGTTTCCTCATAGCCCTTGGGGTCGCCGAAGCAGCCAAAGGTCGTTTTCTTGATTACCTCTGCCGTTTCGGTGTCGTAAAGCTTTTTACAGATAATTTTTTGCATTTTCTATTCTCCTTAAGTAGTTCTGATACTATTGTATCACCATCTCGTGCAAAATGCAAGAAGTATTCGTCATTTTTCTATCGAGTTTGCCCTAAGAATGATTGACAGACAAGGAAAAAGATGCTATACTGTTTTTATATAATAACTCTAACGAAAGGGAACTAATTTATGCTCAACAAGGATACCGCGAAGCTCGTTCTTGAGCGCTGTCTTACGACGGGTGCGGATTTTGCGGAAATATTCTTTGAGGACACCTATTCCGGCGAAATTCAGATGATATCCGGTAAGGTGGACTCCTCGTCAACCAAACACCTCTTTGGTGCAGGAATACGCGTACTCTCGGGAAAGGAGGAGGCGTACGGTCATACCTCGGACTGCTCCGAGGCGGGTCTTTTGGCTCTTGCCGATAAGCTTTCGGGCAGCTACTCGGGCAAGCCGCTCGGAATAAAGTTCACTCTGACGCCCGAGAAAGCCGAGCAAAAGTCGGTTAAGATAGGAAGAGAGAGCCGCACAGTCGCGCTCGATGAGAAAATCGCTTATCTGAGAATAGTCGACGATGCGGTCGAGGGATACGACGAAAGGATAGTTCAGCGAATAGTCGGTATGAGCGACCGCACTCAATACGTAACGATAGCCAACACGAACGGAAAATTCATAAGCGACGTCAGAAATCAGCAGAGGATATCGCTCTCTGTCGTTGCGAAGGAGGGTGAGCGCAGTCAGTCGAACGGCGGAACCGTTGGCGGCAACTTTGATATCGACGGATACAAAGAAAAAGACCTCGTAGCCTTCGCAGAGGATCTCTGCCACGCCTGCATCGAGATGCTGAACGCACCCGAAATGGTCGGCGGTGTTTATCCTGTTATAATTCACAACGGATTTGGCGGTGTTCTCTTCCACGAGGCGTGCGGTCACTCGCTTGAAGCAACAAGCGTTGCAAAGAATATGTCGGTATTCAGCGGCAGGTTAGGCGAAAAGATAGCCTCGGATGTCGTTACGGCAATTGACGACGGAACGGTCTATAACGAATGGGGCTCACTGAATATTGACGACGAGGGAAATCCCACGAAAAAGAATGTTCTCATAGAAAACGGAATTCTCAAGGGATATATGATAGACGACCGCAACAGCCGCACTATGAATATGCCCTCAACCGGCAACGCAAGACGCCAGAATTACCGTTACAGTCCCACCTCCAGAATGACAAACACGTATATCCAAAGCGGCAGCTCCACCTTTGAGGAGATAATCGCGGCTACCGAATACGGCCTTTTTGCGAAGTCGATGGGCGGAGGCTCGGTCAACCCGCTGACAGGTGAATTCAACTTTGCCGTCAACGAGGGATATATGGTTGAGGGCGGCAAGATAACCCACCCCGTGCGCGGTGCAACGCTCATAGGCAACGGCGCAACCGCCTTGATGAACGTCGATATGGTGGCAGACAATTGCTCCTTCGGTCACGGCGTTTGCGGCTCGAAGTCCGGCTCTGTCCCCGCTAACGTCGGCGAGCCCACTATTCGAATTCAGAATATGACAGTAGGCGGAAACGGAGGTAAGGCAAAATGATGAATTTCAAGATACTCGAAGAATCCTGCCGTGCGGCAGGCATAAACGAGGTCGAGGTGTATCGCACTCTTGCAGAGGGTGCGGCGGTCAGCACCACAAATAAGGAGCTTGACCAGAATATGACCTACTCTCGCGACGAGGTTTACGTTCGCGGTGTGTACGACGGACATATATCCACAGTTTACGTCGAGAACGACTCTGATACGGAGATAGACGAGATTGTTCGGCGCATCAGAGCGAACTCGAGCGTCGTTGAATCGGCCGACCCGTATTTCATTTACGGCGGCTCGAAAAGCTACCCCGAAATCAAGGAAAAAGAGAACGATTACGGCAGCTACTCGCAGGCTGATATGATAGAGCTTTGCAGAAAAATGGAAAGTTTTATTTACAAAAAGTGCGAATTTATCGTTCAATCACAGGCGGCGGTTGAGGTTGAGGTCGAAACGGTTACTATCGAAAACTCGAACGGACTTTCGGTAAAAAGAAGAAGTGCCGACGCGCTCGTTATGTGCGTCGGAGTGGTAAGGCGTGACGGCGAGGCGAAGCAGGGCTATTACGTCGAGCATCTTGATAAGCTCGCGGACGTAAACTACGATAAGCTCTACAAAATGGCGGTTGAGCGTCCGCTCTCCTCGATAGGCGCAAAGTCCATTCCCTCCGCGGCATACCCCGTGGTATTCGAGAACTCGCAGTTTGCAAGCCTTATGGGCTGCTTCTTCTCTATGTTCTCGGCGGATGCGGTTATCAAAAAGCTTTCACTCCTCGAAGGAAAGCTTGGCGAGCAGGTATTCGGCTCGAATATAACGATAACCGACGAGCCGCAGCTTGAGGTGTCGCCCACCAGAGTGTCGTTTGACGACGAGGGCGTTGCCGCGCATCCTACGGCTATCGTCGAAAACGGAAGACTCGTAAGCTTCCTTCACAATCTTAAAACCGCGAAAATTCTCGACACGGTATCCACCGGAAACGGCTTCAAGGACTCAAACGGAGCTATAAACGTAAGCTACTCTAATCTCTGTATTAAACCGACGGACACCTTGTTTGAAGAGATGATAAGCGGCATATCTGACGGCGTTTTCATCACACAGATGATGGGTCAGCACGCAGGCGTGAACAAGGTTTCGGGCGCATTCAACCTTCAGGCATCCGGTTACCGTATTCGCGACGGCAAAATTGCCGAGCCTATCACCCTTATTGTCGTTTCGGGCAATATCATAGACCTGCTTAACAACGTCGAGTGTATTGCAAACGATTTTGAGGTTTCGCGCAAGATTGGCTCACCGAGCGTTCTTGTTAAATCGTTAAGCATCTCCGGTCAATAAGCGCAGAAAGGTGCAAAAAACGCCCAAAAATGCTAAAACACGCCCGTTTTTCGTGATACGGGGCAAGGATATCAAGAATTTTACGGTGAAACGCGATTTTCAGAGAAAAACTGCGAGTATCGCGAAATGACAACTTTTATTTATATAAGCAAAAGGCGGCTTTCAGTGCAGAAAGCCGCCTTTTTATTAGAAATATGACAGAATAAGCTCCGCCGCTATCTTGAGCCCTACGGGAATACTGCTTATAAGAACACGCTCATCACGGGTGTGCGCACCGCTACCAAGATACGCACCGAGCGTTATCGCGGCAACGCCGAGCGACATCGGGATATTAGCATCAGTCGAGCCGGATTTCACGGCGCATTTTAGGCCGGAATGCTTTTCGGAAATTTCGACCGCCTTCTTCGTCATTTCAGAAAGGTGCTCCTCGTCAACTCCGCTTCCGCACGGGCGAATACCGACTACTCTGACGTCAATCTCTACGTCTGTATCCTGCCTCGCCTCCGCAACAGCCGACTCAAAGAAGACTCTCATATCCTCGAGGCATTTCTCCGAATCCGAGCGATACTCGTAGAGCATTTTTGCACCCTCGGCAATGGTGTTGACCGACGTGCCGCCCTCGACGACACCGACGTTATAGGTCGTTTTGCTTTCGTTATCACTCGGCACTTTACAGTCGTAAAGCGAGCATATAAGCGAGGACATTGCGTGAATGGCGTTTTTATTTCCGAAATCGCCGTAGGAATGTCCGCCCTGCGTCTTAAACGTCAGCTCGTATCGGTGTGAGCCGACGCACTTGTTGACGACGCTGTCGTAAGTGCCGTCAAAGCTGTAAAGCTCGCTTATTCTACCCTCGTAATCCTTCATAATTTGCCTAACGCCCTTAAGGTTTCCGAGTCCCTCTTCTCCCGAATCGGCAACAAAAAGAATGCCGTGCCGAGAGGTGAGATGATTCTTCGCAACGAACCGCGCTATCATAAGAAGAACCGCGAGGCAGGCGGTGTCGTCACCAACGCCTGGAGAGTAGATATATTCTCCGTCACTTGAGCACGGCATTGGCTCGGTATCCGGAAAAACGGTGTCTGTATGTGCCATAAACACCACGATATCGTCGTTGCCCTCGCAGCCGACGGGATAGACGGTGTTGAGAGCATCATCGATATAGACGCCCTCAGCGCCGCACCTCTCGAGCCAATCGCGGCAGAACTCCGCGCGCCGCTCCTCACCCCACGAGGGAGCGGGAATTCGGCATAGCTCCTCAATAAGAGCTATCGTTTCCGCCTCGCAGGATTTCAAATATTCAAAAATCTTACCTCCAAGCTTCATAAACACCTCTAAAATGTGATTTTTCAAAGAAAAAGTCTATGAAAAACACCATATTTTTGTACTTTTGCCGTCCGTGGCAATATTACTTTATGATATTAAAATAGTAGACGGGAATAGCGCTCCAGCCGTGGCACAAGCTACCCGCGTTTCCAAAAGCGCTCGCTCCGCCTATCGTTTCCCACACGCTCGTAGCACCCGCGTCAAGCATCCTTTTGTAGTTTGCGCGTATCTCGTCGAGTATTACGCCCTGCCATCTTTCCTTGTCTGTCATAAGGAGCGCATCGTACACAAAGCACTTCATACTAAGCGAGCAATCGCTGAACTCACCGTTCATCATTTTTTCAGAGAGCGCGGCAGGGTCACGGCAGACTCCTGCCAGAATGGCTAACGCATTGCCGAGTAAAGTGAAAATTCCCTTCCCCTTCATATGCGTAAACGCGCCTCTTTCCTCATCGTAAAGCTCATTTTGAATACTGTGCTTTGTTTCTATGATTGCAGAGTCGTATATAAAGGGCTTGTTTATCTTCTCCGAAATTACCTTAAGGCTCTCGAGCGCGAGAATAAACAGGCAGTTCAGCACGAGGTCGGCATCCCCCGGTACTGCCGAAGTTCCTCCGTCCAGGTTTTCCGACCAGTCATAAAAATTCCAGTGATTCTTTCCGACGAAGCTGCAAACCAGACCGTCGCGCTTGTTTTTCATAAAGGTCTCGAAAATTGATATGAGCTTTTCGTAAACCTCTTCTGCCAAGGAGGTGTCGCCGGTATAGTCGAGGTATTCCCTCACCGCAATGAAATAATAGAGCGAAAACGAGGGGATAGTCAGGTCAACGCCCGACGGGTAGCAAATCGAAAGAAGACCGTCGTCGCGCCTGTCCTCGCTCACGAGCTTCAGATTTGCCCGTGCATACTCGGCATTTTTGTCCTCAAAAGCGTGGTAGCCGCAAAGCATCTGATTCCGAGAATCAAACACGTATAGGCACTGCTCTCTCCACGGAGTGTCGACGTAGTGCTCCATCATCGATAGCTTGAGCGTTCTCACGGAAAGGTTATATATCCTGTCGTCGAGCGCGTTTTCAAATTCAACGTGTCTTTCCTTCACATGATAAACCACAGGAAGAACACCGAGATAAATCAAGGATATCGGCTCTTCGGCATATAGCTCAAGGTATCTGCACCCCAAGCGGAGCATATAGTTCGTGTACTCGTTTTTGCCCGCCTTGGCTACGTACTCATAGCTAAAATCCCGCCTTCCGATAATTCTTCGGACGTGGCCGTCTTGCAAATCCTCGCCCCAAGCCACGAGTATTTTTTGCTCGCGGTGGGAAACGAACTCCAAAACCGGCAGACCTACCGTTTCTTCTCCGAGGTCGACGAGGTAATAATTCCCCTTGTTTTCTAACACCCTTGCCGCCTTGCGCGGAAGAAGCTCCATCTTCTTGATAGGTCGCGGATAAAAATTACAGTGCTTTTCTACGCAAACGGCGCGAGTAAGCGAGGATGAGCCCTCACCTCTTGCGTCATAGAAAAAGCTGAAGCCCATCTGGCCCGTAATCTTTTTGGAGTAACCGCTACGGTAAGCCTCGCTTTTCCTACAAAGAATATTATCATCGCTGACAGCGATAATCGTGTCATTCTGCACTATCTCAAAGATAACCCCCGCCGTCGCAGGCTTATAGCGTTGAGATGCCTCGCCGAAGTGCCAAACAAGGATTTGAAGCTGATTTTCGCCTTCCGTAAGATGCTCTGTTATCTCTATCTCGTCGTAAATTTTATAATGCTCAAAATCTCCGTATTGATTGCTCGCAACGTACTTCCCGTTTATGAAAAGCGTGTAATCGCCATCACAGCTGATACGGCACAGCGTCGGCGCATCGGTCGCTTTGAGGGTGGTGTAAAACTCGGCGTACTCGTCAACTCCCGCATTGTCACTCACCCATATCCATTTTGCGTCCTGAAATTCTTTCATATTTAATACCGTCCCGTGCTTACCATATCTAAAATTCAACGCAAATAGTTATATATTCGCGAGTTCTTTTACTTTACTAACAAGCTCGTTTGCCAAAAGCTGATATCCCTCCGGCGCGAAATGAACTCCGTCAGCACTCAACAACTCTGGGTTCGCCTCTGTAATAGAATAGAGGTCTACGACCGGCAGATTGTACTTTTTTGCAAGAGCAGTTACCACTCGGTTTCGTGCTACCACGCGCGCATTACGCTCGGGATTCGCAACGTGTGTGGTTAAGCACAACGCGATTAGTGTGCCCTCAAACTTATCCTTGAGAAATTGGAGCATACTTTCATAATACTGTCCGTATTCAGTTTCATCATCCAAATGCCAGCCGTGCAAACCGTTGTTAAACAATACGGCACAACGCGCCTTTTGCTGATCTGCAAATAAACTCACCGTTTGGCGAAAATACGGGTTATCAAGCGCCTTCGAAGTCCCCAATCCGTCAAACAATACGGCGTTTTCCGCCACCCTTGTGGCAACTCGGCGCGTACCGCAAGAAATTGAATCCCCTATGTAAAGCACCCGAGGCACATCCGTTTTTTCAGTCTGCTCCCACCAAACGTTATCCCATTCATAAGTTTCCAAGCGTTCATTTCTTTTTTCAAATTCATAAGCATAGCTGCTCATGTAAAAGCACCCGTCTTTCTGCGTTAATTATAGCACACCTGCCACCCCGTGTCAATTGTTTTCTCCATTATCAATCAAAAAAGCACTGCTCACGTAGTGCTTTTTCTTTAGAGGTTAAAACAAAATCCAATAAAATTCCGCGCGGCAAATTCAGAGTTTGCTACTCGGAGTAATGTTCGTGCCGATTGTTCCGCTTTTTATCAATAGCAAATAACTGCTCATCGTAACGCAATATTCCTTCGGAATGCAATTGCTGTCATACTTTGAATTCAGCTTGTACAAAGAGAAAATAAAAAACACAAAATCTTTTTTGGTGCACCTCCAGGGACTCGAACCCTGGACCCACTGATTAAGAGTCAGTTGCTCTACCAACTGAGCTAGAGGTGCATATAAAAGATTTTGTGTTTTCATTACTCCCCTACAGGAAGTGGCTCCCCCTGCTGGGCTCGAACCAGCGACTGCGTGATGCAGTTAGAGAAGTCATTTTTTTTATTACGTGTGGTATTATACCACATTATTTTTGTTTTGTCAAGAGGCTTTTTGAAATTTATTATCGAATTTATAATAAATTGTAATTTCTTGCGTGTACTCGCCATCTACGAGTTGCCTTTCTCCGATTACGATTT
>JAFTSQ010000017.1 GCA_017467205.1 Clostridia bacterium | reverse complement strand
TGTTGGCTCGTCTTGCCATCTCAAGGGCTCGCAGGATATTGTAGAGCTTTTTGAAAAAGCCATAGAGGAACATCATATTGAGGATGAGGTCGTGCTTTTCGGTAGCTTTTGTATCGGAAAGTGCAACCGCATCGGTGTTACCGTGCAGGTAAACGATGACGTTCAAGTAGGCGTGACGAGAGAAAATTTCAGAGAATTTTTCAAGAATAACATACTTGATGTTATAGAAAACGAAAGGAAGTGACCACTGTGGCAAATTGCTTAACTTTGAAAAAATCCAACTGCAAAAACTGCTATAAGTGCATCCGTCACTGTCCCGTAAAAGCAATTCGCTTTTCGGGAAACCAAGCACATATCATTGGCAATGAGTGCATTTTGTGCGGTCATTGTTTTGTTGTTTGTCCTCAAAATGCCAAGGAGATCGTTGACGGCACTGAGAAGGCGAGAGTTTTGCTTCAGAGCGGAGATCCCGTCGTTGTCAGCCTTGCGCCCTCATTTATTGCAAACTATGAAGGTGTAGGAATTGAATCTATGCGCCGAGCACTTAAGAAACTTGGCTTTTTCGATGTTGAGGAAACAGCAATCGGTGCAACCATTGTTAAAACAGAATACGAGCGTATGCTTCGTGAGGAGGAAAGAGATATCATCATAACCTCCTGCTGTCATTCTGTAAATCTGCTTATTCAAAAGTATTATCCCACCTGCCTTGAGTATCTTGCCGACATAATGTCGCCTATGCAGGCTCACTGCGCGGATATCAAGAAAAGAATGCCTAACGCAAAGACCGTGTTCGTCGGCCCGTGCGTTGCAAAGAAGGACGAGGCGGAGCATTACGAGGGACTCGTTGATGCAGTTCTTACCTTCGAGGAGCTTACGAATTGGTTAAAGGCAGAGAGAATAGAGCTTGAGCAGGAGGTTGACAATACACCCGAAAGCCGCGCCAGGTTCTTCCCGACGACGGGGGGCGTGTTAAAAACAATGGCACAAAACGCACCTGGATATACCTACGTAGCGCTTGACGGCGTCGAAAACTGCATCAGCGCTCTTAAGGATATCGAGAGCGGAAAGATACATAAGTGCTTCATTGAAATGTCGGCGTGCGTCGGTAGCTGCATCGGCGGTCCGGTTATGGAAAAATACCACCGCTCCTCGCCTGTCAAGGACTTCATAACGATTTCCGATTATGCCGGCGAGCGCGACTTCGACGTTGCACAGCCTGCTCCTATGGAGCTTAAAAAGCATTTCACCCTGATAGAGCACAAGCTCCCCACTCCGTCGGATATGGAGATAATGACCGTTCTTCGCCAGATGGGCAAGTTCAAGCCCTCCGACGAGCTTAACTGCGGCTCTTGCGGATATAACTCCTGCCGCGAAAAAGCGATAGCTATTATTCAGGGCAAGGCGGAAAGCTCAATGTGTCTGCCATTCCTTAAGGACAAGGCGGAGAGCTTCTCGGATACCATAGTTAAGAATACGCCCAACGGACTTATCGCTCTTAACGAAAATCTTGAGGTTCAACAGATAAATGCAGCTGCGCGCAAGATAATGAATATACGTTATGAGAGCGACGTGCTCGGCGAACCGGTCGTTCGTATTCTTGACCCGTCGGTATTCATTCAGGTAAAGAACACCGGCAGAAGCGTGCGTGACCAGCGCACCTATCTTGCCGAATACAAAAAGTACGTCAAGCAGACGGTGGTTTACGACCCCGAATCCCGTATGCTTATCGGAATTATGCGTGACATTACCGACGAGGAAACCGATAGAGAGAAGAAGGCGAGAATCAATAAGCAGACCGTCGAGGTTGCGGATACCGTCGTTGAGAAGCAGATGAGAATCGTTCAGGAGATTGCATCCCTGCTTGGAGAAACGGCTGCGGAAACCAAGATTGCTCTGACGAAGCTCAAGGAGTCTATCGGCGATGAATGATTTGTGTGCAGATATAGGATATAAAAGCATCAATCACGTCGGCGAGGAGCTTTGCGGCGACCACGTAGACGTCGTAGAGGAAAACGAGAATTCTACCGTAATCGTGCTTGCGGACGGTCTTGGATCGGGCGTTAAGGCAAGCATTCTTTCCACTCTGACCTCGAAAATCATCTCAACGATGATGGCGGCAGGTCTTCCTATCGAGGAATGCGTGTCTACTATTGCCGCAACCCTGCCCGTGTGCTCCGTGCGGGGCGTGGCATATTCCACGTTTACGATTATTCATTTGCTCAATAACCAAATAGCTGATATTATTCAGTACGATAATCCTCACGTAATAGTCGTAAGAGATTACGAGATTTACGATTATCCCAAGACAGAAATGAATATCGGCGGCAAAAAAATATACAAGTCCATCGTCAAGCTGCAAGAAAACGACGTATTTATCGCTATGAGTGACGGCTGTCCGCACGCAGGTATGGGCGGCAAGTACAACTTCGGCTGGAAGCGCGAGGATATCGCGGGCTATATGCAGGCGCTCGTTGCCGGCGGGTATACGGCAAAGAACCTTTCCACGATGCTCGTTGACGAGTGCGATAATTTATACGGTCACAAGCCCGGTGACGATACTACCGCTTGCGTCGTAAAGATTCGCAAGAGAGAGCCTATGAATATTCTGTTCGGCCCTCCCTCCAACCGCGACGATGCAAACCGAATGATGTCGCTCTTCTTCTCTAAGGAAGGTAAGCATATCATCTGCGGCGGTACGACCTCGTCTATTGCGGCGAAGTATCTCGGAAAGCCCGTTCAGGCAAGCTTAAAATTCGAGCGTAGCGACGTCCCGCCCATCGCTCATATCGAGGGCGTAGACCTTGTAACCGAAGGCGTTATTACGATGAATAAGGTCATTCAGTACGCTAAGGATTATCTCGGAGATAATGAGCTTTACGAGGATTGGAACTTCAAGAAGGACGGCGCATCCTTGATAAGCCGACTTCTGTTTGAGGAAGCAACCGATATTAACTTCTACGTGGGCAGAGCGGTGAACCCCGCCCATCAGAACCCCGACCTTCCGATCAACTTCAATATCAAAATGAACTTGGTTGAGGAGCTGTCCGCTTGCCTTAAGAAGATGGGCAAGCGCATTAAGGTAAGTTATTTCTAATGGAGGTGTAAAATGCGTAAATTTGATACCAAAGTACAGCATTTAAAATATAAAGTATTACGCGAAGTAGCACGCCTTGCGTGGGAAGATAAGCTTCTTGAGAATATTATTGACATTCCCAAAAAACTCGTCCCCGGTAACGAGCCCACGATGCGTTGTTGTGTATATAAAGAAAGAGCCATCCTCGGCGAGCGTGTAAAGCTTGCTATGGGCGGCGATAAAAACAACCCTAATGTTATAGAGGTAATCGAAATTGCTTGTGATGAGTGTCCCGTTGGCGGTTATGAAGTAACCAATGCCTGCCGCGGATGCCTTGCGCACCGTTGCGA